>NZ_CAJYQD010000023.1 GCF_913776855.1 uncultured Sphingomonas sp. | reverse complement strand
TCGCCTTGCCCTTTTTCTGCTTGTCCAGCAGTTTGCGCTTGCGGCTGGCGTCGCCGCCATAGCATTTGGCGGTCACGTCCTTGCGCATCGCGCTGATCGTCTCGCGCGCGATCACCTTGCCGCCGATCGCCGCCTGGATCGGAATCTTGAACAGGTGGCGCGGGATCAGTTCCTTCAACCGCTCCACCATGCCGCGCCCGCGCGTCTCGGCGGTGCCGCGGTGGACGATCATCGACAACGCGTCGACCGGCTCCTCGTTCACCAGGATGCTCATCTTCACGAGGTCGCCCTCGCGATAGCCGATCTGTTCGTAATCAAAGCTGGCATAGCCCTTCGACAGCGACTTCAGCCGGTCATAAAAATCGAACACCACTTCGTTCAGCGGCAATTCGTACACCGCCTGCGCGCGCCCGCCGACATAGGTCAGGTTCATCTGGATGCCGCGGCGGTCCTGGCACAGCTTCAATATGCCGCCCAGATATTCGTCGGGGACATAGATCGTCGCCTGGATCCACGGCTCGCTGATCGTCTTGATCTTGTTGACGTCGGGCATGTCGGCCGGGTTGTGCAGGTCGATCTGCGTGACGCCGGCCGGATCGGGATGGGTCAGCTCGATCTGGTACACCACCGACGGCGCCGTCGTGATGAGGTCGAGGTCATATTCGCGCGTCAGCCGCTCCTGGATGATCTCCAGATGCAGCAGCCCCAGGAACCCGCAGCGGAATCCGAAGCCCAGCGCCGCCGAGCTTTCCATCTCGAACGTAAAGCTCGCATCGTTCAACCGCAGCTTGCTGATCGATTCGCGCAGCTTGTCGAAATCGGCGGCATCGACCGGGAACAGGCCGCAGAACACCACCGACTGCACTTCCTTGAACCCGGGCAGCGGTTCGGCGGTCGGGCGCTTGGCATCGGTGATCGTGTCGCCGACCATCGTCTGCGCCACTTCCTTGATCTGCGCGGTGATGAAGCCGATCTCGCCGGGGCCCAGGTCGGGCAGCTGCTCGATCTTCGGCCGGAACGCCCCGACCCGGTCGACCAGATGCGTGGTGTCGGCATTCATGAACTTGATCTGCTGGCCCTTGCGGATCGATCCGTCGATCACCCGGATCAGGATGACGACGCCCAGATACGGGTCGTACCAGCTGTCGACCAGCATCGCCTTCAGCGGCGCGGCCGCATCGCCCTTGGGCGCCGGGATATGCTCGACGATCGCGTCGAGGATCTCATCGATCCCGATCCCCGCCTTTGCCGAGGCAAGCACGGCATGGGCGGTGTCGAGGCCGATCAAATCCTCGATCTCGGTCTTCACCCGTTCCGGTTCGGCGGCGGGCAGATCGATCTTGTTGATGACCGGGATGATCTCATGGTCATGCTCGATCGATTGATAGACGTTGGCCAGCGTCTGCGCCTCGACCCCCTGCGCCGCATCGACCACCAGCAGCGCGCCCTCGCACGCCGCAAGGCTGCGCGACACTTCATAGGCGAAGTCGACATGCCCCGGCGTGTCCATCAGGTTCAGGACATGGCCCTTCCATTCCAGGCGCACGGTCTGCGCCTTGATGGTGATGCCGCGTTCCTTCTCGATATCCATGTTGTCGAGCACCTGCGCCGACATCTCGCGCTCGGCGAGGCCGCCGGTACGCTGGATCAGCCGGTCGGCCAGCGTCGACTTGCCATGGTCGATATGGGCGATGATCGAGAAATTGCGCAGTTTGTCGAGCGGAGTGGCCACGGTCACACATTCGGAAAGAGTAGGATGCAAGCGCCCCTAGCAGCTTCCCCGCCAAAGCCAAACAGGCGGGCATACGAATCCCGCTTGCGGACCCCGAAACCGCCCGCTATAGGCGCGCCTCCAAGCAACGGCATGGCCCGAAACGGCCCGGTCGATACTCCGTCGGGGAGTAGCTCAGCCTGGTAGAGCACTGCCTTCGGGAGGCAGGGGCCGGAGGTTCGAATCCTCTCTCCCCGACCATTGGACGATTGCCGGATCGGCATTCCCCATGATTTGAAGCAATTTGACGCCGTGGCATTGAACGCTCCGGCTCGGCTTTGTGCGTTCCCGCTATTGTGCAATGCAGCATAGCCGCCATATTCCCCGCATGGTATCGATCGATACCGCGAGGAAGGACCCGGAATCATGGCATCGATCCCTACGACGATCGCGAACCTGTCACGGATGCGGGGTGGCGTGCCGGCGCCGGTGCCCGACCGGCTGCACGACATTACCGGCTTCGCGCCCGACCCCGGCAACCTTCGCGTGCGGGTCCATATTCCCGACAACCTGCGGCCCGGCGCTGCGCTGGTCGTGGCGCTGCACGGCTGTACGCAGGATGCAGCGGGCTATGACCACGGCACCGGCTGGTCCACGCTGGCCGACCGCGAGGGGTTCGCCGTGCTGTTCCCCGAACAGCGCCGCGCGAACAATGCCAATCTGTGCTTCAACTGGTTCGAGGCCGCCGACATCGCCCGGCACGGCGGCGAAGCGGAATCGATCGCGGCGATGATCGATCACGTCGTGGCGGCCCATGCCATCGATCCGGCGCGTGTGTTCGTCACCGGTCTTTCGGCGGGCGGCGCGATGACCGCGGTGATGCTGGCGACCTGGCCCGAGAAATTCGCCGCCGGTGCGATCATCGGCGGCCTGCCCTATGGTACCGCGATCGGCGTCCGCGCCGCGCTGGAGCGGATGCGCGGCGCCGCCGCCACCGACGCGCTCGCCATCCCCCCCACCCCGGTCAGCCCGCGCATCGCCATCTGGCACGGCACCGCCGATGCGACCGTCGTCCTCGCCAACAGCGACGCGCTGGTCCACCAATGGCGCGATGTCCACGCCCTGCCCGCCGAACCGCAGCAGCGCGGCCAAGGTCCGAACTGGTCGCACCGCGCATGGTGCGATGCACAGGGTCATGCGCTGGTCGAGGAATGGCGCATCGCCGGCATGGGCCACGGCGTGCCGGTCGATCCGTCGAGCGGCATCGGCGCGGCGGGACCGTTCATGCTCGATGTCGGCCTGTCCAGCACGCTGGAGATCGCGCGCGGCTGGGGGTTGGTCGCCCCTGCGATCGACGCCGACGCATCGCCGCCCGCCCGCCCGGCCCCCGCCGCCCCGGCACCGACCGGAGTGCAGGCGACGATCGAACAGGCGCTGCGTACCGCCGGCCTGATGCGCTGACTTGCCGCGCGGTCGGGCGCGCGGCACACAGTGCCATGCTCGCCCGCCCACCCCGCCCCCGCTCGCGCGCCTCGCGCATCGCCGCCGACGATGCCGGCCGCCGGGGCGAACGCATCGCCGGCTGGTGGCTGCGCCTCAAAGGCTGGCGCATCCTCGGGCGCCGCGTGCGGACGAAAGCCGGCGAAGTCGACCTGATCGCCCGTCGCGGGAACATCGTCGCCTTCGTCGAGGTAAAGACCCGCGCCACCGCCGCCGACCTCGACCACGCCATCGACGAGCGTCGGTTGGCGCGGGTGGCGGCGGCGGCGGAGCTGTTGGCCCCGACCTATGCCGAGGGCTGCGACATACGGATCGACGTCATCCTTCTCGCGCCGAGGACGCCGCCCCGCCATATCGAGAATGCGTGGATCGGGTATTGAGCGATGCGGTGGCGGCTATCGCCCAATTGCGGACATGAGTGGGTCATGCCAACCTGCCTTAATGATGAAGATTACCAGTCTCCCGCTTTGCGCCATCGTAACGACCATGGCGACACCGGTGGCGAGCCGAAGCCCCGCAAAGGGAAAGACGTTGCAGACGGTCAGCGGCTATCTGAATGCGCATTGGGAGTATCCCGGTTTCTTACCCGACCCTCGATCCGGGCTTGATTATATGGGCTTCCAATTGAAAGAGGAAAACTGGCAGCAGGTTTATTTGACGCCTGTGAATGACGCTTACATTCACCATCCCGACCAAACAAAATGCTTCCGCATCATTGGTCGGGGATATCTGGCGCCCCGACAACCGACGTTTATGCAGAACTGGGAAGGGGCTCAGTTCATATTCGTAAAAATCAAAAAGCTGGAGTTAGTGCCTGCCGAAAAGTGTGCGTCCCGCATGAAGACGAATGGCAGCTAACCAGCAAATGCGGACATTGGCAGCGGGTGGGACTTGAACCACACATACTCCCAGCGCTCAGGCTGGCGCACTCTCCCGTTGTGCTACCGCTGCCCAGTCAAGGTAGCGAGCACGGCGTCCGCTTACCATCCGTAGATAGCCGTTCCCGCTTTCCCACAACCGCCGAGCCTGCGACCATCCTCGCCGGCCGCCGTCCAACCCCGCTCTTTGACACCGCCGCATCACCGAAACACGCAACGCGCGCGAAAAGCGCGGCAAGTGTGAACTTAGTGAACTTTGGCCGAATTACCCTCCAAAATCAGGCACTTCCGGCGGAATGGCCGCATTGCGCCAGCGCTCCACCGGCACCGCAACCGGCACGCTCTGCGCGCCCTCCTTGCGCTCCACCCGCTGGATCAGCGTCGCGCCCTGCTGCACCGTGCCGCCGATGGTCGCGCGGGTGCGGACCCAGAAATGGTCCGACTTGAACCGCGTGCCGCCGGGCATCGTCACGTCCTCACGCGACAGGTCGTCCTTCGACAGATAGCCCTGCCGGTTGCGGATCGCGATCAGCCGCGCCGCCTTGTCCGGTTCGAACAGCACCGCCATCAATTCGGGCGTCGCCGCGTTCAGGTTGATCGCGGTATCGCCCGGCAGCGCGGTCACCATCCGCGCCAGCAGCTGCGCTTGGTTCCCCGGCAGGAACACCGCCAGCGGCCGCAAATCCTGCACCGGCCCGCGTTCGCGGATCAGCGCTATGGCCGCAACCGCCTTTTCCTCCTCGATCCCCGCTGCCTTGGCGATGCGCAGGAACAGCAGCTGCGGGATCGGGTCCAGCTCGCGCCGGACCGAATTGACGTTGAAGCGCCCCTCGGCATCGGCAATCGCCAGGTCGAAGCGGCCGCCCTCGATCGCGATGCCGTTCTCGCTGATCGCACCCCACGGTTCACCCGGATAGTCGGCCTCCGGCGACACCCGCGCGTCACGTTGCAGCGCGGAGAGCGCCGAAAGCTCGCCTCCGCGCACGATCGCCAGCGCCCGTGCCGCCTCCCGCGATCGGATCGAGCGGTCGAGCGCCACCTCCTCGCGGTTGATCATCAGCAGGACCAGCCCGCTGGCGATCGCCACGAACATCAGCACATTAACCAGGATCATGCCCTGCTCGCGCTCCGGCACCCGCGCGGTCATGTCGTCTTGGCCGCGATCGGCAGGGTCACGACCCGCCGCAAATTGCCGCCGCCCGGCCCGCCGACCTGCAACTCCACCACCACCGCGCGCGGCCAGTCGAGCGAACGGTCGGGCGCGGGCGGCCAGCTGTCACGCCACCCGCCATCGAAATAGCGCCAGCGCGCCGCGCTCACCTGATCCAGCACCAGCTGCGCGCGGCCGTCGACCACCCGCTGCAACTGCCCTCGGCGACGCGGTACCCGACCCCGATCGGCGGCCCGCCCACGCCCGGCGCGCTCCGCCGGAACCGGACGCCCGCCGCGTCGCCGCCCATCGGCCCCGGCGCGATCTGGTCGAGGTCGGACGAGATCACCACCATCGCGCGCTGCAGGTCGGCGACCCGGTCCAGCCGCGCCTCGGTTCGCCCGTCGACGCCGATCACGCTGTCGACCAGCGCCAGCCCCGCCACCGCGATCAACGCGAACAGCCCCAGCGAGATCATCAGTTCGAGCAGGGTGAAGCCCCCTTCCCCGGCGCGCGCGCGGGTCATGCCCCGCGGCTCTCCGCCACCTTGTCGTACACGCCGTTGGTGGGGACGAGGATCGCGAAGTCGCGCGCGCAGCTGCCGTCCGACCGGAAGCGCACCGGCCCGGTCACGCCGTCGAACCCGGCCTCGCGCAGCACCCCCTCGCGCGTCATCTGGTCGCTGTCGCGCAGCGCCTTGGCGATCAGCGCGGCGTCGTTGCCCAGCGCCGCGATCGCACCGGGCCGACCGCCGTTGCGCGCGGCATAGGCGGTCGCGAAGCTCGCGAACTTCGCCGGATCGGGACTGGCGATCCACGCCCCTTCCAACGCGGTCAACGCATCGGGGCGATAGTCGAGCGTCTGCATCGTCGCCAGCAACTGCATCCCCCGGTTCCGGAGCACCGGCGCGATCGCCACCGCCGAACCGGCCACGAATGCCGCATCACCCTCGACCCCCGGCGGGATCGTCGCGCCGGTCACCGGCACGATGGTCAGCCCAAGATCGGCCTCGCTCGCCCGCGCCGCCGCGACTGATGCCTGCGACCATGGCGTGCCGTCATCGACCGCCACGATCCGCCGCACGCCGCGCGAGCGCGCATAGCCGAGGATCGCCGCCGTCGCCTGTGCCGGGGTGATGCCGAACACGAATGCCGGCCCGCCACGCGCCGCCGCGTCGTTGGTGAGTGCCACGACCGGCACGCTGACCGCCGCCGCCACCGCCCGCGTCTCCGCCGCCGACAGCGGCCCCAGCAGCAGCGCCGCCCCGCGCTTCACCGCCGCGCGCGCCGCGTTCGCCGCCCCCGCCGCCGTCCCGCCGGTATCGAGCACCGCCAGCGCGCCGACGTCGCTTTCGGCAAGCATCGCCGCATTGCGTATGCTAAGGCCCAGCGCCGCGCGGTCTCCGGTCAGCGGAACCAGCAACGCGGCGGAGCGCTTGCTCCGTTTCGCAGCCATCAGGGGGGACGCGACCGATGCCACCGACGACAGCAGCACCGCATCGCGCACCAGTCCAAGCGTCGAGCGCCGCGATCGCATTGTCGAGTCCTTCCCGGTTGCTGGCACGTCGGCGTAGTATCCGCTTCGCAGCACTCGGCATAGCCTCGTTCGCGGTCGCGATGATCGTGACGCTGCCGGCCAGCCTGATCGCGGGCAATACCGACTGGCGCAGCGGCGTGGGCGGCACGGTGTGGAACGGCGAAGTCGGCATTGCGGGGGGCAGCCGCCTCGAATGGCATTTCGCACCGCTCCGCAGCCTGACCAGCCTGGGGTTCGCGGTCGACTGGACCGCGACCGGCGCCGATACCGATCTGGGCGGACAGGCGCTGCTGCGTCCCGGCGGTGTCCGGCTCGACCGGGTGAGCGGATCGGCCGACGCGTCGCTGCTGGCAGCGCTCCAGCCCAACCTGCCCTTTGCCTGCGATTCGACGTGGCAGGTCGACCTGCCCGTGCTGTCGACCTTCGCCGGATCGGCCATGGCCGATGGCCGCATCGCGATCGATCCGGGCAGTTGCGTGACGAAGCCCGGCAACGTCGCCACCCCGACCCCGGCGATGCTGCTGACCGCCGAGCATATCGGTACCCAGACCCGCGTGCGGCTGGTTCCTGCCGATCAGCGGCGCAAGACGCTGATGGACGCGACGATCAACGAGGACGGGACGCTGCGCTTCGCGCTGACGGGGGACGGCGCGGCGACGCTGCCATTTGCGGGCATTCCGGCGGGGGCCAGCGTACAGGGCAGTTTCTGACAAGGTACCGCTACCAGTCGTCACGGGGGTTGGCGCGACCGGCGCTACGCGATAGCCCCTTGCCATGAACAACCGTCCAGCCTCCGCCACGCCCGACCGCGCCGCCCGCCTCAAGGCGATCATCGGTGGGTCCACCGGCAACCTGGTCGAGTGGTTCGACTGGTATGTCTATGCGGCCTTCTCGCTCTATTTCGCGCCGCATTTCTTTCCCAGCACCGACCGGACGGCACAGCTGCTCGGTACCGCGGCGGTCTTCGCGGTCGGGTTCATCATGCGGCCGATCGGCGCGTGGATCATGGGCATCTATGCCGACCGCCATGGGCGCAAGGCCGGGCTGTCGATCTCGGTCACGCTGATGTGCGCCGGATCGCTGATGATCGCGTTGACGCCAGGGTTCGAAACGATCGGCATCGCCGCCCCGATCCTGCTGACGATCGCCCGGCTGATGCAGGGGCTGTCGGTCGGCGGCGAATATGGCGCCAGCGCGACCTATCTGTCGGAAATGGCGGGCAAGGACCGGCGCGGCTTCTTCTCGTCCTTCCAATATGTCACGCTGATTTCGGGACAGCTGCTCGCGATCCTCGTCCTGCTCGTGCTGCAATCGACGATGAGCGAAGGGCAGCTCGACGCATGGGGCTGGCGCATTCCGTTCGCCATCGGCGCGGTGCTGGCGGTGGTCGTGTTCTGGATCCGGCGCGGCCTGGCCGAAAGCCACAGCTTCACCAATGCCAAGGCGGCGGGCGCGCCCAAATCGGGCTTTCTCGAGCTGCTGACCCAGCATCCGAAGGAAACCGCCGTCGTCATGCTGCTGACGGCGGGTGGCACGCTCGCCTTCTACGCTTACTCAATCTACATGCAGAAATTCCTGGTCAACACGTCCGGGTTCAGCCGCGAAGTCGCCAGCCAGATCAACGGCGTAACGCTGTTCGTCTTCATGCTGCTGCAACCGGTCGCCGGTGCGCTCAGCGACCGGATCGGGCGCAAGCCATTGATGATCGCGTTCGGCCTGGCAGGCGTGCTGTTCACCTATCCGATCTTCTCCACCCTCGAGACGACGCGCGATCCGATTACCGCCGGGCTGCTGGTGATGGGCGCGCTGGTGATCGTCACCGGCTATACCTCGATCAACGCGGTGGTGAAGGCCGAGCTGTTCCCGGCGCATATCCGTGCGCTGGGCGTGGCGCTGCCCTATGCGCTGGCCAACACCCTGTTCGGCGGCACGGCGGAGGTCGTCGCGCTGAAGTTCAAGGACGCGGGCTTCGAACGCGGCTTCTACTGGTATGTGACGGCGATGATCGCCGTTTCGCTGGTCGTGTACCTGCGGATGCGCGATACGCGGACGCACAGCCAGATCATGGAGGATTGAGGGCGCGCGTCCGCCTCGGTTCGGCGCAGCCCCTAATCCTAATCGTCGGGCGGAACGTCATCCGGCCAGAACTCCGGTTCCGGGTCCGCCGCTGCCGCCACAACCGCCGGTAACGTCGGCACCGCCCCGTCGAACGCCACCCGGATCGCCGCGCCCATTGGCGTCGCCTGCTGGAACACCGCCGCCGCTTCACGCCCCTGCCGCAGCATCGCCCCGATCCAAGCTGCCCGGTCGGCGGTGAGATACCCGATCTGCACCCCGCGCGCGCTCAGCACCATCACCGCATTCGGATCGACCGGGTTGCGCGGTTCGGGCACCAGCGCCACCGTCTCGCCCGGTGTGCACAGCAAAATCTCGAACCGGCGATTGCCGCCGCCCTTATTGGGGAAGTCGGCGCCGACCACATGCAGGCTCAACTCACGCAAGGCCCACCTCCTGTCGGAACCCCGCTGTCAGGCTGCGAAAGGTGATCGACCAGCGCGTCGCGTCCATCGGTGCGATGCCATGTTCCCAATCCCACCGCGCCGCACCGGTCAGATGATACGCATCCCCCGCGCGCAGATCCTGCGCGAACCGGTCGAACCCGTCCGCGTTCCGCCGTCGAAAGCGTAACGTCGCCGGCGCGCCGATCGACAGGCCGACGACATGCTCGAACACCGGCCGGTCGCGATGCCAGCCGATCCCCGCCCCCGGATCGTAGCGGGTCAGCAATGCCTGGACGAGCGCGTCGGGCGGCACGCCCGCGACGCCCGCCGCCACGTCGCGCACCGCCAACAGCCAGTCGGGCATCGGCTCAGCCCGTCCGACCCGCCCCGCTTCGAAATCATAATGCCAGCCATAGGAAGCGGTCAGCCTGAGGCCGGTCCATTGCTGAAACCGGAACGGGGTCAGCGGCGCGGCATCGATCGCATCGGCAAGACCGACCAGTTCGTCGGCCGGCAGCACGCCCGGCCGATGGGTCAGTCCGGTCAGGGCCGGTTCGGGGGCGAACAGGTCAAGTTGCGACATCATGGGAACGCAACATGGGTCGGCGGCGTCTCTCCATCAACAAGCGGCGACGATCACGATCGCCCATGAAAACGGGGACAGCTTCATGCCACAGCATAGCGCGGGCATCCTGCTATATCGTCGCACGCCCAGCCCGGCGGTGCTGCTCGTCCATCCCGGCGGTCCCTATTGGGCGCGGCGGCAGGTCGGCGCGTGGCAGATTCCCAAGGGCCATGTCGAACCGGACGAAGCCGTCGAGGACGCCGCCCGCCGCGAGGTCGCGGAGGAACTGGGCGTGGCGGTCGTCGCCCCGCTCGCGCCGCTGGGCACGGTGCGACAGGCGGGCGGGAAATCGGTATCGGCCTTCGCCGCCGAACAGGATGTCGACACCCATGCCATCACCAGCATGACGTTCGAACTGGAATGGCCCCCGCGCAGCGGCCGCCGCCGCAGCTTTCCCGAAGTCGATGCCGCGCGCTGGATGCCGGTCGCCGAAGCGCGGACGATGATGCTGAAAAGCCAGTTGCCGCTGCTCGACCGGATCGCCCCGTTGCTTGGGTAGGCCCCCCCCACGCCGCCCCCCGTTCGGTTCGAGCAGGTTCGAGCTTGTCGAGAAGCGTCCGTCGAGAACCCGGTCGCTCGGGGCACCCCCTTCTCGACTACGGTTCTCGACAAGCTCGAACCTGCGCTCGAAGCAAACGGGCGGCGTGGGTGAAAAAAGTTGGAACAGAGAGGAAGGGCGGAGAGCAATTCTGGCGCGCGCGGGTGACAAACGGTGAACGGCAATGAAACAGTTCGAACGCGCGCCCGCCCTGCCCGTCATTCCCGCAAAGGCGGGAATCCAAACACGCCTCCGTCTCGACAAACCCGCAACAACAGCGCCAACCGAATCCCGCCTCGACGGGAGTGACGCGCATGGCCCCCACCCGTCATCCCGGCGAAAGCCGGGATCCACTGACACGGGGCGGTCGCGGTTCCATCGAAACCGCCCGACACAATGGCTCCCGACCTCCGCCGGAACGACGAAGCCTAAAGAACCCTCACCGCCACCGGCACGTCCGCCGCCCGCGTCAGCCGGTTCCTGAGCGGCAGCGTGAACGGCGCCGCTTCGATCTCGAACACATCGCCTTCTTCCGTCCGCACCCCGTCCGAAAACGACAGCGTCGCCGTGCCAAAGAAATGGACGTGGATATCCCCCGGCCGCCGGAACAGCGGATATTTGAAGTGGTGATGCTCCAAGTTGCCCAAGCTGTGCGACATGTTCGCCTCACCCGACAGGAACGGCTTTTCCCAGATCGTCGCGCCATCCCGCACGATCCGGCTGCTCCCCTCGATATGATCGGGCGCGGCGCCGACCAGCAGCTCCGGACCGAGCGCCGCCTGCCGCAGCTTGCTGTGCGCCAGCCACAGATAATTGTGCCGTTCGGTCACATGGTCCGAAAACTCGTTGGCGAGCGCGAGGCCGATGCGATGCGGCGTACCGTCGGGACCGATCAGGTAGATGCCCGCCAGCTCCGGTTCCTCGCCGCCGTCCTGCGCGAAATGCGGCATGGTGAAATCGCCGCCCGGCGCCACCAGCTGCGTGCCGTCGCCCTTGAAGAACCATTCGGGCTGCTGCCCGACTTCGCCCGCCGCCGGCTTGCCGCCCTCGACCCCCTCCAGGAACATCCGCATCGAATCGGTCTGGGTCGCGGCTTCGGCGGCAGCGCGGTGCATCTTGTCGCGCCCCTCGGCCGAACCGAGATGGGTCAGGCCCGTGCCGGTCAGGATGACGTGCGCCGCATCGTCATGGTCGATCGGCGATCCGATCGCGCCTGACTCCAGCAGCGCAACGACATCGACCGCTTCACCCTGCCCCAGTGCTGCGACCGTATCAGCGATGCTCTGGCCGGCCTCGATCGCACGCAGCGCCAGCGCGCGGACGCTGTCGACGCCCGGTACGATGTGCGCACCGGCGTCGGTCGCGGCGATCACGGCGCGCGCTGGAACGACGCGCTGCAACAGACGAAGGGTCATCGGAGTTTCCTTAATTGAAGACGTCGGTGTCGGGCGGCACGTCGGCGATCGGGTTGGTCACCTTCGACCCCCACAGCGCATAGAACAGGATGTAGAGTTCACACGCAGCGGTCAGCAGGAACGACCATTGCAGGCCGTATTTGTCGGCCAGCCAGCCCTGCACCACTACCAGCGCACCGCCGGCGATCGCCATGATCAGCAACCCCGAGCCTTCCTCGGTCAGCGGCCCCAGCCCCTTGATGCCCAGCGTGAAGATCGTCGGGAACATGATCGAATGGAACAGCCCGACCAGTATCAGCGACCACATCGCCGCCGGCCCGTGGAGGAACGTCGCGCCGAGCATCACGACGAATGCACCGATCGAGAAGAACGCCAGCACCTTGCCCGCGTCCACCTTCTGCATCACGAAGCTGCCGACGAAGCGGCCGACCATCATCCCGCCCCACAGCAGCGTCAGATACCGCCCGGCCAGTTCGTTGGTCACGTTGGCGATATCGGGCTGGCTGACGAAGTTCACGAACAGGTTGGCGACGCCGATCTCTGCGATCAGGTAGATGAAGATCGCCGGCACGCCGAACACCAGGTTGCGGTGGTTCCACAGCGAATGCTTCTTGCGCTCTTCCTTCGCGACGCGGCTGGTCGCCGATCCCATGGCGGGCAGCGGAAAGCGGGCGATGATGACCGCCAGCACGACCAGCACGACCGCGACCAGCACATAGGGCAGGATCACCGACTGCGCATCGGCCAGCCGTTCGGCCTGCGTCAGTACCGTGCCCGCCTCCGACGTGCCGCCCTTCGACCGGCCAAGGATCAGATACGCCCCGAACAGCGGCGCCAGCATCGTGCCGGCCGAATTCATCGCCTGCACCAGATTGAGCCGCGACGACGCGGTGTCGGAAGGACCGATCACCGCGACATAGGGGTTGGCCGCCACCTGCAGCAACGTAATGCCGCTGGCGATGACGAACAGCATGACCAGCGTGACGCCGTACGACGGCAGGCTGGCGGCCAGCACCATGCCCAGCGCCCCCGCCGCCATCACCAGCAGCCCGATGACCAGCGACTTCTGATACCCGATCCGCTCGATCAGCTTCGCCGAAGGGATCGACGCAAAGAAATAGGCGATGAACCACACACTCTCGATCAGCGTGGTCTGGGTATAGTTCAGGTCGAACACGCTGCGCAGGTGCGGCAACAGCGTGTTGTTGATGACGGTGATGAACCCCCACATGAAGAAGAGGCTGGCCAGCAGCGTCAGCGCGGGCGCGTAGCTCGCACCGGCGGGGGCGGACGTGCCCCCCACCGGGCGCGCGGAAATCGGGGCCGGCATCCTCGTCTTCTCCCTCTTGAGCGGCGTGGCGGGACGGTTTGTTCCGTCGCATCGCTTGCCCTATTCGATTTTGTCTGACTATATGCGGTAACGCATGGCGTCAACGGCGGCATGGGGACGAAAGCGGGGGAGCGGTTCGGGATGCCGAACCCTGCCAGCGCGCGCCCTTCACCGCCCTGACCGTCCCTGCCCACAGCCTCTCTGGTGAACCGGAACTTCGATGACCGACATGCCCCCCCTGCGCAGCCGCGCGTGGTTCGACAATCCCGACAATATCGACATGACGGCATTGTATATCGAACGGTATCTGAACTTCGGGCTGAGCCAGGAAGAGCTGCAATCGGGCAAGCCGATCATCGGCATCGCCCAGACCGGCAGCGACCTGTCGCCCTGCAACCGTCACCACCTCGTGCTGGCCGAACGGCTGCGCGAGGGGATTCGCGAAGCGGGCGGCATCGTGCTGGAATTTCCAGTCCACCCGATCCAGGAAACCGGCAAGCGCCCGACCGCCGGCCTCGACCGCAACCTCGCCTATCTGGGGCTGGTCGAGGTGCTGTATGGCTATCCGCTGGACGGCGTGGTGCTGACGATCGGTTGCGACAAGACCACGCCCGCCTGCCTGATGGCCGCCGCGACCGTCAACATCCCCGCCATCGCCCTGTCGGTCGGCCCGATGCTGAACGGCTGGCACAAGGGCGAGCGGACCGGTTCGGGCACCATCGTGTGGAAGGCGCGCCAGATGCTGGCGGCCGGAGAGATCGACAACAAGGAATTCATCCGCCTCGTCTCGTCGTCGGCGCCCTCGACCGGCTATTGCAACACCATGGGCACGGCGACGACGATGAACTCGCTGGCCGAGGCGCTGGGGATGCAGCTGCCCGGATCGGCGGCGATCCCCGCCCCGTATCGCGACCGACAGGAGATCGCGTACCGCACGGGTCTCCGCATCGTCGACATGGTACGTGAGGATTTGAAGCCCTCCGATATTCTCACGAAGGACGCGTTCCACAACGCGATCAAGGTCAATTCGGCGATCGGCGGATCGACCAACGCCCCGATCCACCTCGCCGCCATCGCCCGCCATATCGGCGTCGACCTGCCGATCGAGGATTGGCAGGAACAGGGGCACAAGGTCCCGCTGCTGGTGAACCTGCAACCCGCCGGCGAATATCTGGGCGAGGATTATTATCGCGCCGGCGGCGTGCCCGCCGTCGTGAAGGAACTGATGGGCGCCGGCCTGATCGCCGAAGACGCGCTGACCGTGAACGGCAAGTCGATCGGCGACAATTGCCGCGACGCGACGATCGAGGATGAAAAGGTCATCCGTCCGTTCGGCCAGCCGCTGAAGGAAGAAGCCGGCTTCATCGTCCTGAAGGGCAATCTGTTCGACGCGGCGGTGATGAAGACCAGCGTGATCGGCCCCGAATTTCGCGAGCGCTACCTGTCCAACCCCAACGATCCGGAAGCGTTCGAAGGGCCGGCGGTCGTGTTCGACGGGCCGGAGGACTATCACCACCGCATCGACGATCCCGCACTCGGCATCACCCCGGAAACGCTGATGTTCATGCGCGGCGCCGGGCCGATCGGCTATCCGGGTGCGGCCGAGGTCGTGAACATGCGCCCGCCGGCCTACCTCATCACCGAGGGCGTCAGCGCGCTGCCCTGCATCGGCGACGGCCGCCAGTCGGGCACGTCCGGCTCGCCCTCGATCCTGAACGCCTCGCCCGAAGCGGCGGCGGGCGGCGGCCTCGCGCTGCTGCGCACCGGCGACCGGGTGCGCATCGACTTGGGCAAAGGCCGCGCCGACGTGCTGCTGTCGGACGAGGAACTGGCCGGGCGTCGGCAGGAACTGGAAGCCGCCGGGGGATACCAGTATCCGGCGTCGCAGACCCCGTGGCAGGCGATCCAGCGTTCGGTCGTCGGCCAGATGTCGACCGGCGCGATCCTCGAAGGCTCCGAAGCGTTCCAGCAGATCGCCCAGACGCGAGGGTTGCCACGCGACAACCATTGAGGGTTTGGGAGGGGGGCGCGCGACTCCCTCCTCCCCCCTTACCCACACCGTTTGCTTCGAGCGCAGGTTCGAGCTTGTCGAGAACCGAAGTCGAGAAGGGGTTGCCCCAAAAAGGCCGTTCTCGACGGACGCTTCTCGACAGGCTCGAAGCTGCTCGAACCGAACGGGGTGAGATGGAAGGTAGAACACCCCCGCCTTGCCAACGTAACATCCCCCCGCCACACTCCCGCCAAACAACGGGGGGATGCGCGATGAAACCGAACTGGCTGCTGCTGGCGAGCCTCCTCGCTCCCCTGCCCGCGCTGGCGCAGGACGCCAGCACCCCCGCCGCCATCGCGCCATCGGCACAGGGCGACGTGTCGGTCACCATCTACAATGGCGACGTCGCGCTGGTGCAGGACATCCGCCCGCTCGACCTTCGCTCCGGCACCGTACGACAGGACTTTCCCGACGTCAGCGCGCAGATTCGCCCCGAAACCGTCTCGCTCGCGGTCCCCGATGCGCGGATCGTCGAACAGAATTTCGACTTCGACCTGCTGTCCCCCTCCAGCCTGATGGAAAAGGCGGTGGGGGAAACCATCACCCTGCTGCGCACCAACCCCGCGACCGGCGCGGAAACGCGCGAACGGGCAACGGTGCTGGCGGTGAACGGCGGCGTCGTCTTACAGATCGGCGACCGGATCGAGGTGCTGCGCGACGACGGCCTGCCGGTGCGCGCGATCTTTGACAAGGTGCCGCCGTCGCTGCGCGCCCGCCCCACCCTGTCGGTCACGCTCGACAGCAGCCGCAGCGGCACCCGCCCGGCAACCCTCTCCTATCTCAGCCGGGGACTGGGCTGGAAAGCCGATTATGTCGCACTGCTCGACCGCAAGAGCGGCACGATCGACGTGCAGGGCTGGGTGACGCTGACCAACACCACCGGCACGACCTTCACCAACGCGCGCACGCTGCTGGTCGCGGGGGACGTCGGGTCGAACGACGACGACCAGCAGATCTATCGTCCGAACCGCCCACGGCGTCAGCCGGTGATGCAGCCCGGCACCGAAACCGCGAACCGCGAACAGCTGGGCGATTTCTACCTCTATCCGCTGCCCGAACGCACAACGATCGCCGACAAGCAGACCAAGCAGGTCAGCTTCCTCGACGTGAAGGGTGCGACCGCGACCACCGGCTATCGCTTCGTCAACGGCTGGCTGGGCACCACGCAGCAGCCCGCCAGCGCACAGAGCATCGTCCGCTTCAGCAATGCGGCCAAGGGCGGCCTTGGTGACGCGCTGCCGGCCGGCACGATCCGCGTCTATATGCGCGATGCGCGCGGCCAGCCGCAATTCACCGGCGAAGCGGCGATCGACCACACCCCGCAGGGTTCGAAGATCGCGCTCGCCACCGGCGACGCGTTCGACGTGAAGGTCCGCGCCGTCGTCGAAAGCCGCACGCGCATCAACGCCAGCCGCTGGCAGACGAAGATGCGCTATACGGTGACCAACGCGACGCCGGGCGCGGTCACGGTCGAACTGACGCAGGGCGGGCTGGACTGGAGCGACAGCCGCATCCCCGAACAGAGCCGCCCGAGCGAGCGGGTCGATGCCGGACAGGCGGTGTGGCAGGTGCCGGTCCCGGCCAACGGATCGGCCACCGTCACCGCGACGTTCGACACGCGCTACTGATGCGTGCGTGCCGGGACGTGCCGTCCCACGCATCCACGCCGCACCCCCGCGCAGGCGGGGGTCCAGGACCAGGCGCGCCGACGTCGGTCTTCAACAACCCTGGCCCCCCGCCTGCGCGGGGGTACGGCCGTCGCGGCGCAGCTACGCTTGCTCTTGCCGCCCTGCTGGCAACCCACGCGCCGCTGTCCGCCCGCAACCCGGCACCCACCGTCACCTCCCCCGCCCCGCAAGCCGTCGCCGTCACCCTCTACCGCGCCCCCTATCGCTCCCCCCGCGACGCGATGAACCTGCGCTCGCTGCAAGGCTATGCGCTGGTCACCGAAACCCGCCGGGTGACGTTACCCAAGGGTCGTGCGGTGCTGCGCTTCGAAGGGGTCGCCGGGGGCATCATCCCGGTCAGCGCGGTGGTCGAAGGCCTGCCCGGCGGCACGGTCGAGAAAAACCGCGACGCACGCGTCCTGTCGCCGGCGGCGCTGGTTGACGGCACGCTCGGCAACCGCGTGACGCTGCGCCGCACCGACCGAACCAGCGGCGTGGTACGCGAGGAGGAAGCGACGATCCTGTCCGGCCCGACCGGCGGCGTGGTCGTCCGGACCCCGGACGGCGTGGAGGCGCTGGGCTGTGCCGGTCTGGCCGACAGCCTGAAATATGCCCGCATCCCCGCCGACCTCGCCGCCAAACCGGTGTTGAGCGTCACCACCGACAGCCCGTCGCGCCGCACCGTCACCGTCCGTTTGTCCTACCTCGCCACCGGGTTCGACTGGTCGGCCAGCTATGTCGGCACGCTGGACGGCGACCGGCTCGACCTGTTCGCCTGGACCACGCTCGCCAACGGCAATGCGGAAGGGTTCGCAGATGCCGAGGTACAGGTCGTCGCCGGCCGGCTGAACCGCGAATGGGTGGAGCAGGTCGACGCGGCGGCCGGCCGCCTGCAACTGCGCTGCTATCCGCTCGGCACGACGACCTCCGATCTGCGGTTGCGACAGTTCGAGGCGGCGGAAGAAATCGTCGTTACCGGATCGCGTCTTCAGCGGATGGCACCTCCGGCGGTCATGATGGCAGCCCCGCCAGCCCCACCCGCTCCCCCGGCCCCGCCGCCACCGCCCGAAAATCTGGGCGACGTAAAGCTCTACCGCATTCCCGGCCGCACGACCGTCGCGGCCAAGGGGCAGAAGCAGGTCGCGCTGCTGCGGCAGGACGGGGTTGCCTATACCCGCATCTATCGCGTGCGCGTGGGGCTGGCCCAACCGATCGATGCCGCCCCGCTCGGCATCGTGCTGCGGGTGAAGAACACGAAGGCCGACGGCCTCGGCATCCCGCTGCCCGCCGGGACGACTGCACTCTATGCCCCGCGCGACGGTACGAATCTGCTGGTCGGCACCGGCACGATGACCGATCGCGCGGAGGGCGAAACGCTGCTGATCGCTGCCGGCACCAGCCCACAGGTGCTGGTGACCCAGCAGCGGCTCGACGGTAACGCTGCCCGGCTGACCCTCACCAACGCCCGCGCCGAGCCCGCCGATGTCGAGATACCGATCGGCTTTCCCGGTGCGCAGGTAAAGGCGGCGGGGCTGGAGCGGATCGACGGCATCCCGACCTGGCGGGTGACGATCGCGCCGGGCGACACCGCGACGCTCGACTATCGCTACTGACGTCCGCCCATTACTCCACCGTCACCCCGAGCCTGATCCGGCGTGACCTGAGGAAATGCGCCCTCACCCATAGAACCGTTCGGTTCGAGCAGCTTCGAGCCTGTCGAGAAGAGGGTCGGGTGAACCATGCCCCGCATGGTTCAGGATTGTCCGGGGGACAATCCGACCCGACCCTCGTCGAGAACCCCTGCCCCCCACGAGCCTATCCCGCCGCCATCGCGCCCATCGTCACATAATCCAGCTTCCCCGTGCCCAGCACCGGCAGCGCATCCACCACCCGCACGTCGCGCGGCAGCGCCAGTTCGGACACGCCGTTCGCCCGGCCCCATGCCGACAGCGCCCCCGCCGCCGCGCCCACCTGCGTCGTGAACAGCACCAGCTGCTCGCCCTTCCTCGCATCGGGCCGGGTCACGACGGCATGTTCCGCCCCCGGCCAGACCTTGGCAGCATAGCCCTCGACCGCCGGTAGCGACACCATCTCACCGCCGATCTTGGCAAAGCGCTTGGCCCGCCCCCGGATCGTTACGAAGCCGCTGTCGTCGATCGTCACGATGTCGCCGGTGTCGTGCCAGCCATCCTCGGGCGGCTGCACCACGCCCGGTGCATCGACCTTCAGATACCCGGCCATGATGTTCGGCCCCCGGATCGCCAGCCGCGCACCCTCCTCGATGCCCGGCACGCCTTCCAGCCGCGCCTCGATCCCCGGCAGCAGCCGCCCGACGCTCCCGGCGCGAAAGTGCATCGGCGTGTTGACCGCGATCACTGGCGCCGCCTCGGTCGCGCCATAGCCCTCCAGGATGCGCAGCCCGAACTTCTCGGCATAGACGGCCCGAGTCTCCGGCCGCACCCGCTCCGCACCCGCAAAGATGTAGCGCAGCGCATGGAAGTCATAGCCATGCGCCATCCGTGCATAGCCCGACAGGAACGTATCGGTCCCGAACAGGATCGTCGCATTGGCGTCGTACGCCAGCGCCGGGACGATCCGATAGTGCAGCGGGCTGGGGTACAGCACCGTCTTAACCCCCGACAGGATCGGCAGCAACGTACCGCCGGTCAGGCCGAAGCTGTGGAACACCGGCAGCGCGTTCAGCACCACGTCGGCCCGGTTGAAATCGATCCGCGACGACAATTGCAGGCAGTTGGCCAGCAGGTTGCGATGCGTCAGCACCACCCCCTTGGGCACGCCCTCCGACCCGCTGGTGAACAGGATGACCGCCGGCGCGTCCGCCGCCACCCGCTGCCGCCGGTGCAGCCGTCCCGCCATGCGCGAGCGGACCAGCGCCATGACCTTCGTCCACGCCCCGATCGTCTCCCGAATATCCTCCAGATAGCGGACCTTGATCCCCTCGCCGACAAGCCCGGCGACGACGTCGCCCAGCTTCGCCTGATCGACGAACGCCCGCGCGGTGACGATCGTCCGGATCTGCGCAGCGGTACAGGCTGCGCGCAGATTGGCGAGGCCGGCGGTATAGTTCAGCATCGCCGGCACGCGCCCGGTCGCCTGCAACGCAAAGAACGTCACCACCACGCCGTTGACGTTCGGCAGCAGCACCCCGACCGCCTCGCCCTGCGTCGTCCCCACTGCCAGCGGCCGCGCCAGCGCCTGCGTGCCCGTCACCAGCCGGTCATAGGTCAGCGGTACGCGCTGCACATCCTCGACCACGCCCATCGCGTGCCCGTGCAGGTGCCGCGCATCGATCAGCGCGTCGTACAGCGTCCGGTCGGTATCCGACGTGGCGAAGATCATCTCGCTCATCACATCATACAGCCGCCGCCCGGCGATCGCCCGCCGCTCGCGCGCGCTGATCCCTTCGGGCAGCACGAACCGGCGCGGCGGCAGCACGGTCAGCGCGATCTTCGGGAACCAGTGCAGCCGCGCCTTGCCCTTCAAACGCGAAAAGCGGCTATATTGGGCGCCGTCGATCCGGACCGGCACGATCGGCGCATCGGCGCGGTCGGCGACCATGCCGGGACCGTCGAAAATCTTCATCAGCGCGCCGGTGACGGTGATCCGCCCTTCGGGGAAGATCACCAGCGTCCGCCCTTCGCGCACCGCCTTCACCATTGCCTTGGCCGACATCGGATTGGTCGGATCGACCGGAAAGGCGTCGAACAGCTTCAGCAGCGGCTGCATCCACCACGCGTGCGCGAACCGGCTGTGGATCGCAAAGGTCGGCTTGCCCGGCAGGAAGGCGGCCAGCAGCAGCCCGTCGAGGAACGAGACGTGGTTGACGACGACCACCGCCCGCTCGCCCGGCGCCGGCATGTTCTCCGCCCCCGCGACCTCGACGCGGTAGGCGAGGCTCAGCGCGGTGCGGACCACCGCCTTGAACACCGTTTCGGGCAGCAGCCAGCACGAAATCAGCGCGATCGACAGCGTCGCGAACCCCAGCGCGCCGAAGATACCGGGCACGCTGCTCCCGCCCGCCAGCATCGCCGTCACCACCGCGACCATCAGCACGGTGACGATCGCGTTGATGACATTGTTCGCCGCGATGATCTGCGACCGCTTTTCGGGCGCGCTCCACGTCTGGAGAATGGCATAGAGCGGCACGACGAACACCCCGCCCGACAGCGCGATGCCGGCCAGGTCGACCAGCATATGCCAGCTGCCCGGCGTCGCCAGGAACGCGGCGATGTCCGCGCCCGGCGTCTGCACCACGAACCGCCCGCTCGTCAGCCACAGGTCGATCAGGAACACCGACAGCCCGATCGCGGCGACCGGGACGTAGCGCGCCGACACCTCGCCCTTGAGCAATCGATTGACCAGCAGCGACCCCGCCGCGACCGACAGGCTGAACACCGCGAGGAACAGCGTCACCACCTCCGGCGCCGCATTCAGCGTCCCCGCGACCAGCGGCGCGAACTCCGACAAGACCACCGCGCCGACCGAAAAGAACCAGCTGATCCCGAGGATCGCCAGCCACACCCCGCGCCCGCCATGCGCCGCGCGCAGGATCGCGGCGGTGCTGCGGAACGGGTTGAGGTCGATCCGCATGTCGGGCGCCGCCGATGGCGCGCTCGGCACCGCCAGTGCCGCCAAAAACCCCAGCACCGCAAAGCCGAACGCCGCCACGCCCGCTTCCCATGGCGGAATGATCCCGCCGAGCAGCTGCCCGGTCAGGATCGCGACGAACGTCCCCGCCTCGACCAGACCGGTCCCGCCCATCAGTTCATGGGGGCGCAGATGCTGCGGCAGGATCGAATATTTGACCGGCCCGAACACGGTCGAATGCACGCCCATCAGGAACAGGCAGGTCAGCAGCACCGGCACCGATTCGAACCAGAATCCCGCAAGCGCCAGCGCCATGATCGCGATTTCCGCGCCCTTCACCGCGCGGATCAGCCACGCCTTGTTCCACGCATCGGCCATCTGCCCGGCAAGGCCCGAAAACAGGAAATAGGGCAGGATGAACAGGCCGGTGGAAATCGTCGCCAGCGTCGCCGCCTTCGCCGGATCGGCGCGGTACAGCGTGAAATTGGCGAGGAACAGCAACGCGAACTTCAGCAGGTTGTCGTTCATCGCCGTCAGGAACTGCACGGTGAAGAGCGGTGCGTAGCGACGCCGGGTCAGCAGCGAGAAATCAGGTGCGGACATGCATTCCCCCTTGGCGGGTTCGACACCGGTTCGAACGCCTGGCCGCAATAGCCGCGATTCGAACCGTCCGCATCAGCCTAGCAGAAAAATAACACTGTTCAATATCAGCTGGAACGGGTCGGATCGGTCATCGGATCGGCCATTTCGCGCGGGGTCGGCAGGCGGCTGACCGGCAGCGATCCGGTCTGGCGTTCGATCATCCGGTGGACGCGCGGCACTCCCTCGCCCCGGTGCAGCGCGAGCAATGCCTCGCTGTTCGCACGATCCGCCTCGGTCCGGCGCTGGTTGTGGCGGATATAGTCCAGCCAGGTGGAGACGTGATAGCGCTCGATCCACAGCTCGGGATCGTTCAGGTCGCGCAGCAAGGCCCAGTGATGCGCCCCGTCACGCCGCCGGATGCGCCGCCGCTCGTTCATCACGTTCAGGAACGTCACCACGTCCTTTGCATCGATGCGATAATCGATCGTGACGACCACCGGCCCCGACCGCGCCTCCACCGGCACCTCGGTATCGGGGGTTTCCCAGCCGCGCGGGGCGAGGTTGGCGGTTTCGATATCGCGCAACGGCAGCTTGAACCCGGCGACGACGCTCAGCATCTGCACCGCGGCGGCGGTCAGCAGCGCGGCCTCCACGCCCCGCCCTTCCGCGATCGATCCGAACAGCCAGCTGCCCATCGTCATGCCGCCGAACGCCGCCATCTGGTACAGCGCCAGCGCGCGCGCCACGACCCAGCGCGGCGCGGCCATCTGCACCGACACGTTGAACGTGCTGAGCGCCGCGACCCAGCCGGCACCCGCCAGCACCAGCGCCGCCATGGTCAGCGGCAACCACGGGCTGAGCGCCGCGATCGCCCCGCCCGCCGACAGCGCGGTGGCGGCGATGCGCACCAGCTTCTCGGGCGCCCAGCGCCGCCGCAGCCGGACGCTGGTCAGCGCCCCGCCGACCGCCCCCGCCCCGAACGCACCCAGCAGCGCGCCATAGGTCAGCGGCCCGCCGGTCACCAGGTCGCGCGCGACCAGCGGCATCATCGCCGGCACCGCACTGGCGGCGATCCCGAACAGCGCGGCGCGCAGCAGGACGGTGCGGAGCGACGGCGACATGCGGACGTAACGGACGCCGGCCGCCATCGCCAATCCCAGCGTCTCGCGCGGCAACAGGCGCGGGGCATAGTCTGGCTTCCACCGCGCCAGCACCGTGATCAACCCGATATAGCTCAGCGCATTGGTCAGGAACGCCGCCGCCGCCCCCGCCGCCGCGACGATCGCGCCGCCCAGCGCCGGCCCGACGCTGCGCGCGATGTTGAACCCCATCGAATTGAGCGCGACCGCGCTCGGCAACACGCTTCTGGGCACCATGTCGCCGACCGATGCCTGCCATGCCGGTCCGTTGATCGCGGTGCCGCATCCGATCAGGAAGGTGAAGCTGAGCAGCAGCCACGGGCTGAGCCACCCTGCCCAGGCGCAGACCGCCAGACCGACCGACACGATCAGCATGAAGCTTTGCGCCGCCAGCATCACCCGCCGCCGGTCGAGATTGTCGGCGACCGCCCCGGCCCAGAGCGACAGCAGCATGATCGGCAGCGTCGTCGATGCCTGCACCAGCGCGATCATCTGCGGCGACGCCGCCAGCGACGTCATCATCCACGACGCGCCGACCGACTGGATCAACCCGCCGAAGTTCGATGCCATCGACGCGATCCAGATGGCGCGAAAGATCGGGATCGACAGCGGGGAGCTATGCGTCGCCGTCGCGGTCGTTGCAGGGGTCGATGCCATGCAGGCTGAATGCGGCAAGCGCCGCTTTGTGCCAAGCGACTTGCGTCGCGGTTCGCCCGCGCGGCATGGGACGCACGATGCGCGATCCCTTCACCCTCGATGCGACCGGCGCAACGCTGACGATCCGCGCCACGCCGAAGGCGTCGAAGACGGCGGTGACCGGCGTCGTCGCGCTGGAGGGCGACGCGACCGCGCTGGGCCTGCGCGTTGCCGCACCGCCGGTCGACGGCGCGGCAAATGACGAAGTGGTGCGCTTCGTGGCGAAGGCGTTGCGGGTCGGACGGGGATCGGTAACGCTGGTGGCGGGGCAGACCAGCCGGGTGAAGCGGTTGCGGATCGTGGGCGATGCGGTGGCGATGGAGGCGGCGCTTAGGACACTCCTGCCCTAACCGTCATTCCCGCACCCCGATCGTCATTCCCGCGAAGGCGGGAATCCATACACGCTACCGTCGCGACTCCATCATGATCGTCAGCGGCAATGGGTTCCCGCCTGCGCGGGAACGACGATGATAGTTACGCACCGTCTCTACCCCTTCGTCATCCCGGCGAAGGCCGGGATCCATGGAAGCGGCCCCGTCGCGCCTCCATCGAGAACACCCGACACAATGGATTCCGGCCTACGCCGGAATGACGGGGCGTTTGCGGAACAGCCCCCCTCAAACAATCGCGTGCGGCACGAACCGCGCCAGATCGCGGGTGATCGGCCCGTCATCCTCGCGCACCGACAGCGCGACCGCCTCGTCGCCGACGATCCACGACCCAACCACCGCATGGTTGCCGTCGAATACCGGCAGCGGGCTGAGCGCCTGGACGATATGCCCTTCCTCGCCATAGCCGCCGTCCGGCCCGCGCGCGGTGGTCGCTCCATCGAACAGCTCGATATCCCACCCCTCGCGCGAAAAGATCGGCTTGCGGACATAGGCATCGCCGATCTCCGCCAGCGCCGCCGCATCGTCGGCAAAGGCGGCCGGCAGCAAGTTCGGATGCCCCCGGTGCCGCTGCCACAACAGCGGCAGGATACCCTTGTTCGACAACAGCGCCTTCCATGCCGGTTCGAGGAACAGCGTCTTGGTCGCCGCCAGTTCCTTGGCATAGGGTTCGCGCAGCATATCCTCCCACGGGTACAGCTTGAACAGTGCGCCGATCAGCACGTCGTCACCATCGACGAACGCCCCGTCGCCATCGACGCCGATCCGGTCGATCGCGACGAACGCCGGGTCCAGCCCGGCCTGCCGCGCGACATCCTCCAGATAGCGGACCGTCTGCCGGTCCTCGACATGGTCGTCGACCGACGCGAAATGCACCGTGCTGCCGCGCGTGAACAGCGCGCCGAAGCGTTCGACCAGCGCATCGTGCAGCCTGTTATACTGGTCCGCACCCTCGGGCAGCGTGCCCTCGGCGATGCGATCCTCCAGCCACTGCCACTGGAACAGCGCGGTCTCGAAGATGCTGGTCGGCGTATCGGCGTTATATTCCAGCAGCTTCGCCGGGCCGGTTCCGTCGAAGGCGAAGTCGAACCGCCCATAAAGCGACGGCGCATGGGCGCGCCACGACGCCGCCACCACGTCGCGCATATCTTGCGGGATGGCGAGGCGGTGCATCAGCGTGTCGCTGCCGACCACCTCGTCCACCAGATCGCGGCACAGGCCGTGCAGTTCCGCACTGGGACCTTCGATCCCCTGCTCCACCGCGTCGAGCGAGAAGGCGTAATAGGCCCCCTCCTCCCAATATTTCTGTCCGTCCTGATGGTGGAAGGTGAATCCCATCCGCTCGGCGGTCGCCCGCCAGTCGGGACGGGGGGCGACCGCGCGGCGTTCCATCAGTCGCGCCCGATCGTCCCGCCGTCGCGCGTGCCGTCCGACAGGCGCGGCGCGGCGTCCTTGGGCTGCGACAGCCGCGCGAGGATGTCGTCGGCGCTCGACGATCCGGGCAGCAGCCCGGCAGCCTTCAGCTTGGAATCGAGGTCGGCGCCGGTGCGCATATCCTCCAGCTCGGCCGATGCGCGGAACTTCTCCTCGCGGATCGCCTGCCGCTCCTTCAGCCGGGCGAGGCTGTCCGCCGCCGATCCCAGCGACGATGCCGCCCCGCCATAGCTGCTGGCGACCGACGCCTGCGCCTTCTGCACGCTCTCGTTGGCGCGCACCACGTCCACCTCACGGCGCAGCGCGTCGATCTTGCCGTCGCCGGTCTTGATGATCGCGCGAATCTTGTCCTCGGCGGCGCGCATGTCGGCGATCTGCGGCGTCTTGAGCGTCGCCTCGCTTTCGATCGTCGCCAGCCGCTCGGCGACTTCGCGCGCCAGGTCCATGTCGCCGCGCGCCATCGCCGCGCGCGCCGACGATTCATACTTGTCCCGCTGCGAGGTAAGCGCCTCCAGCTCCTTTTCGATCATCCGCCGCTTGGCGGTCAGCGTCGCCAGGTCGTCGCGCGCCTTCGCTTGCAGCGACCCGGCATCGCGGATCTGCTGGTCGAGGATCGTCAGCGCCTTCGCATCGACGATCGACTGGCCGGTTTCATGCGCGGTGCCGCGGACCAGCGCGACCAGATTCTTCCACATCGACATCCAACCTACTCCGTTACGCGGCAAATTCGGTGCGCAGCTCGGACGCCGCCTCGATCGCGTTCTGCGCCAGCACGCGCAGTTCGATCAGGACGGTATGCAGCGACGATTCGACCGACAGCTCACCCACCAGCTCATAATATTCGCGTCCGCCGACTTCGGCGATGGCGAAATTCGACAGCGGCACCAGCTTCTGCGTCTTCAGCAGGAACCGGTTGAACGCGTCCGGTTCCGCCTGTTCGTCGACCGGCCACAACAGCGACGACACGACGATCTGCTCGCCCGCGACCGAGGCGAAGATGGCGAGGTCGCCGAAATGATGCATGGTGACCTTAAGCACCGGTTCGGCCTGCTCGATCCGCTCGACGCTCAGCTCGTCGGCAAACTCGGCCCCACGCAAGGCATCGGCAAGGCCCGTGGTCGTCCAGCTACGGGGTGTGTCGTCCATTCATCCCTCCGAAACGCGGCCGGTGTGTTGGCCATGCTTGACACCCCAAGCATAAGGCGCGACCAAAAAGCAAGGTGCGGGGGCAGTCGAGGAATGAAGCCATTCAGTCTGGGCACATATCTGCGGCGCCTCTATCTCGCGGCCAGCGAACTGCATCGCGGCGTGCTGTTCGCACTGCTGGTCCTGCACATGACCCTGTCGTGGGAGCTGCTGTCGTTCGCGGGCGAAACCGACCTGCTGCGCCCGTCGGCCTATCTCTACTGGTATGCGACGACCGCCTCGACGGTCGGCTATGGCGACCTGTCGCCGAAATCGGACATGGGCCGGATCGTCACCGCGCTGTTCGTCATGCCCGGCGCGATCGCGCTGTTCACCGTGTCGATCGCCCGCGCTTTTGCCGGTGTGTCGGCGCGCTGGCGGCGACGGCGCATGGGGTTGGGGGACTATAGCGCGATGCGCGGCCATATCGTCCTGGTCGGCTACGACCCCGATCGCACGCCCCGGATGATCGCGGAGATCGTCGCCGACGGGCAGGGCCACGAACTGGTGCTGGTCGCGACGCAGGAATTGTCGGGCGACGCCGCGACGCATCGCTTCGTCCGCGTAGGCTCGCTCACCGCGCCCGCCGATCTGCGCCGCGCCGGGGTTGCGACGGCGGAGCGGGTGATCGTCTATGGCCCGTCCGACCCCGATACGCTGGCCGCAACGCTGGCCGTCACCGCGCTCAACGACACCGGCCATGTCGTCTGCTTCCTGCGCGATGCCGACACTGCCGGGTTGCTCGCCGCGCATTGCCCGCAGGTGGAGGTCGTGCTGACCCCGACGGTCGAGCTGGTGGTGAAGGCACTGAGCGATCCCGGCTCCAGCCGCCTGATCGCCCAGCTGGCCAGCCACACCGACGATGGCGGGACGCTCTATGCCACCACCGCACGCACCGGCGGCAGTTTCGACGACGCCGCGCGCGACCTTCGGGCGAAGGGCGGGATATTGGTCGCAACCTGTGGTGCTGGCAGCAATTCGCCGGTATTCGACCCCGCAGGCCAGATCGCGGTCGGCGACCGGCTGTTCTACATCGCGCGCACAAGGATCGCGGCATGATTTTCGGCAGCCTGTTCGGCGGCGCTCCCCGTGAAGAAACCCCGGCGGTGGCGGTGGTGCGCAACATCACCATCGGGCGACAGGTGCGGCTGGACGCGCTGGCGTGGCGGCGGCTAACCGGTGCGGCCTTCACCCTCGACCGCGACACGCTGGAAATCACCGCACAGGGGCTGATCCGGCTCGACGATGGCAGCCATGTCCACCGGTTCTACACCGACGACGAACTGATGTTGCAGGCGGTCAGCCAGCGCGCCGACGGGTCGGATGCCGACGACTTCACCCTGTTCCGCCCGTGGTCGTCGACCTATCCGACCAACTGGGCCGATACCGGCGCCTTCCGGAACCGCCTGTCGCAGCCGCTGTGGGACGAACCCGGCCTCGCCCGCTTCGACCGCTTCTGGTATCCCGACGACGACCGGGTGCAGCCGCCGGTGGAACTATGGGAAGCGGTCTATGAGGAACGCACCGGTCGCCCGGTCCGCCACATCAAGCAGGCCTGTATGCTGTACGCCCGCGAAGTCCCGCCCGAGGGGCAGGAACTGCTGCTGGCGCTGGCGATGCAGCCCGAGGGTGGCGACCTGACGCACGAGATCATGGTCGGGCTGCCGCTGCTGCCCGCCGAATTCAACGCCTGACAAGGGGACCGCGATGTTCGACATGGCCTATTTCACGAACGGGGCGCTGCATTTCATCGTCGCCTTCGGCCTTGCCTGCCTGTTCCTGACCGTCTTCAAATGGCTGTATCAGGTCTCGACCCCTTATGACGAACGCGCGCTGATCGCAGCGAACAACACCGCCGCGGCGGTGGCGCTGGGCGGGGCGATCATCGGCTTCGCGCTGCCACTCGCCTCCGCGCTCGAAGTAACCAGCGGCGTTGTCGAATTTGCCGCCTGGGCACTGCTTGCCGGCGTGATCCAGATCGTCGCCGCGCTCATCATCCGCCGCGTCGTCGTGCGCGACATGGCGCAGCGGATCGAAGCCGGCAACCTCGCCAGCGCGACCTACAGCGCGGCGACCTCGATCGGGGTCGGCCTGCTCAACGCCGCGTCGATGACCTATTGAAGGGCCGATCCATGACCACCCTGCCCCCCCGCCGCAAACGCTCGGTCGCCGCCGGCCTCACCGCCGTCGGTGCGGTCGCGATGCTGTCGGGCTGTGACGACAATAACGAACAGGCCCGCTTCGGCCCGCCGACCGAGGTCGCCGCGTTCCAGACGATCCAGCAATGCGTCGACAGCGGCCAGTACGACCGTGCCACCTGCGTCGCCGCCCAGCAAAAGGCGTTCAACGACGACGCCAAGGCCGCGCCGCGCTACGACAGCCAGGCCCTGTGCGAGGAACAGTTCGGCGCCGCGCAGTGCCAGCGCCGCAGCGAAGGCGGACAGAGCTTCTTCACCCCGCTCCTCACCGGCTTTCTGATCGGACAGATATTCAACAACAACTCGGCGCGCTACAATTACGGCGGACTGTACCGCGAACGGCGCGACGGCAACGGCGGTGGCGGCTGGTACACTGGGTCGGGCGCCTATCTCAGCCCGAACAACGGCTATCGCTACAATGTCGGCAGCAAGGCGATCACGACCCCGGTCACGACCCAGCGCATCCAGACGCGCAGCTCGGTCGTCTCGCGCGGCGGCTTCGGCGGCCGGGTGAGCGCGCGCTCCAGCGGCGGCTGGGGCGGCGGGCGGTCGTTCGGGGGGTGATTGCCACCAGCCTCGTCATTCTCGCGAAGGCGGGAATCCATAGATTTTGACGTCCCGGCTCTGATCGCAGCGTCGGCGTCTAAGGGTTCCCGCCTCCGGGGGACCGACGATCGGGGTGTAAACCCGCCACGATCGCCTCCGCCGCCGCCGACACATCGGCCCACGTCACCGCGAACCCGGCATCGTCGCCATAATAGGGATCGGCCACCGCCTGTCCTTCCCGCCCCGGCACCACGTCCATCAGCAGGGCGACCACCGCGGTAGCATCCATCGGCGCCCGCCGTCGCAACTCCGCCAGATTGTCGCGGTCGAGGGCATAGATATGGTCGAAGCGCCGGAAATCCGCCGCCTGCACCTGTCGCCCGCGATAGCCGGAAATGTCGATACCATGCCGCCGCGCCTCGGCCTGCGCTCGGCGGTCGGGCGGGTTGCCGACATGCCACGCGCCGGTCCCGGCCGAATCGACCTCGACCGCCACTCCGGCCCGCGCCGCGGCATCGCGCAACGCCGCCTCCGCCAACGGTGAGCGACATATATTGCCGAGACAGACGAACAGGATCGATGGGGTTTGCGGCATCGGTATCTCCTAACACTTCTGTTCCTAACCCATCCGTTTGCTTCGAGCGAAGGTTCGAGCCTGTCGAGAACCGAAGTCGAGAAGGCGTTGCCCCAAACGCCCACGTTCTCGACGGACGCTTCTCGACAGGCTCGAAGCTGCTCGAACCAAACGGGGTGGGAAAGGATCATCCCGAGCAACGAAACCCATGGCATCCCTCGCCGCGTTACGCCAAGAATATCCCAAAACAGGGGAGAGACGCATGGCGACCGCAGCAGTCACACCGATCGCGCCGCAAACCGCGCGCGAATGGATCGGCTGGGCGATCGTCGCCATCGTCGGCGCGATCGCGCTGGGCTGGATCGCGCTGATGCGCGGCGAACCGGTCAACGCGCTGTGGATCGTCGTCGCATCGATGTGCGTCTATGCCATCGCCTATCGCTTCTACGGCCTGTTCATCGCGTCACGCGTCCTGCGCGTCGATCCGTTGCGCCCGACCCCGGCCGTCCGCCGCGACGACGGGCTGGATTACGTCCCGACGCACAAGGGCGTGCTGTTCGGCCACCACTTCGCCGCGATCGCCGGGGCTGGCCCACTGGTCGGTCCGGTCCTTGCGGCACAGATGGGGTATCTGCCCGGCACGCTCTGGCTGCTCGCCGGCGTGGTCTTCGCCGGGGCCGTGCAGGATTTCCTGATCCTCTATTTCTCCACCCGCCGCGATGCAAGGTCGCTGGGCGACATGATCCGCAGCGAAATGGGGCTGATCCCCGGCACCATCGCGCTGGTCGGCGTGCTGATGATCATGGTCATCCTGCTGGCGGTGCTGGCGCTGGTGGTGGTCAAGGCGTTGACCGGCAGTCCGTGGGGCACCTTCACCGTCTTCGCGACCATCCCGATCGCGGTGCTGATGGGCCTGTACGGCCGCTTCCTGCGCCCCGGCAAGATCGCCGAAATGTCGGTGATCGGCTTCGTCCTGCTGATGGCGGCAATTATCGGCGGGGAGCCGGTGGCGCATTCGCCGGTCTTCGCCCCGATGTTCACTTATTCAGGCACCGCGCTGGCGCTGATCCTGATGGCGTACGGCTTCGTCGCCTCGGTCGCGCCGGTCTGGCTGCTGCTTGCCCCGCGCGATTATCTGTCGACCTTCCTTAAGATCGGGGTGATCGCCGGCCTCGCGCTCGGAATCCTCTATGTCCGCCCCGACCTGCAGATGCCGGCGGTCACCCATTTCATCGACGGCACCGGCCCGGCCTTTTCGGGCAAGCTCTTCCCGTTCCTGTTCATCACCATCGCCTGCGGTGCGGTCTCCGGCTTCCACGCGCTGATCGCCAGCGGCACCACGCCGAAGATGGTCGCGAGCGAAGCCGACCTGCGCTTCATCGGCTATGGCGCGATGCTGACCGAGAGTTTCGTGGCGATCATGGCGCTGATCGCTGCCTGCGTCCTCGACCCCGCCGTCTATTTCGCGATGAATGCCCCCGCCGCACTGATCGGCACCACCGCCGACAGCGCGGCACAGGCGATCGCCAACTGGGGCTTCGTCATCACCCCCGACATGCTCGACCAGCTGGCCCGCGACGTCGGCGAAACCAGCATCCTGTCGCGCGCGGGCGGTGCGCCGACGCTGGCGGTCGGCATGGCGCACATCCTCAGCCAAGTGATCGGCGGACAGGCGATGATGGCCTTCTGGTATCACTTCGCGATTTTGTTCGAAGCGCTGTTCATCCTGACCACGGTCGATGCCGGTACGCGCGTCGCCCGCTTCATGATCCAGGACCTGCTCGGCAGCTTCATTCCGGCGATGAAGGAAACGCACCGCATCGGCCCCAACCTGATCGGTACCGCGCTCGCCGTCGCCGCGTGGGGCTATTTCCTCTATAGCGGCGTCACCGATCCGCTGGGCGGCATCAACACGCTGTGGCCGTTGTTCGGCATCTCGAACCAGATGCTCGCCGCCATCGCGCTGATCCTGTCGACGGTGCTGCTCTTCAAGATGAAGCGCGACCGTTATGCGTGGGTGACGATGATCCCGACCGCGTGGCTGCTGATCTGCACGCTGACCGCGGGCTGGCAGAAGCTGTTCGACGCCAATCCGAAGATCGGCTTCCTCGCCCACGCCAATGTCTTCTCGGACGCCTTGGCGCGCGGTGAAATTCTCGCGCCCGCCAAGACGGCGGCGGAGATGCAGCGGATCATCATCAACGACCGCATCGACGCGGCGTTGTGCGTGCTGTTCATCGTCGTCGTGCTGTCGATCCTCGCCTACGGCATCGGCGCGATCCGCAAGGCAAAGGCATCGCCTGTCCCGACCGCGCAGGAGGTCGGCGATGCCCTTCCTGCATAGGCTCGCCGAAACCGCGCGGCTGATGGTCGGCGTCCCCGACTACGACCGCTACGTCGCGCATCGGACGGCGCATCATCCCGGCGAACCGGTCATGAGCGTCAAGGAGTTCCACCGCGATCGCATCGCCCGCCGCTACGGCACCGGCCCAGGCGCGCCACCGCGTTGTTGTTGACAGCACCGGCCACACCGCCCGCGCCTTCACCAAACACGTCACCCCAGCGCAGGCTGGGGTCTCTCGCGGCTCCTGCCCCGCCCGATAACCGGGAGATCCCAGCCTGCGCTGGGATGACGTGCGTGGGGCAGGTACAAAAACCCCTCCCTTTTCAGGAAGGGGCGCATTCTCAGTCCCGAATATTGCGCCGGAACGTCTCCGGCAGGAACAGCACGCCCAGCACCAGCGTCACCACCGCCAGCACCACCGGATACCACAGCCCGTAATAGATATCCCCGGTCGCCGCGACCATCGCGAAGGCGGTCGTCGGCAGGAACCCGCCGAACCAGCCATTGCCGATATGATAGGGCAGCGACATCGACGTATAGCGGATGCGGCTGGGGAACAGCTCGACCAGCAGCGCGGCGATCGGGCCATAGACCATGGTCACCAGGATCACCATGAACCAGAGGATCAGCACCACCAACGGCTTGTTGATCGCCGCCGGATCGGCCTTGGCCGGATAGCCCGCCGCGCTGAGTGCCGCCGCGACCTCGCCCTGATACGCGGTGATCGCCGCCGCGCGCGCCGGCCCCGTCACCTTTGCCGGATCGGGTGCCAGCAATACCCGGTCGCCGACCGCCACGCTGGCGATCGTCCCCGCCGGCGCCTCGACATTGGTATAGCTGATGCCGTTCTTCGCCAGATACGACTTGGCGATATCGCAGCTTTTCGCATCGAATTTGTTGCGCCCGACCGGATCGAACTGCACCGAACAATCATCGTCATGCGCGGTCACCCGTACCGGCGACGCCGCCTGCGCTGCGGCAAGCGCCGGATTAGCGGCATGGGTCAGCGCCCCGAACAGCGGGAAATAGGTCAGCGCCGCAATCGCGCAGCCGCCCATGATGATCCATTTCCGCCCGATCCTGTCCGACAGCCAGCCGAAGAACACGAAGAACGGCGTGCCCAGCGCCAGCGCGATGGCCAGCAGCACGTTCACCGTCGCCCCATCGACCTTCATCATCTTTTCGAGGAAGAACAGGACATAGAATTGCCCGGTGTACCACACCACCGCCTGTCCCATCGCCGCGCCGAACAGCGCGATCAGCACGACCTTCAGGTTCGGCCAGCGCAGGAACGCCTCGGTCAGCGGCGCCTTCGACGTCTTGCCCTCTTCCTTCATCTTCAGGAACACCGGGCTTTCCGACAATTGCAGCCGGATCCACATCGATACGCCCAGCAGCAGGATCGACACGAGGAACGGCAACCGCCATCCGAACCCGCCGAACGTCTCCTCGCCCAGCAACGTGCGGAACCCGATCACGACCAGCAGCGCCGCGAACAGCCCCATGGTCGCCGTCGTCTGGATGAAGCTGGTGTACAGCCCCCGCTTCCCGTCGGGCGCATGTTCGGCGACATAGGTTGCCGCCCCGCCATATTCGCCGCCCAGCGCCAGCCCCTGCACAATGCGCAGCAGCACCAGGATGATCGGCGCGGCCACACCGATGCTGGCATAGCTCGGCAGCAACCCGACCGCGAAGGTCGACAGGCCCATCAGCCCCATCGTCACCAGAAACGTGTTCTTGCGCCCGACCAGATCGCCGATCCGCCCGAACACCAGCGCCCCGAACGGCCGCACCGCAAAGCCGGCGGCGAACGCACCCAGCGCGAGGATGAACCCGGTTGTCTCGTTCACGCCCGAAAAGAACTGCTTCGAGATATAGCTCGCCAACAACCCGTACAGGTAGAAGTCGTACCATTCGAACACGGTGCCCAGCGACGACGCCGCGATCACCAGCTTTTCGTTCTGGCCCTTGGGGTGTGCCCCGGCCGTCGTTGCTCCTGCCATTCCGGCATCCTCTCCAAGTCCGACCGCGCTCGCCCGGCGCAGTTTCGTGCCGCGCCAGTGTCATCTGCCTGGGCCAGGGCGGCCAGTAAGACCATGGTCGTAGGCGCCCCCGGCTTGACGCGCGCACCCGCGACCGCACATCAGGCGCACAGGAGAGACACATGACCCAGACGATCCATGCGGCACCGCAGGACGCCGCCGCACAGGTGGACAAGGCCGAATATGACGCGCGCTACGCCGCATCGGTTGCCGATCCGGACGCCTATTGGCGCGAGGGCGGCCGCTGCATCGACTGGTCGCGCCCCTATAGCCAGGTCAAGGACACGTCGTTCGACGAGGGTGATTTCCGCATCCGCTGGTTCGCCGATGGCCAGACCAATGTGTCGGTCAACTGTCTGGACCGCCATCTCGAAACCCGTGGCGACCAGGTAGCGATCCTCTGGGAAGGCGACGAACCGGGCGAAACTCGCAAGGTCACATACCGCGAACTCCACCAACAGGTCTGCTGCTTCGCCAATGTGCTGAAGGGCAAGGGCGTGAAGAAGGGTGATCGCGTCACCCTCTATCTGCCGATGGTGCCCGAAGCCGCCGCCGCGATGCTCGCCTGCACCCGCATCGGCGCGATCCATTCGATCGTGTTCGGTGGCTTCTCCCCCGACAGCCTCGCCAACCGCCTGATCGATTGCGACAGCCGCCTCGTCATCACCGCCGACGAAGGCTGTCGCGGGGGAAAACGCATTCCGCTGAAGGCCAATGTCGACAAGGCGCTCGAGCACGCCCCCGGCGTCGAAACCGTCATCGTCATTCGCCGCAGCGGCGGCAATGTGCCGATGGTCGAGGGCCGGGACCACTGGCTGCACGACCTGCTGGCCGACGCCTCGCCCGACTGCCCGGCGGAACCGATGGATGCGGAAGACCCGCTGTTCATCCTCTATACGTCGGGTTCGACCGGCAAGCCCAAGGGCGTGCTGCACACCACCGGCGGCTATTTGGTCTGGGCGCACACCACCTTCCGCGACGTGTTCGATTACCGCGACGGCGAAGTGTTCTGGTGTACCGCCGATATCGGCTGGGTCACCGGGCACAGCTATGTGGTGTACGGCCCGCTGTCGAACGGCGCGACGACGGTCATGTTCGACGGCGTACCCAATTATCCCGACCATGGCCGCTTCTGGGAAACGATCGACCGGCTGGGCGTCAACATCTTCTACACCGCCCCCACCGCGATCCGCGCACTGATGCGTGAGGGCGACAGCTGGGTCACCAAATCCAGCCGCGCATCGCTGCGCATCCTCGGGTCGGTCGGCGAACCGATCAATCCAGAGGCATGGGACTGGTATCACCGCGTCGTCGGCGACCGCCGCTGCCCGATCGTCGATACGTGGTGGCAGACCGAAACCGGCGGCATCCTCATCTCGCCGCTGCCCTATGCCACCGACCTGAAGCCCGGCAGCGCGACCAAGCCGCTGCCCGGCGTCCAGCCGATGATCGTCGATGCCGAGGGCAAGGAACTGACCGGCGCGACCGAGGGGAACCTGTGCATCACCGACAGCTGGCCCGGCCAGATGCGGACGGTGTGGGGCGATCACGACCGCTTCTTCCAGACCTATTTCACGACCTATCCCGGCAAATATTTCACCGGCGACGGTGTGCGCCGCGACGCGGACGGCTATTACTGGATCACCGGCCGGGTCGATGACGTCATCAACGTCAGCGGCCACCGCATGGGCACCGCCGAGGTGGAAAGCGCGCTGGTCGCCCACCCGAAGGTCGCCGAGGCCGCCGTCGTCGGGATGCCGCACGACATCAAGGGCCAGGGCATCTACGCCTATGTGACGCTCAACGCCGGCGACGAACCGAGCGAAGACCTGCGCGCCGAACTGCGTGCGTGGGTCCGCAAGGAAATCGGCCCCGTCGCCACCCCCGACGCGCTGCAATTCGCGCCCGGCCTGCCGAAAACCCGCTCGGGCAAGATCATGCGCCGCATCCTGCGCAAGATCGCCGAGAACGACACGTCGAATTTGGGCGACACGTCGACGCTCGCCGATCCGTCGGTGGTCGACACGCTGGTCAGCGAACGCATCCGCCCGGCGTGAGGAGCAGTTGCGGCTCTGAACCGCATGTCCCGGAACCACCCGTACCCCCGCGCAGACGGGGGTCCAGGGTCACGAACGCAACCGGTCGTTCTGCCGCCCTCTGGACCCCCGCCTGCGCGGGGGTACGGATGATGCGGGTTCGCACAGAAGCACCTATCGCGCGATGACCACCACCATCCTCGTCGCCGACGACCACCCCCTCTTCCGCCAGGCGCTGACCCTCGCCGTCCTGCAGGTCCGCCCCGACGCGAACATCGTCGAGGCCGGCTCGCTCGACCGCGCCGTCCACGCCACGCGCGACACCGACAACCTCGCCCTGATCCTGCTCGACCTGAACATGCCCGGTGCGGTCGGCTATAGCGGCGTGGCGCTGCTCCATGCCGAGGCACCCGACGTCCCCATCCTCGTCGTCTCCGGTGCCGACCGCGCGGCGGCGTTCGCACAGGTCGCCCGTTTCGGCGCGGTCGGCTTCGTCGGCAAGGACGCCCCGCTCGAATCGATCGAAGCCGCCATCGCCGCCGCGCTCGCCGGCGACCGCATGACCCTCGACGCCGACCACCACGACGACATGGCCGCCCGCGTCGCCGCGCTCACCCCCACCCAGTTGCGCGTCCTGCTCGGCGTGCTGGCGGGACGGCTGAACAAACAGATCGCCCACGACCTCGGCATCGCCGAGGCGACGGTAAAGGTTCACATGACCGCCGTCCTGCGCAAGCTCGACGTCGGCAACCGCACGCAAGCCGCCGTCGCCGCCCGCGCATTGGGGCTGGAGGTCACCGGATAGTCCCGCTCACAACATCCCCAGGTTGCGCAGCCACTGCGCCACCTGCCCCGGCCATTCGCGCGTGATCGGGTTGGCCCCCGCCCGCAGCCCGAACGCATGGCCGCCCTTCGCATAGAAGCGCAGATCGACCGGCACCCCCGCATCGCTCAGCGCCAGCGCATAGGCCAGCGGCTGGCGCACCTCGTCCATCGGATCGTCCATCGCGTGCAGCAGCAAGGTCGGCGGTGCCTTCGGATCGATCGTCACCCATGGCCTGAGGTCCAGGCTGTTGCGCCCCTTGCTGTCGTCCAGCATCCGCGCGGTATAGGCGATGACCGCAAAGTCCGGTCGCGGCGACACCCGGTCGGCCGCGTCGTGTGACGGATAGGTCCGCGCCTCGGTATTGCTCATATTCGCCGCCAGATACGCCCCCGCCGAAAGGCCGATCACGCCGACCTTGTGCGGGTCGATCCCCAGCCGCTTCGCATCCGCCCGCAGCAGCCCCATCGCCCGCTGCGCATCCTCCAGCGCCAGCAGCACCTTCGGCCGCTGTTGCCGTCCGTCGACCTGCGGCCACACCTGCGGCACACGATATTTCAACATCGCGCACGTCATGCCCTGTGCGACCACCCAGTCGCAGATCTCGGTCCCTTCCAGATCGGTCGCGATCACCTCGAACCCGCCGCCCGGCAGCACCAGCACCGCCGCGCCGTTACCCCGCCCATTCGGCCGGAACAGCGTCATCGTCGGCCGCGTGACATAGCTCGCCCAATGCCATTTGCGCCCCGCGACCAGCCCGGTGCCGTTGCCGGTCGCCTCCGGCCGGTCGCCGGTGTCGGGCTTGGCCAACGCCACGTCCGCCGGCCACAACGGTATCTGGGTTCCGCCGGCCGGTGCCTCCCACACCCCGACCCGCTCGTTCTTCGGCAGCGGCGGCGTGTCGCTCGCTGCCAGGCACAGCGCGATCGGCAACAGGGCAAGGATGCGCGGCACGGGGTTCTCCTTCGGGATGCGTCGCCGGACGCTAGGTCGCGGCGCCCAACCCGGCAAAGGATCGTTGCTCGGGTCCATCCCCAGCGTTTCTAGGGGTCGGAGGAAAACAGGACACCGGCGCTGTCCTACAGGCCTGCGACCTGCCAAAGTCGCCGTCGCTCTTTCTCATCGCCGACCACCGGGGTTAACTTCACCTCACCAGATTGCCAGCCGCCCGGACACGCGCGTCGCCCCCGCGAAGGCTGGGGCTTCAACCGGCTCCTGCGCGGCCGCCCGATCCGATGCGCCACGAAAACGCGGCGAGTGTGAACTTTGTGAACTTTGGCCGAAAAACCCTTTGTTTTCAGTAAGGCCTGCCATGGGCAAAGCCCATGTCGTCGGACGGTGCCTTCCGCGCCGCCGGCCGGCCGCGCCTTGGGCGGCTGGCAATAGCTCCGCTAGTGCTCGCCCGGCGCGGCGAGTGTGAACTTTGTGAACTTTGGGCGAAAAACCCTTTGTTTTCAATAAGGCCTGCCATGGGCAAAGCCCATGTCGTCGGACGGCGCCTTGCGCGCCGCCGGCCGGCCGCGCCTCAGGCGGCTGGCAATAGATCCGCTATTGCTCGCCCGGCGCGGCCAGCCATGCATCGAACAGCTCACCCGACAACGGCTTCAGCAACACCGCCACCCCCGCGACCTGTGCCGCCTCGGCCAGCGTCCGGCTGGCATCCGCCGTCACCAGCGCCGCGCGCAGCCCCGGCCGCCGCGCCCGCAGCGCTGCGATCAGCGACAGTCCGTCGACCGACCCGCCCAGGTCGTGGTCGACGAACGCAACGTCCTCGGTCACCGCCGACAACGCCTCCTCGACGCAAGCCGCCACCCGCACCCGGTGCCCGCGGCTGACGGCAAGCGCCGCCATCGCCCGCCGCACCCCGGCATCGTCGTCGACGATCAGGCACGACAGCGGCCCCACATCGCGCGCCACCACCCGCTCCGGCAGCGGTGCGGCAACCCCCGCCACCATCGGCAGCGTCACCGCAAAGCGGCTCCCCCGCCCGACCCGGCTGTCGAGATCAACCTCCGCCCCCAGCAACGCCGCCGTCCGCGCAACGATGGCGAGGCCCAGCCCCAGCCCGGCATCCTCCGCCGTCGCCAGCCGCTCGAACTCGCGAAACACCTTGGCCCGGTCGGCGTCGGCGATGCCCGGCCCGCTATCGACCACCTCGATCCGCGCCTGCCCCCCCCGTCGCCGCACCCCGATCACCACCCCGCCCCGCGCGGTGTAGCGTACCCCATTGCCCAGCAGGTTCTGCACGATCGAGCGCAGCAGCACCCGGTCGGTCGCCACCACCGCATCCCCCGGCCCCAGCCGCAGCACCATCCCCTTCGCCCGCGCCTGATCGGCAAAGCTGTCGACCAGCTCGGCCAGCAGCCCCCGCACCGCGAACCGCGTCGGCACCGGCACGATCCCCCCGGCATCCAGCCTGGAAATGTCGAGCAGCGCGCGCAGCAGCTGGTCGGCCGCCGCGATCGACTGGTCGATCCGCTCGACCAGCGGCTTCGCCCGGTCATCCGCCCCACGTGCCAGCGCGGCGGTGAACAGCCGCGCGGCGTGGAGCGGCTGCAACAGGTCGTGGCTGGCGGCGGCCAGGAACCGGGTCTTGTCCGCCGTCGCCCGTGCCAGCGCGGCATTGGCATCGGACAGCGCCCGCGTTCGCGCCTCGACCCGCCGCTCCAGCTCGGCCCGCGCCGTCTCGACCGCGCGCAGCGCCTGCGCCTCGGCGGTGATGTCCGAAAAGCACATGACATAGCCGCCGCCCGGCATCGGCCCGCCAACCGTCTTCAGCACCCGCCCGTCGCTGCGCACGCGTTCGAAACTGTGCCGCGTCCCCCGCCGCATATGCGCCAGCCGCCGCCGCACATGATCCTCGACCTCGCCCGGCCCGCAATCGCCGCGCAGGGCGTTGAACGCGATCGCATCGGCGATCGGCGCCCCGACCCGGATCATGCCGGGCGGAAAGCCGAACAGGTCGAGATAGCGCTGGTTCCACGCGACGAGGTTCAGCTCGGCATCGACCACGCTGACCCCCGGATCGATATGCTCCAGCGTGGCGGCCAGTAGCCCCTTGGAGAATTGCAGGCTCTGCCCGCTTTCGTCCAGCATCCGCGCCACATCCTCGGCGCCCAGTCCCTCGCCCGACAGCGCGGAGGCGACCAGCCGCCGGGCCGACGATACGCCGACCGCCTGCGCCACCAGCCGCTCGGCCCGGCGCGCCGCACGGGCATCGATATGCGTGCCGCTGCCCAGCTCGGCGGCGGCGCGCTCCTCGCCCACGAAGCGCGCGACCAGCTGGATCAGCTCGGGCAGGTCGCGGACCGGCGGCACCCGATCGTCGCGCACGAACGGCAGACGCGGCGCACGCGACATCGCGACGATCGCATGGACGATCAGGTTCGCGGCCAGCGTCACCACCGCCCCCGTCGCGACCGCCCCCATTCCCGGCATCGCCGGGATTGGCAGCACCGCGCCGCGGAGCGTCGGCACGAACAGCAGCAGCGTCCATCCGCCCAGCCCGATGGCCAGCCCTGCCTTCGCCGCCATCGGATCGCGCCCGCCGCCCAGCACCGCCAGCACCAGCGCCGGGGCGAACTGCGCCATCGCGGCAAAGGCGACCAGCCCGATCGTCGCCAGCCCCCGCGTCATCGGGATCAGCAGCGCGCTCAACAGCGCCACCGCGATGATCCCGACGATCACCGCCCGGCGCACCCACAACAGCGTGCGCCCGACATGCGCCGCGGCGGCCATGCGCGGGCTGCGCAGCAATAGCGGCGCGATCAGGTCGTTCGACACCATCGTCGCCAGCGCGACCGTCTCCATCACCACCATCGCCGTCGCCGCCGAAAAGCCGCCGACGAACCCCAGCAGCGCGATCGTGGGGGCGCCCGCCGCCAGTGGCATGGCGATCACCAGCAGGTCGGGCCGCGTCGCGCCGCCCTGCACCAGCGCGCCCCAGGTGATTGGCACGACCAGCAGTGCAGTGAGCGCCAGATAGGCGACGAACGGCCACCGCGCCCGCACCGGGTCCTGGCCGTCATGTGCCGCGATCACCGTCACATGGAACTGGCGCGGTAGGCACAGCATCGCCGCCATCGCCAGCAGCGTCGCGATGGTGAAGTCGCCGACCGCCGGCGGCCGGGCAAACCCGCGCGCCAATCGCGCCAGCCCGACCGCCCGGTCCGCCGGTGCCGCCTGCACCACCAACCACAGCGCGAACAGCGCAACCCCGGCAAAGGCGGCCAGCTTGATGAGTGATTCGACCGCCACCGCCGCCAGCAGCCCGCCATCGGCTCGCGCCTTGGCATCGCCGCGCGTCCCGAACGCGATGGCGAACCCGGCAAGCACGATCGCAGTCACGATCATCGGCCGCGTGGCGTCGGCCATGCCCGACAGCGCGCCATAGCTGGTTGCGACCGACCGCAGCTGCAACGCGACATAGGGCACGGTGCCGGTCAGCGCGATCAGCGTGACCAGCGCCGCCACCCCCCGGCTGCGCGAAAACCGCCCGCCGATGAAGTCGGCGATCGACGTCGCGCCATCGGCCTGCACCGCCACCACCAGCCGCACCAGCAACCGCCTGCCGCCGACGAACAACAGGATCGGCCCCAGATAGATCGGCAGATACGCCCAGCCATCGGCGACCGCGCTGCCGACCGCGCCGTTGAAGGTCCAGCTGCTGCAATAAACCGCCAGCCCCAGCGTATAGACCGCCCGGCGCTGCCCGGCCGCGATGCCCCGCCGCCGCACGATCCACGCCACCGCGAACAGCAGCGCGGCATAGCCGATCGCTACGACGAACAGCAGCAACCCGTTCATGGCGATCCTCCCCCTGCCCGCCGTCCTACGCGGTGGCCGGGGCGCTTGTCAGTGGAAATCGCGCGACTTGGGCACCAGCCGCACGTCGCGGGGATGGCGCGACGCCATCGGCCGGACGACCTCCGATTCCTGCACGCTCGCCTCGCCCAACGTGTCGAGCAGGTCGCTGCGGTCGCGCACCCGCGCGCCCATCAGGTGGACGATCCCTTCGCGGGTACGCTGCACCTCCCCCTCGACCAGCATCAGCCGCGCGCCCATCACCTCGCGCCGATACGCCTCGAACAGCCGCGCCCACAGCACGACATTGGTGATGCCGGTATCGTCTTCCAGCGTGACGAAGATCGCATTGCCCTTGCCCGGCCGCTGGCGCACCAGGACCAGGCCGGCGGCGGTCACCTTCGCCCCCGCCTTCGCCGCCATGATCCCGGCGCAGCTGGTCACCCCCATCCGATCGAGCCGCGTGCGCAGGAACTGCATCGGATGGCCCTGCAACGACAGCCTGAGCGTCTGGTAATCGGTCACGACATGCTCGACCTCGGGCATCGCCGGCAATGCCATGTCCGGCTCCGCGCCCAGCTCGGCGGCGCGGGCATGGGCGAACAGTGGCAGTTCGGCATCGGGCGTCCGCCGCACCTCCCACAACGCCTCGCGCCGGTCGCGCCCGATCGACCGGAACGCATCGGCATCGGCCAGCAGCCTGAGCGCGCGCTGCGGCAACCGGGCGCGGCGCGCCAGTTCCTCGACGCTGGCAAAGGGACGCGCTGCGACGATCGCCTCCGCCCAGCCCGCACGAAACCCGTCCATCTGTCGAAAGCCGAGCCTGAGCGCGAGGGCGTCTCCCTCCAGCCCATTATCCCATGCGCTCACATTCACATCGATCCCGCGCACGTCGACGCCATGGTCGCGCGCGTCGCGGACGATCTGTGCCGGGGCATAGAATCCCATCGGCTGCGAATTGAGCAGCGCACAGGCGAACACCGCCGGGTGGTGGCACTTGATCCACGACGACACATAGACCAGCCGCGCGAACGACAGTGCGTGGCTTTCGGGAAAGCCATAGCTGCCGAACCCCTCGATCTGGCGGAAGCAGCGCTCGGCAAAGTCCGGTTCATAGCCGCGCGCGGTCATGCCGCTCACCAGCTTTTCGCGGAGCTGGTCGATCGTACCCGGATTGCGGAACGTCGCCATCGCCCGGCGCAGCGCGTTCGCCTCGTTCGGGGTGAAGCCGGCGGCGGTGATCGCCAGCTTCATCACCTGTTCCTGGAACAGCGGCACGCCGTATGTCCGCCCCAGCAGCGTGCGCAGTTCGTCCGGGTCGTGCGGCGGCTTGGGTGAGGGGTAGGTTACCTTCTCCACCCCCGAACGCCGCCGCAGATAGGGATGCACCATATCCCCCTCGATCGGTCCCGGCCGCACGATCGCGACCTGCACCGACAGGTCGTAGAGGCTTTCGGGCTTCAACCGCGGCAGCATGTTCATCTGCGCCCGGCTCTCGACCTGAAACACGCCGATGCTGTCGCCCCGGTGCAGCATCTTATAGACACGCATGTCGTTCGCTTCGAGATCGACAGTCAGGTCATGCTCGCCCAGATCGTGCCGGCGCAGCAGGTCGAACGCCTTGCGGATGCAGGTGAGCATCCCCAACGCCAGCACATCGACCTTCATCAGGCCCAGCGCGTCGATATCGTCCTTGTCCCATTCGATGAAGGTCCTGCCTTCCATCGCGCCGTTATGGATCGGCACCATCTCGTCCAGCCGCCCCTGCGTCAGCACGAACCCGCCGACATGCTGCGACAGATGGCGCGGAAATTCCAGGATCTGGTCGACCAGCCACCGCAGCTGCGCGATGTCGGGATTGTTCAGGTCGAACCCGGCGCTGGTATAGCGCCGCGCCTCCATCGCGCCCGCGAAACTCCCCCACACTGTACTGCCCAGCCGCTGCGTCACATCGCGGGTCAGGCCCAGCACCTTGCCGACCTCCCCCACCGCGCTGCGCGGGCGATAGTGGATCACGGTCGCGGCGATGCCGGCCCGGTCGCGGCCATAGCGGCTGTAGATATACTGGATCACTTCCTCGCGCCGTTCATGTTCGAAATCGACATCGATGTCGGGCGGCTCGTCCCGCTCTTCGGACACGAAGCGCGAGAAGAGCAGGTCGTGCTGGCTGGGATCGACCGAGGTGACGCCCAGCAGGAAGCACACGATCGAATTGGCCGCCGACCCGCGCCCCTGGCACAATATTGGGGGCACGCAGCTGCGCGCGAAGCGGACCAGATCATGGACCGTCAGGAAATAATGGGCGTATTTCTGTTGGCGGATCAGCACGAACTCTTCGTCCAGCCGCCGCCGCACGCCATCGGGCAGATCGGGACCATAGCGTTCGTGCGCGGCGGTCGTCGCCAGATGCTCCAGCCAGTCCTGCGCCTGCCACCCTTCGGGCACCGGTTCGTGCGGATATTCGTACTGCAGGTCGGTCAGGCGAAACGTGATCCGCTTCAGGATCGCAAGGCTTTCCGCCACGGCTTCGGGGCAGTCGCGGAACAGCCGGGCCATCTCCGCCGGGTCCTTCAGATACCGTTCGGCATTGGCGGCCAGCCGCCGCCCGGCCGCAGCGATCGTCGTGCCCTCGCGGATACAGGTCAGCACATCGTGCAGCGGGCGCTGTTCATGGGTCGCGTACAGCGCATCGTTGGTCGCGAGCAGCGGCACGCCGATGTCGCGCGCAAGGGCGATCCGGCCGGCAAGGCGCCTACGGTCGCGCCCGCCGCGCGGCATCGTCGCCGCCAGCCACACCCGCCCCGGACAGGCATCGCGCAGCCGCGCCAGCAATGCCGCATCGGACGCGGTGACGATCAGCAGCAACCCTTCCTGCCACGCCAGCAGATCGGCCAGTTCGAGGTGGCACTCGCCCTTCTTCGCCCGCAGATTGCCGGTGCTGAGCAACCGGGTCAGCCGCCCCCATGCCGCGCGGTCGGTCGGATAGGCGACGATGTCCGGCGTGCCATCGGCGAATACCAGCCGCGTGCCGACGACCAGATCGAAGTCGTTGGGCGGCAATCCCTGCTCGGCCAGTTTCTCATTCGCCTTCTTGAGCGCGAGAAACGCCTGCACCACCCCCGCCACGGTGTTGCGGTCGGCAATCCCGATCCCGGCCATTCCCAGCGCGTTCGCCTGTGCCACCATGTCACACGGCGGCGACGCCCCGCGCAGGAACGAGAAATGCGTCGCGGCGATCAGTTCGGCGAAAGGCATCTCACGGGGCCAAGCCAGCCGGTATCGTCATTCCCGCGAAGGCGGAAATCCATATGCGCCGACGTTGCGACTCCATCCACAGCGTCGGCGTGAATGGATTCCCACCTTCGCGGGAATGACGGAAGTGGGAACAAGCGCCTGCCCCTGCCCCACCAGCCACAAACGTCATTCCAGCGCAGGCTGGAATCTCCCGCGGCAAGGACGCAGCGCCCACCACGGGGAGACCCCAGCCTTTGCTGGGGTAACGGGGTGGACAGGTCACGCGAACACCCCATGGACGTACCACATGGGATCGGGTGTCTCCCGATCGTACAGCCCGTGGCGAAATATCCAGTAGCGCCGTCCGCGCACATCCTCGACCCGGTAATAGTCGCGCGTGCGCACCTTGGCCTGCCCGCGGCGCCACCATTGCGCCGCGATCCGCTCCGGCCCTTCGAAGCGGATCACGTCGTGCAGGACGCGGCGCCAGCGAAAGCGGTGCGGCGGGCCATCGGGTACTTCGGCCATCACCTCGATCCGCTGTGGCGGGTCGAACAGGTGGATCGGGCGCAGCGGCGGCTCGCCCGCTTCCGGCGCGTCCCAGCCGGTCGGCATCGGCGCGTCGATCGCGTCGATGGTCAGCATTCCCTGCTCGGGCAGGTGACTGTCGCCCGGCGCGACCCGCGCGATCCGCCCGCGCCCCAGGCGCGTGCTGAGCCGGTCGACCAGCGCCGCCATCGCCTCTTCGCTGACCGTACCGCCCTCCAGCTGCAGCTGCGTGGCGGCAAGCGGTTCGAGCGCAGGCACGCTCATGCGGATCATGTCGAAGCCGAAGCCAGGATCGATCGGATCGGACAACGCATCGATCCGTTCGCGGAAAAGCCGCAGGATCGACGGCGGATCGCGCAAGGGAAGGCCGCTTTCCACAGCCAGATCGCGCAGCGCGCCATCGGCCCGGTACAACCGCACCGCAAAGCGCCGCCCGCCCCGATCGCGCGCGGTCAGCTCGTCTTCCGCCTCCGCCGCCAGTTCGCCGATCACCGCCAGCACATCGCCGTCGCGCGCGATCGGTTCGGCAAAGCGCCGTTCGAAGAACAACGCCGGCAGCACCCGGCGCGGCCGCAACCGCTGATCAGCATCGCCAAGCAGGCGCGCCAGTGCCGCTACCGTCTCCTCACCAAAGCGTGCCGCGATCGGCGCGGTCGGGCGGCTGGCGAGATCGCCGATGGTGCGCAGACCCGCCCGGCGCAATGCCACCGCAATCTCGTCATCCAGCCGGAGCGCCGCGACCCCGAGCCGCCGGACCGCCGCCGCCTCGCTTGCCGCAGGGGCACTCTGAAACCGGGCCAGCGCCTGCGCCGCATCGGGTGTATCGGCAAGGGCATGGCGCAGCATCCCGAACCGCGCCAGCCGTGCCTCGACCTCGGCAACCAGCGCGCCCTCTCCACCGAACAGATGCGCGCAGCCGGTAATGTCCAGCGTCACCCCGTCGCCGCCATCGAGCGCCACCAGCGGCGTGAACCGGTCGCAGGCGTCCGCGATCCGCTCCAGCCAGCCATGATCGGCGAACGGATCGGCATCGACCGCGACCAGATCGGGCAGCTGCGCCCGCGCATCGGCCAGCGCCATGCCCGGTGCGATTCCCTTGTCCGCCGCTTGGCGGTCGACCGATGCGATGCGCAGGGCCCCGCGCACCGTCTCGACGCAGACGAACGGCGCGTCATCCGGCACGGCGCAGGGGGATCGGGATAGCAACCGGTCGGTAGGCAGGAACGGCCACCACAGCGCCAGATGGCGTCGGCCGCTGGGCCGGACTGGTGAAGACGGCTTGCTCACGGTTCCACTCCACTTGCCAGCGACCATCGGCACCCCGGCCGCGCTGACGCAATAATTCAAGGTCGAAGGTCGGATGCCCCGGCGCATTGGCCGGCAGCGGCTGCGACGCGCAGGACCGCACCGCCCAGCGGGTGTCGGCAGCGCTCGCCACCGGCGTCGCGGCGATGCGCAGCAGCAGCGCCGTCACCCCGCTTTCCTCCGCCGCCAGCGCCAGGCGGCGGCTGGCGGTCAGGTCGAGCGGCCGGGGATCGCGATGCAGCTCGATCACCGCCACCCCGACTCCGGCGCAGCGCACCACATCGGCGGCGGCGCGCAGCACCGAGAGCGCATCGGGCAGGAAGCCGAGCAGCAGCCGCGCGGGATCGACGCCGATCTCGACCAGTCCCGGCGCGTGCAAGTGCCCGCCCCCGCGCACTGCGGCCTCCTCGCGCAGCCATACGATGCCGCCGCCCAGCCGAATCGACATCATTCCCGCAAAGCCCGTCGCGCTGCCGGCATCGCCCGCTTCGGCCGCAAAAATCTCGTGTAGGCGCCCGCGCGCGATGCCGCCGCCCAGCGCGGCGTCGATATCGCCATGCCCGGTCGCCACCCGCACTGCCTTGCCCGCCGGCGCACGCCGCTCCATGGCGGCGACTTGCCGCTTCAGGGCGGACAGGGTGGGCGACTCTGCGTTCATGGTTTGTTCTTTATCCTCCAACCCTTATGGATTCGTCAATCCGGGTTGGATGGGGGACGCGATCAACCGACCGTCAACGGCTCCACATCGACCGACACCTGCATCGTCTGTGCGCCCGACCCCAGCACGACGCCATCGATCGGGGCGATATCGGCATAGTCGCGGCCGATCGCCATCACGACATGATCCTCGGCCATCCAGATGCCATTCGTCGGATCGACCCCGATCCATCCCAGATCGGGACCGGCCCACACCAATACCCACGCATGGGTCGCATCGGCGCCCACCAGCCGCTCCTGCCCCGGCGGCGGCAGCGTGCGCAGATAGCCCGAGCAATAGGCGGCGGGCAGCCCGGCGCCGCGCAGCCCCGACAGCATGATCTGCGCGAAATCCTGACATACCCCACCACGCTTGGCGAAGGCCTCGGCGGGCGGCGTGTCGACCAGAGTCGCGGTCGGATCGAAGGCGAAGTCGCGCTGTATCCGCCGGACAAGCGCGATCGCCGCGTCCAGCACGCCGCGATCAGGATTCAGATCCTCCGCACACCATTCCGCGATCTCCGGCACAATCGGCACATGCGCGGAGGGGAAGAGGTAGCTGACCGGGCTGGCCGGGCCGGCATCGGCAACGTTCGCCACCAGGCTGCGGATATCGGCCAGCGTCGGATCGGTCGGCGACGGCAGCGGGATCGCACGATCCACGCTGACCGTCGCGCGGCTTTCGATCGTCAGCGTCCGCTCAGGCCGTTCGACCACCAGCCGGGTGACATTGGCCAGCCCCGCCTGCGCCCGCGCCGGATGGGTATGCCCACCCGGTTCGACCAGCAGCGCATAGTCCTCCAGCGTCTGCCCCGACCACAGGATCGGCCGCAGGCGCAGGTTGCAGCGCGCGAACCCCGCCGCTTCCTCATAATCGAAGCGGGTGATGTGGCGGATGGCATAGCGCATCATGCCAGCGTCAGCCCGGCTTCGCGCAGCGCCTGCGCACCCTGCAGGAAATAGCGGGTGGCGATGGCGTCGGACAGCTTCTGCAACTGCTGGTTGATCTCCAATACCCAGCCGCGATCGACCCGTTCCGCCGATGCCATGGCGATGCCGGCGGTCAGGCGCGCGGCGATGCGCTGCTGCGGTTCGGCGATACCGGCATCGTTCAGCACCGGCAGCTTGCAGAGATGCTGCACGATCGTCTCCACCTGATACGCGATCCCGCGCGGATTGCCGGGGTCGAGCGCGATCAGGTCGATCACCGGCACCCGCGCAAACCCGATCAGGTAGCGCTGGCGATAGCTGATCTGGCTGTCGGCCAGGTCGAGCAGGGTCGACAGGTCCTCGGCATTGGCCCGGCGCAGATCGACCGACAACAGCGTCCGCGTCACCGCCAGCGCGCGTTCGATCCGCCGGCCCAGATCATGGAACCGCCACGCATCGGTCCGCCCCATATGTTCGGCCGACAGCCCGGCGAGCGCAGCATAGCGGCGCTGCAACGTGCCCGCGCGGTCGAGCAGCGTGCCCGTGGTCGGATGCGGCGCATCCAGCAGGCGCACCATGTCCGCCGACAACCGGTCGCGCGAAATGCCGCCGATGCCGGTCGCCAGCCGGTTGACCGCGCGCACGCTGCCCCAGCCATCTGCCGCCTCCATCGCTTCCCGCGCGAAATCGACCAGGTCGCGGCGGCGATGACTGGGCGGGCGCGGGGCGGCGCCGGTATCGGCGATGATCGTCACCAGCCGCTCGACCGTTGCCGGGGCCAGCGCCGCACCGGTATCGGCGGAGATCGAATGGCCGAACAGCACGCGGATGACGCCCAGCAGCGCTTCGCCCCGCTCCAGATAGCGGCCGAGCCAGAACATGTTGTCGGCGACCCGGCTGGGCAGCGTGCCGGGATTGCGGCGCAGTTCCACGCTGTCGGTCGGTTGCAGCAGCGATACCGGCGCGACCGGATCGGGCCCGTGGACGATGACGTCCGCCGACCACGACCCCTCCCCCATCACCGCCGCACGCGCGTCGGGCTGATCGCCGATCCGCACGAAGCCGCCCGGCAGCACGACCCAGCGCCCGTCGCCACCGCGCGCGGCAAAGACCCGGAGCGAGAAGGGACGCGGCAACAGCCCCTCGCCGCACGCGGTCGGCATGGTCGACAGTTCGGCGACCTCCTGCCCGACATAATCCTGTGGGCGCAGCGCCATTGCCGCGACCAGCCGCTCGCGCGCCACACCGTCCAGCGACGCGCCGAGCACCGCCCCATCCGGCAATCCTGCGACCGGTGGCCCGGCAAAGGCGGGGCCGATCACCAGCTGGTCCAGCGACGACAGGACATGCGCGCGCGCTTGGGAGTCGCCGCACCACCATGTCCCGATCGACGACAGCGACGGCGCATGGCCCAGCAACCGCTCGCCAAGCGCGGGCAGGAACGCGGCAAAGGCCGGCGATTCCAGCACGCCGACGCCCGGCGCGTTGGCGATCACGACATTGCCCGCCGCCATCGCATCGACCAGCCCCGGCACGCCGATGGTCGAATTGGCATCGAACGCCAGCGGATCAATCAACCGCGGGTCGATCCGCCGCCACAACGCGTCGATCCGCTTCAAGCCTGCAATGGTACGAACGTAAAGCTGGTCGTCGCGCACCGCCAGATCGGCCCCCTCGACCAGCAGGAAGCCCAGATAACGCGCCAGATGCGCCTGTTCGGGATAGCTGGGGTTGAGCTTGCCCGACGTCAGCAGCCCGATGCGCGGTTCGGCCCGGCGACACGCTGCGGCAATCCCCGCGCGCATCGCGGCAAAGAACGGCGCGTGGCGTTCGACATTCACCCGCGACGGCAACCCGCCCAGCGTCCGCCCCATCGCCAGCCGGTTTTCCAGCGCATAGCCCGCCCCCACCGGCACGCGCAGGTGATCGGCCAGCACCCGCCAGCGCCCGTCCGGCCCCCGGCACAGGTCGGCGGCGACGAAATGCAGCTGATGCCCGCCCGGCGGCGTCAGCCCGACCATCGGGCGCAGGAACAGCGGCGACCCGGTCACCAGCATCGCGGGCAGCACACCATCTGCCACCAGCCGCTGTTCGCCATGGATGTCGGCGATGGCGCGCTCGAACAGCTCGGCGCGCTCCGCCATCCCCTCGGCGATACCGCGCCATTCCCCGGCACCGATCAGCAACGGAACCGGCGACAGCGGCCAGCGGCGCTCCTCCTTCTCGCCCGCCGCGCGGTACGCGGTGCCGATGTCGTCGGCATGGCGCTGCGCGCGTTCGCGCGCGCCCGACAATGTATCGGGCACGCCGGCCAGTTCGTCGAACGCCGCTTCCCATGCCGCGCGGTCGATCCCGGTCGCCTCGCACAGCATGTCGCCGCGCGGCGCGCGCGCGCGATAGTCGTCCAGCCAGCGCGCATCCGTCACGCCGGCATCGACCCGTCCATTGCTTGCGCGGCTGGCCATAACCCCTTCCCGATCCCGTGCGATCCCAAGCACGCACGCCGCCGGGGCGCAAGGCGTTTACGGAACGTCAGGCCGTCGCAAACGCAGAGGGACGACAAATGGGCGCGGTGAATGCCCGGTCAGCCACATAGGTCATCCCGGCGAAGGCTGGGATCTCCCGGCTACAAAGTGCCCTCCCAGCCGCGCGAGGCTCCGGCCTGCGCCGGGGCGACGGAAGCGGATCACGCCACCGCGAGGCGCTGTTGCAGCCGATGCACCTCGTTCACCGCTCCTGCGCCCTCCAGCCGGAAGCGGGCGACCTCGGTAGCCAGCACCTCGGCTTCCTGCGCCAGAATACGGGCGGCGGCGGTCGCTTCCTCGACCATCGCAGCGTTGCGCTGGGTCACATTGTCCATCTCGGACACGGCAGTATTGACCTGTTGCAGCCCGATCGACTGCTGCGCCGCCGACGTGGCGATGCCCGACACCAGTTCGCTGATCTCACCGATGCGGCCGATGATCCGTTGCAGCGCCTGTCCCGTCGCATTGACCAGATCGACCCCGGCATCGACCTGATCCGACGAAGCGGTGATCTTGACCTTCACATCCTTGGCCGCGTCGGCCGATCGCTGTGCCAGCGCGCGCACTTCGGACGCGACGACGGCGAAGCCCTTGCCGGCATCACCCGCCCTTGCCGCCTCAACGCCGGCGTTCAACGCCAGCAGGTTGGTCTGAAACGCGATGCCGTCGATCACGCTGATGATTTCGCTGATCTCGGCCGACGACCGCTGGATACCGCCCATCGCGTCGACCGCCTGCCGCACGATCCGGCCCGATTCCTCGGCTTCGCTGCGCGCTTCGCCGACAATCCGGTCGGCACGCGACGCACCGTCGGCGGTCTGGCGGACCGTGCTGGTGATCTGGTCCATCGCGGCGGCGGTTTCCTCCAGGCTCGCCGCCTGCTGCTCGGTCCGCTGCGACAGATCGTCCGATGCATGGCGGATATTGCCCGATCCGATGCGGATCTGCTCACCCGAGCGGGTGACCATGCCCAGCGTCTCGCACATCTGCACCCGCATCGCTTCGAAACTGTCGGCCAGCGCCTGATATTCGGTGGGAAGCCCGTCGAGCGAGACGGTCAGGTCGCCCTGCGCCATCCGTTCGAAGGCGGCTCCACAACGCTCGATCACCGCACGGCGTCCCGCCTGTTCGGCGGTGAAATAGGCGGCCAGCGCGATGTCCATGTCGATCAGCGACGCCTTGACCAGCGCGGTCGCCGCCCGTGCCCGCGCCCGCGCGCCGAACGGCAGGCCCAGCCGCCCCAGCACCAGCCGGGGCAGGACATGTTCCAGCATCCGGGCATAGCCGCTGATGTACCAGGTCGGCGCCAGCCCGATGCGGGCATGGACGTTGCCGATATTGGTCGCAGCGGCGGCATAGTCGCGGTCGATCGGCCCGGAAAACAGCTTGCGCCAATGGTCCAGCTGCTTGTCGCGGGCATGGTCCATCCGCGCCTGGGACGCGAACATGCCGCGGATCGACGCCGTGTTGGCGATGTGGCGATACAGCGCGTTCAGTGCGGCGGGCGCATGGCGTTCGATCGCGCGCCGAACCATCGGAAACGCGCCATAGCTGTGTTCGTCATAGTCGAACGCCGCCAGGCGCTTGTCGAAATCAATCTCGTCCGATCCGCTCACCCGACCCTCCCTTGGTACAAAACGTACCATACTGGAGCATGGGTTAACGTCGCGTAGCCTGAAAGCTGAAAAAATGACCGCCCGCCCGTAGCTTGGCGAGCGATCAGGCGGGCACCGCCGCGCGGCGCAGCCGGTCGTTGATCGCCGCGCCCAAGCCCTTGTCCGGCACCGGTGCCACCGCGATCCGCGCAGTCCCGGCGCTATCGGCGATGTGCAACGCATCGAACAGCCGCGCCGCGGCCTCCACCGCGTCGCCCCGTGCCGACAGCGTATCGTCGCCCTGCACCGTGCCGAACCCGATCAGCCATTCGCCCGCCTGTCGCACGGTCGCGTTCAGCCGCACCGGTTTGGACGGGGCGTAATGGCTGGCAAGTTGCCCCGGCGCCTCGATCCCCGCCCCGGCGCCACCGATCGCGACACCCAACAGATCGGCTACCGCTTCGCGCGAAATCGGCCCCGGTCGCAATTGCCGCACCCGTCCGTCGGCACAGGCGATAATCGTCGATTCGATCCCGCTTGGCGTCGGTCCGGCGTCGATCACCATCGGAATACGTCCGTCCAGGCTCCGCAGCACATGTTCGGCACGGGTCGGACTGATCGATCCGCTGGCATTGGCCGAAGGTGCTGCCAGCGGCCGGCCGGTCGCGGCGAGCAGCGCCTGCATCGCATCATGCGCCGGCACCCGGATCGCGATGGTGGGAAGCCCCGCCGTCACCAGCGACGCGATCCCCGCCCCCTTGCGCATCGGCAGCACCAGCGTCAGCGGCCCCGGCCAGAACGCCTCGGCCAGCCGGTCGGCAGCTTCATCGAAGATCGCCAGCGCCTCGGCGGCGGCGCGGTCGGGGACATGGACGATCAACGGGTTGAACCCCGGCCGCCCCTTCGCCGCATAGATGCCCGCCACCGCGCGCGAATCGGTCGCGTCGGCGGCAAGGCCATAGACCGTCTCGGTCGGCATCGCGACGCAGCCGCCATCCGCGATCACCCGCGCCGCCGCCGCGATCCCCGCCGTGCCGTAGGGTAAGGAAACGGTGGTGATCGAAGCGTTTGAAGCAGTCATGGTTCGGTGCCTATACCGCCAAAAACCAAGGATCGAGAGAGGGCAAATGGACCTGACCCCCGCCACCGCCGAACAGCGTTTCGTGCTGACCCATGCCGCAGGGATCGAAACGATCGCCGACGCCCCCCGTTTTGCCGATGCGACCCCCGACCTGCTCGACGCGATCCTGACCGGGATCGGCGATTTCGCCGCTGGCGAATGGCGGCCGCTGGCGCGCACCGGCGACACGATCGGCGCGCGCTGGACCCCCGACGGCGTGGTGATGCCCGATGGCTATCGCGCCGCCTATCAGGCCTATGTCGCGGGCGGCTGGGGCACGATCGGGTCGCCGGCCGAATTCGGCGGACAGGCGCTGCCCTTTGCCGTGGCGACCGCCGTGCTGGAGACGCTGGGCACCGCCGATCTGGGCTTTGCGCTTGCGCCGACGCTGACGGTCGGTGCGATCGAGGCGCTGACCCATCATGGCAGTCCCGAACAACAGGCACGCTATCTGCCGAAGCTCGCGACCGGCGAATGGACCGGCACGATGAACCTGACCGAGCCGCAGGCCGGATCGGACGTCGGCGCGCTGACGACGCGGGCCGAACCGGTCGGCGACGGCACCTGGCGGATCACGGGCACCAAGATTTATATTTCGTTCGGCGATCACGACATGGCCGACAATATCGTCCACCTTGTCCTGGCCCGCACGCCCGGCGCGCCGGCGGGGACCAAGGGGATTTCGCTGTTCCTCGTCCCGAAATACCGGGTGGATGCCCATGGCGAACCGGGCGAGTCCAACGACGTCCGCGTCGTGTCGATCGAACACAAGATGGGGCTGCACGCTTCCCCCACCTGCGTCCTGTCGTTCGGCGATAATGGCGACTGTATCGGCGAGTTGATCGGGGCGGAGGGCGCGGGGATGCGCGCGATGTTCACGATGATGAACAATGCCCGCCTGAATGTGGGGCTGCAGGGGGTGCAGGTGGCGGAGGCTGCGACGCAGCGCGCCGTCGCCTATGCCCGCGATCGCATCCAGTCGGCGCGTGCGTCGACCGGCGGCGCGCCGGTGGCGATCATCGAACACCCCGATGTCCGCCGGATGCTGCTGCGCATGACCGCGCAGACCATGGCCGCACGCGCCCTGGTCTATTACGCTGCGGGACAGGTCGACCTTGCGACGCTGGGCGTGGCAGGGGCCAAGACGCGACTCGATCTGGTCACGCCGCTGGCCAAGGCGCACGGCACCGACATCGGTTGCGAGGTCGCGAGCCTTGGCGTGCAGGTCCATGGCGGCATGGGTTATGTCGAGGAAACGGGCGCGGCGCAGCATTATCGCGATGCGCGCATCACCCCGATCTACGAAGGGACCAACGGCATCCAGGCCGCCGATCTGGTCGGGCGCAAGCTGTCGGGCGACAGCGGCGCGGGCGTGGAGGCGCTGTTCGCCGACATGGAGGCGGAGGTCGGCCATGCCGCTCTGCGCGACCTGCTGAACGATACCCGTGCCGTCGCCCGCTGGATGCTGGAGGCTCCGGTCGATGACCGGCTGGCCGGCAGCTATCCGTTCCTGACAATGCTGGCGACCTGCGTCAGCGGATGGCTGCTGGAACGGCAGGGCCGTGCGCTGGACAGCGTGGCAGATCCCGACTTCGTTGCGCGGAAGCGGGCGGCGGTCGCCTTCCATCTCGACCGGATCGTGCCCGAAGCGCGTGGGCTGGGCATGGCGGCAATGGCCGGCGCCGGCGGGCTGTACGCGTTAACCGCCGAACAGTTCGCGGCGGGATAATGGTCGAAGGGCCGGCATCGCGTGGTGCGATACCGGCCCCGATCGGCTTGCCATCGTTGCCCGATCAGGCGGCCGGCGGCACGGCCTCTTCCTCGTCGGCGCGGACACGGCGGCGGCGGCGCGGACGCTCCGCACCATCATCGTTCGCCGACAGCGACGGCGGCAGGCGATCGGCCTCGATCGACGGCGCGACCTCCGCCGGATCGGCGGGTGCCGCCTCCACGCGGGTGCGGGTCGTGCGGCGACGGACGGGCTTCGCCTCGACCGCGACGTCCGGCGTCGGTTCGGCAGGCTCGTTCTGCTGGGTGCCGACTTCGCCCTCCACGCCGCGCAGTTCCGCGCCGTCATTGGCCGGGGCGGTGGTGCGTCCGCCGTCGCGACGCAGGCGTTCGCGCTGGGGCCGGTCTTCGCGCTGGAAGCGATCGTCGCGTGCCTGGCGTTCCTCGCGCGGCTGACGCTCCTCGCGCGGGGCACGGTCTTCGCGATATTCGCGCTGGGCGCGGGGCTGGCGATCGTCGCGGTTGCCGCGATCCTCGCGCTGGTCCCGCTGCTGGCCGCGATCGTCGCGGTTGCCGCGATCCTGGCCGCCGGTTTCGGCGCCATTGTCGCCGTCGCCGTCGAAATCATCCTCGTCATTACCGTCGAACTCGTCGCGGCTGCGGCGCTGTTCCTCGACCCGCGAACGACCGGCTTCCAGCACGCGGAAGTAATGGTCGGCGAACTGAAGGTAATATTCGGTGTTCACCCGGTCGCCGGCGCGTTGCGCGTCGGACGCCAGGTTCTTGTATTTCTCAAGCAGCTGCGCCGCGTTGCCGCGGGCACGATTGTCGATGCGATTGCCGTTATCACGCGGATTGCCGCCGCCGCTTCCCGGCTGACGCTGGCCACCGCGACCGCGACGGCGGCCGGCCTGACGATTGTTCATCAAGGGTTGGTTGTCCTGTCCTTACCTGTCCGTCGATCTCGCGATCCCGGATGCGAGCCACTGCGCGAAACGATGCACGGGCACCGTCCGCCTGCCATGACCACCGGACGACAGTGGTTGATGACGATGGAAGGAGCCACGCCCCGCGATCGACGCCTCCGTCGATGGTGCCTGCCCCGCTGCCGGTCTTAGCGGGTGCGTCGTGCAACTCCAAGCGGAAAGATGGGGTCGCCGCAAGACGCGATCAACCCGCGACGACGCAGCGCGGGCGGCTGCCCAAGTCACGGACCAGCCGCGCGGGCAAACCGACGTCCGCGACCAACGCCAGCACGGCGTCGCCCTGTTCGTGGCCGATCTCGATCGTAGCGATGCCGCCCGGCGCCAGCAGCCGGGGCAGTTCGGGGACGATGCGGCGATAATCGTCCAGGCCGTCCACCCCCGCGAACAGCGCGCCGCCCGGTTCGTGGCCGGCGACTTCGTGCGGCAACGCTTCGCCGGTACCGATATAGGGCGGGTTGGCGAGGATCAGGTCGAACGGGCCGTCGATCCCGGCGGTCCAGTCACCCTCCAACCAGGTCACCCGGTCGACCATCCCCAACGCGTCCCCGTTGCGCCGGGCATAGTCCAGCGCCTGCGCCGATGCGTCGACGCCCAGCCCGGTCGCCTGCGGCCATTCCGCCAGCGCGGCGAGCAGCAACGTGCCCGGCCCGGTGCCAAGGTCGAGAATGCGCGCGGGCGTGCGACCGGCGAAATGATCGACCGCCGCCTCGATCAGTGTCTCGCTGTCGGCACGCGGGACCAGCACGCCGGGGCCGACCAGCAGGTCGATCGTCCAGAAGGCGCGGCTGCCGGTGATGTACGCGACCGGTTCATGGGTCAGCCGGCGTTCTACCAAAGCCTCGAATGCGGCGGGGACCGGATAGTCGAGCCGGGCGAGCAGCATGGCTTCGCGGGTACAGCCCAACGAGTGGGCGGCGAGGAGTTCGGCGTCTAGGCGGGGGGAGTCGGACAGCGTGGCGATGCGGGCGGTCGCCTGCGTCAGTGCCTGGCGCAGCGTGGTCATGGGTTCACGCGAAGGCGCGGAGACACGAAATCCACCTTCTTCTTTCAACGCCCCGACATCACCCATCCAGCGTCGCCAGCCGCTCCGCCTCGTCCTGCGCGATCAGCGCGCCGATCAGTTCCTCCATCTCGCCCTCGAGGATTTCGGGCAGGCGATGGAGCGTCAGGTTGATGCGGTGGTCAGTCACCCGCCCCTGCGGGAAATTATAGGTGCGGATGCGTTCCGACCGGTCGCCCGACCCGACCATCGAGCGGCGGGTGCCGGCGCGTTCGTCGGCCAGCCGCTGGCGTTCGGCCTCGTACAGGCGGGTGCGCAGGACCTTGAGCGCCTTCGCCTTGTTCTTGTGCTGCGACTTTTCGTCCTGCTGGATCACGACCAAGCCGGTCGGCAAGTGGGTGATGCGGACCGCCGAATCGGTCGTGTTGACCGACTGACCGCCCGGCCCGGACGAGCGGTATACGTCGATGCGCAGGTCCTTGTCGTCGATCTGGACATCGACATCCTCGGCTTCGGGCAGGACCGCGACGGTCGCAGCGCTGGTGTGGATGCGGCCGCCGCTCTCGGTCGCGGGGACGCGCTGCACGCGGTGGACCCCGCTTTCGAACTTCAACCGCGCGAACACGCCCGCGCCGGTCACGCTGGCGACGACTTCCTTGTAGCCGCCGGCGTCCGATACCGATGCCGAGATCAGTTCGACCCGCCAGCCGCGGGTGTCGGCATAGCGCTGATACATGCGGAACAGGTCGCCCGCGAACAACGCCGCTTCGTCGCCGCCGGTGCCGGCGCGGATTTCGAGCATCGCCGCACGTTCGTCCGCCGCGTCGCGCGGCAGCAGGGCGAGCGACAGCGCGCGTTCGGCCGCTTCGAGCTGCTGGCGGTTGGCGTGGAGTTCCTCCACCGCCATCTGACGCAAGTCGTCATCGGCGTCCTGTGTCATGAACGACAGGCTCTCGCTCTCGGCGCGCAGCCGACGCACCTCGCCCGCTGCCGCTGCGACCGGTTCCAGCTCGGCATATTCCTTCGACACCGCGACGAAGCGGTCGCCGGGCAGGTCGCCGGTCGCCATCTGCGCCGCCAGTTCGTCGCGCCGCGCCTCGATCTGGGCGATGCGTTCGGGGGCGATGGTCATTCGCTATCCGATGCCTGCCAAAGGCCCTGGCGCCATTCGCCGATCATTTCCTCCAGCACCGAATCGCCCTCGACGTCGCCATCGGTCACACCCGACGAATACAGGGTGGCAGCGTGCAGAAATGCCTCGCGGTCCTCGGCGGTCACGTCGATCTGTCGGCCGGTCGCCAGCAGCTTGGCAGTGACACCGCCATCCGCCCCGACCAGTGCCACCATCGATGCACCCTGCGTATCGGCCTTGGCCATGCGCCGTTTCATATTGCCGCGATAGGCCATGTCGGCAACCGCCCCGGCGGCACGCAGGTCTTGGAGCAGCGTCATTGCGGCAGCGTCCGCGCCACCTTCGCGCGGAATGACGCAGACGGCGGCGCGCGGCGCATCCGGCTCCTCCAGCAGCATCGCCAGCCGCTCGATCCCCGCCGCCCAGCCGACGCCCGGCGTCGCCGGGCCACCAAGGCTTTCGATCAACCCGTCATAGCGCCCGCCGGCCAGCACCGTGCCCTGCGCGCCCAGCCGGTCGGTGACGAATTCGAACGCGGTGTGGCGGTAATAGTCGAGGCCGCGCACCAGCCGGTCGTTGCGGGTCCATTGGACCCCCGCCGCGTCCAGTCCCGACGTCACTGCCGCGAAAAAGTCCGCCGCTTCCGCCGTCAGGAACGAGTCGATCCCCGGTGCCGAATCGGCGATCGGCCGGTCGCGCGGGTCCTTCGAATCGAGGATGCGCATCGGGTTCTTGGTCAGGCGCTTGAGGCTGTCCTCCGACAACTCACTACGATGGGCCTCGAAATGCTCGACCAGCGCGGTGCGCCAGGCGTCGCGCGTCTCGGCATCGCCCAGCGTATTGAGCTGCAGCGTCACGCCGTCGGCGATGCCCAGTTCCTTCAGCAGCTGGTCGGCCATTGCCAGCAGTTCGACATCGGCCATCGGCTCCGCCGCACCGATCACTTCGGCGTCGATCTGGTGGAACTGGCGATAGCGGCCCTTTTGCGGGCGTTCGTAGCGGAAGACGGCGCCGTGCGTCGCGAGCTTCAGCGGGGCGTGCTGCTGCCACCCTTCGGTCAGGAACGCGCGGGCGATGCCGGCGGTGAATTCGGGGCGCAGCGTCAGCGAATCGCCGCCGCGATCCTCGAACGAATACATTTCCTTCGACACGACATCGGTCGTCTCGCCCAGCGAACGGGCGAAGACGGCGGTCGATTCGAACACCGGTACTTCGACCCGGTTGAAGCAATATAGCCGGCGCACGCGCTCGAACGTCTCGGCGACATGGGTGAAGCGCCGTTCGAAATCGCCGAAAATGTCCTGGGTGCCGCGCACCGGGCGCGGAGTCGTGATCTTTGCCATTGTGCGCGCGATTTATGGCGTCCGGGGTACGAACGCCAGTGTTTACGCAGGCACATGTCCCAGTTCGCCACTGGCCCGTGCCTGCCTGCCATAGACCGCCTCGAACAACGGGGTCGCCATGACGGTCGTGACGATGGCCATCAGCACCAGCATCGCGAACAAGGTCGGGCCGATAATCCCCTTTTGCAGGCCGATATTGATGATGATGAGTTCCATCAGCCCGCGCGAGTTCATCAGCGCGCCGATGCCGAGCGCGGTGCGGTTGTCCTCGCCCGCCAACCGTGCCGCGGCCCAGCAGGCGCCGAACTTGGCGAGGACCGACACCGCCAGCACGCCCAGCGCGATCAGCAGGAGCGGCAGCGAGCTGACCGTGTCCATCCGCGTGTTCAGCCCCGAATAGGTGAAGAACATCGGCAGCAGCAGCACGACCGCCAGCGGCTCGACCTTGCGCTTCAGTTCCTCGACGAACAGCCCGCGCGGCATGAACACGCCCAGGATGAAGCCGCCGAAGATCGCATGGATGCCGATCGCATCCATGAAGAACGCCGACATGCAGAACAGCATCAGCGTCACGGACAGCACGGTCATGCTCATTTCACCCTTCGCCTCGACCGCGCGGCCCAGCGGGGCGAGCAGGCGCTTGCCGAACAGGATCAGGAACGCGGCATAGAGCAGCGCCCCGCCGATCGCGAGGATGGCGACGCCTGCACCCGCACCGAACGTCGCCAGCACGATCGCCAGCACGCACCACGACACCGCGTCGTCGAACGCCCCGGCGGTCAGCGACAGCGTACCGAGCGCGGTATCGGCAAGGCCGCGTTCGTGGATGATCCGCGCCAGCATCGGAAAGGCGGTGAGCGCGATGCAGGCGCCCATGAACAGCGTCGCGCTGCCGGTCGAAATCCCCTCCGCAAACAGGCCGGGCACCGTGAGCAGCAGCGGGGTCACCAGCACCGCCAGCAGGAACGGCATGGCGATGCCCGCCGCCGATACCATCGCGGCGCTGCGCGCCTTCGTCTGGAAATGGTCGAGCCGGAGCGTCAGGCCGACAAGGAACATGTAGAGGCCGACGCCCAGCTGCGCGCCCGCATAGAGGACGCCGCGCGTTTCCTTGGGAAAGATCGCCGCCTGCAGATCGGGGAAGAACAGGCCGAGCAGCGAGGGGCCGAGGACGACGCCCGCGATCATCTCCCCCACCACCTGCGGCTGGTTCAGGAAGCGCTTGCCCGCCCAGCCGACCACGCGGCACGCGAGCAGGATCACCGCCAGCTGCAGGAAGAAATGGATCGAATAGTCGGACGGGGCAAAGCTCTTTGCCGCCTGTACCGCCGGCCCGTGCGGGTTCAGCACGTCGCCGATCGCGGCGCCCATTTCGTTCAGCATCGTGCCCTCCCCCGGCATCCTGTGGTCGGAGCAATAGGGCTGGATGCTGTAAAAGCAAGGCGTTGCACGAGGCGGTTGACCTGTCCCGGTCCGCTGTGGCAGGTGCATCGCCCTGACGTGCAAGCGCGTGGGCGGGTATAGCACAATGGTAGTGCAGCAGCCTTCCAAGCTGAATACACGGGTTCGATTCCCGTTACCCGCTCCAACCCTACATCATCGCGGCCCGAACAGGATCACCCCGCAGCCGGCGATGCAGAGTGCCGCGCCGATCAGGTCGAACCGGTCGGGCGCCATCCCCTCGACCGCCCAGCCCCACAGCACCGCGCCCAGCACATAGACGCCGCCATAGGCCGCATAGGCACGTCCGGCCCCGGCGGTGTCGCTCTGCGCGAGCAGCCATGCGAAGGCGACCAGCGCGGCGATGCCGGGAACCAGCCACAGCGGTGACCGGTCGAGCCGCCACCAAGCCCAGAAGGCGAAGCAGCCCGCGATCTCGCACACAGCGGCAAGGATGAAGAGAATGGGGGTCGGGATGACTGCCTCCCGCTGGGGCACCGCCGCGCTACCCGCGCGGGCGGTGGTGGACAGGGCTGGATTCGAACCAGCGTACGGGAAACCCGGGCAGATTTACAGTCTGCTGCCTTTAACCACTCGGCCACCTGTCCAGCCGCCACTCAGGCGGCGAGGCCGCTTGAGCGAGGGCGCCCATTGCCGTCCCCGCGCCGCGCTGTCAACGCCTGCCTGCAACTTTGTTGCCGATTTGCGCGCGGCCGCCCGTCGCGGCTATGAGCCGGGCATCGCGTTTGCCGACCACGGCCGCACCCCGAAAGATTCGAAAGACCGACATGGCCCGCAAAGGACACCGCCCCAGCAAGGCATCGCCGCAACGCCCCCGCTTCTGGGGCCGGCATGCCGCCTTCGCCGCGCTCGACAACCCGGAACGGGTGATCCGCAAGATCTGGTGTACCCGCGAAATGGGGTCGCAGCTGGTCCTGCCGGACGGCGTGCCGGTGGTGTTCGCCGAAGCCGCCGACCTCGCCCGGCTGGTCCCCGCCGATGCGCCGCACCAGGGAATCGTGGTCGAGGCCGATCCGCTGGAGGATATCTGGCTGGCCGACCTGATCGAACAGGGGCGCGACGATGATCGCCCGATCCTGTTGCTCGACCAGGTGACCGACCCGCACAATGTCGGTGCGATCCTGCGATCGGCGGCGGCGTTCGACTGTCTGGGCGTGGTCACGCAGGACCGCCACGCGCCGCCCGAATCGGGCACGGTCGCACGGTCGGCATCGGGCGCGCTGGAGAGCGTGCCGTGGGTGCGGGTGGTGAACCTTTCGCGCGCGCTCGTCGAACTGGGCGATGCCGGGTACTGGCGCGTCGGGCTGACCGGCCATACCGAGACGACACTGGCACAGGCGCTGGGGCCTAAGCGGGTCGCGCTGGTCGTGGGTGCCGAGGGTGAGGGGATGCGCCAAAATACCGCGGCGCATTGCGACATCCTGGCCAAGCTGCCGATTTCGGACCGGATCGAGAGCTTGAACGTGTCGAATGCGGCGGCGATCGCGCTGTATGCGGTGGCCACGCACGAGGGATGAAGACGAAGCAGCGCCAGCTGGTTCGCATCATCCCCGTGCCGGCCGGCGGGCTTTAGCCCGACCGACGACATGGGCTTTGCCCATGGCGGGTTGTGGTGGGCGGGATTCTCGGTTTTCGACGGGCGCTTCTCGATAGGCTCGAAGCTGCTCGAACCGAACGGGGTGGGTAGACGGGAGCGTACCCCCCCAAGAGCGCCATGGGCAAAGCCCATGCCGTCGGTCGGGGCATTGCCCCGCCGGCCGCGCGTGGAAGGGCTGCGCGCCAGCTACGCTGCCGCGTCAGTCTTCCTTCGCGATGACCACCCGCATCCCATCCAGCGCCTCGCTGACCGGCAGCTGGCACGACAGGCGCGAGGTCGCGTCGCGGTCGTCCACCGCGTCGAGCAGGTCGTCCTCGTCCGGGCTGACCGGCGGCAGGCGGTCGAGATAGGCCGCGTCGACATGGACGTGGCAGGTCGCGCACGAACAACAGCCGCCGCACAGCGCGAGGATGTCGTCGAAGCCGTTGATCTTCAGCACTTCCATGACGGACAGCCCGACCTCCGCGTCCACGGTTCGTTCTTCCCCGGCACGGTCGACGACGGTAAGCGTTGGCATCGTATCTTCTCCTGTTCGTCGCCCCATGCCGGGGCGACCGACGCATTTCAAGGACCGGACATGGGGCTTTCCGCCGAACAGCTGCGCACGTCGCTGGATGCGCTGGCCGCGCGCGAACCGGCATTCGCGGCGGCGCTGGCCTATGCGGGCTATCCCGAACCGCGCATCCGCGAGCGGGGCTATGTCACACTGCTGCGCACCATCGTCGGGCAGCAGGTGAGCTACAAGGCGGCGGACGCGGTGTGGAAGAAGCTGGAGGCGCTGCTGGGCGATGCCACCGACCCCGCCATGATCGCGACCAAAAGCGACGAGGAACTGCGTGCCGCCGGGCTGTCGCGGCAGAAGAGCGGCTATGCCCGCAGCCTTGCCGACGAGGTGCTGAGCGGGCGGCTCGACCTTGCCCATCTGCCGGAGGAGGATGAGGAGGCCATCGCGCAGCTGGTGCGGGTCAAGGGGATCGGGCGGTGGTCGGCCGAAATCTACCTGCTGTTCGCCGAGGGGCGGACAGACGTGTGGCCGGCGGGCGACCTGGCGGTGCAGGTCGAGATCGGCAAGATCCTGGGCCTGCCCGAGCGGCCGAGCGAGAAGCAGATCCGGGACCTTGCCGAACAATGGCGCCCGCACCGCAGCGCCGCGACGGTATTCGCGTGGCACCATTATATGTTCGATCCAGAGACGAAGGCGGCGAAGAACAGCGCGATCTGACGCGCCGGCCAAGGTCCAGCATGGCTGGACCAAGGCTCAAGGCGCGTCCGGCCGGCGGCGCGAAAAGCGCCGACCGACGGCACCGGCTTTGCCGGTGACGCTGCGTTGAAAACAAACACTTTTCCAGCCAAAGTTCACAAAGTTCACACTCACCACGCTTTCGCGCGTTATTTGCGACTGCTGCGCAATAGCGATCGATGGGTCAAAGAGTGCAGCGACGCTGACAGGGCGATCCGATGTAGGAAAGCGATTTCCCCATGCGGGGATTGCGGCTACGCTGCCCCCGGATATCGGAGGGGATCATGCGCCGAACGCTCCTGCTTGCCGCCCTGTTGACGGCCGCGCCGCTCATCGCCGCCGCACCCGCCAACCCGCTGGAGGGGCGTTGGCAGGTCGACCTCAGCACCGATCCGGCCAAACCCTATGTAAAGACGATGGAACTGCATCTGGCGGTGGACGGATCGGTCACCGGCAGCTTCTATGACAGCAGCATCGAGGGGGGCCAGTGGAAGACCGATCGCGGGCGGACCTGCGTCAGTTTCCGCACCCGTGACGGCGTGGGGCCGTATCACAGCAGCGCCTGCCTGCGGGGCAAGGTGGTCGAGGGGCAAACCTGGGCCGAGCATCGCCGGTTCCTGTTCAATTGGAACGCGACACGGGGGTAAGGCCGGTCAGTCGACCGGTAGCACCATGAGCGTCACCGCCGCCGGTTCGCTGCCCGCGATCTGGAGGAGGTGGCGACCGGGTTTGAGGTCGAAATCGACCATCTTGCGAATCGTCGAGCAGGACGGGCCGTGGCCGTGCGTCACCGATGCGACGGGCATCGTGCCGCGGAGTACGTCGATCCATGCCGGCGATCCGAGCGCGACGCGGTAGCGCCCGGCGCGGGCCACATCGAACGCGAACAGGCCACCATGGCTGGTCGCCGCACCGGGCTTGGCCGGCGGTACGGCATAGGTCACGCCGGTGATGGGCAGCAGCGTCGCGCGCACGGCGGATCGCGCGGTTAGCAGCACAGGCTTCGCCGCGGTCGCCGCCGCGGCGACGGCGGTTGGCCGACTCCACCCCTCCATGCCGCGCGGCAGAGCGATCGGCGTTGGCGGGCAGGCTTCGTCCCGATGGGTGGCAACCACCTGTGGCAGGGACAGCGCGATAAGGGTCGCCAGCAGCATGGAGGTTCCCGTCAGCTCGAAGGTCGGTACCGGCGCACGCTACAGCGTGGGCGCGGCTATTTGAAGCATCCGTTATCCGGGCCGACTGCTGCGCGCCATCATCGGGAGATCCCAGCCTGCGCTGGGATGACATATGGTTCGGCCAGCGACAACGCTACCGCCCCGCACACCAGTCGGCGTAGGGCGTGTTCGCCACCTTGTGCCGGTTATAGTCGGGCGCGCCGTCGGTCCACCAGACGGGGCCGCGTTCGCCCAACGCGACCTTGGCCGCATCGACCGCCTTGCCCGCCTTTGCCACCGCCGCGTCATCGGCGGCGCGCTTGCCCGCCCCTACCGCGCGCCGCGCGTCCATGAGGGCATGGACCAGCCCATCGCGCTCCGCTTCGGGCAGGTCGGGCCGGGTCGCGCGCCACAGCACGCCGTCGACCACGATATAGCGGCCATCGGGCGTGTGCGGCGGTTCGGTCACGCCGGTTCGATCAGGCGGCGCGCCTGCGCCCGCGCCTCATCGGTGATCTCCGCGCCGGAGAGCATCCGCGCGATTTCCTCGCGGCGTTCGTCACTCGACAGGGGCCGGACGCCGGTGCGGGTGACGATGCCGTCGTGGCGCTTGGCGATCAGCAGGTGGCGGTCGCCGCGTGCCGCGACCTGCGGGCTGTGGGTGACGACCAGCAGCTGCGTGGCGCGCGACAGGCGGTGGAGCCGGTCGCCGATTGCGGACGCCACCGCGCCGCCGACGCCGCGATCGATTTCGTCAAAGATCATCGTCGCCGCCCCGCCCTCTTCGGCCAGCGCGACCTTCAGCGCGAGGATGAAGCGCGAGAGTTCACCGCCGGACGCGATCTTGGCGAGCGGCGCGAATGGCGCGCCGGGGTTGGTCGAAATCTCGAACTCCACCCGGTCGCGACCCGATGAGGACCATTGGCCATCGTCCAGTTCGGCGACGACGGTGCGGAAGCGGGCGGCGTCGAGTTTGAGGGGCGCCAGTTCGCCCGCCACCGCCGCGTCGAGTCGCGCGGCCGCTTCGGTACGGCCGGCGTGGACGCGATCGGCTTCCGTCGCATAGGCGGCGCGCGCCTTCGCGACGGTCGCCTCCAGCTTGCCCAGGCCCGCCTCGCCCGATTCGAGCAGCGCCAGTCGCGCGGTCAGATCCTCTGCCAGGGTGGCGAGGTCGTCGGGTTGCACGCGGTGCTTGCGCGCCATCGCCCGGAGCGCGAACAGCCGCTGTTCGTCATCCTCCAGCGCGCCGGCATCGAAGGCGAGCGCGTCGGTCGCGTCGCGGAGCGCAGTCTCCGCCGCCTCTGCCTCGACCAGCGCGCGATCGACCGCCGCCAGCGATTCGGTAAGCGCGGGATGCGCGTCGGCGATACGTTCGAGTGCACGGGCCGCCTGTCGCAATGCCGACAGCGCGCCGTTGGCGCCGTCGAGACGCTCCTCGACCTGGGTCAGGTCGTCGGCGACCTTTTCGGCGCGCTGCATCGAGCGGCGGCGTTCGGCCAGCGTTTCTTCCTCGCCCGATTCGGGACGGAGTGCGGTCAGTTCGGCGACGGCATGTTCCAGCCATTCGCGGTCGCGCTGCGCCACCTCGATCTCGGCCAGGGCCGCGCTCAGCGTCGCCTCCGCCCCGCGCCAGTCGCGATAGGCGCGCGACAAAGGGGCAGTGTCGATCCGGCCGAACCCGTCGAGCAGCGCGCGGTGACCGCGCGGGTTGAGCAGGCCGCGATCGTCATGTTGGCCGTGGATTTCGACCAGATGCGGCGCGAGGTCGCGCAAGAGGCCGGCCGACGCGGGCTGATCGTTGACGAAGCCGCGGCTGCCGCCATCGGCCTTTACGATGCGGCGGATGATGAGCGGCTCGCCCGGTTCGAGGTCGAGGCCGTTATCGTCGAACAGTCGGGCGACCGGGCCATCGGGCACGGGCGCGGCGAAGATCGCGGTGACCGCCGCCTGCTTCGCGCCGTGGCGGACCAGCGCGGTATCGCCGCGTGCGCCGAGCGCGAGGCCCAGCGCGTCGAGCAGGATCGATTTTCCCGCGCCGGTTTCCCCGGTCAACACGCCCAGGCCAGCAGCGAAATCGAGGTCCAGCGCCTCGATCAGCACCACGTCGCGGATGGAAAGCCGGGTCAGCATCGCGCCCGATGTAGGCCGATCGGGGACGGATTTGAACCGCTTATGTTCCGTCCCGTCCGCCGAAGGCTCAGCGCGGCGTTTCGCCGCTGGGCAGCGGCACGGCGCCGGCACCCGTCCCGACCGTGGAGGGCGGAGAGGCGGGGGTGGCGCCGGAGGGGGCGGAGATCGGCGCGGCCGGGCCGTTCTCGGGCGGCAGCACCTCCACCGTCGGCTTGGGCGGCGGCGGCGCAGGGTGCACGGCGGGCGGCACGATCGGCTGGCCCGGCGGGACCAGCGCGGCGAGTTCGACCGGAT
>NZ_CAJYQD010000022.1 GCF_913776855.1 uncultured Sphingomonas sp. | reverse complement strand
ACCATCGGACCGCATTCGTCCAGATCGATCTCGAAATCGTCGTAGCGCGGATTCTGGCCCGAATCGGGGTCGTAGCGATAGACCTTGAATTTCTTGATCCGGCCCGACGTCGGCGACTTGTGGGTCGTACCCTTCTTGACGACGCTGTTCTTGGGCAAACGGAATTCGGCCATGATACTCGCTCGGTTCGGCTAAGGGGGTGGCACATCCACCCGGTCTGCGGGTCAGATACATGACAGGTAGGGTTGCCGCAAACGCGAACAAGGGAAAATGCCACGTAAATCCTCCCCGCGAGCGGGGAGGATCTAGACCGCCGGCAACCCTTCCAGCAGCTTGTCCAGCGTCGCGGGGTAATCGCGTACCCGAACCCCGGTCGCATTGTAGATCGCGTTGACCACCGCCGCGCCCGCACCGCCGATGCCCAGTTCGCCGATCCCCTTGGCATGGAGCGGGTTGGCATGGGGGTCGCGTTCGTCGAGGAACACGATGTCCATGTGGGGAATGTCGGCGTGCGCGGGCACATGATATTCGGCAAGGTCGTGGTTCACGATCCGCCCGTCGCGGTCGTCATGGACCAGTTCCTCGGTCAGCGCCGCGCCGATGCCGAACACGATGCCGCCGATGCATTGCGACCGTGCGGTCTGCTGGTTCAGGATGCGCCCGGCCTCGAACGTGGCGTGCCAACGCGTCACGCGGACCTCGCCGGTTACCGCATGGACCTTTACCTCGCAGAAATGCGCGCCATAGCTGGCCTGGGTGGTTTCCTTCTCCTGCTTGCCCGGCTCGATCGATCCGGTGGCGGTGATCCCGTCGCCGACCAGCTCGCCGATCGGCACGCGGCGGTTGCCGGCGATCGCATGGCCGTCCTTCAGCGTCAGCTCGTCCGCCGACACGTCCATCGCCTTGGCCAGCTTCTCCCGCAGCGCCTGCGCCGCCAGATAGACCGACGACCCGCTGCTGCCCGCGCCCCATGACCCGCCGGACCCCGCGCCCGGAGGCGATTTCGTATCGCCCAGATGCACGTCGATCCGCTCGACCGGCAGGCCCAGCATCTCGCCCGCGATCTGCGCGAGGATGGTATAGGTGCCGGTGCCGATGTCGGTCATGTCGGTTTCGACCAGCGCGCGGCCGTCGGGCCCGATCGACACCGCTGCCTCGCTCGGCTGCAGCATGTTGGTGCGGGTGGTCGACGCCATGCCCTGTCCGATCAGCCAGTCGCCTTCGCGCTTGCCACCCGGCACCATGTTACGCTTGTCCCAGCCGAACGCCTTCGCTCCGGCGTCGAGACAGCGGGTGAGCGATCGGGTGGAAAACGGCACATCCTTCTGCGGATCGCGCGCGGCATCGTTGCGACGGCGCAGCTCGACCGGATCGATCCCGATCTTTTCGGCCAGCTCGTCCATCGCATTCTCATGCGCCAGCAGGCCGACCGCCTCGCCCGGCGCGCGCATCGATCCCGACAGCATCCGGTTCAGCTCGACCACGTCATGGGTGATGACGCGGTTCTCGCCGGCATAGAGGAACTGGGTGGCGATACCCGCCGGTTCGAAATAGCCCTCACCCGGCAGGTTGCTGGTGATCGTCTCATGCCCGATCCCGGTCAGTTTCCCGTCCGCGTCGGCGGCCAGCCGCATCCGCTGATGCGTGTTCGACCGGCGCACGGTGGTGTCGAACACCTGTTGGCGGGTCATCACCGTCTTGACCGGCCGCCCGACCACCTTCGCCGCGATCGCGGTCGCGACCGATTCGGGCGCGATGCCGAGCTTTGATCCGAACCCACCGCCGACATAGCGCGCGACGATCCGCACCCGCGACGCCCGCTCGCCCAGCGCCTTGGCCAGCTGCTGCTTGTCCGACGACGGCATCTGGTATGCGCCGTAGAGCGTCAGGCCATCATCGTCCCACACCGCGGTCGAGGCGTGCGGCTCCATCGCCGCCGAATTCTGCGACGGGGTGGTCCACACATTGTCGATGGTGAACGCCGCCGCGGCCATCGCCGCGTCGAGATCGCCCTGCTTGTGATAGGGCGGCATGGTCCCCGCCGGCGGCTTCTTCGCGCTGTCCAGCCGGTCGTCGAACGTGAACACGCCCTCTGCCGGCTCAAAGCGGATCGACACCAGCTGCGCCGCGTCGCGGGCGATTTCGAAGCTCTCGGCGACGACGATCGCGACCGGCTCGCCGAAATAGGCGACTTGCCTGACCCCCTGCGTCGGGGCGTCGGTCTCGCCGCCCTGCTGCGCGTTGCGGATGAACGTCTTCAGATCGACCACGACGTCCAGCACGCCGGGCAGCGCCTTGGCCCCCCCGGCATCGATCGCGGTGATCTTCCCCGCCGCGAAGGGCGCGCGGACCAGGAAGCCATAGGCGAGATTGTCGGGCGCATATTCGGCGGCATAGGTCGCCTGTCCCGCCACCTTCAGCGGGCCGTCGATCCGTTCGATCCCCTTGCCGATGATCCCTTGCACGCCCGAATCGAGCAGGCTCTGTTCGACGGGCTTGTCCATGCGTAGCGCGTTGGTGGTCATGCCGTCAGCTCCCGCAGCGTCGCGACCAGGGTGCGGCGCGTCAGTGGAATCTTGAAATCATTGCTGCCAAAGCCCCTGGCCTCGCGCAGCAGCACATCGGCCGCTTCGCCGAACAGCGCGTCGGACGGGGCTTGCCCGACCAGCACCCGTTCGACCGCTTCGTCGCGCCACGGCATCGGACCAAGGCCACCGAAGGCCAGTCGAGCCGACGCGATCTTGCCATCCTCTTGCCCGACGATCCCGGCGACCGACACCAGCGCAAAGGCATAGGAGGCCCGGTCGCGCACCTTGCGATAGGTCTGCCTGCCCTTGGGCGGCGCGGGCAGTTCGACATGGGTGATGAGTTCACCCGGCCCTAGGACATTTTCGACATCGGGGGTATCGCCCGGCAGGCGATAGAAATCGCTGATCGCGATCCGCCGCTTCTCGCCATCGCTGCCCAGCGTCACGATGGTGGCGTCCAGCGCACGCATCGCCACCGCCATGTCGCTCGGATGCGTCGCAATGCACGCCTCGCTGGTGCCCAGCACCGCGAGGATGCGATTGAACCCTTCCCGCGCGTCGCAGCCCGATCCCGGCACGCGCTTGTTACAGCGTGCCGCCGTTTCGTAGAAATAATAGCAGCGGGTGCGCTGCAGCAGGTTGCCGCCGGTCGACGCCTTGTTGCGCAGCTGCCCCGATGCGCCGGCCAGCAGCGCGCGGCTCAGCACCTCGTAACGCTCGCGGATGACGGGTGAGGCGGCGAGGTCCGAATTGGGCACCAGCGCGCCGATCCGGACGCCGCCGCCATCAACCTCCTCGATCGCGTTCAGCGGCAGGCGGCTGATATCGATCAGTCGTGCCGGCGTCTCGATCTGCAACTTCATCAGGTCGAGCAGGTTGGTCCCGCCTGCGATGAACCTGGTGTCGCGCACCGAACCCTCACGGACGGCGGCTTCGGCGCTATCGGCCTTGGCGTAGTCGAACAGTTTCATGCCGTGGCCTCCACCTTCGCGTCGGCGACTTCGCGGATCGCGTCGACGATGTTGGGATAGGCCGAACAGCGACAGATATTGCCGCTCATCCGTTCGCGGATTTCATCGTCGGTGAAGTCGGCATCGTTCAGGTCGGCGCTGACATGGCTCGGCCAGCCCTTCTGCACCTCGTCCAGCATCCCGACTGCCGAACAAATCTGCCCCGGCGTGCAATAGCCGCACTGGAATCCGTCATGCTTGACGAAGGCGGCCTGCAAGGGATGCAGGTCGTCGGGCGTGCCCAGCCCCTCGATCGTCACGATGTCGTCATCCTGATGCATCACGGCAAGCGTCAGGCAGGCATTGATGCGGCGTCCGTTCACCAGCACGGTGCAGGCGCCGCACTGGCCGTGGTCGCAGCCCTTCTTGCTGCCGGTGAGCGAGAGATGTTCGCGCAGCAGGTCGAGCAAAGAGGTGCGGATGTCCGCCTCCGCCTGATACGGCTGTCCGTTGATGGTGAATTGCATGGGGAGGCGCTCCGTTGGTCGTCAGGGCTAACGTTCGCCAACCAAAGGGTTTCCTGTTGCGAGAGGGTCGCAGATGTTGGGGATGGTGATGGCGGCGATGCTGGGGGCGACGATGATGGCACAAGAGGCTCCGCTCGATCGGACGCCGATCGTGATCGCACACCGCGGCGCCAGCGGATCGCGCCCCGAACACACGCTGGCGGCGTATGCACTGGCGATCGAACAGGGGGCGGACTTCATCGAACCCGATCTCGTGCTGACGAAGGACAATGTGTTCGTCGCCCGTCACGAGAACGAGATTTCGGAAACCACCAACGTCGCCGACCATCCCGAATTCGCCACGCGTCGGACGACCAAGAATATCGATGGCGTGGCGATGACCGGCTGGTTCACCGAGGATTTCACGCTGGCCGAACTGCGCACCCTGCGCGCGAAGGAACGGCTGCCGATGCTCCGCCCCGGTAACCGGGCCTATGACGGGCAGCAGCCGGTCCCGACGCTGGCGGAGGTCATCGCGCTCGCCCAGCGCGCCACGGCCGAAACCGGCCGCACGATCGGCATCTATCCCGAAACCAAGCACCCGACCTATTTCGCGTCGATCGGCCAGCGCATGGAGGCGCGACTGGTCGCCGAACTGCGCGCCGCCGGCTGGGACAGCGCGCAGGCGCCGGTCTTCATCCAGTCGTTCGAGGTGAACAACCTCAAGGCGCTGAAGCGGCTGACCCGCATCCGCCTGATCCAGCTGATGAACGATACTGGCGGCCCGGCCGACCACGTGGTCGACAGCTATGCGACGATGGCGACGCCTGCCGGGCTGAAGGCGGTGGCGACCTATGCCTGGGGCATTGGCCCGAACAAGGTGCTGGTGGGCAAGGACAAGCCGCTGGTGCGCGACGCCCACGCCGTGGGCCTGCGCGTGCATCCGTGGACCTATCGCGCCGAAAACCTCTTCCTGCCCGAAGCCTATCGCGTACCCGGCGATCCCGCGACGCACGGCCGGGTGGGGCAGGAGATTGCCGACGCGGTCGATGCCGGCGTCGATGGTTTCTTCACCGATTACCCGCTAATCGGGGCGCAGATACGCGACAAACCCTATTGAGGACAATGCGATGCGACTGGCGTGGATGGTGTTGGCGGTGGCGCCGCTGACCGGGGGGTGCGTCAGCACGGTATGGAACGTCGCGACCGCGCCGGTGCGCGCGGGTGCGCAGGTGGTCGACTGGACCACCACCAGCCAGTCTGAAGCCGACCGCAATTACGGCCGCAAGATGCGCAAGAAGGAAGCGCGCGAAGGCCGCGAGATGCGCAAGGAGGAACGCCGTCGGCAGCGCGAGGAACGCGAAGACCGCCGCCGCGACGATTGATCGGTCACCCTCACCCTTCCCACTAGGCGCATCTGCGGAAGGGTGAGGGCGCGCTCACGACCGATTCCCCGCCAGCGCCTGCGCCACCGCACGCAGTACGATCAGTCGGGTCTGCACGCCGTAATGGCTGCTCACCACCTCGACCGTGCGGCACCCCGGTTCGCCCGGCACATGGCAGCCCAGGCCATTGACCAGCCCGTCGCTCGCGCTCCAGATCGCGGTCGCCGGGACGGTCAGCGGCCGGCGCACCTCTTCGGCCAGCGCCAGCACGGCGGGGTCGTCGACCGATTCGCCGCTGATCCATTCATACAGCCGCCACACCCGCGTCGATCGCGCCGGCCCGGCATAGGGGCTGGCGACCGTCACCACCTGTTCGATCAGTTCCGGCCGGCGATGCGCGGCCAGCCGCGCCATGATGCCGCCCATGCTGACCCCGACCAGTGCCACCGGCCGCCCGGTGCCTTGCGCCACCGCATCGATCCGATCGATCAGCGCGGTCGCATCCGTCCCGATGCTGCGCTGTCCGAAATTGCGCCCCAGTCCCCAGCCCTGCGGGACATGGCCCAGCGCGCGCAGATAGCGTGCCATGATCGTCATCGACCGGTCGCTGTTGAACAGGCCGGGCAGCAGCATGACCGGTTCCCCGTTCGCGCGGGCGACGCCGGCCATCGCCTGTCGCCAGCCGAACGGCACACCCGCCAGCGCCAGCGCGGCACGCGGCGTCTCGATCAGGAACCGGCCGAGCGGCGGCGGGGGCAAAGTCTCTACAGCCACGACGTCACCGTGATCGGAAACGGCGTCCACCGCCCCATCGGCACGCCGGCCGCGCGCAGCATCCGCCCGGTCCACGCATTGCACGTCTCGACCGCGCTGTACCGCCCGCGCGCGACGTAAAAGGCATCGGACGGCCCATAGCCATGCACCGGATCGGTCCTTGCGGCAAAGCTTGCCCGGATCGCGGTGACCAGCCGGCGATATTGGTCGGGGGTCAGCATCACCGGATAAACGCCCGGCTCGCCCACCGGCTCCGGCAGGTGCCCGACATGCAGTACCACCGCATCGCTGCCGATCGCGGCGGCGGCAATGGTCGCGGGCTTCACATCGGCCCAGGTCGGCGTGCCGAGATAGAAGGCGCGGTCGCCCCAGCCGATCGACAGCCAGCCATGGCCTGCATAGTGCTGATCGGCCAGATCGCCGGCCCGTACCAGATCGTTGAGGCCCATGCCCGCTGCGTGCTTGGGCAGGACGATGCCGGTATGGATACCGTTATCCTCGACATAGATGCGGATGCCCTGCGCCGGTGCGGGCGATCCCCCGGCAGGAATCGCGCCGCCTACCAACCCGGCGAACACGTAGAGCAACAGGGTCAGCACCACCGCGCCCACCATACCCGCAATTCGGCGCAGCCATTTCCGTCGCATCGTTTCCCATGCTACTATTTAGCGATGGCAAGCGAAACCCACGTACTCGACCGCCCGCCCGCAGGGGCCAATGCCGACTGGACGATCCCGCAGGGCTGGGAGGCCTATAGCGCCGAAGACCATGCGACCTGGGACACGCTGTACGCGCGACAAATGGCATTGCTGCCCGGCCGCGCGTCCGACGCGTTCCTGCGCGGACTGGATGCGCTCAAACTGTCCGAATCGGGCATTCCCGATTTCGAAGAACTGTCGGACCGGCTGGAGGCGCTGACCGGCTGGCGGGTCGTCGCGGTGCCGGGATTGGTGCCCGATGACGTGTTCTTCACTCATATGGCCAATCGCCGCTTCGTCGCGGGCAATTTCATCCGCCGCCCCGACCAGCTCGACTATCTGCAGGAACCCGACGTCTTTCACGATGTGTTCGGCCATGTGCCGATGCTCGCCGATCCGGTCTTCGCCGACTATCTCGCCGCGTACGGCCGCGGCGGCCTGCGCGCGCTCGAACTTGGATCGCTCAAGCAACTGGCGCGGCTCTATTGGTACACCGTCGAATTCGGGCTGGTGCAGGAGGCCGGGGCCTTGCGCATCTATGGCGCGGGCATCGTGTCGAGCGCGTCGGAAACCCGTTTCTCGCTCGACGACCCCAGCCCCAACCGGATCATGCTCGACCTCGCCCGCGTGATGCGTACCGATTACCGCATCGACGATTTCCAGCAGACCTATTTCGTCATCCCCGGCTTCGACGAACTGCTGCGCCTGACCGTCGAGACCGACTTCGCGCCGGTGTACGACGCGATCCGCGACGAACGCGAAATCGCGGTGGACGAAGTGCTGCCGGAGGACATTGTGGTGACGCACGGCACGCAGGATTACGCGAGGTCGAAAGTCTAAGATCCTCCCCGGCACGGGGAGGGGGACCAGCGAAGCTGGTGGAGGGGGGTGTCCACCTACGGCGCAGTTGCGTTGCGCAGCCAACCCACTCCACCACCGCTACGCAACGGTCCCCCTCCCCGCGAGCGGGGAGGAGCTGGCGGTCACAAATCCAGCGCCCACCCGTCGCGACCCTTGGGATCGATCGGCGCGGTCGGCACGAACCGTTCCGCCCCCGCCGTCAGCCGCAGCACGCTCCAGTCGCCGCGCCGGTCGACCTCCTCCAGCGTGACGCCACACGCCGCATAGGCCGCGACCACCTCGTCGCGCTGCGTTTCCAGCAAACCCGCCAGCACGATCGTCGCCCCCGGCGCGGCGATCGCGGCCACCTCGGGCGCCATCGACATCAGCGGCCCGGCGAGGATGTTGGCGATCAGCAAATCATAGGGCGCGGCGGCGGTGATCGCGTCGGACAACGCGCCATCGGCGACGACCAGCTCGACCCGATCGATCGCGTTCAGCGTCGCATTCTCGGCGGTCACGTCGATTGCCACCGGATCGATATCGGTCGCGATCACCCGCGCCGCCGGCCACAGCTCGCGCGCGGCAAAGGCGAGCAGCCCGGTCCCGGTGCCCAGGTCGATGACGTTGGCGAACGTCTGTCCCGTCATCCGGTCGAGCATCGCCAGGCACCCGCTGGTCGTCTCGTGATGTCCGGTCCCGAACGCCCGCCCCGCATCGATCAGGAACGCCCGCGCACCCGCCGGCACCGCATCGGCATGGGCCGCGGTGTGGACGAAGAAGCGCCCGACATGCAGCGGCTCCAGCCCCGCCTGGCTCATCGTCACCCAATCCTCGTCGCCCAGCGCCTCGACCTCGGGCGGCGTGCCGGCGGCGCTTGGCACCAGCGCGGCGATCGCGGCGATGGCGGCGGCATCGGGTTCCGCTTCGAAATAGGCGTCCAGCCGCCACGTCTCGGTATCGTCCTCGACCGTCTCGGTCGTCATCAGCACGGGTGCGGGATCGATGCCGAAATCCTCGGCGGCATCGATCGCTTCCGCTTCGGCGCGGGTACAGGGAAGGGTGAGTTTCCAGCTCATCGTGCGGGCCGGATCAGGGTCGGGATTGCCATGGCCGGGCGGTGTAGGCGGGGGCGCGGGCACATTCAATGCGCGGGGTCGGCGACGGCCGTAGCGCCATCGGCAATTCGCCTCGGCCTTTGTCGAAACGACACGCCCTGCGTGCCGATATCCCCCCGGACCTGATCCGGGGTCCCGCTCCTGTTGGTGCTGTCCGTAGGGAGCGGAACCCCGGACCAGGTCCGGGGGCAGGAGCGCCGCCCCGTCAGGCCGCAACCTTGCCGATGAATTCGGCGGTGCTGTTCTTCAGTGCGCCCAGTTCGCCGTCGAGCGAGTTGAATCCGTCGCCCACCCGGTCGATCTCCGATGCCACTGTTTCGGTGTCCTCGCGGATCGCGGCGATGGTCGACGACATCGAATCGGCGGCCAGCGCGGTTTCGTCGACGGCGGCGGTGATCGCGGTGACGGTCTGTGCCTGCACCTCCATCGCGCTGCGGATGCGGTTGGCGCTTTCCTGCACCTCGGTCACCGTCGCGCGGATCGAAGCGTTGGTTTCGACGGTCGACCGGGTCGCGGCCTGGATCGCGGCGATCTTCGCGGCGATGTCGTCGGTCGCGCGCGCGGTCTGGCTGGCAAGGCTCTTCACCTCCTGCGCGACCACGGCAAAGCCGCGTCCGGCATCGCCCGCCCGCGCCGCTTCGATCGTGGCGTTGAGCGCGAGCAGGTTGGTCTGCCCGGCAATGTCGCGGATCAGGCCCAGGATTGATTCGATCGACTTGGCATGGTCCGACAGCGCCTCCGACATGCCGACGGCGGTGCCGGCCTGTTCCGATGCGCGGGTCGCGATCTCGGCGGCGGCCTCCACCTCCATGCGCGCATCCTCGATCGCGCGGATCAGCCCGGCGGAGGTGGCGGCGGCTTCGCGCATCGCAACCGCCGACTGTTCGGCGGCGGCGGCGACTTCGGATGCCTTGCCCAGCATCCCGCGGACATTGGCCGAGCTGCGATTGGCATGGATGCGCAGCGTGTCGCTCTCGCGGCTCGCCCGCTCGACCGTGGCGCCGATATTGTCGCGGAATTCATGCGCCAGCCGCTCGCGCGAATCCTGCAGGTCGAACTGGAAATAGGCGTTGTAGAGCGACACGAACACTTCGCATTCCAGCGAGCGCAGCCGGAACAGCAGCTCGGCGGCATAGCGGAACGCGGCCTCGTCGGTAATGCCCCGGCGCATTACGTCGAGCAGCGCACGGGCGCCGGCATCGCCCATCGACAGGATCGCGGTCAGCGCGACATCGGCCCCGAAGGCGCTCGCGACCGTCCGCTCGCACGATTCGACCCACGCGAGACCGGTCAGGTTGGTGAAGCGATTGCGCAGGTACGCGACGCCCAGCTCGATCATGCGGTCGTAGTTGCGGTGCATACTATTGGCCCCGCCGACCTTCTGCGACTGGGTGAAGTGCGCCGCCGCGACCTCGCGCGCATGCGGTTCGATCACCGTCCACAGTTCGCGGGCGGCGGCGACGTCGTCGGCGGTGATGTTGAACAGGCGCAGGCGTTCTTGCAGATCGATCGTCCGGCTCACGCTTTCCGGCGCCGGCAGCTTCCTGGTCCCCACGATTCGCTTCCCCTGTTCGGTGGCATCCGCAACGGGCACGGCGGACCCCTGTGTCGTCCGGGGTAGCGTGCAGGCGTTAACAGCCGGTTGACCACGGGTCCGCCGCCGGTACGGATTCGCGATGCCGCTGCGCTTTCGTGCAAGCGGACTTGCATCGGCGGGGCGGGTGCGTAGATAGGCCACAATCGCTGGAAATCCGCATCCGCCCGACGTGGCTGCGCGCGCTGCTTTTGAGGAATGTCCGACTTGGCCATGGTCCGCCCGAAAAATCGCCCCGTATCGCCCCATCTCCAGGTCTGGCGCTGGGGCCCGAACATGCTGGTGTCGATCCTGCACCGCGCGACCGGCGTCGCCATGGGCACGGTCGGCCTCGCGCTGTTCGTGTGGTGGCTGGCCGCGCTGTCGGGGGGCGAGGACAGCTATGCCCGCTTCCTGTCGTGGTTCACCGGGCCGTTCGCACCGGTAGGCTATCTGTTCGGGATCGGGCTGAGCTTCGCGCTGTTCCAGCATATCGGCAACGGCATCCGCCATTTCTTCATGGATATCGGCGCCAATTTCGAACTGAAGGGCAACCGGCAGAGCGCGATCGCGACGATCGTGTTCGCCGCGTGCGCGACTGCCGCGCTGTGGGCCTGGCTGCTGGTGGGGAAGCACTGATGGGTAACGGAACCAGCATCGGCCGCGTCCGCGGCCTGGGGTCGGCCAAGGCCGGCGCGCATCATTTCTGGCATCAGCGGCTGACCGCGTTCGCCAACCTCGTCCTCATGGTCTGGTTCGTGCTGTCGCTCGCGCTGCTGCCGTCCTACGATTACGACACCGTATACGCATGGGTGTCGTCGGCATGGGGCGCGGTGCCGCTGATCCTGCTCGCCACCTCGGTCTTCTACCATGCCAAGATGGGCCTGCAGACCGTGATCGAGGATTACCAGCATGACGAAACGCGCGTCGTCGCGCTGGTCGCGCTGAACCTCGTCTATGGCGCGGGCTGGCTGCTCGCCGCCTTCTCGATCCTCCGTATCGCTTTCACCGGGACGCCCGCATAATGGCCACCGACGCCTACAAGATCATCGACCACACCTATGACGTCGTCGTCATCGGCGCGGGCGGCTCCGGCCTGCGCGCGACGATGGGCAGCGCCGAGGCCGGTCTGAAGACCGCCTGCATCACCAAGGTGTTCCCGACCCGGTCGCACACCGTCGCGGCGCAGGGCGGTATCGCCGCTTCGCTCGGCAACAATTCGCCCGACCACTGGTCGTGGCACATGTACGATACCGTCAAGGGTTCCGACTGGCTCGGCGACCAGGACGCGATCGAGTACATGGTCCGCGAAGCCCCGGCGGCGGTGATCGAGTTGGAACATGCCGGCGTGCCGTTCAGCCGGAACGAGGACGGGACGATCTACCAGCGTCCGTTCGGCGGCCATATGCAGAATATGGGCGAAGGCCCTCCGGTGCAGCGCACCTGCGCCGCCGCCGACCGTACCGGCCACGCCATGCTCCACGCGCTGTACCAGCAGTCGCTGAAGTATGACGCCGACTTCTTCATCGAATATTTCGCGCTCGACCTCATCATGGAGGACGGCGTGTGCCGGGGCGTGATCGCGCTGTGCATGGAAGACGGGTCGATCCACCGCTTCCGCGCGCATTCGGTGGTACTGGCGACCGGCGGCTATGGCCGTTGCTATTTCTCCGCCACGTCGGCGCATAGCTGCACCGGCGACGGCGGCGGCATGGTGCTGCGCGCCGGCCTGCCGCTGCAGGACATGGAATTCGTCCAGTTCCACCCGACCGGCATCTACGGCGCGGGTGTGCTGATTACCGAAGGCGCACGCGGCGAGGGCGGGTACCTCACCAACAAGGATGGCGAGCGGTTCATGGAACGCTATGCCCCCTCGGCCAAGGACCTGGCGTCGCGCGACGTCGTGTCGCGGTCGATGGCGATGGAAATGCGCGAAGGGCGCGGCGTCGGCAAGGACGGCGACCATATCTTCCTGCACCTCGACCATATCGATCCGAAGGTGCTGGCCGAACGCCTGCCGGGCATCACCGAAACCGGCAAGATCTTCGCCGGCGTCGACCTGACCCGCCAGCCGCTGCCGGTCACCCCGACCGTCCATTACAATATGGGCGGCATTCCCTGTAATTATCACGGCGAAGTCGTCACCATCAAGGACGGCAACCCCGATGCGGTCGTACCCGGCCTGTTCGCGGTCGGCGAAGCGGCCTGCGTGTCGGTCCATGGCGCCAACCGCCTCGGCTCAAACTCACTGATCGATCTGGTCGTGTTCGGCCGCGCGACGGGCCTGCGCCTCAAGGAAACGCTGAAGCCCAACACCCCGCACAAGCCGTTGCCCGCCGATTCGGCCGACCTCGCGCTCGCCCGGCTCGACAAGTTCCGCAACGCCAGCGGCAGCACGCCGACCGCGCAGATCCGCCTCGCCATGCAGAAGACGATGCAGAAGCATTGCGCCGTGTTCCGCGACGATGCGCTGCTGAACGAAGGCGTGACGATGATGGACGACATCTATCGTTCGTTCGCCGACGTGAACGTCACCGACCGCTCGCTGATCTGGAACACCGACCTCGTTGAGACGCTGGAACTCGACAACCTGCTGGCGCAGGCGATGGTGACGATCAAGTCGGCGCAGAACCGCAAGGAAAGCCGCGGCGCGCACGTGAACGAGGATTTCCCCGATCGCGACGACGCCAACTGGATGAAGCACACCATCTCGACCTTCGACGGCTGGGGCGGTCAGGGCGGCACGACGGCGATCGATTATCGCCCGGTGCATGACTATACGCTCACCGACGAGATCGAATATATCAAGCCCAAGAAGCGGGTGTACTGATCCTGCTTCGAAAGGAATGACGAAGGGCGATCGGTGCGAACCGGTCGCCCTTTTTGTTTTTTTTCGCAAAGGCACGACGAAGAGTGGTTCGCGCGGAGGCGCGGAGAGGAAGCGCCAGCGGCACCGCTTCGATCGACGCAATCCGTCCAATCGTCACCCCAGCGAAGGCTGGGGTCTCCCGCGGCGCCTGCCCCGCCGGATCGACAAAGACTCCAGCCTCCGCTGGGGTGACATATGCGGCCGGGAGACCAGCGCAACGGCGCGCACGCGGCCTCGCCGACCATGGCACCCACCCCCCGCCCGAACCGCGACTCCTCCGCGTCTCCGCGCCTCCGCGCGAACCCTTGGACTTTCTTCTTCCTCCGACGACCAATTCCCGGAACATAACCCCGTTCCGCCCGGGTACCGCCGCCGACCACGCCAGAGGGAACGCCCGCCATGCCCGACACCAACGTCAACGACTATCCGTTGCTTGCCCGCCCGCACGTCCATCTCGCCGGTCCGGTCGACCATGCGATGTACGAGAGTTTCCGCAACCAGGTCTTGGGCGCTCCCGCCGATGGCCCGCTGGTCGTCTCGATCTCGACGCTGGGCGGCGATCCGGAGGTTGCCCGCGCGATGGGCGACGACATCCGCCTGCTACGCGATTATACCGGCCGCGAGGTGCTGTTCCTCGGCAAGGTCGCGGTCTATTCCGCCGGCTCGACCTTCATGTCGGCCTTTCCGGTCGACAAGCGCTTCCTGACCAGGGGTACGCGCCTGATGCTGCACGAGCGGCAGATGACCAGCACGATCGAACTGTCCGGCCCGCTGAAAATGCTGGTCGCGACGTTGAAGGCGAAGCTGCACGAGATTGAAACCTCGGTCGAGATCGAGGAGGAAGGCTTCCGCGCCATCGTCGCCGGGTCGCAGGTGCCGTTCGACGAACTGGTGCAGAAGGCCCCGGCCAACTGGTATATCGGCGCGGAGGAAGCCAAGGCGCGCGGACTTGTGCTGGACGTCATCTGACGTCTGTCCGCGACACGTCCGTACCCCCGCGCAGGCGGGGGTACGGCCCGTGGGCAAGACCAACATCCACTGGCCACCGCCCCGAATTTCCCCCATCATCGGAACATCATGGCCGATAACGACACCATCCTGACCGCCGCTCGCGACTGGGCTGGCGCAACTCTTGCGCTGGCGACCGTCACCTCGACCTGGGGATCGGCACCGCGCCCGCGCGGCAGCCACATGCTGGTGCATCAGGACGGCCGGTTCGAAGGATCGGTGTCGGGCGGCTGCGTCGAAAGCGACATCCTTGCCACCGCGGCCGAGGTGATCGCCGGCGCGCCTTTCGCCATCAAGCGCTACGGCGTCGCGGACGCCGCCGCATGGGAAGTCGGCCTGCCCTGCGGCGGCGAGATCGAGGTAATGGTCCAGCGCGTCGACCCGCAAGGCTTCGATCCGGCGCTGTTCGACGCGATCGATGCGGCACGGGGGCAGGGGCAGGCGATCACGCTGTCGACCGACCGTACCACCGGCCGTACCACTATTGGCGAGGTCGAAGGCGCCTTCGCCAATCGCTACGATCCGCCGCGCCGGTTGTTGATCGTCGGTGCGGTGCAGATCGCGCAGGGGCTGGCGGGCATGGCGCGCGAACTGGGCATCGCCACCACCGTCATCGATCCGCGCGCCCGTTTCCTGACCGAGGAACGCTTTCCCGGCGTGACCCTCGACGATCGCTGGCCGGACGAGGCGTTGCAGGCGCTCAAACCCGACGCCGCCACCGCCGTCGTGACCTTGAGCCACGATATCAAGATCGACGACCCCGCGCTGGTCGAGGCGCTGAAATCCCCCGCCGCCTATATCGGTGCGCTGGGGTCCAGGCGCAGCCATGCCGCGCGGCTCGAACGGCTGTCCGCCGCCGGGGCGCAGGGGCTGGAGCGGATCGACGGTCCGGTCGGGTTGGACATCGGGGCGATCGGCCCGTCCGAAATCGCGCTGTCGATCGCAGCGGCAATGGTGAGGAGCTTCCATGCGCGCTGAAGATACCGTCCTGATCCTGCTGGCGGCGGGGCGCTCGCAGCGCTTCGGCGATGCGGACAAGCTGGCGCAGGAATTCCTGCACAAGCCGGTCGCCTATCATGTCGTGACCGCCTTGGAGGCGATCCCGTTCCTCGGCCGCGTCGCGGTGATCGACGGGACGAAGCTCGACTTCGCCGCACGCGGGTTCGATGTGATCGTCAACGACGCTCCGGCGGACGGCATGTCGCGTTCGGTCCAGCTGGGCCTGCGCGCGGCGCGGGCAAAGGGCGCGAAGGGCGTGGTGATCGCGCTGGCCGACATGCCACGCATCACCGCCGCCCATGTCTATCGCCTGCTCGATACCGCCCGCGACGACCCGGATGCGGTGGTCGCGTCGAGCGACGGGACCAAACCGTGCCCTCCGGCAGTGTTTGGCGCCGGCCGCTTCGACTTTCTTGAATCGCTTGAAGGGGACGCCGGCGCCCGCGACCTCGTCCGCGCCGGCCGCCATGTCGTGACCGCCCCCGCCGAACTGATCGACATCGACACGCCAGAAGATCTCGACCGCCTGCGCGCCATCGCGGAGGCGCCGGAACAGCATGACGCGATCACCCTGCCGCGCCCTGAACCATGGTGGCACCCCCGGCCGGAATGATTTTCCTACAGGGGGCGGGTCGGGTAGGCTCACGGGAATTGGTTCACGCGGAGGCGCGAAGGCGCGGAGGCGCGGAGAAGAAAGAAGGATGTGATCGCGCAGAGGCGCAGAGGGCGCAGAGATGTAGCGTTCGCCGCGACAGCGGCACTCCTTCTCAGAGGCCGAAAAAGGAGAGGGGCTTCGCCAGACAGGCTGCGATCGCCCGGTCCACGACCTCTCAGCGTCCTCCGCGCCTTCGCGTGAAAACGATCTTTCTATTGTCCGGCCCATACGTCGCCCCAGCGAAGGCTGGGGCCTCCAGCGGCTCCTGCCCCGCGCCATAACGGGGAGATGCCAGCCTTCGCTGGCATGACGTCCTGTTCGAATGACACAGCGCATCGCCGCGAAAACGCGGCGAGTGTGAACTTAGTGAACTTTGGCCTCACGCCATCGCCGCGTGCGCGCCCTTCAAATCCTCGACGAAGCGGGCAAACTCTTCATCCGCCTGGGTTTTATCGGGCAGGCGCAACAGAAAGCTCGGATGCACCGTGATCCACGCCGCACCGCCATCGGCCAGCGTCACTACGCGCCCGCGCTCGCGCGAGATCGTCACCGTCTTGCCGGTCAGCGACCGCGCCGCCGTCGCGCCCAGCGCCACCGTCATGCGCGGGCGCAGGATGCCGCGCTCCTGTTCGATCCACCAGCGACAGGCGTCAATCTCCCCTACGCCCGGCTTGGCATGGATGCGCCGCTTGCCACGCGGCTCGAACTTGAAATGCTTGACCGCGTTGGTGACATAGACCCGCGACCGGTCGATCCCGGCCTCGGCCATCGCCCGGTCGAACACCTGTCCCGCCGGCCCGACGAACGGCCGCCCGGCCAGATCCTCCTGGTCGCCCGGCTGTTCGCCGACCACCATCATGGCGGCGTCGACCGGCCCTTCGCCGAACACCGTCTGCGTCGCCGGTTTCCACAGCGGGCAGCGCTGGCATCCCGTCGCCTCGTCGCGCAGCGCTTCCCAGGCCCCCGCGCTATTGCCGCCGGGTGCCGCCCGTGCCGTCTCGATCATCGCCGCCTCGCGTGCCTGTGCCCCTGCGATCAGCGCCGGGACCAGCGCGGTTTCGGGCATGTTCTTCCAATATTTGCGCGGCATCTCCTTCAGCATCGCACCCTTTTTCAGTCGGGCGGGATTGAAGATCGATGCGTAATAGGTCTTCCACACCTCCTCGACAGGGTCGCCGTCGGGCGCATCGGCCTTGGTCGCTGCCGGCCCTTCGGTCAGCGTCTCGCCGTCCCAGTGCAGCGAAACCTCGGGCGTCAGGATCGACCAGCGCATCGCCGCGAACCGGTCGACGAAGAACCGGCCATTGTGGCGGACGATGTGATGCTCCGGCTCGAACCACGCAACGAAGCGGGTGCCGCCATCCTCCTCGACCTCGCGGAACCGCAGGAACGCGCGCATCTTGTGGATGTCGCGGCGGACCGCCTTGGCCATCTCTTCCAACCGCCGCAGCGCCGGATCGGCCTTGTCGTCGATCAGGCGCGGCTGGTCGATCAGGCGAGTGAGCATTGCATAGAGCAGCGCGAACCGCTCGGGATCGGCGTGCATCGCCACGGTCCGGGCCAGATCGATGAACGGGCGCGGCACGCGGGGGGCGGGGGCATCGCTGGCGACGATCGCCTCGTCACCGAACAGGTCGGTGGGCAGGTCGCCGACCTGCCACACCACCTCCGCCGGGGGCACGCGCTGCGCGGCGAGGCTGCGAGCGGCATCGCGCCACCCGTCGAAATCATCCGCCCCCGCCAGCGCCGCGACGCGCATCAGTCGCGATCGTCGCCCGCTTCGGACGTTTCGGCGATCGCCAGTTCCTTCGGCTTGCGCTCCTCGAACACCTTGGCGATGCGTGCTTCCTCGGCATCGCTCAGTTCCTCGGCAGCGGCGGGGAACATCTCTTCCTCCTCCTCGTCGATATGGTGTTCGTAACGGTGGCGCATCTCGGCGAAGCGCTCGTTCCATTCGTTGCTGCCGGCGTCGAGCTTGGCGATCTCGCCCAGATAATCGTCGATTTCTTTATGCTCGGACACCGAATGGCGGGCATCGTCGCGCAGGTCGGGATTGGCGAGCATCGTGGCGTAGAGCGCCTCTTCTTCCGCCGCGGCATGGGCGGAGACTTCGACGCGGAACGTCTCGAACAGTTCGACGCGCTCGTCGCCCTTGGCCGCGTCGATGCGCTTCAACAGGTCGCGGTGGCGATCGTGATCGGCCTTCAGATCGGCATAGATGCGGGCGTCGGCCATGGGGGATTCCTTTGCGTGGTTCGACACCAGCAACGGCGGCGGAGGGCGGAGGTTTCTCTTGCGAGCGGTTTTCACCGTCAGCCGAACAGCTCCATCTGGTCCGCCTTCTTCAGCGCCACCACCGGTCGCAACTCCGCCCGGTCCGCCAGTACCACCGGTCGCCAGTCGTCGGCGATCAGGAACGGCCGCAGCTTCGCGATCGATACCGTCAACCGCGCGACATCGGCCAGCGCCAATCGCCGCCAGCGCCGCGCGGTCAGAATCGCGTTCACCGCCTTTACCCCCAGCCCCGGCACCCGCAGCAGCATCTCGCGCGGGGCGCGGTTCACATCGACCGGAAAGCGATCGCGGAACTTCAATGCCCAAGCGAGTTTGGGATCGATGTCGAGCGGAAGCATTCCCGTCGCATCGTCCGCCGCCGCGCGCACCTCGTCCGGACGATACTCGTAGAAGCGCATCAGCCAGTCCGACTGGTACAGCCGATGTTCGCGCATCAACGGCGGGCGCTGGAGGGGGAGGACGGCGGACGCTTCCGGGATCGGGCTGAACGCCGAATAATAGACGCGGCGCAGGCCGTAGCGGTCGTACAGCGTCGACGCTTTGCCCACGATGTCGCGATCGGTCGCCGCATCGGCGCCGACGATCATCTGCGTCGACTGACCGGCCGGCGCGAATTTGGGCGCAGCCTTGTACCGTTTCCGTGCGTCGCGGCCGTCGGCGATGTCATGGGCAACCTTGCCCATCGCCCCTTCGATCTGGGTTGCCGACTTTTCCGGGGCGAGGCGCTTGAGGCCGCCGGTCGTCGGCAGTTCGACGTTGATCGACACGCGATCGGCATAGACCCCGGCCAGATGAACCAGTTCGGGATCGGCATCGGGAATGGTCTTGAGGTGGATATAGCCGCGAAAGTCGTGATCCTCGCGCAGCGACCGCGCGACCTCGACGATCTGCTCCATCGTGTAGTTCGACGATCCGATGATCCCCGACGACAGGAACAGCCCCTCGATATAATTGCGGCGATAGAAGCTGAGCGTCAGCGCCACGACCTCCTGCGCGGTGAAGCGCGCCCGGCGGACGTTCGACGATTTGCGGTTGATGCAGTAATGACAGTCGAAGATGCAGCTGTTGGTGAGCAGGATCTTCAACAGCGAGATGCAGCGGCCATCGGGCGCATAGGCATGGCAGATGCCCATGCCTTCGGTCGATCCGATCCCCTTGCCGTCGCGCGAATTGCGCTTGGCCGTACCCGACGACGCGCACGACGCATCGTACTTGGCCGCATCGGCAAGGATCGCCAGTTTCGCACGGGTATCGAGCTGCGCCATGCGTTCGATATATGTTCCAAGACGTTGGACGCCAAGGGGGTTTCAGCCAAGCGCCGCGTCCAATGCACGACGCAGCGCGGTCACTTCGGCATTGAGCGCGATCAGCCGTTCGGGCGTCATGCCGCTGCGTGCGACGACGGTCGGCGCAAGGCAGCCAGTTTCCGCCCAGCGCGCGCGGCCGGTAGCGGTCAGGCGGACCCGGACCTGTCGTTCGTCCTCCGGATTGCGCAGCCGGTCGACCAGCCCGGCCGCCTCCATCCGCTTGGCCAGCGGAGTGATCGTGCTCGGTTCCAGCGACAGCCGGTCGGCGATCGCGCCGATCGTCAGGCCATCGTCCGATTCGCTTAGCGTCAGTAGGACGAGGAACTGCGGATAGGTGATGCCCATCCGGTCGAGCATCGGCTTGTACGTCCGGTTGATCGCGATCGTGGCGGCGTAGAGCGAGAAGCAGAGCTGTTCATCGAGGGGCAGGGGTGTCGTCATGCCCGTCGCATAGCATGGATAATTGTCGCGATAAATAATTCTGGACAGGCGGCGCGCAACGTCCTAGATAGTTATCGCGATAAATAAATGGAGCATCCGCCATGTCGGTCGACGTCAAATATAGCACCACTGCTACCGCCACCGGGGGCCGCGAGGGCCATGCGCGCAGCGAGGACGGCCGGTTCGAGGTCAAGCTGTCGACGCCGCGCGAACTGGGCGGCGCTGGCGGTGACGGCAGCAACCCGGAACAACTGTTCGCGGCGGGCTATGCCGCCTGCTTCATCGGCGCGATGAAGGTCGCGGGGCAGCAGCTGGGCATCAAGGTGCCGAACGATGTCGCGGTGACCGCGACCGTCGGCATCGGTCCGCGTTCGCTCGGCGGGTTCGGCATCACTGCAAACCTTAAGGTGTCGGTGCCCGGCCTCGATCCGCAGCAGGCACAGGCGTTGGTCGACACCGCGCACGGCATCTGCCCCTATTCGAACGCGACGCGCGGCAATGTCGATGTCGGCCTGACCCTTGCCTGATCGTTCGACAGCAGCGAGCGGCTTCGCCTATGCCTTGCGTACGTAGGGCCAAGGAGGAGATGCCGGTTGCTGACGATCCAGACGATGCGGCGGTTCGCTCCCTTGGCCGCCGCATCGCTGAACCATGACGGGGCGGAGACGGCCGAGGCAGTCTCCGTCCCGCATGTCGTTTTCCGTTCGGGACGTGCCGCATGACGACGATCGCCGATGTCGCGGCGCGGGCGGGGGTGTCGATCCGTACCGTCTCACGCGTGCTGAACCGCTCGCCGCTGGTCAATGCCGCGACCCGCGAACAGGTCGAGGCGGTGGTCGCCGCGCTGCATTTCCGGCCCAGCGCACGGGCGCGGGGCTTGGCAACCGGGCGGTCGTTCCTGCTGGGACTGGTCCATAACGACCGCAATGCGCTGGTGCTGGACCCGCTGCAGCGCGGTATCGTCGGCGCGGCGGTGGCGCGCGGCTATGAACTGGTGGTGCATCCGGTCGCGTCGGGGGACGGCGATCCGGTGGCGGATGTCCTCGATTTCGCCGGGCGGTCGCGGGTCGACGGCGTGGTGGTCGTGCCGCCGGTATCGGGCGTTGCCGGGGTCGCCGAGGCGCTGGGCCGCGCGGGCGTGCTGGCGGTCGCGCTCTCTTCGGTCGCGCTGTCGGGTTATGGCGCAGTGCTGGTATCGGACGAGCGGGGCGCCGCGCGGGCGGTCGCCGATCACCTGGTGGCGCTCGGCCATCGCCGGATCGCCTTGCTGTCCGGCCCCGCCAGCGCCCATTCCGCGCAGGAGCGGCGCGCCGGGTTCGTCGCCGGACTGGCCAGCCACGGCCTGACCCTGACGCAGGAGGCCGAGGGCGATTACGGGTTCGACAGCGGCGTGGCGGCGGCGGTCCGGCTGCTGGCGACCGATCCCCTGCCGACCGCGATCTTTGCCGCCAACGACGTGATGGCGGCGGCGGTGCTGAAGGTCGCGGCGGGACGATCGCTCGACGTGCCAGGCGACCTGTCGGTCGTCGGGTTCGACGGCAGCATTCTTGCACGGATGCTGACCCCGGCACTCACCACCGTGCATCGGCCGATCGCCGACATGGCGGCGGCGATTACGACGCGACTGATCGACGGAATCGAGGGGGGCGGTGACGACACGCCGCTATCGGCCACGCTGTCGCTGTCGATCGGCGGGTCGTGCGGCCCGGTCAGGCGCGGATAAGGTCGAGGAAGCGGATCGCCGCGCGATATTCGGCCGCGCGCACGGCACGGGTTTCGGCGGCCAGCGCGTCCTCGCCCCATTGTTCGATCTGCCAGTCCTCGTCGACATGGGTCGCGGCCCAGGCGGCGTCGGCATCGATCGCGCCCTGGACCAGGGCCAGCCCCAGCAGCAGCGATCCGGTCAGCGACACGATCGGCGACAGCGGCGCCAGCGTCCAGGGCGACAGCGCGACCACCGCCTCGCGCAGCCGGGCAAGAGTCAGCGGCGGCTGTTCGACAGGCATCACGCCATCGGTGACGATGAAGTCGACGCCGTACCGCCCGCGCGCCCAGTCCAGCACCGGGTCCCATGCCGCCGCCTGCCGCTCCGCCAGCGGTCCGACTTCGGCGCGATAGCATAGCAGGTCGCTGCCGCCGTACACCGCAATCCCGCCGGCAAAGGCCGGTGCGTCGGGTGCGATCCGCTCGATCGCGGCATTGGCGAGGCCGGTCAGCGGCATCGCGCGCGGGTCGATCGTCTCTCCCACCGCGCGCCACTCCCCGGCGATCGCCTCGGCCAGCGCGGGAAACGGCGCGACCAGCGGCAGCCGCCCCGGCGTACGCACCGGCCGGCCGTCCAGCGCGATGCCGCCATCGGGCGTGACCGCAACGTCCTGCCAGAAGCGCTTCACTTGCTACGCCACTTCGCGATGAAGCCACGCGGCACGACCGCCATCGCATACAGCGCCGACAGCACGATCGCCGCGCCCAGTACCCGCATCGCGGTATCGGACGCGCGTGCCAGCACGATCAGGCCGAACACCGCGCCCATCGCGGTCACGATGCGGATCGCGACCAGCGCGAGCCAGCGGTTGCGGGCGGTTTGGTCAGGGTTCATGACATGTCCAGCAGGGCAGGGAGCAGAGCGGCATCGTCGCACATCTGGTGCGCACCGGCGGCGATCAACGTGTCACGGTCGTGATAGCCCCAGGTGACGCCGATCGCCCGCGTTCCCGCCGCGACCGCCATCGCCATGTCGAACCCGGTATCACCGATCATCACCGTCGCTTCGGACATCGCCCCCGCTTCGGCCATCGCGGCATAGAGCATCGCCGGATGTGGCTTTGACGGGTGGCGATCGGCGGTCTGCAAGGTCGTGAAATGGTGCGTCAGGCCGTGATGCGCCAGCAGCAGCGCAAGGCCCCGATCCGACTTGCCGGTCGCCACGCCCAGCGTCCATCCCCCGTCGAGCAGCGCAGTCAGCGCATCGGCGATGCCGGGGAACAACGGCTCCTCGGCCAGCCGCCCGTCGGTCCGCATCGCACGGAAATGCCGCTTATACCCCTCCGCCACCGCATCGTGCAGCTCGGCATCGCGGTCGGGCACCAGCATCGCGACCGCTTGCGGCAGGCTCAATCCCACGATCTGCCGCACCGCGCGCGGATCGGGTTCGGCCAGGCCGGCATCGGCAAAAGCCAGCGCCATGGCGAGGCAGATATTCGCCTGCCCATCGGCCAGCGTCCCGTCGCAATCGAACACGGCAAGGCGAATCATGCGCCACGCGTCCATGCCGCCAGTGGATGGTCGCCCAGCGCGCGGGCAACGCGATCACGCACGACGGCGGGCTTGTTCTGACCCAGCTTGACGGTGCCGCGCCATGCCGTCGGCACCAGTTCGAATCCGGTGATCGCGCCGAACAATCCGTCGGCCTTGCGCGGGTCCATGCCGGCAACCGACCATTTCGGTTCGGCTTCGTATCTGTCGGCCATCGCGTCGACCTGTTCGCGTAAGCCCATGCGGTCGATCGGGTGGACGATGCCCTCCACCTCGACCGACACATAGTTCCACGTCGGCACCGCATCCGGTCCGGTGTCGTACCAGCGCGGCGAGATGTAGGCGTGCGGCCCCTGCACCACGAACAGTGCGGTCGCGCCCGCCAGATGCGGCGTCATCGCATTGCGCCGTCCCAGATGGAAACGCAGCGTGCCGTCCGCCGCGGACACCACCGGCACCTGTGCCACGCGCGGGCCGTCGGGGGTGGTGGCGAACAACATGCCGAAACCCTCGTCACGGACGAACGCCCGCGCCGCATCCTCGTCCATCCGAAAGGTCGCGTCCGGGTGCATCAGTCGCGCTGGCCCCGCGACCGCCGCTCGCCGCGCCGTTCCTTGCGATAGTTCTTGGCGTGCGCCTTCGCCTTGGCCTTCAGATCGGCCTTGGTCACCGGCGGCGGGGCATCGTCGATCATCGCATTGCCAAGGCTCAGGTCGAAGCCCAGCAGATCGATGCTCTCGGCAAAGTGCGGCGGCAGTTCGGCGGTCACGTCGACCTGTCCGCCATCGGGATGATCGATGCGGATGCGGCGCGCGTGCAGGTGCATCTTGCGGCTGACCCCACCGGTCAGGAACGCCGCCTGCCCGCCATATTTGCCGTCCCCGACGATCGGGTGGCCGATCGCCGACATATGCACGCGCAGCTGGTGGGTGCGCCCGGTAAAGGGCTGCAGCTCGACCCATGCCGCGCGATTGCCGACGCGTTCGATCACGCGGTAGCGCGAGCGGGCAGGCTGCCCTTCCGCTTCGTCGACATGCATCTTTTCGCCACCGGTGCCCGGCTGCTTGGCCAGCGGCAGGTCGACGATGCCGTCGGAAATGTCGGGAATGCCGACGACCAGTGCCCAATAGACCTTTTTCGCGGTCCGCCCCGAAAACGACTTGGCAAAGAACGCCGCCGCCCGCGCGGTGCGCGCGATCAGCAGCGCGCCCGACGTATCCTTGTCCAGCCGGTGGACCAGCTTCGGCCGGCTCTCGCCATCGAACTGCAGCGCGTCGAGCAGCCCGTCGACATGGTCGTGGGTCTTGGTCCCGCCCTGCGTCGCGAGGCCCGGCGGCTTGTTCAGCACCAGCGCCTGCTTGTCGCGGTGGATGACGAGGCCTTGCGCGAACTCGGTCTGTTCGGCCGACAGCGGCGGGCGCTCGGCCTTCGGTTTCGGCTGGGCGACGATCGCCGATTCGGGCGGCGGGACGCGCAGCACCTGGCCTGCGGACAGGCGCGCGCCCGGCTGGGCGCGGCCGCCATCGATACGCAACTGCCCGGTCCGCGCCCAGCGCGACACGGTGTTGAAGCTGGTATCGGGCAGATGCCGCTTGAACCAGCGGTCGAGCCGGATGCCGTCGTCATCGGTCCCGACCGTGAATTGCCGGACGTCGTTCTCGCTCATGCCGCCCCCCGCGTCATATACAGGCCAGCGAACAGCGCCGTCGCCGCACCGATTACCGATAGCAACGCATAACCCAGCCCCTCTGCCAGCGCGCCGCGCTCGATCATGTTCACCAGGTCGAGCGAAAAGGCCGAAAAGGTCGTGAACCCCCCCAGCACCCCGACGCCCAGCGCCAGCCGGACCTGTTCGTTGCCGCCCTGGCGGGCCAGCAGCCCCACCAGCAATCCCATCGCCAGCCCGCCGATCAGGTTGACGCCCAGCGTTCCCCACGGGTAGCCGGGGCCAAAGGTCGTGAGCGTCCAGCGCCCGAAGAGATGTCGCAGGCCGGCGCCGATCGCGCCGCCGGCCATGACGATAAAGAGATTTCCCATGATCGGCTGTCGCCTAGCCGATTGCGGCGCGCGATGAAACCGTCGTGCTGCGTACGGGCCAGCCGGCCGCCTGCAACGCCTCCGTCTGGCCGCGTGCGACCGGCGCCGCGATCCCGCCGGTCAGCAGCAGGCGAAGGTTGCGCCCGTCGCGCTCCGTGCCCGTCACATGGCCGCGCGCGACCCACCAGCTGCGATGGACCTGCGCGCCCTCGACGCCGGACAGCTCGCCCACCGCGTCGCGCATCCGCATCAGGATCAGCGTCGATCCGGCGGGCGTGTGCGCACGAACATAATGGTCCTCCATCTCCAGCGCGATCAGGTCGCGGCCGAGATGCGGGGGCAGGCGGTCGAGGAACGGCGGCGCGGGGGAGGCAACTGCTGGAGCTGGGACGATCGGCGCGGCGATAGGCATCGGCACCGCCGCCCGCAGCCGCCGCGCCCGCCCGAACCAGAAGATCGACGTGATCGCCGACCCAAGGATCAGGACGTTGGCATAGCTCGCCAGCCATTGCTGCGCCGAAGGTGGGCGCAGCGGATGCCACAGCCCTTCGACGGCCCATACGACCATTGTCATCGGCACGGTGGCGACGACACAGGCCGCGATCCACAGCCCCGCTTCCGACAAGGCCAGTCGCGCGGCCAGTCGGGTCGCGCCGACCGTCGCGGGCAGGTACAGGGCATAGCCGGCCAGCGCGATGCCGAGCCAATAGGCCAGGCGCAGCGCGAACGGCATGGCGAAGCTGCCGAACGGCCCCAGCACCGCCAGCACCATGCCGACGACCGACATGATGGTCAGGTCGATCAGCAATCGGCGGGCATCGGGCATAAGCGGCTCGGGTTGGAATCAGGTCGGAGGGCGTCCTTCCGATAGCGCGCTCGCCGACGATTGGCACGTTCGCTCTGTCAGACGCTGCCATTTCGCGCATCGCGAACGGGCAGGGCGGACGATCCGCGATGCGACGGCCGCACTTCGCGAACATCGCCTTGCCGGCGAGCGGCATGGCGGCACGGCAGGGACGACACCGACCAACAGGAAGCTCCAGCATGTCCGCCACCGCCCCGACCGCCGTTCGCCCGACCGATGTCTCGCCGCTGCTGCGTGGGGCGATGGTGGCGAGTGGCAGTGCGCTCAGCCTGCTCAGCCTGCTCGCGCTGGTTCGTGCCGCGACCGGCATGGCACCCACCGCGCCGGCCGCGCACGACGTGGCGGTCGCCATCCATCTGATGAGTGTGCTACCCGCCATCCCGCTTGGCCTATATATCCTGCTGACGCGCAAGGGCGGGGGGCGGCACCGGCTGCTCGGTCGGATCTGGATGGCGTTGATGGCGTCGACCGCGCTCAGCGCGCTGCTCATCCGCGAACTCAACCATGGCAGCTTTTCGTGGATTCATATCTTCGTGCCGGTGACGCTGGCGGCCGCATGGGCATCGATCGCCGCGGCACGCGCGGGCGACATCCCCAGCCATCGCCGCCGGTTGGTGGGCATGTTCCTCGGCGCGATGATCATCCCCGGCCTGTTCGCCTTTTCGCCGGGGCGGGTGATGGCGATTTGGGCTTTTGGATGAAACCGCCCCCCTTGCTGGCGGCTGTCGCAATCGTTACCTATTGCTGCGATGCACAACGACGCCGCCCCTGAGTCCGCGACCGACACCGCCACGGAAGAGCTGCGCGCCTCGCTCAGCGACATCATCCGCTTCGCCCTGATGCAGCGGATCTGCCTGTCGGTGCGCTACAACAACATGGACATGATCCTGGCCCCCCATATGCTGTGGACCAGGCATGGCGACCTGCATGTCGATGCGGTGACCGTCGAACGCGCGGGCAGCCCGCCCAAAATCTTCAAGATCGGCACGTTCAAGCTGCTGGGCCTCGGCAATGTCGCGCTGACGTCGCGCACCTTCGATCCGCAGCCGGATTTCGATCCGAACGATCCGAAATATGCCGAGGCACCGGTCGCGTCGGTCCAGCGCTAAGGCAGTCGCCATCGACTGGCACAATCGCTTGCACATCCCTGCCGCCGGGGCCATGGACCGCGCGGAGCCGGGGTCGCGTCGGGCGACCGCGCGAAGCAGGCGGACGGGAACCAGTGACCAGCATCGGTATCTTCGGATGGCAGGGCCGAATGGGACGCGCGATCGCGCAGGAGATCGAACGGGTCGGCGAAACGCTGGCCGGCGGCGTCGATCAGGGCGGTGATCCGGTCGATCTGGCGTCGCGCGCCGATGTGCTGGTCGATTTTTCCTCACCCAAAGCACTGGCGGCCAATCTGGCCGCCGCGCGCGGAACGGGCACCCCGATCGTCATTGGCACGACCGGCCTGAACGACCGCCACCACGCGATGATCGACGAAGCCGCCGCCGAAGTTGCCGTGCTGCAGACCGGCAATACCTCGCTCGGCATCGCGCTCCTGTCGCGGCTGGTGCGCGACGCCGCGCGGCGGCTCGGCCCCGACTGGGACATCGAAATCGTCGAGAGCCACCATCGGCTGAAGGTCGATGCGCCATCAGGCACCGCGCTCATGCTGGGCGACGCGGCGGCAGAGGGGATGGGCACGACCCTTGCCGACAGCGGCGTGATCGGCCGCGCCGGGCTGGTCGGTGCGCGCGCTGGCGGCACGATCGGCTTCGCCTCGCTGCGCGGCGGCACGATCGTCGGCGATCATCAGGTCGTGTTCGCGGGCGAGGGGGAGCGGATCGAACTCGGCCACCGCGCCGACGACCGCGCCCTGTTCGCCCGCGGCGCGGTGCGCGCCGCGCTGTGGCTGGCGAGCGCACCGGCCGGCCGCTACACGATGGATGCGGTGCTGGGCGTTTGAAGAAGGCCGACATCTTCGAATTCTTCCGACGGCTGGCGGAGGATAACCCGCACCCCGAAACAGAACTCGAATCGGTCAACGACTATACGCTGCTGGTCGCGGTCGTGCTGTCGGCGCAGGCGACCGATGCCGGCGTGAACAAGGCGACGCGCGCGCTGTTCGCCACGGTCGACACGCCGAAAAAGATGGTGACGCTGGGCCTCGACGGGCTGAAGCAGCACATCCGCACCATCGGCCTGTTCAATACCAAGGCAAAGAACGTCATCGCCCTGTCCGAAGCGCTGATCGCCGACCATGGCGGACAGGTGCCGAACGACCGCGCCGCGCTGGAAAAACTGCCCGGTGTCGGGCGCAAGACCGCCAATGTCTTGATGAATGTTGCATTCGGCGCCGAGACGTTCGCGGTCGACACCCATATCTTCCGCGTCGGCAACCGCACCGGCCTTGCGCGAGGCAAGACGCCCAACGCAGTCGAATCGGTGCTGGAGCGGGTGGTGCCGCAACCCTTCCGCCTGCACGCGCATCACTGGCTGATCCTGCACGGCCGCTATATCTGCAAGGCGCGGCGTCCGGAATGCTGGCGCTGTCCGGTCGCCGACCTGTGCGCGTTCAAACCGAAAACACCCGCGCCGAAGCAAAAGACGGTCGCGACCGACTGAAACGGCTGGCAATGCCACGCGACCTTTGCTAGGCGCGTGCCTCCACGGCCAAGCACCCGTAGCTCAGCTGGATAGAGCGCTGCCCTCCGAAGGCAGAGGCCAGGGGTTCGAATCCCTTCGGGTGCGCCAGTGGCGTTTCGATTTTTCTGTGTGACAAGACCAGTGTCCGGCTGCGGACGCCACGATCGCCCGTTCGCGACGATGACGGCGACGATCGTCCGCCGCCTAGACCCGCTCCGCCTTGTTCACCGCATCCGCCGCGCGCAACCCGGCCAGCAGCTTCATCAGATGCGCGGCGTCGCGCACCTCCACGTCGATGGTGTTGGTGTGGAAGGTCGTGTCGCGGTTGTCGAGCCGCAGCCCCAGGATATTGGCCTTGTGCCCGCCGATGACGGTCGCGACAGCGCCCAGCGCGCCGGGCTCGTTCTTCAGCGTGACCGCGATACGCGCGGTCGCCCCCTCGGCATTGTCACCCCAGGTAAGGTCGATCCAGTGATGCGGATCGATCGCCTCGATCTCGCGGCATCCGATCTCATGCACCTCGAACCGGCCTGCGCCGCGCCGGACGCCGATGATGCGGTCGCCCGGCACCGGGTGGCAACAGGTGGCGAGGTCGTAACCGACACCGGCGGTCAGCCCCTTGATCTCGATTGGCGCGCGCTGTGCCGGGATCGGTTCGGCAAGCCGGTTGGCGATGACGCCCGGCATCACCGCCTCCATCACCGCTTCCTCGCTCAGCTTGCCGCGCGCCAGCCCTTCGAACAGCTGCGCCTCCTCGGACAGCTTCAGGCGCTTCAGCGCCTCGCCCAACGCGTCGCTGCCCGGCGGGACCGGCAGGCGGGCGATCAGTTCGAGATAGAGCTTGGTGCCCAGCGCCACCGTCTCGTCGCGTTCGCGCAGGCGGATATAGCGGCGTATCGCGGCGCGGGCCTTGCCGGTGATCGCGAAGTTCAGCCAGTTCGCCTGCGGGCGCTGCGCCTTGGACCGCAGGATCTGGACCTGATCGCCGTTCTTCAGCTCGGTACGCAGCGGCACGACACCGCCATTGACCTTTGCACCCACCGCCTGGTCGCCCAGATCGGTGTGGACGGCATAGGCGAAGTCGATCGGCGTGGCGCCCTTGGGCAACTGGTGCAGCTCGCCCTTCGGCGTAAAGGCGAAGATGCGGTCGGCATACATCGCCATGCGGGTATGTTCGAGCAGCTCTTCCGGGCTCTCCGCATTGTCTAGGATCTCGACGAGGTCGCGGATCCAGCGCACCTGCGTATCGGGGCGCACCGCATCCTGCTTGTAGGCCCAGTGGGCCGCCAGCCCGAATTCGGCCTGGGCGTGCATCTCGCGGGTGCGGATCTGCACCTCGATCCGCATGTTCTCGGCATGGATGACGCTGGTGTGGAGCGAACGGTATCCATTGCGCTTGGGCGTCGAGATATAGTCCTTGAAGCGTCCGGGCACCATCGGCCAGCGGCGATGGATGATGCCCAGCGCCCGGTAGCATTCCTCCTCGCTGTCGACGATCGCACGGAAGGCGATGATGTCGGACAGCTGTTCCAGCGTGACGTGCCGTTCGGACATCTTGCGCCAGATCGAATAGGGGTGCTTGCGCCGACCCGAAATTTCGGCGGCGATGCCGTGGCGGTCGAGCATCGCCTTCAGGTCGCCGCCGATCTTGGCCACCCGGTCGCCGCCGCCGGCCTCGAGCTGTTCGAGGCGCAGCGTGATCGATTCATACGCCTCGGGTTCGATCTCGCGAAATGCCAGCGTCTGCATTTCGTTCATGAACTCGTACATGCCGATCCGCTCGGCAAGCGGGGCATAGATGTCCATCGTCTCGCGCGCGATCCGCTTGCGCTTGTCGGGCTTGGAGATGTGATGGAGCGTGCGCATGTTGTGCAGCCGGTCGGCCAGCTTCACCAGCAGCACGCGGATATCGTCGGACATCGCCAGCAGGAACTTGCGCAGGTTCTCGGCGGCGCGCTCGTTCTCGGTCTGCGCCTCGATCTTCGACAGCTTCGTCACGCCCTCTACCAGCCGCGCGACGTTCTCGCCGAACTTGGCCTGGATTTCCTCGTGGGTGGCGACGGTATCCTCGACCGTATCGTGCAGGATCGCGGTCGCGATCGTCTCGTCGTCGAGGTGCAGGTCGGTCAGGATGCCGGCCACCTCGATCGGGTGGCTGAAATAAGGATCGCCGGATGCGCGCTTCTGGCTGCCATGCGCGTGCATCGAAAAGACATAGGCGCGGTTCAGCAGCGCCTCGTTCGCATCCGGGTCATAGGCCTTGACCCGCTCCACCAATTCATACTGCCGCAGCATGGAATCTAGATGGAGCGGGGTGGTCGTGCATTGCAACCGTTTTTAATGCGCCTCACGCACTCTTGGCGCGGGTGTTGCATTTGGCGAGCTGTTCGGCGGCGAACGCCTCGCCATTGGCGGTGAAGGTGGTCAGGGTGCCCAGTTCCTTCGCCGCGAGCTGGCACATGGTCAGCGGGCTGCCCTCGGTCCGGTTGGTGACGCAGCGATCGCCCGCGCACTTCCACGGCGTGCTGCGCGTCATCATCGCGGCGATCGTGGGGGCAACGGCGGGCACCGCCGCATAGCCGCGGACCGGCTGCGCCGTGGCGGCGAGGGGCAGGGTCATGGCGGCGGCGGCGAGCAGGGCGAAAGTCTTCATGGCGCGTCTCCAGCGGTCGATTCGTCGATGCCGCAGCTAATATACATCGATGTAAGTTGCAAATGACTATCTTTGCTGCAGCCGCGAAATCGGTGCTATTTCCCTTGCTGTCACATTGGGCTAGGCTGTTTCGAATGACGACGACCCTCAGAGAACCGCTGCGCGAACTGGCCAACCGGTGCAGCCTGCCCGCCGCGCTGGAGGCGATGGGCGAACGCTGGTCGTTCCTGATCCTGCGCGGGTCGTTCAACGGCCTGTGTCATTTCGAGGAGTTCCAGTCGGAACTGGGCATCGCGCGCAACATCCTGGCCAACCGGCTGTCGCGGCTGGTCGGGCATGGGATCCTCGAACGGCGTGCGGTCGCGGCGGACCGGCGCAAGATCGAATATCGCCTGACCGAAAAGGGACGGGCGCTGCTGCCGACGATGGTCGCGCTGCGCCAATGGGGCGAACGATGGGAAACCGGCGTGGCGGCGACGCCGATCCTGGTCGATGCGCGCGACCGTCGACCGATCGCGACGGTCGCGGTCCACAGCCATGACGGCCGGGTGCTGGACAAGAGCGACCTGCTCTGGGCGCTCGAAGCGGACGTCTTGCGCGACTGACCCCGGATCAGCCGGTGGTGGGCAGGGCTTCGGGAGCCGCTTCGTCGTCCGGCGCGGCTTCCGCTGTCGCATCGGTGCGATGGCCCCACCGCACCAGCGACCAGGCGCGTTCGTGAAAATAGAACAGCAGGATCTTGGTGATGACCTCGGTCCCGGCGATCGCCCCGGCGAGCTTGGCCGATCCGGAGAAGAACAGCCCCAGCACGAAGGTATCGATCGATCCCACGGTGCGCCACGATACCGCCTTCACGAAGCTGCGCGGGTGGCTCTCAAGACCCTTGAACACGAACATGCCGACGACTCCGCCCAGGCGGAATGCCGGGCGCCATGGCGTGCGACAGCCGCGCGGCGGTGCGTAGCGAGGAAAATATGGGGCCGATCAAGCCATGCTTGTCACAGCAGGCGGATCAGCATCAGCAGCAACCCGAACATCGAGGCGACCCACACCAGGCTGCGGACATAGGGCACCCCGAACAGGTAGAGCGGGTGATAGACGATCCGCGCGCCGAACCACAGCATCGCGCCGATCGCACCCAACCCGCCGGTCCGCCCGCTGATGGCGAGTGCCAGCGCAAGCGCGATGAAGGCGGGGTAGCTTTCCTTGAAATTGTCGAGCGCCCGTTGCGCCCGACCGGCCAGCGCGCCCTTGGGATGCTGGTCGCCGTCGCGCGGGCCGGCGTTCCACCCGACACCCAGTTCGCGCGTGGCTAGTTGCCCTTGCAGCATGATCGCGATCACCAGCAGTACGACCGACCACCCGAGCAGGGTGAGTTCGAGGGGCAGGCTGGTCATGGATGCGCTCCGGTTTGCGTTGCCGCATATAGCGTCGGGAAGCGGCCGGGGTTCCAGCCGCCGAGCCGCTCATGCCGTATCCCCGCACAGGCGGGGATCCAGAGCCGCACGGACCAGCCGCCGCGTCTTCCAACCCTGGACCCCCGCCTGCGCGGGGGTTCGGCAGCGACGAAGCAAGGCACCTGGCACATCCTGCTGGGACCCCGCCTGCGCGGGGGTAGGATGGTGCCGGGCAGGCCCTACCCCGCGTTCCGCCCCGCCGGCGTATTGACCCCCATCGACTGGAGATATTTCTTCACGTTGCGCGCCGCCTGGCGCAGCCGCTGTTCGTTTTCGACCATCGCGATCCGCACATAGCCTTCGCCATTCTCGCCATAGCCGACGCCCGGTGCGACCGCGACCTTGGCCTCGGTCAGCAACTGCTTGGCGAATTCGAGGCTCCCAAGATGGGCGAGCGCCGGCGGCAGCGGCGCCCAGGCGAACATCGACGCGCGCGGCGAGGGGATGTCCCATCCGGCCCGCCCGAAACTCTCGACCAGCACGTCGCGGCGCTTGTGGTATAGCTGGCGGTTCTTCTCGACGATATCCTGCGGGCCGTTGAGCGCGGCGCACGCCGCCGCCTGGATCGGGGTGAACGCGCCATAGTCGAGATACGACTTCACCCGCGTCATCGCCGCGATCAGCTTCTTGTTGCCGACGCCGAAGCCCATCCGCCAGCCGGCCATCGAATAGGTCTTGGAAAGGGAAGTGAACTCGATCGCGACGTCCTTCGCGCCCGGCACCTGCAGGATGGAAGGGGTGGGGCAACCGTCATAGTAGAGTTCGGAATAGGCGAGGTCGGAAATGACCCACAGCCCATGTTCCTTCGCGAACGCCACCACTCGTTCGTAAAAGGCGAGGTCGACGACCTCGGCGGTCGGATTCGACGGATATCCCATCACCAGCACGCTGGGCTTGGGCACGGTGAACGCCATCGCGCGTTCGAGGCTTTCGAAATAATGCTCGTCAGGGGTCGTCGGCACCGCGCGGATCGTGGCGCCGGCGATGATGAAGCCGAACATATGGATCGGGTAGCTGGGATTGGGGGCGAGGATGACGTCGCCGGGCGCGGTGATCGCGGTGGCGAGGCTGGCCAGCCCCTCCTTCGACCCCATCGTCACCACGACCTCGCTGTCGGGATCGATATCGACGCCAAAGCGGCGACCGTAATAATTCGCCTGTGCCTTGCGCAGGCCCGGAATGCCCCGCGACTGCGAATAGCCATGCGCCGAGGGCTTGCGCGCGACCTCGACCAGCTTTTCGATGACGTGGTCGGGCGGCGGCAGGTCGGGATTGCCCATGCCGAGGTCGATAATGTCCTCGCCACCGGCACGCGCGGCCGCCCGCATCGCGTTCACTTCGGCGATGACATAGGGGGGCAGGCGCTTCATGCGGTAGAATTCGTCGGACATTCTCGTTCCTTTCCCGGCGGTCCTTACGCTAGGAAGCAACTAACGGGTAGGCCCGCCTGCCTTCAGGAGAAGAAAATGACCGCCGAGTCGAATACGCCGCCGGCCCCGTCCATGTCGCTGGAGGATTTGCAGCACTGGACCCAGATGCTGGGCCGGGCGCAGCAGATGATGCTCGAACAGGGCATCGACCTGCTGGAGCGGACCCCGGCGATCCCCGATCCTACCGGTATGCTGAAGGCGCAGAGCGATTTCTGGGCCGATACGATGAAGCTGTGGCAGCGATTCCTCGACCCCGCCAATGCCACCCCGGTCGAGGAATCGCCCGAGCGCGCCCGCGACCGGCGCTTCAAGGCCAAGCAATGGCATGACGACCCGCTCTTTGCCTTCATCCGGCAGAGCTATTTCCTGGTCGCTGACCATATGCTGAAAAGCGTCGATGCGCTGGACGGCGTGGAGGGCAAGCAGAAGGAACAGCTTCGTTTCGCGACGCGCGGGCTGATCGATGCGATGAGCCCGACCAATTTTCCCGCAACCAACCCGCTAGTCGTCGAAAAAATCATCGAGACCCGCGGCGAGAACCTGCTGAAGGGCCTGCAGAATATGCTGGCCGACATGGCCAAGGGCCAGATGACGCAGAGCGACACCAGCGCGTTCGAACTGGGCCGCAACGTCGCGACGACACCGGGCAAGGTCGTGAAACGCACGCCGCTCTACGAACTGATCCACTATGCGCCGACCACCGAAAAGGTCGGGGCGATCCCGCTGCTGATCTTTCCGCCGTGGATCAACCGCTTCTACATCCTCGACCTGACGCCCGAGAAGAGCTTTATCCGCTGGGCGGTGGAACAGGGGTTGAGCGTCTTCGTCGTGTCGTGGAAATCGGCCGATGCGTCGATGAAGGACGTGACGTGGGACGATTATGTCGTGCGCGGACAGGTCGACGCGATCGACACGGTGCGCGACCTGCTGGGCGTCGAGTCGGTCCATACCATCGGCTATTGCGTCGCGGGCACGACGCTGGCCGCGACGCTGGCGCTGCTGACGGCGCGCGGCGAGGCGGCGAAGGTCGCCACCGCCACGTTCTTCACCGCGCAGGTCGATTTTGCCGATGCCGGCGAATTGTCGCTGTTCGTCGACGATGAACAGCTGGGCCTGATCCGGCAGGTGGGCAAGGACGGGTATCTCGACGGGCGCTACATGGCGGCGACGTTCAACCTGCTGCGCGGCCGCGACCTGATCTGGAACTATGTCACCAACAACTATCTGCTCGGCAACGATTACGCGCCGTTCGACCTGCTTCACTGGAACGCCGACGTCACCAACCTGCCGGCGAACTGGCATCTAGGCTATCTGACCGATCTCTACCGCGACAACCGGCTGGCGCAGCCCGGATCGATGATAGTCGATGGCGTGCCGATCGACCTGACCACGGTGAAGACCCCCGCCTATATTCAGGCCGGACGCGAGGATCATATCGCGCCGCCCGAAAGCGTGTGGAAGGTGACCGAGCATTTCACCGGCCCGTTGCGCTTCGTGCTGGCCGGGTCGGGGCATATCGCGGGTGTGGTAAACCCGCCCTCGGCCGGGAAATATCAGTACTGGACCAACGATGCGCCCGCCGAATCGCTGGCGGCGTTCATCGCGGGTGCGTCGGAGACGAAGGGTAGCTGGTGGCCGGACTGGCGGGCATGGATCGCGGCGGCCGATGGGAAGACCGTTCCAGCCAAGGGCCTGCGTGTGCCCGGCGGCGGCACTGCACCGGCACTGTGCGATGCACCCGGCGAGTATGTGCGAACGCGCTAAGTGCCGGTGAAAACGTGCAGCATATTTATGTTGCGCTGCACAAATTCCGTCTTGAAACGGTCATGGATATTCGCTATTTGGTGCATCGCAGCAGCACTAGATGGAGGAAGTCCGAGTGGCCACGAGAGGTCCGAAGACCGGCGCGCGCAAGCCCGCCAGTTCCCGTTCCACCCGCCCAGTCGCGACCGCCCCGGTCGAGGCTGCCGCACCGATGCCGGCCGCGCCGGTTGCCGAACCGGTAAAGGCGGACGTCCCGCCGGTACCGTTCGTCGCCGAGCCGAAGGCCGCGCCGACCGAATTGCCTCTGAAGGTTGAACTACCCGCCATCGATCCCGCGCCCGTCGCGGAACCGGTGGCCAAGGCGGCGGAAGCCGTTGTCGAAACCGCGCACAACGCGGTCGAGGAAACCACCGCGGCGGTCGAGACCGTGACCGCGCAAGTCGAGGAAAAGACCATGGACGTCACCAACGAAGCGACCGCCACCACCCAGAACGCCGCCAACAAGGCGCAGGCGATGATGGCCGACATGAACGAGAAGGCCAAGGCCGCCATGGAAAAGGGCGCCAAGGGCTTCGAGGAAATGAACGAAATGGCCAAGGGCAACATCGAAGCGATGGTCGAAGCCAGCCGCATCGCCGCCAAGGGCCTCGAATCGCTGGGCCAGGAAATGGCCGAATATGGCCGCAAGTCGTTCGAGCACGCGACCTCGACCGCCAAGACGCTGGCGTCGGTCAAGTCGCCGACCGAGTTCATGAAGCTCCAGTCGGACTTCGTGCGCCAGTCGTTCGACTCGTTCGTCGCCGAAGCGTCGAAGACCACCGAAATGATGATCAAGCTGGCCGGCGACGCCGCGCAGCCGATCAGCAACCGCGTCGCGGTTGCCGCCGACAAGGTGAAGACCGCCGCGTAAGCGGTCGGTTCACCGACACGGACGGAAGGGGCGATCGCGCGAGCGGTCGCCCTTTTTGCATGATGGGCGGTATCGTCCGGTGCCGCACCCCCTTGCCCTGTCCCCCGGCAATGCCATATTTTGCGGCGACATGTCTCGACAGCACAGCATCCCGATGGCCGGTGACGACCGCGACCATGACGACGATCACGCGACCGGAATTGGCGTCGCGACCCAGACCCGCGTCAAGAAACCGACGCCGTACCGCGTCCTGATGCTGAACGACGATTATACCCCGATGGAATTCGTCGTCCTGTGCCTGCAACGTTTCTTCCGCATGAGCATGGAGGAAGCGACGCGGGTAATGTTGCACGTCCACCAGCGCGGCGTCGGCGTCTGCGGCGTCTTTACCTACGAGGTCGCGGAGACGAAGGTCGCGCAGGTGATGGACTTCGCCCGCCAGAACCAGCATCCGCTGCAATGCACGCTGGAAAAGGCTTGAGGCGCGGGCCTCGCTGAACCTTTGTCACGTGGCCGGGGGCCGGCGATAACTGGAACAGTCGCCGGGAGCACGCCGCGACCGGTTGCACATTCGATTCCACCCGATAGGACTGGCCGAATGCAGATCGCGGTCCTGACCTTTGACGGGTTCAACGAACTCGATTCGTTCATCGCGGCGGGCATCCTCAACCGGATGCGGCCACAGGGCTGGACCGCGTACATCACCTCGCCCACCGAGGAGGTGACGTCGATGAATGGCGTCACCATCCACCGCCAGCGTCCGCTCGCCTTCGCCCGCGATGCGGACGCAGTGCTGATCGGCAGCGGCATCCGCACACGCGAGATTGCCGCCGATGCCGATCTGCTGGCCCAGCTCGCGCTCGACCCCGCGCGCCAGCTGATCGGGGCGCAATGTTCGGGTACGCTGCTGCTGGCGAAGCTGGGCCGGATCGGCGACCTGCCTGCCTGCACCGACCTGACGACGAAGCCATGGGTCGTGGAGGCTGGCGTCGAGGTCATCGATGCGCCGTTTGTCGCACACGGCAATGTCGCCACTGCCGGCGGCTGCATGGCGTCGCAATATCTGGCGGCATGGATGATCGCGCGCGGCGGCTCGCTGGCTGATGCAGAGGCGGCGATCCATTATGTCGCGCCGGTCGGTGAAAAGGCGGCGTCGGTCGACCGCGCGCTCGGCGTAATCGCGCCGTTCGTTGCGGGGCCGGCGGCAGCGGCCTGATCCGCCACGCCTCTTGCGCCCCCTCGCGTACCCACTAGAAGCTGGAGCATGGATCGTATCGTCATTCGCGGCGGCAATCGCCTGTCCGGCCGCATCGTCATTTCCGGGGCCAAGAACGCCGCACTCACGCTGCTGCCGTGTGCGCTGCTGACCGAGGAGCCGCTGACGCTGCGCAACCTGCCGCGCCTCGCGGACGTCGACAGCTTCGGCCACCTGCTCAACCAGTTCGGCGTGTCGACCACGATCGAGGGATCGCATCCCAGCGAGTTCGGCCGCGTGATGACGATGCGCGGCCAGCGGCTGACCTCGACCGTCGCCCCCTATGACATCGTGCGCAAGATGCGCGCGTCGATCCTCGTGCTGGGGCCGCTGGTCGCGCGCGCGGGCGAGGCGACGGTGTCGCTGCCCGGCGGCTGCGCGATCGGCAACCGCCCGATCGACCTGCACCTGAAGGCGCTGGAGGCGCTAGGTGCCGAGATCGAACTGGCGGCGGGTTATGTGAAGGCGACGGCACCAGGCGGACGCCTGCCAGGCGGGCGCTATCGTTTCCCGGTGGTGTCGGTCGGCGCGACCGAGAATGCGGTGATGGCCGCCGTGCTGGCCAAGGGTACCAGCGTCCTCGAAAACGCCGCGCGCGAGCCGGAGATCGTCGACCTGTGCCGTTGCCTCGTCGCGATGGGCGCGGTCATCGACGGCATCGGCAGCGACACGCTGACCATCGAGGGCCGCGACCGGCTGCACGGGGCGACCTATGCCGTCATGCCCGACCGGATCGAAGCGGGCAGCTATGCCTGTGCCGCCGCGATCACCGGCGGCGCGGTCGAACTGGCCAACGTCGTGCCGGGCGACATGCGCGCGACGATCGACGCGCTGGTCGAAGCGGGCGTCGCGGTACGCGAGGAAGCGACCTCGTTATTCGTAGAGGCGAGCGGCGATATCCGCCCGGTCAATCTGTCGACCGCGCCCTATCCGGGCTTCGCCACCGATATGCAGGCGCAGTTTATGGCGCTGCTGACCCGTGCCGATGGCGCCAGTGTCCTGACCGAGACGATCTTCGAAAACCGCTACATGCACGTGCCGGAACTGGCACGGATGGGTGCGGACATCACCGTCACCGGACGGTCGGCGGTGGTGCGCGGCGTTGCCGGTTTGATCGGCGCGCCGGTCATGGCGACCGACCTGCGCGCGTCGATGAGCCTGATCATCGCGGGTCTGGCGGCACAGGGCGAGACGTCGGTCAGCCGCGTCTATCACCTCGATCGCGGCTATGAGCGGCTGGAGGAAAAGCTGCAGGCGGTCGGTGCCGACATCGAACGGCTGGGCGACGGCTGACGCACCGCGCTTGAACTGACGCTTATTGTCGGACTATATCGTCCCCCAACGGACCGGACGTGGCGTGAACAGCCCGCCGGTCACCACGGGAGGGGTGACGATGAAGCGAGCGTTTCTTTGCCAGGCCGCACTGGCCGCCATCATATTCGGCGGCGCGCAGGCGGAAGCGGCGACGGCCAAGCGTTCGAGCTTCGGCAAGCTGCCCGACGGGACTGCGGTGGAGGCGGTGACCCTGACCGGCAGCAACGGCGTCAGCGCGCGGATCATGACGCTGGGCGCCACGCTGCAGGCGTTCAACGCACCCGACCGCACCGGCAAGGTCGCCGACGTCACGCTCGGCTATGACGATGCCGCCAGCTACATCACCGCGCCCAATTACTGGGGCCAGACGATCGGCCGCTATGCCAACCGCATCGCCGGCGGCGCGTTTACCCTCGACGGCAAACGCTATCAACTGACCCAGAACGACAAGGCCAATTCGCTCCACGGCGGCACGGTCGGCTTCGACAAGCGCGTGTGGCGGATCGTGTCGGTGAAGGATGGCCCGACCGCCTCGGTCACGATGACGCTCAACAGCCCGGCGGGGGATCAGGGCTATCCGGGTACGCTCGACGTCACCGTCACCTATGCACTCGACGACAGGGGCGCGCTGACGATCGATTTCGACGCGAAGAGCGATGCGCCGACCATCGTCAACCTGACCAACCACGCGCTGTTCGACATGGGTGGGGAGGGGAGCGCGATCGGCACGATGCACCATCGGCTGACGATGCCTGCCATCCGCTACACGCCGGTCAACGACGCGCTGATCCCGACCGGCGAGCGTCGCGCGGTCAAGGGCACGGTGTTCGACTTCACCCGCGGCCGCATCGTCGGACAGGATGTCCGCGATGGCCGCGATGCGCAGATCGTCGCCGGGCGCGGCTATGACCATAATTTCGTCCTCGACGCCGGGATCACAAAGGAGCCGAAGCTGGCGGCGCGGCTGGAGGACCCTGCGTCAGGCCGGGTGCTGGAAGTGCTGACCACCGAGCCGGGGGTGCAGTTCTACTCGGGCAATTTCCTCGACGGTACGCTCGTCGGGAAGAAGGGCCATGTGTACCGCATGGGCGACGGCATTGCCCTCGAACCGCAGAAATTCCCCGACACGCCCAACCAGCCGGCGTTCGGATCGGCGCGGGTCGAGCCGGGCAAGCCGTATCATCACCGCATGGTGTACCGCGTTTCGGTGGCGCGCTGAGCGGGCCAGCCTTCATCGTCATTCCCGCCTGCGCGGAGATGGCGACAAGGGGTGATTCGCCTTAACCCCTAATGCGCGTGCGCCATCGCGCAGTCGTCGCCGGTTTCGATCTGGATCGTCGCATGGCCAATGGCGAAGTCATGCTCCAGCCGATCCCGTACCGTGGCCAGAAACGCATCGCCCGGATGGCCGCCCGGCACCACCAGATGCGCGGTCAGCGCGGTTTCGGTCGTGCTCATCGGCCAGATATGCAGGTCATGGACCCGGATGACCCCAGGTTGCGCGGCCAGCAGCGCCTCGACGGCGTGCGCATCGATCCCGCGCGGCACCGCCTGTAACGCCAGCAGCAGCGATTCGCTGAGCAGCCCCCAGGTCCCGATCAGGATGATCGCAACCACGATCAGGCTGACCAGCGGGTCGATCCACGTCGCCCCGGTCCACAGGATCACAAGCCCGGCGACGACCACCCCCGCCGACACCGCCGCATCATAGGCCATGTGCAGATAGGCACCGCGAATATTGACGTCGCCATGGCGCCCACCTGCGAACAACATCGCGGTGGCCAGGTTGACGACGATCCCGGCCAGCGCGACCCACACCACCGGCCAGCCGTCGATCGGGCGTGGGCTGCCCAGCCGCTGGATCGTTTCCAGCAGGATCGCCCCGACCGCCAGCAGCAGCACCAGCGCGTTGGCCAGCGCGGCGAGGATGGTCGACGCGCCCAGCCCATAGGTGAAGCGCCGCGTGGCGGGCCGCTTGGCCAGTTCCATCCCGCCCCATGCGATCAGCAGACCCAGCACGTCGGACAAATTGTGCCCGGCATCGGCCAGCAGCGCGACCGAATCGAACCAGAAACCGGCGCCGCCCTCGATGACGACGAAGGCGATGTTCAGCAGCGTGCCGATGGCGAAGGCCCGGCCGAAATCGGTCGGCATGTGGTGATGCCCGTGACCGCCATGGCCATGGCTGTGCCCGTGGCCGGCGTCTTGTCCACGATGGCTGTGGCCGTGGCCATGATGATGTTCGCCCATGGGCCGCCTTCTGGCACCATGGCGATGCGCTGACCAGATGCGACGGTCCGCCGAAACTTGGCCGCGGATCGTCCGAAACGGGATCGAAACGGCCCGTCACGCGCTGATCCGGCAATTCCAGCGACGTTGGTCGCCAGCCGGGTAAGTTTGCACAGGTTATGAACCCCGATGATCCCGCGGTACGCATCCTGATCGTCGACGACGATCCCGCCGTGCATGATTCATATCGCATGTCGTTCGCCCCATCGGACGATGCGGCGGCGCTGGCCGGGCTGGCGGCGCAACTGTTCGACGATGTGGCGCCGGAACCTGCCCGGCCGCTGCGGCTGTCGTTGGACCATGTGCATCAGGGGGACGAAGCGGTTGCGGCGGTCGAACGGGCGACGCGCGACGACTGCCGCTTTGCCGTAGTCTTCATCGACGTACGGATGCCGCCGGGAATCGATGGGCGCGAAACGGCGCGGCGCATCCGGGCGATCGACCCGGAGGTGCAGATCGTCATCGTCACCGGATATTCCGATTTTTCCCCGGCACAGATCGCGCAGGTCGCCGGGCCGCCCGACCGGCTGTTCTATATCGCCAAGCCCTTTACCGCCGACGAAGTGGTCCAGACCGCCACGGCGCTGTCGCATCGCTGGCGTTCGGACCGGGCGCTTGCCGATGCCCGTGCCGCGCTGGCGGCGAAGGTCGAGGAACTGGAGGAACAGGCGCGCGAACTGGCCGCGAACGAGAGCAAGGCGATCCGCCTGGCCAATCGCGATCCGCTGACCGGGGCGCCCAACCGGCTGGCGTTCCTGCGCATCCTGTCCGAACAGGCGCGGCGGCCGGGCAATTTCGCCATGGCGATGATCGATCTCGACCGGTTCAAGCTGATCAACGACACCCTCGGTCATCTGGTCGGCGACGAACTGATCCGCACGATCTGTGCGATCCTGATCGAGCAGGTGGGTGAGGACGGTTTCGTCGCGCGGCTGGGCGGGGATGAATTCGGCGTGCTGCTGCGTGCCGATCATGCCGATGAAGCGGTGATGCGCTGCGAACGGCTGGTGCGTGCCTGCTCGGCCGACCTGCAGGTGTTCGGCCACCCCATCCATGGTGCGGCGTCGATCGGCGTGGTGATGGTCGGTGGCGAGGGTGGGCGTGACCCGGTCGACGTGATGCGCCGCGCCGACTTGGCGCTCAACGAAGCGAAGCGATCGGGCAGGGGCGTGGTGCGGCTGTTCGACGACAGCATGGACGAATCGATCCGATTTCGCCGTCGTGTCGAACAGGGGCTGACCCAGGCGATCGCGAATCGCGAACTGGCGCTGCTGTTCCAACCGATCGTGGCGCAGGACACGCTGGCGGTCGTCGGGTTCGAAGGGCTGCTGCGCTGGAACAGTCCCGATCACGGCGCGATCGGCCCGACGACCTTCATGCCGATCGCCGAGGAATCGAACCTGATCCATAAGCTGGGCGAGTGGGTCCTCGATGCCGCGCTGGCGATGCTGGGCGAATGGCCGGGGCAGTATGTCTCGGTCAATTTCTCTCCGCGCCAGTTCCGGCGACAGAATTTCGTCGGCCATCTGGTCGAAAAGGTGCAGCGTGCCGGCGTCGCACCCGACCGGTTGCAAATCGAGATTACCGAAACCGCGATCTTCGACGATGCCGAACGCGCCGCCGACACGCTGTACCGGCTGCGCCAGATGGGATTCCGCATCGCGCTCGACGATTTCGGAACTGGCTATTCGTCGCTCTACAATATCCGCAAGTTCGCGCTCGATTGCCTGAAGATCGATCGCAGCTTCATCGACGGGATGGGGCGCGAGCGCGAGAGCGCGGCGATCGTCCATTCGATCATCCACCTCGCCCGCGCGCTGCGGCTGGAGGTCGTCGCCGAAGGGGTGGAAACCGAACAGCAGTTGCAGGCGCTGCGCCTTGCCGGCTGTTCGCACCTGCAGGGCTATTATTTCGCGCGGCCGGTCGATGGCGCGGCGGCAACGCGAATGGCGCGACACGGCGTGGGTCGGGAGCGGACGGCGACCGAATGACTGCGCCCGGTCCCCGCCCGCTGGGTCGCCTGCTGCTTGGGTGGCTGGCGCTGGCAGGTGGGGTGGGTATCGCGCTGACTACCACCGTGCTGGCGATCGTGGCGGGGCGGAACGCCGCGCTTTGGAGTGCGGTGGCGGGCGGCGTCTTGCTGCTGATCTTGTTGGCGACCTTGCGGATCACCATCGCGCGGTACGTGACCAACCCGCTCCGGGTGGTCGCGCAGGCGATGACGGCAATGGCCGCGCCCGGCGAACCCGCTTCGCATCCCATGCCCGACGCTCCGGCCGAAATCCGCGCATTGCTGCTGCGGCTGGCGCTGATGCGACAGCAGGTGCAGGAGCAGGCAGGGCAACGCGAACTGCGCTCGTTCCGGTTGGGGCGTACCGAAAGCCGGGCGGCGCTGGTCCACAACGCCCGCAACGCCTTGTCGCCGATCAGCACGATCCTGTCGCATGGCCTTGCCCAGCCGCCCGTCGCCGAACGGGACATGATCGAACGCGTCGTCGCCGAACTGGCACGGCACGATTTGCCACCCGCCCGGCGCGAAAAGCTGGCCGCCTTTCTGATGACCGCGATCGATGCCGTGGCGCGGGCGCGGATGGAGCGGCTGGCCCAGTTCGAAACCGGCCGGGCGGCGCTGGCCAACATCCTCGACATCATCGGCGGGCCGCAGGACGTGGCGGACGAGGGGCCGGTGCTGGACCGTTGCGACGTGACCGACCTGATCGCGCGCAACGGCGCCATTGCCCGCTATGGTGACGGGCGCTCGATCGCGGTGTCCTTTCCTGCCACATCCTGCTGGGTGCGGGCCGACCGGGTGATCCTCAGCCAGGTCATCGGCAACTTGTTCCGCAACGCGGTGGAGGCGATCGCGGCACGGGGCGACGGCGACGGGCAGGTCATCGTCACCGTGACCGACGGGCCGGAAGTGACGGTGGTGATCGCCGATGATGGCGACGGGTTCGATCCCGCCGACGCGCCGATGCTGTTCCAGCACGGCTATTCCACCCGCAAGGCGAAGGCCGGAGGGCTGGGCCTGCACTGGTGTGCGAACTGGATGGCGGCGATGGGCGGCAGGCTGCGGCTCGACAGTGACGGACCGGGCCTCGGCGCCCGCGCGATCCTGACGCTGCCGGCGGGGTAGGACTCAGACGATCAGCGGCAGGACCCGCGCGGCATCGGCAGGACGACAGATCAGCAGGTCGGGCAGCCACGTATCCTGACAGTTATAGTAGAGCGGCGTCCCGTCGATCCGAGACGCGTGCAGCCCGGCGGCCAGCGCCACCGCGACCGGTGCGCAGCTATCCCATTCATATTGCCCGCCGGCGTGGAGGTAGATGTCGGCCTCGCCACGCACCACCGCCATCGCCTTCGCCCCGGCCGACCCCATCGGGATCAGCTCGGCACCGATCGCCTCCGCGACCGCCAGCGCCTGCGGCGCGGGGCGGGTGCGGCTGACGACCATGCGCGGCCGGGTGGGGGCGAGGGGCACGATCGGGGCGGGGCTGCTCGACAGGGTAATGCCCAGCGCGGGCAGCGCGACCGCGCCCGCCGCGGCGCGCCCGCCGACCGCCAGCGCGACATGCACTGCCCAGTCGTCGCGCCCTTCGGCATATTCGCGGGTGCCGTCCAGCGGATCGATGATCCATGTCTGCGACGCGGCACAGCGCAGCTTGTCGTCGGCCGACTCCTCCGACAGCACGAACGCATCGGGCCGGGCCGCGCGCAGCCGGTCGAGGATCAGCGCATTGGCCTCCGCATCGGCACGGTCGCCCAGTGCCTTGCCGGTTTCCCGCCCCTCGGCGCGAATCGCGAGCAACAACTTGCCCGCCTCGGCGGCGATGGCGGTCGCCAGCAGCGCGTCGTCGGTCACAGCGTCGGTGCCCAGATGCCCAGCACATGTTCGACGATGCGTTCGGCGGCCGCCTCCGGCGTTTCGCGCGTGGTGTCGACATGGATGTCGGGGCGAACCGGCGGTTCGTACGGGCTGTCGATGCCGGTGAAGTTGGCGAGCGTACCGGCCCGCGCCTTGGCATACAGCCCCTTCACGTCGCGCGCCTCCGCCACGGCCAGCGGCGTGTCGACGAACACCTCGACGAACTCGCCATCGCGCAGCATCGAGCGCGCGAGATCGCGTTCGGCGCGGAACGGGGAAATGAACGCGGTCAGCACGATCAACCCGGCATCGGCCATCAGCCGGGCGACCTCACCGACGCGGCGGACATTCTCCACCCGGTCGGCATCGGTGAAGCCCAGGTCGCGGTTGAGGCCGTGGCGGATATTGTCGCCGTCGAGCAGGAAGCTGTGCTTGCCGAGCGCGTGCAGCTTCTTTTCGACCAGATTGGCGATAGTCGATTTTCCCGAACCCGACAGCCCGGTGAACCACAGCACGCGCGGCGCCTGGTTCTTCTGGGCGGCGTGCGCCTCCCGCGTGATGTCGATCGACTGCCAATGCACGTTCTGGCTGCGGCGCAGGCAATAATCGATCATGCCGGCGGCGACGGTGGCGTTGCTGATCTTGTCGATCAGGATGAACCCGCCGAGATCGCGATTGTCGGCATAGGGTTCGAACGCGATGCCGCGATCGGTGAACACGTCGGCCACGCCGATGTCGTTCAGCTGCAGCGTCTTGACCGACAGTTCGGCCAGCGTGTTGACGTCGATCGCGTGGCGCGGGGGCTGCACCGTTGCCGATACGGTGCCCGACCCGGTCTTCAGCCAATAGGCGCGACCGGGCAGCAGCGGTTCGCCATCCATCCACACGATCGTCGTGCGGAACTGGTCGGCGACCTGCGGCGGCGCATCGGCGGCGGCGATCACGTCGCCGCGCGAACAATCGATCTCGTCGGTAAGGGTAATCGTCACCGACTGGCCCGCCACCGCCAGGGGCAGGTCGCCGTCCATCGTGACGATGCGCGCGACCGTACTGGTCTTGCCCGACGGCAGAACCCGCACCGCATCGCCCGGTCGGACCGTGCCGCCGGCGATCAGCCCGGCGAACCCGCGAAAGTCGAGCGTCGGGCGGTTGACCCACTGCACCGGCAGGCGAAATGCGCGCGCCGCGGCTGCTTCGCTGTCGAGTTCGACTGCTTCAAGATGCTCGATCAACGCCGGGCCGGGATACCATGGCGTGTTGGCCGACGGGGCGGCGGCGATATTGTCGCCCTTGAACCCCGACAGCGGGATCGCGGTGAAGCCGGCGATGCCGATCGATTCGGCGAACGCGGCATAGTCGGCAACGATGCGGTCGAAAGTCGCCTGGTCGTAACCGACCAGATCCATCTTGTTCACCGCCAGCACGATGTGGCGGATACCGATCAGGTGCGCGAGATAGCTGTGCCGCCGCGTCTGGGTCAGCACGCCCTTGCGTGCATCGATCAGGATCACGGCCAGGTCGGCGGTCGACGCCCCGGTCACCATGTTGCGGGTATATTGTTCGTGACCGGGGGTGTCCGCCACGATGAACTTGCGCTTTTCGGTCGCGAAGAAGCGATAGGCGACATCGATCGTGATGCCCTGCTCGCGCTCGGCGGCAAGGCCGTCGACCAGCAGCGCGAAGTCGATCTCGCCTCCTTGCGTTCCGACCCGCTTCGAATCGCTCTCCAGCGCCGCCAGCTGATCCTCGAAGATCATCTTCGAATCATATAGCAGCCGCCCGATCAGCGTCGACTTGCCGTCGTCCACCGACCCGCAGGTGATGAACCGCAGCAGCGACTTGTTCTGATGCTGCGCCAGATAGGCGTCGATGTCGTCGGCGATCAGCGCATCGGGGGTATAGGCGGGGGCGGTCGCCATCAGAAATAACCCTCCTGCTTCTTCTTTTCCATGCTGGCCGATCCGGCATCGCGATCGATCGCGCGGCCCTGCCGCTCGGACGTGGTGGTCAGCAGCATTTCCTGAATGACCTCGCTCAACGTCGCCGCCTCGCTCTCCACCGCGCCGGTCAGCGGATAGCAGCCGAGCGTGCGGAAGCGGATCGAGCGGTCGACCGGGACTTCGCCGGGGTTGAGCGGGAACCGGTCGTCATCGACCATCAGCAACATGCCGTCGCGCTCCACGGTTGGGCGGGGGGCGGCAAAATACAGCGGCACGATCTCAATCTGCTCGGCCAGGATATATTGCCAGATGTCCAGCTCGGTCCAGTTCGACAGCGGAAAGACGCGGATCGATTCGCCCTTCGCCTTGCGTGCGTTGTACAGGTGCCAGAGTTCGGGCCGCTGCGCCTTCGGGTCCCAGCGATGGTTGGCCGAGCGGAACGAGAAGACGCGTTCCTTCGCCCGGCTCTTCTCCTCGTCGCGCCGCGCGCCGCCGAACGCCGCGTCGAACCCATAATGGTCGAGCGCCTGCTTCAGCCCCTCGGTCTTCCACAGGTCGGTGTGCAGGCTGCCATGGTCGAACGGGTTGATCCCGCGTGCCTTGGCCTCCGGGTTCTGGTGGACCAGCAATTCCATGCCGGCATCGCGGGCAGCCTTGTCGCGCAGCGCGTACATCGCGCGGAATTTCCACGTCGTATCGACATGCAGCAGCGGAAAGGGCGGCGGCGCGGGATAGAAGGCCTTCTTGGCGAGGTGCAGCATCACCGCCGAATCCTTGCCGACCAAATAGAGCATGACCGGGCGTTCGGCCTCGGCCACGACTTCGCGCAGGATGTGGATGCTCTCCGCCTCCAGCCGCTGGAGATGGGTCAGGCGATCGGTGCTGGTGTCAGTCATTATGGATCGCAGGTAGCGATCCGGGTGCAGCCACCAAAACAACGATTCCTGCAGCGCGCGGCAGTTCAGCTATCGTGCGGGGCCGGGGCGTGATGGGCTGACCGGCAGGTCGATGGCAGTCGAGGGTAGCAGAAGCGCCTGGACCTGCCCGGCGGACCGGACCGACCCAGGCGCAGTTCCGTTCAGATCGGACGCAGATCGTCGCCGTAGCTGTCACGGAACAGAGCGAAAAACGCCTGCATTTTCTTTCTCCCAGTTACGCCGAAGCGCTTCCAACTATTAACGCAAAATTAACCCAAAGCCAAATCGGAATCGCAGCGGTCCCGCGTAAAGTGCGGGCCATCGTCGTTAACCGAAGCTTTGCAGTTTGGCGGGTAGCGAGAAGCGGCCATGCGCCGCGCCAAATCGGATCATTTCCCGCTTGTCGGGACCAGGAATCGCCCGCGATCCCGTCGCGCTGCGCTGATTCGCGATGCGGCTGGACCGACGATCGACATGGGCACCGTGCTGCGCGACCTGCCGCTGTATCGCTTCGTCCTGCTGGCCGAGTTGCAGGACTTCGTTGCGCTGCGCCGGAGCGTCGGCGTGGCGCGCGCCCGGCGGGTGATCGAGGATGTGATGGCGCGCCTCGCGCAGGCGCTGCCGCTGGTGCGAGCCGTGCCGTCGGGGCAGACAGTGCTGGAACTGTCGTTCGAGTGCGGTTCGTCCGCCGAAGGGGTCGCGGTCGTCGGGCAGATCCGTTCGATCATGGCCGAATCGTTCAATCTGGACGGCGAATCCTATCGCCTGTCGCTGCGAGTCGGCGGGGTCGGTGCCCCGATGCTCGACGCGGACGACATCCAGCTGGCAGAGGCTGCCGAACAGGCGCTGGTCGATGCGCGCGAGATCCGCAGCGACGTGATCCGCGACTTGGCCAACCCGTCGGCCGGCGACGATCCGATCCAATTGATGCGCGAACTGCCCGATGCGATCGCAAGCGGGCAGATCTTCCTGCAATATCAGCCCAAGGTGCGAGTGCGTCAGCAGCAGGTGGTCAGTGCCGAGGCGCTGGTCCGCTGGCGCCATCCGGTGCGCGGATTGATCCTGCCGGGCATGTTCATCGAAGCGGCCGAGCGGTCCGACACGATCGGTCCCCTGACGCTGTGGATCATTGCGCGCGCGATCGCCGATCAGCGTGCCATGGCCGAACACGGGCATGACATCCCGGTCTTCATCAACATTTCCGGCATCCTGTTGTCGGACGCCGCCTTCGTTCGGGATGCCTGTGCGCTGGTCAGCGCCGGGGCTGCGAAGATCGGGTTCGAGATCACCGAGACGGCAGTCATCCGCGATCCGGAAAGCGCGATCGCCAATCTGCGCATCTTTGCCGACATCGGGGTGCCGCTCGCCATCGACGACTATGGCGCTGGGCTGTCTTCGCTCGCCTATCTCAAGCGCCTGCCTGCATCGGAACTGAAGATCGACAAGCTGTTCGTGACCCAGCTGACCAGCAGCAACCGTGATCCGCTGATCGTGCGATCGACCATCGACCTTGCTCATGCCCTCGACATGGAAGTGACGGCCGAAGGCGTGGAGACGCCGGCGGCGCTGGCGCTGTTGGGGGTGATGGGCTGCGACATGGTGCAGGGCTTCCTGATCAGCCGTCCAATCGAGTTTCCCGCCTTCCTGACCTTTCTGTCCGAGGAGCGGCATGTCGCGGCGATGGCCGGGCCGCGATTCTCATTCCGCCGTAACGAAGGGCAGTGGAAGGCCGGCTAGGGCTTACGCAGCATTAACCCCGATCAGCGCATGATAGGACCATGATCCCGCACGCTATTCGTCCCGCTCTTCTCGCCCTGCTGGTGACGTGTAGCGCGACGCCTGCGCTGGGCCAGAGGGCAAATGCCACGCTGGAGCAGCGGTACGATGCGGTTCGCGCGGGGCTGGTGGCGGAACCGGAAGAGGGGCTGCGACAAAGCGTCCAGCTGGAGCGGGCCGCGACATCGCGGGATGGGGCAAGATCGCGAATCGCCGCAGCCAGTATCTGGCTGCAGGCGGAAGCCTATTCCCGCTTGGGCAATATCGAGAAGGCGCGTGCGGAAATCAATCGGGCGCTGAAGATCGTGCAAACGATGCGCCCTCGCATCGCACTTGAAGGCGACATATTGCGAACCCGCGGCGACCTTGCCTCCGACGAAAGCGCGGTCGCATCCGCGCTGGCGGACTATCAGGCGGCATATCGAATTTATCAAGGTTCCGGCGATGCCCGTGGACAGGCCATGGCCTTGTTGAGCATCGGTGCGCTGTATCGACAGGGTGCCGATTACGAAGCAGCGCTTCGCTATCACGATCAGGCGATCGAGGCCTATGCCGCCGACCCCCTTCTGCTGGTCTCGCTACTGAACAACCGGGGAAATGTGCTGACCGAAATGGGTCGGTATCGCCCGGCGCTGGTCGATCAGCGTCGGGCGCTCGACCTCGTGTCCGGACTGAAGAATCCCGCCTTCGAAGCGCGAATTTTGGGCAATATTGCCCGAGCGCAGCGGGCGGCCGGTCTGGAGGATGCCGCATGGCGATCGATCTCGTCCGGCCTGCAGCTGGCGCGTGAGTCGCAGGCAGACGCCGTCCTGAAGCAGCTGGAAACGCTGGCGGGGCGGATTGCGATCGACCGAGGGCAGCCCGGCGTGGCCCTGCAGCTGCTCGACCGTGCGTTCGCCGGCATCGATCTGAAGACAACGCCGCTCGCCGCGCGCGACAATCATCGCAACGCCTATATTGTCTATGCGGCGGCCGGCGAAACCGCCAAGGCGCTGGCCCATCTCGAGGCGCTCGACCGGCTGAACGAACAGGCGACGCAACTCACGACCTCGACCAAGACGGCGCTGATGTCGGCACGGTTCGATTTCCAGAACCAGGAACTGCGCATCGCACGGCTGAAGCAGGAGGAGTTGCGGCGCAACGTCGCGTTCGAACGGGAGAGTGCCCGGTTCCAGCGCATCCTATTCGGCAGCATCGCGGCGGCGGTCGCGGTACTGGTCGCGCTGCTGGCCTTCGGCGTGCTGACGCTGCGCCGCAGCCGCGACATGATCCGCCGGGCCAACGTCGATCTCGCCGCGACCAACGCCGCGCTCGAAAAGGCGCTGAAGGCGAAAGGCGATTTTCTGGCGACGACCAGCCATGAAATCCGCACGCCGCTGAACGGCATTCTCGGGATGGCGCAGGTCATGCTGCGCGACGACCGGCTCGCGCCGGACATGCGCGACCGGCTGGACATCATCCACGATGCCGGCGTCACCATGCGGTCGCTGGTCGATGATATTCTGGACGTGGCCAAGATGGAGTCGGGCAAGCTGACCGTGGAGCGGATGCCGACCGACCTGATCGCCACTATCGAGGACCTGGCCCGGCTGTGGCGGCGGCAGGCAGAGGATCGTGGCCTGGGCTTCGTCCTCGACCTGGGACCGGTTCCGCGGTGGGTGGAGGGGGATCCGGTGCGGCTGCGGCAGATATTGTTCAACCTGCTGTCGAACGCGCTGAAGTTCACGCCCACGGGCCAGATCGCGCTGCGGGTGGCGGCGACCGGCGATCGACTGGTGATCGCGGTGGTAGATACCGGCATCGGCATCGCACCCGATCGGCTGGAGGATGTGTTCGAATCGTTCCAGCAGGCAGACAACAGCACCACCCGCCGATTCGGCGGAACCGGTCTGGGGTTGACCATCTGCCGCAATCTGGCGCGGGCGATGGGCGGGGACATTACGGTCAGCAGCGCGCCGGGCGCGGGGACGACCTTCCTCCTCGACCTGCCGCTGGTACCGGTCATGCCGGACGCGGATGCGGCACCCGTTTCCGACGACACGCCGCCCGCTGACATGCTGCTGGTCCTCGAGCGTAATCCGATCGCCCGCGCGATGATGCGCACCCTGTTCGCCGGCCATGTTGCCGATACCGTGTTCGTCGACGATGCCGATACGCTGCGCGAGCGGCTGGCGCAGGATGGCGTCCGGGCGGTGCTGGTCGATACCGCGTCGTTGTCCGCCGGCTCGAGTGATCCGGTGCGTGACATGGCCGCGCTTGCCGAACTGGCCGCGCGGCGCGGCGTGCGGATGGCGGTCATGGCGCGCGCGCAGGAGCTTGTCGCGTCAGAGGGGCAGGCGATCACGTTGCTCCGCAAACCCGTTTCGGCTACGCAATTAATCGACGCATTGTTTGTCGAATCGGAAGAAGGGGCACCGGCGGTTTCCCTTGTCCCGGACGCCGCATAGCGCGATAGCGGGTTGCAATATGAACAGCGTTGAAACACGTCCCGCCCGAACGGCGAACCAGGCATGAAAATCCTGTTCGTCGAGGATGATGCGATGAACCGTCGGGTCGTCCGCGACATGCTCGACGTGGCCGGCGCGTCCATGGCCGAGGCCGATTGCGCCGAAGCCGGATTGCAGCGGATCGACGAGCAGGATTACGACCTGGTCCTGCTCGACCTGCGGATGCCCGGCATGGACGGGTTCGAGGTGATCCGGCGGGTGCGGGCGCGCGACGATGCCAAGCGTACGCTGCCGATCATCGTCGTCACCGCCGATGCCGCCGTCGACCTGACCGAACGCTGTATTGCCGCCGGTGCGGACGAGGTGTTGTTCAAGCCGGTGGCGATGGACGCACTGTTCGACGCGATCGGGCGAATCCTCGCCGGTCGCGCGGGGGGCGACCTGATCTTCTGAATCATGGCGGTTTGACTTGCCGGGCGCGGACAGTCCTGTTAGGGGGATTCGTCGCGCCGCAGCCATGCTTCGGCGAACCCTATTCTATTGCGATAAAGACCCGGAGCTTTACGACCCCATGCAGATCATCGTCCGTGATAACAATGTCGATCAGGCCCTTCGTGCGCTGAAGAAGAAGCTGCAGCGCGAAGGCGTGTATCGCGAGATGAAGCTGCGTCGTCATTACGAAAAGCCATCGGAAAAGCGCGCCCGTGAGCGTGCCGCCGCCGTCCGTCGCGCCCGCAAGCTGGAGCGCAAGCGGATGGAACGCGACAGCGCCCGGTAAGAATCGGATATGGGTCGCTGGTCCAGGACCGGCGGCCCCGCTGATCATGCGATGCGGCCGCCGTGCCGCGCGATAAGGGGTTTCGATGTCGGTCACTGCCGTTCCGCTGCATCCCGTAAAGCAGCGTCATATCGTCTGGATATGGGTGGGAATCGCCTTGGCCCTGTTGCTTGCGGCCGGATTCGCATGGGCCGGCACGCGCAGCGACGTCGATTCGTTCCTGTCGGGCAACGCATCGCGCCCCGGTGTGATGACCACCGCCAGCGGCCTGCAATATGAAGTGCTGACCAAGGGCAGCGGTCCGACCCCGACCGATGCCGATGTCGCGCTGGTCAACTATGTCGGCAAGTTCACCGATGGCACGGTCTTCGACCAGAGCCGCCAGCCGATGCCGATGTCGCCCAAGGGCGTCGTTCCGGGGTTTGGCGAAGCGCTGAAGCTGATGCCGAAGGGGTCGAAGTACCGTTTCTGGCTGAAGCCGGAACTCGGCTATGCCGCGCCGCGCCCCGAAGGCGCGCCCCCGATGTCACCCGAAGTCGAGAAGCTGGCAAAGCAGGTGTTGGTGTTCGATGTCGAGATGATCGACTTCATTCCCGAAACCGTCCTCCAGCAGCAGATGATGCAGCAGCAGCAACAAGGTAGTGCTACGCCGCCGCCGGGCGGGATGGCACCGCCGACCGGGCGCTGAAACGCCTTGAATCGATCGTAGACGGCGCCGGTGTTTCCGGCGCCGTTTTCGTTGATGCGGGCTCGCGGTTCGACACGCGCAGGCTTGCCGCGCAGGAAAGGCCGTCCTGGCGGCGAGGCGATCGGCACGGAAGAGAGGGGATGGGTCCGGGGTGGCTCGTGCATCGATGCGCTTTGCCCGGCGATGTCGGGCGCAGCACGGACCAGATATGCTTTCACCCCCGAAGGCGCTCCGACGCCCGGTCTGCCCGCCGCGTGTGGCAGGCGGCGGATCATCCCATTGCCCTGGCCGCCGTCTGCAAACAACGTTGTCGCCCAATCGCCTGATCCGGCGATTTCATGCTAGTTGCCGCCTATGGCTTATCGCATCCCCTCCCGTGTCGCGCGCCGGTTCCGCCTTCAGCCCGCGGCGGGGGCGCTGGCGGCGTTGCTCACGCTGGGTGCTGCTTCTGCGCCGGCACCGGCGCCGGTGGATGTGCAGACGCTGGAGACGCTGCGCGCGGCGGATATGCGGCTCGGCGCAATCGGGTACCGCCTGGCGACGGCCAATGCCCCGCTCTGCGCCGATATCGCGCCGGTGCCGGGCATCGTCGTCCACGCCATCGATCAATATGCCGAATCGGAACAGCCGATGGCGAAGGCGGCGTTCGACTTTGCCACCGGCGTCGCGGTCGAGGGCGTCGTGCCGGACAGTCCTGCCGCCCGCGCCGGGGTCCGTGCCGACGATTCGATCGTCAGCGTCAATGGGCAGGCGGTTCCGGTTGCGAGCGGTGGCGGCCATACCAGGACCCGCGATGCGACGGTCGCGTTGTTCGATGCGCAACCGGTCAATCGGCCGCTGACCCTGGTGCTGCGCCGCGACAAGGCGGAGCGCACGGTTGCGATCGCCCCATCGGCCGGATGCCGGACGCTGTTCGAACTGCGGATCGGAACGGCGATGGACGCGGTGGCCGATGGACGGCTGGTGCAGATTTCCAGCGCGTTTCTCGACCGCCTTGCCGACCCGCAACTGGCCGTCGTCGTCGCGCACGAGCTGTCGCATAATATCCTGCGACATCATGCCCGGCTGGATGCGGCGAAGGTCAGTCGCGGCCTGCTGCGCGAGCTGGGCCGCAACGGTCGTATCCACCGCATGACCGAGGATGATGCGGACCGGCTGGGCGTCCATCTGCTGCGCAACGCGGGATGGGATCCGCAGGAAGCGGTGCGTTTCTGGCATGGACCGGGCGCGCGAATCGATGGCGGGATATTCCACAGCAGAACGCATTCGTCGGCATCCAAGCGCGCCGAACTGATCGCGGCGGAGCTGGCGGCGTTGCCGAACGGTGCGCCCATACCGTACCGTCCGCCAGTTTTGGCCACCCGCGACCAGCCGCTATTGTAGGCAAAGTCGGTCGATCTGCCACTATTGGCGAATCATCGTGTTTTTCGGATCGGAACTAAGTCGAATTTAACCTGTTCCGGGCCAGTCACCCGCGCGATCACTATTGGTCTTCACGGCCAAACGGCTGATCGCGAATGGAACGATAGGACTTGCAGGTGGCGTGCTGCTATGCAAAAGGCGATCCGACGTAGAGTTTTGCAAGGGAGTGTAGAAATGGGTTTTGCCAAGAAGATGCTGATCGCGGCCTCGGCCGTGTCGATGACCGTGGCTCCGACGATCGCCAATGCCGCCAACGCTTCGAAGCTGTCGGTTGCCCGCGCGTCGGCTCCGGCCGCCAAGGGTGAAAAGCTGGCAGGCGGTGGCGTCATCGTCGCGATCCTGGCAGCGGCCGCCGTCGTCGCCGGCATCGTTGTCGTCGCTGACTCGGACAGCGACTCGGACAGCAACTGATTGTTCGCGCGGGAAACCGCGCTACGATCTGCGGAAAGGGCGTCCCTCATGGGGCGCCCTTTTTCGTTGGGTGGTACGGCATTGCCATGCGCGGCGGCGGGGGGTGACGCCTTGCGGACAGGCTTGGCCGTTCTCCGTTGCTCCTTCCCGGTGCGGCAAGATGCTGGCCGATGATCGAACATCGGTCCTGCCCGGTCGAGCGGGTGCCGCCCCGACACATTTTCTGCGGACGGATCGCGTACGGCGGTAGGCTTGGCGCGCGCCGACCTTGGTCGCCTGGCGTATCGCATCGTGCCGCGCCGCGGCCGCCCCTCGTCTGATAGGCAGGAAACCCGCCGTCCCGGCGTCAATCGACGCTGGCCCCGGTTCCCTCCGGGCAGGCGGTGGTCAGGAACCGGCGCGAATCGCCTTCCAGGACCAGCGCGGTCAGCCGCCCGGTGCGATAGGCGCCGGTATCGATCCCGATGCGGTTGGGGCGGATGTCAGGTTCGTCGGTGACGGTATGTCCGTGAACAACAAACCGTTCATGGCGACCGCTGTGATCGAGGAACGGCGCCCGAATCCAGCGTAGGTCGGATGCCTTTTGTTCGTCCAGCGCAACGCCGGGGCGGATGCCGGCATGGACCATGACATAGTCGTCGATCACGACCTTGTCCGGCAACGCGCGCAGGAAATCGAGATGTCCGGCAGGCACATGGTCGAGGATCAGGCGCTGCACGCCCTTCAGGTCCTCCCGCTCATAGGTCGCGTCGTCGACGCCGTAGCTGAGCAGGGTTTCGCGACCGCCGGCACGGTTGAAGATGCCGAGCGCCTGCCGTGCGCCGGCCGCGGCCTCCAGCAACAGCTCCTCATGGTTCCCGCACAGGCAATGGACGTCGGCACTGGCCGCGCACAGCGCCATGATCCGTTCGACGACACCGCACGAATCAGGACCACGATCGATCAGATCGCCGAGGAAGACGAGGGTGACGTGGCGGTCGCCGCGATCGGGATCGGCATCGATCCGTGCCAGCAGATCCTCAAGGCAGTCGAGCCGGCCATGGATGTCGCCGATCGCATAGACGATGCGGCCAGCGGCGATATGGGGCGCAGGTGCGGCGGTTCGGCGAAATAGCTTGGAGAAGACCATGATATTCGAACGCCTCTATGGCAAAGGGGCTGCACGATCAATGAACCGGGCTGCCGCTGCGAACGGCAGAGTTTGCCAATTGGCGAAAGGCGCTATATTGCAGCGCAGCAATTTGGGATGGAAGCAATGACGATCAAGAAGGTACGCAAGGCAGTCTTTCCGGTCGCCGGCCTCGGCACGCGGTTTCTTCCCGCGACGAAATCGATGCCGAAGGAAATGCTGACCGTCGTCGACAAGCCGCTGATCCAATACGCCGTCGAAGAGGCGCTGGAAGCCGGCATCGAACAGATCATCTTCGTCACCGGTCGCGGCAAGGGCGCGCTGGAGGATCATTTCGACGTTTCCTACGAACTGGAAGCGACGATGAAGGCCCGCGGCAAGTCGATGGCGCTGATCGAGGGCATCCGCCAGAAGCCGGGCAGCCCGGTCTATGTCCGCCAGCAGGAGCCGCTGGGCCTTGGCCATGCGGTATGGTGCGCGCGCGAGATCGTCGGTGACGAGCCGTTCGCGGTGCTGCTGCCCGACGAACTGATGGTCGGCGGTTTCCTGCGCCAGATGGTCGAGGCATATAACCAGGTCGGCGGCAACGTCATCGGTGCGTTGGGAGTGCCCGACAGCGAAACCGACAAATACGGCATCATCTCGCCGGGCAAGACCGATGGTCGCCTGACCGAAGTCACCGCGCTGGTCGAAAAGCCCAAGGGCAAGGCGCCGTCGAACCTGATGATTCCGGGCCGCTACATCCTGCAGCCCGAGGTCATGCAGATCCTCGATTCGCAGCAACCGGGTGCCGGCGGCGAAATCCAGCTGACCGATGCGATGGCCAAGCTGATCGGCAACCAGCCGTTCCATGGCTTCACCTTCGACGGCAAGCGCTATGACTGCGGCGACAAGGCCGGGTGGGTGCAGGCGAACATCGCGCTGGCATTGGCGCGCGCGGACATCGGTCCGGCAGTGCGCGCGTTCGCCGAGGAAGCGCTTGCGCAGTAACGAGGGGGCGGGGGCTTCGGCCTCCGCCGCTACAGGGTGACCAGCCGGTCGTCCTCCAGGGTCGCGAGCAGGTCGATCAGACCGCCTGCCGCGACCCTTTGCATGTCCGCCGATAGCCCGGCGAGCGCAAGGCCGGTCTGGCACGCAATCAACGCGACGCCGCTGTCGTCGGCAATCGCGCGCAACGCGGGCAGGTCCGGCAGGCCTTCGGGTGCAAGATCGGGCGCAGTCAACAGCGTCACGGCCGCTTCGTGCAGATAGACGCGCGTACGCCCGCCCAGTGCGGCGGCGGCGCAGGCCATGGTAAGGACGGCGCGGTACCGGTCCGGGTCGGGCCCCGTGACGATGATCGTCAGCCCGCGCATCGACAGCCGGGGTCCTTGGGCAGGGTCAGCGTGCGGAAGCGGAAGGCGAGCAGGTCGGCGACCAGCAGCTTGCCCGCCGGATCGTCGCCAAAGCCCACGATGGCGCGCATCACCTCCAGCGCGGCCATGCTGCCCATGATCCCGGTGAGCGCGCCCAGCACGCCCTGATCGGCGCAGCTGGCATCGGCACGGGCGGGGTCGTCGCCGACGAAGCAGCGATAACAGGGGAGATGTGGTTCCCAGCCGCGGAACACGCCCAGCTGCCCTTCGAACTGCCCGACCGCCGCCGATACCAGTGGCACGCGCGCCGCGAGTGCGGTGTCGGCGACGGTCAGGCGGGTGGCGAAATTGTCGCAGCCATCCAGCACGACCTGCGCCCCGGCAAGCAGCGCGGCGGCGTTGGCGTCGTCGATCCGCACCGCATGGCATTCGACGGTAACGAACGGATTGATCCGCGTGATCGCCGCCGCCGCCGCATCGACCTTGCCACGCCCGATATCGGCATCGCTGAACAGCGTCTGGCGTTGCAGGTTGCTGGCATCGACCCGGTCGTCGTCGATCACGGCCAGCGTACCCACCCCGGCTGCCGCTAAATATTGCAGCGCGGGCGAGCCGATGCCGCCGGCGCCGACCACGACGACGCGCGCGGCCTTCAGCGCGGCCTGTCCCGCGCCGCCGACTTCGCGCAGGACGAGGTGGCGAGCATAGCGATCGAGTTCGGCGTCGGAAAAGTTCATTCGGCCCAGTCGAACAGCAGCACCGCGCGATACCAGTTGCCGGCATTGACGAAGCGTGGGGCAAGGTTGCCGCGCGCGTAACTCACCACCAGTCCGGCGGCATATTGTTCGACCGTCGGGCAGTCGATCGCACGCGGGATGGTCGCGCGGACGACGTGATCCTCGCCGATCAGCACCGCGACATCGACCTGCAACTGCGCACGCCCGGCGACCGGAACGGGGCGGGGGCACCCGGTGCGACGCAATTCCGACAGGACGAACGCGGTCATCTGCGCGGTCGGGCGCGGCGTGCGGCGATAGGGCAGCGGCGGCAGCGCCTGCCAGTCGATCGGCGAGCGTGCCGCCGGCACGGGTACCGCCGGTGCGGGCGGTGCCAAGGGGAGTGCCTGCACCAGCTGCGCGGTCAGGCCGAGCAGGGCGAGCGGCATCATCGGCCGGTCGATCCGAACCCGCCCGACCCGCGCGCGGTATCGTCGAGCGTATCGACCTCGCACGGCGTGGCGCGGGTGACGACCGCCGGCACCAGCTGCGCGATGCGTTCGCCGCGTACCACGCGGAACGGTTCGCGGCCCAGATTGGCGAGGATCACCTTCACCTCGCCCCGATAGTCGCTGTCGATCGTGCCGGGCGTGTTGAGGCAGGTGATGCCGTGCTTGAGCGCCAGGCCGGAGCGTGGGCGCACCTGTACCTCATACCCCTCCGGGATCGCCATGGCGAAGCCGGTGGCGACGGCATGGCGTGCGCCGGGGGCCAGTTCGACATCCTCGGCCGCGACGACATCCATCCCCGCCGCACCGGCCGTGGCATAGGCGGGCAGCGGCAGGCCGGCGCCATGCGACAGGCGGAGCAGGCGGAGTGCGATCATGGGGCCACCATGGCGTTCGTCGTCGGTACGGGCGCCGGATCGGCCGACATGCGGCGCACGGCATCGATCAGGTCGGCATCGTCCAGCAGGTCATGGCCGCGCCCCGGCAGCACGCGATAGTCGGTGGCGATGCCGCGCAGCGCCAGCGCCTCGGCATAGGCGCGCGAGAAACGCTGCGGCGTCTCGCTATCGTCCGCGCCCACCAGCAGCGCGACGCGCGTGACCGGTGCGACCCCGCCGACCGTCATCAGCGGGTCGAAACTGGTGACCGGGATGCCGAAGCCGACATGCCCCTGCTTCGCACGAAAGCTGCGCCATTCGGGCAACATGCACGGGCACCCGGCCAGGACGACGCCATCGACCAGTCCGGGATGCAGGCCGGCAAGCGCCGCCGCCATCGCCGCGCCGCCCGATTGCCCGACCAGGATGGTCCGGGCCTGGGGGTAGCGCGCGCGCCAGCTTCGGATCGTATCGGCCACTGCCGCGATCCGGTCGGCGGTATAGGCATCGCCGCTGACCCCGCCGCGCGAACCGGGCGAATGGTTGCCGGCATCGTCGTGATAGCCCGGCCGGAGCAAGGCGACCGCGCGGGTATGGGGAATGGCATCGGCCAGATGCCGCGCCGCGCCGCCAAACGATGCCGGCACCGCGCTGTCGCCGTCACCGTGCAGCAGCAGGACGAGCGTGCGGACGTCGCGCGGGGCGCCGGGGCCAAAATCCTGCCCGGCCAGCGTTGCGGCGGACGGTCGCGCGCCATGCGTCGCGCAACCGGCGACGGCGAGCAGGAGCAGGGGGCTAAGCCAGCGCATCGGCAATCCGATCGGCTAGTCGACCGGCCACGTCGTGCTTAGGCGCATCGGCCCAATGTTCGACCCCATCGGCGGTGACGAGGTGGATGGTGTTGCGGTCGCCGCCCATCACATCGCCCGACACGTCGTTGGCGACGATCCAGTCGGCATTCTTCGCGGTCCGCTTGGCGGTGGCATGGGCCAGCACGTCGTCGGTTTCCGCCGCGAATCCGACCAGCAGGCGCGGGCGGCGCGGGCTGTTGCCCAGCAACGCGAGGATGTCGGGATTGGGCAGCAGCGTCAGCGTAGGCGCGCCGTCGCCCTTCTTTAGCTTCGACGGCGCGGCCTCCACCTGCCAGTCGGCGACGGCGGCGACCATGACCGCGGCGTCGGCCGGCAGCGCCTGCGCCACCGCATTGGCCATGTCACGGGCCGATTCGACATCGACCCGATCGACGCCCGCCGGGGTCGGTAGCGTCACCGGACCGGCGATCAGCGTGACCCGGCTCCCACGCGCGGCACAGGCAGCGGCAATGGCGAATCCCTGTTTGCCCGACGACCGGTTGGCGAGGTAGCGCACCGGATCGATCGCCTCATGCGTCGGGCCGGCGGTGACCAGCACATGCCGCCCGGTCATGGTCTGCGGCGCGGGCGGCGCGGTCATGCCGGTTATCGCCGCGACGATGGCGGCGGGTTCGGGCAGGCGGCCGGGGCCGAACTCGCCGCACGCCATCGCGCCTTCGTCGGGGTCCAGCACGGTGATGCCGTCGCTACGCAGCGTGGCGATATTGCGGACGGTCGCCGGATGCTGCCACATCCGCACGTTCATCGCGGGGACCGCCAGCACCGGCTTGTCGGTGGCAAGCAGCAGGGTGGTGGCGAGGTCGTCGGCGACCCCGGCGGCCATCCGCGCCATCAGGTCGGCGGTGGCCGGCGCGACGACGATCAGGTCGGCCTGGCGGCTGAGCTGGATATGGCCCATCTCCGCCTCGTCCTTCAGGTCCCAAAGGCTGGTATGGACCGGTTGTTCGGACAGGGCGGCCAGCGTCATCGGCGTCACGAACTGCGCGCCACCGTCGGTCAGGACACAGCGCACGCTGTGCCCGGCACCGCGCAGCAGGCGGATCAGCTCGCACGCCTTGTACGCGGCGATGCCCCCACCGACGATCAGCAATATGCGTGTCATCGCGTGATCCTCTGCACCCGAACGCGCCGCCTGTCGAGCAAGGTGCGCACCAGATCGCGCGAAGCATCGGGTAAAAAGGCCATGCCGACCAGATAGGCAGGGGCGACGACCAGTACCCAGTGGAAGCCGTCGGTCCGGGCGAAGATCGCGATCATCAGCGCGAAGGCGCCGAAGACGGCAGCGGTGCGTGCGCCCAGCGCCCCTGGCGCCGCCGCCCATCCGATCAGCGCGACCATCGCCAGCGGCGCGCCCAGCCACCATGGCAGCAGCGTGAGGGCAGTCGATCGCGCCATGCCGGACGCGAACAGCGCCGGGCCGTGCCAGCCGCCCCACGCGGCGGCGGTCGTATCGAGCGGCCCGGCGACCATCGCGATCGCGCGGGCGTGGAGCGACAGGATGGCGACGAACAGCAACAGGATCGCGCCCCACGCCAGCGCCTCGCGCCGTTGCCGCTCGACCAGCGCCGCGACCAGCATGACGATCGCATAGAGCGCGGCGGTCTCGCGGATCAGCATCGCGCATAGCGCGAGTGCTACCGCCTCCACCCAGCGATCGGTGCGGCGGACGCCCAGCGACCATGCGACCAGCAGCCCGGCCCATAGCTCGTGAAACTGCACCAGCGACGGCTGAACGAACGCGACCATCCCGCCCGCCAGCAGGAACAGTGCGGCGATGCGCGGCGGTCCGCGATCGAACCACTCGCCGATCCGCCGGGTCCAGACGAGGCCGGCGGCGGCGGCGATCAGCACCAGCAGAACGACCGAAACGCTGTCGGGCAGCGCCGCCTGCACCACGCTCAGCGTCGGCAGGCGGACGGCGGTGAAGGGGCGCAGCGGATAGCCTGCCGCGCGAAATTCGGTCGCGACCACGCCATAATAATCGTCGCCGCGTCGCACGCCGTCGACCACCGCGCCGTACAGGCCCAGATCGCCCTGTCCCCGCGCACCGGCATCGTCGACCGGGCGTATCCATGCGCTCAGCAGCAATGCCAGCGCAAGGAGCAGCAGGACGAGCGCCGATACCGGCCGCAGTCCCGCGAACCGGCTGGGCGACGACAGCCACAGCGGCGGCCGTGGCCGGATCATCCCAGCAGCTGCACCAGCGCGGCGCCCGCCGCACCGCTTGCCAGCGCGACCAGGCCATAGCGCCAGCCGCCACCGACCCTGACCACCGCGATATCGGGCAGGGGCGGGGAGGGCGGAGCGCCGCCGGGCGCGGGATAGCGCGCCTCGATATTGCGTAGCAGGTCGGGCAGGCGGGCAAAGGTGCGCAGGTCGGTGATGATCCGGTCGGCGACCATCGCTTCCGGCCCCAATTCGTCGCGGATCCAGCCGCGCACGAACGGCGCCGCCGTTTCCCACAGGTTGATGTCGGGATCGAGCGCGGTCGCCACGCCCTCCACCATCACCATGGTCTTTTGCAGCAGCAGCAGGTGCGGCTGGGTCTGCATGTCGAAGTCGCGGGTGATGTTGAACAGCGAATCGAGCATCATGCCGACCGACATGTCCTTGACCGCCAGGCCGCGCATTGGCTCGCCCACCGCACGGAGCGCCGTCGCGAATTCGGCGACATTGTGGTGCGCGGGGACATAGCCCGCCTCGAAATGGATTTCCGCGACGCGCTTATAGTCGCCGGTGATGAGGCCGTAGAGGATTTCCGCCAGCCACACCCGCGCGCGGCGGTCGATCCGGCCCATGATGCCGAAGTCGATCGCGGCAATGCGCCCGTCGGGCAGGGCGAACAAATTGCCCTGATGCATGTCGGCATGGAAGAAGCCGTCGGCGATCGCCTGGCGCAGGAACGCGCGGACGAGCCGCGTCGCCATCGCGTTCAGGTCGTGCCCGGCGGCGATCAGCGCGGGGCGGTTCGACAGCTTGATGCCGTCGATCCACTGCGTCGTCAGCACCTTCGACGTGGTGCGCTGCCAGTCGATGTCGGGAACGGTGAAGTCCGGCTCGGCCTCCATGCCGTCGGCCAGTTCGGAGGCGGAGGCAGCTTCGCGGCGCAGGTCCAGCTCGCGCGCGGTCCAGCGCTTCATCGTTTCGATGACGAGGCGCGGGCGCAGCCGCTTCAGCTCGCCGCCCATCGTCTCCAGCCGGGCGGCGGCCCATTCATAGGTGTCGATCGCGTCGAAGAACTGCGCCTCGACACCCGGCCGCAGCACCTTCACCGCGACCTGCCGGCCATCGGTGGTGATCGCGCGGTGAACCTGCGCGATCGATGCGGCGCCCACGGGGGTTTCTTCGATCGACGAAAACAGCGCTTCGATCGGCTGACCGAGGCCCGATTCGATTGCCGGGCGCACCACGTCCCACGGCAGCGGCGGCAGCGCGTCCTGCAGGCTGAGCAGGTCCTGCGCGACCGCCTCGCCGACCAGGTCGGGGCGGGTAGCGAGCGTCTGGCCGAGCTTGATCGCCGCCGGACCCAGCGCCGCGAACGCTTCGGCATAGCGCGGCGTCTTCGGCACGCGCGCGCCGATCCGGGCGATGCGCACCACGCGGCGCAGGCGCGGCGGCGTGCGCGGGTTGCGCTCGATGTCGATCAGCGCGCCGTGCCGCGCCAGCGTGCGCCCCCATTTCAGGATGCGCCAGCCATGGGTGAACGTCGAGGTCATGCGGCCTTTTGCCCTGGACCCCCGCCTGCGCGGGGGTTTGACGCCTTCGGCATCAAATCTTCCACCCGCTATGGATCGCGACCAGCCCGCCCATGATCGGTTCGACGCGGGTGCGGATGAAGCCGGCGTCGGCAATCATCCGCTCGAACGTCGGCATGTCGGGAAAGCGCCGGATCGATTCGATCAGATAGCGATAGCTGTCCTCGTCATTCGCCAACAGCTTGCCGAGCTTGGGCACCAGCTTGTGCGAATATTGGTCGTACACGTCCGCAAAACCCGGCCAGGTGACGGTCGAGAATTCGAGGCAGAAGAAGCGCCCGCCACGCTTCAGCACGCGGTGCGCCTCGCGCAGGGCCTTGGGGATGTCGGTCACGTTGCGGATGCCGAACGCGATCGTATAGCCATCAAAGCTTCGATCGGCGAAATCCAGCGTCTCGGCATTCTGTTCGGACCAGATCAGGCCGTCGATCCCGCGCTTCTCGGCGCGTTCCATGCCGACACCCAGCATCGCGGGGTTGATATCGGCCACGGTAATCTGCGCGCCGTGCTTGGCCATACGGAACGCGATGTCACCGGTGCCGCCGGCCATGTCGAGGATCGAGTCGCCTTTCTGCGGCTTCACCCGCGCGACGAACCGATCCTTCCACAACCGGTGCATCCCCCCCGACATGGCGTCGTTCATCAGGTCGTAGCGGGCCGCGACGCTCGCAAACACATCGCCGACGCGCCGCGTCTTCTCATCGGGGGCTACATCTTCGTAACCGAAGGATACCGTGTCGTTCATGTGTCTGCCCTAGCCGCGCCTTGTGGCGGGGGCAAACCGAACCTAGCTTTCTTTACGACAAGGGACGTACCGGTCCCCATCGGTAGGACCCCATGCCCGAACTGCCCGAAGTCGAAACCACCGTCCGCGGCCTGACTCCCGTCCTGCATGGGCAGCGGCTGACCCGCGTCGTCGCCAACCGCGCCGACCTGCGCCGGCCGATGCCGGTCGATCTGGGGCAGCGGCTGACCGGGGCAACGGTCACCGGCCTGTCGCGCCGCGCCAAATACGGCCTGATCGATACTGACCGCGGCGACAGCTTCGTCTTCCACCTCGGCATGTCGGGCCGCTGGCGGGTCGATCCGCTGGAGCCGTGGACGCACGATCACCTTGTGCTGGAAACGGCGGCGGGGCGGCAGGTGGTGCTGAACGATCCGCGCCGCTTCGGGTCGGTCGACCTGCTGCCGACCGCGGAGGTCGCCGCCTGGCCGCCGTTCGTGGCGCTGGGGCCGGAGCCGCTCGGCCCCGACTTTACGGCGGAGCATCTGGAGCGTCGCTTCGCCGGTCGGATCGCGCCGGTAAAGCTGTTGCTGCTCGACCAGCGGATCGTCGCGGGACTCGGCAACATCTATGTCTGCGAGGCGCTGAACGTCGCGCGAATCGCGCCGACCCGCCCCGCCGGACAGATCGCGCCGGAACGACTCGCAGCGCTGGTCGACGCGACTCGCGCGGTGCTGCTGTCGGCGATCGAGGCGGGCGGATCGACGCTGCGCGACTATGCCCGGCCCGATGGCGAGCTTGGCTATTTCTCCAAGCAATTCCGGGTATATGGGCGGGAAGGCGAGGCGTGCCCTTGTGGCGGCGTCGTCGAGCGCCGGATCGATGGCGGCCGCTCCACCTTCTGGTGCCGGACGTGCCAGCGATAGTTGACCAGAGCGCGATGAGCGTTTAAGGGGCGCACCTTCTCCGGTCGGGATCTGCTCGATCGGCACCAATCATTTGCGAGAGTCGAGGACGGCATGGCGAATACGCCACAGGCGAAGAAGCGTATCCGGCGCAATGCGCGTCGTGCGGAAATCAATGGTGCGCGCGTCGGCCGCATCCGTACCTTCGTGAAGAAGGTCGAAGCAGCGATCGTCGCCGGCGACCGCGAAGCGGCCACCACCGCGCTGTCGAACGTGCAGCCGGAACTGGCCCGTGGCGTTGCCAAGGGCGTGCTGCACAAGAATACCGCGAGCCGCAAGTTCGCACGTCTGACCAAGGCCGTCGGCGCGATCGCCTGATCGCCTGACGTCTCTGACGGGATGCAGGATACCCCGTCGGCCACCGTGCCGGCGGGGTTTGTTGCGTCTGCCCCATGCCGGTCGGGGTGGTATCGGTCCGGTACGGAACGCGACGAATTTGGTTCCCGTGAACGCCGTCGAATCAACCCGTTGGGAAATGGCGGAAATCCGCGGATTCCCGCAATGTGTCGGCGTTCTTGCTACCTAAGATATTGATAAGAAACGCGCAAAAAGAAATTCGACGCATTTCTGCGGGACAGGGCGTGTCAACCGTCTTTATTTCGGTTTGATGACTTGATCGATCGGCATTCCGGTTCCT
>NZ_CAJYQD010000021.1 GCF_913776855.1 uncultured Sphingomonas sp. | reverse complement strand
GCGTCGCGCCTGTCCGCAGACCATCTATTCGATCCGCGACCTGCGCGCCCGCATCGCGCAGGAACGCCGCATCGCCCATCTGGCGCGCAACGACAGCCTGACCGGCCTGCCCAACCGCACCTCGTTCCTCGAATGGCTGGCGCGCCAGACCGGCCCCGACAACGCGCACCGTGCCGTCGCGCTGCTGTCGATCGACCTCGACCGGTTCAAGGAAGTGAACGACATGCACGGCCATGCGGCGGGCGACCAGCTGCTGACCCGTATCGCCGAACGGATGAAGGCCACGCTGCTACCCGGCGAGTTCATCGCGCGCCTAGGCGGCGACGAGTTCGTCGCGGTGATGCCGGTCACCGAACCCGATGACGCCGCCCAGCTGATCGACCGGCTGCGCGATGCGATCACCGCCCCGGTCATGCTGGAGCAGAGCGGGATCGAGGCTAGTTGCGGCATGAGCCTGGGCGTCGCACTGTGGCCGCGCGATGCGACCGAACTCTCGACGCTGATCAACAATGCCGACCTGGCGATGTACCGCGCCAAGGCGTCGATCGCGACCGATGCCTGTTTCTACGAAGAGGAAATGGACAAGACGGTGCGGCTGCGCCGGCGGATGGTGAAGGAACTGCGCACCGCGATCGACCGCGGCGAATTGTCGCTGCACTGGCAGGTGCAGGAATCGGTCGGGACCGGCGCGATCACCGGGTACGAGGCGCTGCTGCGCTGGACCCGTGCCGATGGCAGCAACGTGTCGCCGGCCAGCTTCATTCCACTGGCCGAACAGTCCGGACTGATCCTCACCATCGGCGAATGGGTGCTGCGGACCGCCTGCCAGGCGGCGGCCAGCTGGGCCGAACCGCACCGGATCGCGGTCAACCTGTCGCCGGTACAGCTCGGCCATGTCGACCTGCCGCGCCTGGTGCAGCAGGTGCTGCTCGACACCGGCCTGTCACCCGCACGCCTCGAACTGGAGATTACCGAGACGGCGATGATTACCGATCCGGTGCGCACCATCCACATCCTGCGCCAGCTGAAGGCGATCGGCGTGTCGGTGGCGATGGACGATTTCGGCACCGGCTATTCGTCGCTGTCGACGCTCCGGTCGTTTCCGTTCGACAAGATCAAGCTCGACCGGTCGTTCATGGCCGAACTGAACGGCGCGCCGCAATCAGCGGCGATCATCCGCGCGGTGCTGACGCTGGGCGAGAGCCTGAACATCCCGGTGCTGGCCGAAGGGGTGGAGACGGTCGAACAGCTCCACTTCCTGCGCGAACAGGGGTGCGACGAGGCGCAGGGCTATCTGTTGGGCCGTCCGGGGCCGTTGCCCGTGCGGGAAGACGGGGCCCGGTTGGCGGGATAGGCGCGGCAAAGTTCGTCATTTCCGCCTGCACGGGAACGACGATCATGCCCCGTCCGCACGCGGCAGGAACCGATACACCGTACCACGCGAAATCCCCAGCTCGCGGGCGATGTGCGCCGGCCGCACGCCTTGCGCCGCCAGCGTCCGCACCGCTTCCGGATCGATGCGCGGCTTGCCGCCCTTGTACACGCCGCGCGCCTTGGCCGCCGCGATCCCCTCCGCCTGGCGTTCGCGGCGCAGGTTCGTCTCGAACTCGGCAAAGACGCCCAGCATGTCGAGAAACGCCTTCCCCGCCGCCGTGCCGGTATCGATCGGCTGTTCGGTCGCCTTCAGTGCCACCCCCCTGCCCTTCAATTCATGCACGATGTCCTGCAGATCCTTCATCGACCGCGCGAGCCGGTCGATCCGGGTGACGACCAGCGTGTCGCCTTCGCGCAGGAAGTCGAGCAGGACCTGCAACTCGCTGCGCCCGGACCGGCCGGTGGCCGATTTCTTTTCGGACCGGATCGCTTGACACCCCGCTGCGCGCAGGGCGCTTTCCTGGATCGTCAGGTCCTGATCGTCGCTCGACACGCGGGCATAGCCGAACAAGGCCATCCGAACCCCCCTTCTGTTCGATCAGGCTCTAGACCCTCAGCAAGAACTGTTCAAGTTCGCTGCAAACGACCCTGATCGGACGGTTGGGGGTGTTCCGGCGTGTTGTCCTATCGGGGTATACCCGGAATGACAACGATTTATCATTCCACAAGACAGGTCATTCATGTTGTGGCATAATTGAAATATTATGCCACAATGTGTCGATTGAACCATATGACGCTGCAAGTGAACATTACACCTAATGGACGCATGAGCCTGCCAGCTGACATTCGTAAGCGATTAGGTCTCGAAGGCGGCGGTGCGGTCCTATTGGAGGAAACCGCCGATGGTGTCGTCCTGCGCACCGTCGATCAAGCCGTGGCCAAGGCACAGGCCATCGCTAAACGCTATGCCACACATCCCGATTCTTCGGTTGAAGCATTTCTTGTCGCACGGCGCAGGGACAGTGGCGAATGAGCGGCGTGGTGCTTGATGCCTCGGCGATCCTGGCGCTGCTGAAAAATGAGCGCGGGGCCGGCAAGGTCGCCGGGGTGATCGCCAACGCCTTGGTCTGCGCGGTTAATCAGGCCGAGGTGGTGAGCCACTTCGTCCATCTCGGCGCACCGATCGAGGACGTTCGCGTGATGCTGGGAGCGCTGCCCTACACAGTCGTTGCGGCGGACGATGCAATGGCTTGGGAGGCAGGCAGCTTGCGTGCGGCGACTTTATCGGCCGGGTTATCGTTGGGCGATCGGTTCTGCCTTGCCTTGGCCAAGCGCCTCGGCGTCGCGGCCTATACCGCCGACAAGGCATGGCGCGATGTTGCGACCGAAGTCGCAGCTAAGGTGGTAATCATCCGCTAGCGTCTATCGGCACGCATTCTCTGACCGTGCCCGGACATCGACCGCGCCTGCAACGCGCAGTAGGCGAACGCGCTTAGATGACGAGACGTTCGCGTGGTAAAGGCCCTGCGTCGTCGGTGCCAAACGACATATACGGTCGACCGCCAAGGATCAGGCCGCGAGCTTGCCCGTGTCGGTGTGGATCATATTGACGACGAGCTTTGACGCGAGAGCGGGCGGAACTCCTTCATCCAGCATCATCGCGAAGAGCCGGTCCTCGATCGGTTCGGGACACATGGCATCGATGATAAGGTTATGCCGTGAATCACGGTCGTCCTCGCGCCACTGCGCGATCTGGTCGGACGTTCCCCGCTCGAAATCCATCGCCCGGATCTGCGCGCGGATCGCATCGATATCCAGCTGCATCCCGCCGATCTCCTTCGCTTCGCCCGTACGCTGACAGTCCTGACGCGGATCGCCACCGCTCGCTTGCGCGACGTCGTGTAATACAATGAACGCAGCATTCCCTATCCTGCCATCGAACATTCTCCATCAATCTACCCCCGTTGTCGTGGCCCGAGCCACGACATTCGCCGCCGGCGACCAAGGGAGAGAAAGGCGCGGAAGGGAAAGATTCGGCGATCATGCCCCGCCGTTCCGGCACAAGCCGCGGTCGGGATGGTGCAACGACATCCCGACCGCGGCCGCCCCGATCAATCGTGCCGCAACGCCCAGGCTGGCGCCGCGCGGCTTGCACGTAGCGACTGGCCCAGCACGGTCAGCACCGCGACCGCCACCGCCACGACGCTCGCGCCGATGAAGAACAGCGGCGACAGCGCGATCGCATCCTCGAACCCCGCCAGCCACGTCCGCATCGCAAGGAACGCCAGCGGCCATGCGACGAGGTTCGCGATCAGCACCGGGCGCAGGAACTGCCCGACCAGCAGCTTCACGATATCGCCCGACGACGCGCCCAGCGTCTTGCGGATGCCGATCTCGCGCGTACGCCTGGCGGTGTTGAACGAGGCGAGACCCCATAGCCCGACGCACCCGATCAGTACCGCCAGCCCCGCGCCGATCCCGAACAGCCGCGTCGCGCGGTCGTCGGCTTCGTAGAAGTCGGTCAGGCGCTGGTTGGCGGTCTGCGCATTATAGGGCACCTGCGGCACCATCCGCTGCCACAATCCCTCCAGGCTCTTCAGCGCGGTGCGCGGATCGCCGGTCACGCGGATCGTCACGACCGAGGTGGCGATCGTCTCCGCCCGGCTGTTGTAGATATAATAGGTCGGGGCAAGCGGCGCGCGCGGCGTGTCGAAGCGCATGTCGTCGACCACGCCGATGATGGTGCGCGGGCGATCGCCGCCCAGCGTCTTGCCGATCGCTTCCTGCGGCATCCTGAACCGCAACGTCGACAGCGCGCGGCGGTTGATGACGATGTTCGCGCCCTGCTCCGCCTTGCGGCCGTTGGTGTCGTCGGCCCCGTGCGCATTGTCGAACCAGCGCCCGGCGAGCAGCCGCGCGCCATGGGTTTCGAAGAAGCGCGGCGATACCACGACCCAGGTCAGCGACGGTCCCGGCCCGGCGACACCGGGCAGCGGCATGTTGGTATTGTTGCTTTCACCGCTGCCGCCGATCGCGGCGTTGGCGATGGTCGCGTCCTTTACCTGGGGCAGGGCGCGGATGGCGGTCAGGATCGACGCCTTGCGGTCCACCGGCACCGCCGGGTCGACCATCGACGTCAGCACCAGCAGCGAATCCCGCTGGAACCCCAGATCGGCCGAGCGGACGTGCCGGGTCTGCGCGACCAGCACCGCCGTCCCGATCATGAAGGCGATGGCGAGGCCGAACTGCCCGATCACCAGCAGCTCGCGGATGCGCGTCCCGGCACGCCCGCCACCGGGCGAGCGCGACGATGCCAGCACGGCGGCGGCGGGAAAGCGCGACAACAGGATCGCCGGATAGACGCCGGCAGCAACGCCGACGACCACCGACAGCACCAGCAGCGCCGGCACGACGACGGCATAGGGGATGGTCAGCGACAGGCCGCCCGCCGCATTGACCAATGGCAGCCCCAGTTCGGCAAGGATCAGCCCGCCCAGCGCGGCGATGGCGACGGTCAGCACCGCCTCACCGAGGAATTGCCGCACCAGCACGCCCCGATCGGCGCCCAGCACCTTGCGCATCGCCACTTCGCGGGCGCGCAGGCCGGACCGGGCGGTGGCGAGATTGATATAGTTGATGACCGCGATCAGCAGCGTCAGCACCCCGACCAGCCCCAGCGTGGCTACCGTCATCTTTGCGGTGCCGCTGTCCTGCCCCTGGGGGGCGAGGTGCAGGTCGGCGAGCGGCAGCAGCTTCAGATGTTGCATATCCGTCGCCTTCTGCCCCGGATCGGCCAGATCCTTCCCCCGCCGGTCGACGAACGCGCTCAGCTTGTCCTCGAACGCACGGGCGGCTTCGGGCGTGTCGAACCGCATGACGGTGCGCAGCGCCGAACTGCCCCAGTGATACCAATAGTCGCTCTTCATCTCGCGGGTCAGCGGCACCAGCACCGACAGCTTCAATTCGGTGTTCTTGGGCAGGTCGCGGAACACGGCGCTGACGCGGTACGTCCGCACCTTGTCCATCGACAGGACCAGGGTCTGGCCGATCGGATCGCGATTGCCGAAGAATGCGCGCGCGGTCTTCTGATCGATCGCGGTATTGCCCGGCTGCGCCAGCGCCGTCGCCGCATTGCCCGCGACCAGCGGCAGCGGCATCACCTGCAGGAAATTGGCATCGACTTGCGCCGCATCGACCCGCGTGCCGCGCCCGTCGGCGAGGATCGTACCCGCCCGGTCGCCGCCGTTGATGCGGGCGCCGACGACGCCCGGAAAATCCTCACGCATCTGGTCGATCAGCCCGCCCATCGTCCACGGAATGGGGCCGCTCACCGGGCTGTCGGGGATGGTCCACACCGTCTGCACGACATAGGCCTTGTCATAATCGGGCAGCCATTTCTCATAGCTGGTTTCGTACCGGACATAGAGGCCGAGGATCAGGAACACCGCGATCCCGACCGCAAGGCCGCCGATGTTGAGCGCGGCATAGAGCTTGTGGCGCACAAGCGAGCGATAGAGCGACAGCAGCGCGAACCGGTTCATGACCTTTCCCCCTCTTGTCCGTCAGCCGCAGGTGACGCGGGCCATGCCGCTCTTCGACACCGAACAGGCCGGTCGCCCGGTGACGGTCACCCGCGCGATGCCGCTGGCGTCGATCCCCGCCGGGCCATTGGCGGCGGCGCGGACCGATCCGGTACCGCTGGCGCGCACCGACAAGGCAGCGGCATTGAGTGTCGAGGTGTCGACATGTCCAGTCCCGCTGGCCACGATCGCCAGCGCTTGCGTGCCGCCGGTGGCGGTGATCGTGCCGGTGCCACCCAGCTCCAGCGACAGCCGTGCAGCCTGTACCCCGTTCAGCTTCGCGGACCCCGTGCCCGACAGGGTGACGACCGCGCGGTCCGACCGCAGCCCGTCGATCGACAGATTGCCGGTGCCGCTCATCCTTGCGGCAAAGGTCGGGCTGTTCAGCGCAGCGATGCGGACCGATCCGGTCCCGCTCGCCTCGATCGCCTGCAGTCGTGGCAGGGTGATGGCGATGGTGGCGGCGGGCTTGCCCGCGCGGCTGTCGCAGCTGCCTTTCGCGCGCAGCAGGGTCAGCACCCGGCCGCGCACGGCGACGCCGATCGCGGCCAGCGACCCCGCCTGCCCCTGTGCCCGGACGGAAAAGCCCGCGCCGAAGCTGATGGCGACATGATCGCAGCCGCCCACGAAGATGCGGTCGAAATCGGCGGCGGCGAAGCTGCGCGTCGCCCCCTGTGCCAGCGCCGGGGTCGGCACGGCGGAAGCGAGCAGCGCGAGGGTGAGGAAGGGTTTCATGGACGGGTCTCCGGTTGGGAGGAAAGGGAGAAAATCTCAGGCCGTACCCCGGCGAAGGCCGGGGTCCAGTTGGGAGACGCCTGTGCAAGGCAACGATCGCTCCGTAACTGGGCCCCGGCCTTCGCCGGGGTACGGTATCGGATGGGTTCCAGGGCGCATCACATCGCCCGCATGGCGTTGGCGACGATCCGCCCGTCGAGCATGTCGATGCGCCGCTTCGCCATGTCGGCATGGGCGGGCGAGTGGGTGACCATCACGATGGTCGCGCCTTCGCTGTTCAGGCCCATCAGGATGTTCATCACCTGCTCGCCATTGGCGGTGTCGAGATTGCCGGTCGGTTCGTCCGCCAGGATCAGTTTCGGATCGCCGACGATCGCGCGGGCGATGGCCGCGCGCTGCTGCTGCCCGCCCGACAATTGGTGCGGGAAATGGCGGGCGCGGTGCGCGATGCCGACCTTGTCCATCGCGGCGGCCACCCGGCCCTTGCGATCCCCGGCATCGCCGCGATAGGCGAGGCCCAGCGCCACATTCTCCTCGATCGTCAGTTCGTCGATCAGATTGAAGCTCTGAAAGACGAAGCCGAGCGTCGATCCCCGGAACCTGGCGAGGTCGCTCTCGCCCATCGCCGCCATGTCGCGGTCGCCGAACAGATACTTGCCCCCGGTCGGCCGGTCGACGGTGCCGAGCGTATTGAGCAGCGTCGACTTGCCGCAGCCCGATGGCCCCATGATCGCGACGAACTCGCCCGCCTCGACCGCCAGGTTGATGTCGGAAAGCGCGGTCGTCTCCACTTCGTCGGAGACATAGCGGCGCTGGATATTTTCTAGCCGGATCATGGGGTTCCCCTATCGGATGTTGATCGCGTCGCCCTTCACGGACGACAAATTGCTGGTGACGATGCGGTCGCCGGGGTTCAGCCCCGACAGGATTTCGACCGCTTCCGGGTTGCGCCGGCCGAGCTTCACCGGGCGGCGCGTGGCATGGGTGCCGTCGGCATCGACGACGAAGGCGAACGCGCCATTGTCCGCCGCCAGCCACCCGCCGACCGGGGCGACCACCGCCTTCGACGCGGCGCCAAGGGTAATGCGGATGTCGAGCGTCTGGCCGCGATTGAGATTGGCGGGGGTGGCATCGAAGGTCAGTTCCACCCGGAACCTTCCGTCCTTCACGGCGGGCAGCACCTTGCTGACGGTCATCGCCATGCCGTCGGCCTTCGCCTTCTGCCCCACGGCGACGCGGCCGAGATAATATTCGTCGACATCGGCGGTCAGCTTCCACGACCCTTCGCTGTCGACCTGTCCCGCCGGATCGCCGGGCTTCAGCGTCTGGCCGGGTTGCAGCGTGAAGTTGGTCAGCCGCCCGGCGGCGGGCGCGCGGATCGTCAGCGCCGACAACCCGCCACGTACCGCCGCGAGGTTGCCCGACAGCCGCGCCTGCGTGTCGGCCAGGCGCTGCCCCTGCGTCGCGGTGATCCGTGCCTCGGTCCCCGCCCCGGCGCGCAGCTGCGCCAGGCGCCGTGCCTGATATTCCGCCTCGGCGCGATAGCCGGCGACCCCGGCCTCGGTCACGATCCCCTTGTCGAACAGCTGCTGGCGGATCGCGAGGTCGCGCCGCGCCTTGATCAGGTCGTACTCCGCCTGCGACACCTGTGCCGAACGGTCGAGCCGGCTGCGCTCGATCCCGAGCCCCTCACCGGCGATACTGCCCAGCTGGCTGGCGATCGCGGCCTCGCGGGTCAGCACGTCGAGGCGAAGCTCGGGATTGGCGAGCGTGGCGAGCGGTTGGCCGGCGGCGACCATCGCCCCGTCCTGCACCAGCAGCTGTTCGACCTGCCCACCGGCCAGCACCCCGACCAGCGTGGTCAGCCGCGGCGCGACGGTGGCGCGCACCGGCAGGTAATCGTCGAACGCGCCGCGCGTGACCTCGCCCGTCTCGATCGCGCTCGCCGCGATATCGGTCGATCCGGCGGCGGGCAGCCAGCGCCACAGCGCGACCGCCGCCAGCACCGCCGCGACCACGATCCACGTCACGCGCCGTTGCCACCATGCGCGACGGGGCCGCTCCACGCGGCGGTCCATCGCCGCGCCGGGGGGTGTTTCGGTGGTGCTTGCGCCCTGTGTCGCTTCGGTCATCATGGGACCAGTGTCACCGATCGGGGCGAAAAATCCTAAGTGCCTGAACCATCACCATATTCCACCCAATACGCACCGGGTGACCGTCCAGACATGGACAGCCTGTCCGGAAATGGACAGTCGCCGGCGGCGTCAAGCGGCCTGTCGGTGCTGCTGATCGACGACAATGCCAGCGTCGCCGAATCGATCGCGCTGGCGCTGCGCCTCGGCCGGCACCGGATCGACTGCGCGGGCGGACCGGAGGAGGCGCTGTCCCGCCTTGCCGCCACGCGCTACGACGTGATCCTGCTCGACATGAATTACGCGGCGAACCGCACCGACGGGGCGGAGGGGCTGGCGCTGCTGGCGCGCATCCTGTCCGACGATCCGAATGCGGCGATCGTCGTCATCACCGCGCATAGCGGGGTGCGGATCGCGGTGGAGGCGATGCGGGCGGGCGCGCGCGATTTCATTATGAAGCCATGGCGCAACGCCGACCTGCTCGCCCGCATCGCCGCCGCCGCCGCGCCGCGGGCGGTGGCCGCCGCTACCCCCGCCCCACTCGAACCCGCGCGGCTGCTGGGCGACAGTGTCGCGATCGAGCGGCTGCGCGCGCTGGTCCGCCGGATCGGCCCGACCGGGGCCGGCGTGGTCGTCACCGGGCCGGCGGGATCGGGGCGCGGCCTGACCGCCGCCGCGCTTCATGCCGCATCGCCCGATGCGGCGACGGCGATGCCAGTGATCGACCTGCGCGACGATGCGGCATGGGCGCTGCTCGACGGGCCTGCGCCGACCTTGCTGCTGCGCCATCCCGACCGGTTGGGGGAGGTGGCACAGGCCCGCCTGCTCGCACGCATCGCACCCGCCACCCGCTGCATCGCGATCGCCGACGACGCGGGCGGCATCCTCCCCGCGCTGGCCCGCCGCATCGCCACGGTCGAAATCGCGGTGCCGCCGCTGGCGATGCGGGCGGGCGACGCGCTGCTGCTCGCGCGGCATTTCGCGCGACAAGCGGCGGCGCGCTACGCCCGACCGGTGTCGGCCTTCACCGCGGCGGCGGAAGCACGCATCCTGTCTGGGCCATGGGTCGACGAGGTGCGCGGTTTAAGTGCCGCGGTCGAGCGCGCGATCCTGCTGGGCGATGGCGATGCGATCGACGCCACCCTGCTCGCCCCGGAACCGGTCGCGATGGCGGTGGACCCCCCCGCCGCCCGCTTCGACCTCGACGAAAACGAACGCGCGGTGATCGAGGCGGCGCTGCGCGAACATCGCCACAATGTCAGCCACGCGGCGACCGCGCTGGGCCTGAGCCGGGGTGCGCTGTACCGGCGGATGGCGCGTCATGGGTTGTAGGGTGGGTGGGCCAGCGCAGGCGGGGGTTTCTCGCGGCTCCTGCTGCGTGCTTTCATGCGGAAGCCCCGGCCTGTGCCAAGGCCACGCGAGGCGGGACCGGTGCGTTGCTGGAGGCGAGGCAACCGCCCCTCCCCGCTACCTGCCGTACCGCCGCGCAGGCGGGGGTCCAGGGCCAAGCAGAACGACGGTTGCGATCAACAACCCTGGTCCCCCGCCTGCGCGGGGGTACGGCCGATGTGGCGATAGCGCCCCTTGCCGCCCATACCCCGGCGAAGGCCGGGGTCCGGTTGGGGGACGTCACTACGATGCGGATAGGCCTTTCCACCTGGACCCCGGCCTGCGCCGGGATGCGCGCCAGTTGCGGGGACGCCACGCCATGCTGACCCCCGAACGGCGCCGCGCGCTGGCCACCCTCGCTTCGGGGGTCACCCTCACGCTTGGCGGGGCGGCGGCTCTCGCCGTGTGGCGGGCCGGGATGTGGGGGTCGCTGCTCGGCACCGCAATGGCGGTCGCGTGGCTGCTGGCGCTCGGCTGCTGGATGGCGCTCAGGCGGGCGCCCGCCCCTGCCCCGTCCCAACCGGCGCGCGACGCCTGGCCGATCACCGCGCTGCTCGACCAGGTGCCCGTCCCCCTCCTGCGGATCGAGGGCGTACAGGTGCGCGCGATCAACCGGGCGGCGCGCGCGCTGTTCGTCGCCGACGACCGCATTCCCGCCCCGCCCTCTACGCTGACCGATCCGGCCACGCGGCACCTGCGCCATGCCGGGCGGCGCTGGCGGATCGATGCGGTAGCCCTGGGCGACGCCCATCGCCTCGCCGCGCTGATCGATGTCGATGCGGAGGAACATGCCGCGCAGGAGCGGGCGCAGGACGAGATGATCGACATCCTCGGCCACGAACTGCTGAACGGCCTGTCGCCGATCGTGTCGCTGGCCGACAGCGCGGTGACGGCGGCGCAGCAAGGCGACGCGATGCTTGGCGACATCCTCGCCACGCTGGCCCGCCGGGTCGAGGGGCTGGAGGGCTTTGCCCGCGCCTATCGCCAGCTCGCCCGCCTGCCCGATCCGGTGGCGGCGCCGGTCACGCTGACGATATTGGCCGATGATCTGGCGCGGCTGTTCCGGGGACGCTTCGGCACGGGCGTCACGCTAGCGATCGAGGCGAGCGGCACCGCGACCATCGACCGCGACCAGATGGCGCAGGCGCTGTGGGCACTCTTGCAGAACGGCGCGGAGGCGGCGCTGGCGGCTGCCGCCCCGGCACGGGTCGCGCTGGCGCTGCATAGCGACGGGACGTTCACCGCCGAGGTGCGCGACAGCGGCCCCGGCATTGCGGCGGCCGACCGCGCGCGGATCTTTCGTGCCTTCCACACCGACAAGCCCGGCGGATCGGGCATCGGTCTGACGCTCGCCCGCCGCATCGCCCGCGCGCATGGCGGGGAACTGATGCTGCTCGATAGCGGCGAGACGGCGTTCCGACTGACGGTCCCAGCATGACCGACATGTCGACAGGTAGAGTGGTCGACATAGCCCCTTGCCCCCGCCTGCGCGGGAGTACGGTGGTGGGAACGGCGCAGCGCGGATCGGACTGCCATGATGACATGTCGACACCTCTACCTGTCGGACCGTCGGTGACGGACCGCACCCATGGCTGGGAAGCGGTCGCCGACCGTTTCGCCGCGATCCGCAGCGATGTGGGTGTGGACGTCGTGCGCCGCTGGGCGGCGGACCTGCCGCCGGGGGGCAGCGTGGTCGATATCGGTTGCGGCACCGGACGGCCAGTCGCGCTGGCGCTGGCCGGGGCGGGGTTGGCCGTGTCGGGGGTCGACCCGTCCCCTACCCTGCTCGCCGCGTTCCGTCGCGCCCTGCCCGATGCGCCAGCGGCGTGTGAGGCGGCGGAGGACAGCGACTATTTCGGGCGGCGCTTCGACGGGGCGGTGGCGATCGGCCTGCTCTTCCTGCTGCCGCCCGCGACGCAGGCGGTGGTGATCGGCCGGGTCGCGCGGGCGCTGCGGCCCGGCGGGCGGTTCCTGTTCAGCGCGCCGGCAATGGCCTGTCGCTGGACCGACACGCTGACCGGGCGGGAATCCCGATCGCTGGGCGAGGCGGCGTATCGCGCGCTGCTGGAGGAGGCCGGGCTACGGTTGGTCGAGGGATATGCCGACAGCGGCGGCAATCATTATTTCGCGGCGGTCGGGTAGGGTGCCGGCGGGTCAGGTCGGAACCGCCGCGCAGGCCCCAAACACTCGCCATACCCCGGCGCAGGCCGGGGTCCTCGTTGACAGGACTGGTACGCACGCCGGAAAAAACGGCGGAAAACCGCCAAAGGTCACTAAGTTCACACTCGCACGCTATTTGCAGCAGCGCGCGTGCGGCATTGTGGGCGACGACGATGGGACAGAGCGTCGGGCGAGCCTGTCATGGTGCCGCGCTGTAGGAAAGGGGGCCGGCTGCCGTCCGGTGCCGCAACCGGGAAATTCCAGCCTTCGCCGCGATGACGTCTGGGTCGAACGTGATGGAACCGCAGTTCGTTGGCGCCGGTCGGCCGATCAGTGGCCGTAGCGCTTGATCCCACGCTGGCGCAGCTTGCGGCGTTTGCGGCGGTGCAGCATGACGCCGAGCGCCGGCCCGCCGATCAGCAGCACGACGCCGATAATGGCATAGGCAAGAAGTTCGCGGGAGACGTCCATGTCGGTTTCTTGCAATCCGGTGACCGGATTGTCCATGCCGGACATTAAGTTTTGTTCATCTGTTTCCGGCGTTCGTCGGCAAAATATGCCGCATCACCGCATGGCGTGTCGACAGGTCGACCATCCGACAGATCGACACTCAGTCGCCGATGGGACTTTCGCCATATTTGCGAAGGACATCGTTGAACGCTTCGGCCATCAGCGCCTGCAGGCTGCGGTCCTGTCGCCGCGCGAGCATGTGCATGGCCAGCGACATGTCGGGGGTGAAGAAGCCGGCGATCTGCTTGCGGCCCTGCCGGCTTGCCGGGCCTTTCGCCTCGGTTTCGGTCGTGGGTGGCGGCGCGGTGACCTTGGCCGGTGCGGGGGCAGGGGCAGGGGCAGCGGCGGCGCTGCGGTCGCGCAGGTTGGCGAAGGACGGCTTGCGGCTCATGACGCGATCTTTCTGAAGCGGGGGGCAGGCATGTCGAGCTGTCGACATGTCCACTTGTAGAGTTCGCGCACCTCTTCGGCGGCCTTGCCGGCAGGTTCGCTTTCCATGACCGTCCGCCCCTCGGCACTGGCATGGCGATAGGCGGCGCGATCGGGCAGCAGCACGGGGCAGGGCGGCGTGCCGAAGCTGTCGACCAGCTCCCCCGCCTCCTGATAGATGCGCGGCGCGTTGGGCGGCCCGGCGGTGAACACGACATATGCCGGACGGCGCAGCAGCTGCACCAGCTTCGCGGTCGTCTGGATCGCCGACAGGTCGAAGGCGCTGGGCCGGCACGGGATCAGCACCAGGTCCGCCGCCTCGACCGCCGCGCGCGCTGCACTGTCGGCGTGCGGCGGGGTATCGATCACGATCACCTCCGCGCCCTGCTCCTTTGCCGCCGCGATCTTGGCAGCAAGGCGGGGCGGGGGGCTGTCGATCACCTCGGGCGGGGCTTCCTGCCGCCACGCCGCCCATTGGCTGGCGGTCGCCTGCGGATCGGTATCGACGACCAGCGCGACCCGGCCCGAGGCCTGTGCGGCGGCGGCAAGGTGCAGCGCGAGCGTGGTTTTCCCCGCGCCGCCCTTCTGACTAATGATAGCGATGGTCGGCATGTCGGGCGTTCTACGTGTCGACATGCCGACACGTCAAGCTGTCGAGCGCGATGGTTTCCGGACCGGCAATCATGTCCCTGCCACCGGGCGTCGCCAACGAAATTCGGGCCGGGGTAACGGATTGTTAGCAAAGGAGATGCCACGTCCGACCGATGCCGGATCCAGCTCTTTCTGCCGTTACATAGCTGGTGAGCTTCAAGAAGCCGTTTCGCGCCGTCCCGATCAAGCTGGGTGAGCGCTACCGCCGTGAGCAGCAGCGTAGCGAGCGGATAGCCGCCGTCAGGTTCCTCGGCATCGCGGCGGCGCTCGGCGCATTCATCGGCATCGGCACGGTTGCGATCGACCAGGATGGCCGCACCGCCATCACCTCAGCGCTGAAACCGGTTGCCGTACAGGCAGGGTTGGCGCGCGCACGCCAACCGCAACCCGGCGATCGATGGGGCGGTTGCAACGATGCCCGCGCGGCCGGTACCGCTCCGATCTACTCCGGTGAGCCCGGCTATCGTGAAGACATGGACGGCGATGGGGACGGGGTAGCGTGCGAGCCGTACCGCTGATCCTCTCCTCCAAACCATCCCGGCGAAGGTTGGCCGACGTGGCGAAAATGTCAGCATCGCGCAAATCCGCCGGCCGCCGCGATTGAGCGTTTGACAACGCGAGAAATTATTTAATATCAATTTTCTTAAATAGAAGCGGGGTGCCACGTCGCGCCACCGCAGCATGGGGAGGTTTTCATGCGTCACGGTTCGTCGTCGATCGTCCGTTCGATGCTGCTCGGGGCAGCATCCGTGCTGGGGCTTGCCGCACCGGCAATGGCCCAGAGCGATCCCACCGCCGCCACCAATCAAGCCGAGGCACCCGCCGACGATATCGTCGTCACTGGCATCCGCGCGTCGCAGGCGCGCTCGGTCGAAATCAAGCGCAACGCCGCCAGCGTGGTCGAGGCGATCAGCGCGCAGGACATCGGCAAGCTTCCCGACGTCACCATTTCCGATTCGCTGCAACGCATCCCTGGCGTGCAGATTCGTCGCGAGGCGGGCGAGGGCGGCGCGGTCAACATCCGCGGGTTGCCGCAGGTCACGACCCTGATGAACGGCGAACAGTTCCTCGGCGCCAATTCGGTGACGACGGTGCAGCCGAACTTCACCGACATCCCCTCGCAGCTGTTTTCGGGCGCGACCGTGTTCAAGTCGCCGACTGCATCGCTGCAACAGGCGGGCCTGTCGGGTACCGTCGACCTGCTGACCCGCCGGCCGATGGATTTGAAGCAGGGCTTCACCCTGTCGGCCGCCGCCGAGGGGCAATATGGCGACAAGACGGAGAAGTGGAGCCCGTCGGCCAACGGCCTGATCGCCTATCACGGCGACCGCTTCGGGGTGCTGGTGTCGGCCGCCTATAGCGACCTGACGCTCGGCAACAGCTTCCGTGGGATTCAGGATTACGGCGTCGCGCTGAACAACGAAGGCGGCAGCGCGACCAACCAGGGCGCGTTCGCTACTGGCAACAACGGCGTCAGCCGGGGCAAGGCGGTGCGCAACGGCGCGGGCACGATCATCGGGTACGACGTCAACGGCGATGGCGATGCCAATGACGCGTTCATCACACCGCAGTCGCATACCGCGTGGAACCGCATCACCAACCGCGAACGCTTCGGCGCCAATGCATCGCTGCAGTTCGAGATCAACGATGCGCTGAAGCTGACTGCCGACGGCTTCTACACCCGCCAGACGCAGTACGACCGTACCGCCGGGTTCCAGTTCCAGAATGTCGACTGGCTGTCGTCGCCGTTCCTGCCGACGAAATCGCGCGATACCGGCGCCGTCGTCAACGGCTACAACGTCAACACGGTGCAGCAATATACCTATAGCCTGCCGAGCTTCGACAGTTATTCGGAAACCTTCCGCACCAAGAGCGAGTCGCAGAACTACAATGTCCAGCTCGACTGGCAGCCGAGCGACCAGTTCAAGGGCACGATCCGCGGCATTTACGGCAAGGCTTCGCGCAAGCGCGACCAGGCCTATACCCAGTTCAGCCTGACCAACGGCACGCAATGGGCGTATAACGGCGTCGGTAACTATCCGGCATCGGTCGGCGGCGACCGCCAGTTCAATCCGACCGGCTACCAGATCTACAGCCAGACCGCGACCGTCGACTATTCGAGCGGCGCGCCGGTGTTCGGCTTCTCGCCCGCGTTCCTGGCGCAGGCGGCCGATCCGTCGCGCTATGGCCTCAAGACGATTTCGTCGGAGGGCAACCAGTATCAGAATGGCGACCTGTGGGCGGTGCGCGCCGACGGCGAATATACCGCCGACAACGGCGTCAAGCTGGCGTTCGGCGGCCGCTATGGCGAACGCAGCGTCGACCAGTTCACCTTCGACCGGGTATCGCCCTTCTATGCCGGTAACACCGACAATGCCGGTAATCCGGCGGGCGGCTGTCTGGTCAAGTGGAAGGCGTTCGACGTCAACCTGAACGACAACAAGTGCGCGGTGCGCGATGCGCAGGGCAATGCCTATACCGCGGGCTATACCCGGCAGGCGACCGACCCGATCTTTGCGAACCTCATCAAGCAATATGCCCTGCCCGCCGGCGGCACGCCCGCACTCTATGCGCTCGACCCGCACGCGATGGACGACAGCGAGGCGTGGCAGAACAAGTTCTATCCGGGCAGCCAGAATCTGGTGAACCCGGCCGACAGCTTCACGGTCAATGTCCGCCAGATTTCGGGCTATGGCCAGGTGTCGGGCGAAGGCGTGCTGCTGGGCATGCCGTTCCGCGCCAATGGCGGGTTGCAGGTGGTTAACACCCGCCTGAACGTGCGCCAGAACATCGTCGGCGCGCCGCAGCCCTACGGCGTGTCGGGGGTCGATGCCGGCGACGTCGTGACCAAGCGCGAGTTCACCGACTTCCTGCCCGCGTTCAATGTCGCGTTCGACGTGACGGACAAGCTGCGCGCGCGTGCCGCCTTCTCGAAAACGATGACGGTGCTCGACTTCCTGCAATGGGGCGGCGGTCTGAACGTCAACTATGCGATCAACACGCAGGTGAACCCGGCGCGGTTCGAGGCGCGGACGGCGGATTCGCGCGGCAACCCGAACCTAAACCCGTGGCGCGCGACCAATGCCGAAGCCAGCCTCGAATATTATACCGGGCGCTCCAGCCTGGTCGCGGTCGGTGCGTTCTACATCTCGGTCGACAGCTTCATCACGACGACGACCGAAACCCGCACCGACATCCCCGACAATGACGGCGTGATCCGCCGCCCGGTCATCACCAACACGCTGGCGCAGGGTGAGGGTGGCACGCTGAAGGGGATCGAGGCGTCGGCGCGCCAGTCGCTGGCCGATTACGGGGTCAACGGCTTCCTCGGCGGGTTCGGCGTCGATGCCAACTACACGCTGTCGCTGGGCGATGCGGGGCAGGTCGATCTGGCCGGCAACAAGATGCCGTTCCAGGACAACAGCAAGCATCAGGTCAACGCGGCCTTGTGGTTCGAGAAATACGGGTTGCAGGCGCGCGTCGCCTATAATTTCCGTTCGAAGCGGCTCGCCTCGTCCAACTATGGCGGTATCCAGGGCCTCGCCCAGTATCAGGAGCCGACCCATTATCTCGACGCATCGGTCAGCTACGACATCACGCCGCAGTTCAGCGTGTACGGCCAGGCATCGAACCTGACCGGCGAGACCGAGCGCTATTACCTGACTTGGCAGGACCAGGTGTTCAACGAGAACATCTACGAGCGCCGTTTCATCGCCGGCGTGCGGGCGAAGTTCTGATCGGCGTGGCGACGTGTCGAGGTGTCGACATGTCGCCACACCTCACGCGTCACCCCCGCGCAGGCGGGGGTCCAGGGCCACAAGCGCAAACGCTGTCCTGCTTGGCTCTGGACCCCCGCCTGCGCGGGGGTACGGTGGTGAGGGACACCGACGATACAGGGGGGAACGATGCCACACGAACCGGTCCGCTCGATCGTCATCGTCGGCGGCGGTACCGCCGGGTGGATGGCGGCAACCTATCTGGCGCGGCGGCTGACCCATCTGAACCTGTCGATCACCGTCATCGACAGCGCCGCGATCGGCACGGTCGGCGTGGGCGAGGCGACGGTGCCCGCGATCCGCGATTTCCTCTCCGCGATCGAGCTGGGTGAGCCGGATGTGCTGCGCGAGACCGGCGGTACGATCAAATACGGCATCCGCTTCGATGGCTGGGGCGGGGCGGATCACCGCTTCTTCCACCCGTTCGGCCTCTATGGCGTCGGCGCGGGCGGGGTCGCATTCCATCAATACTGGTTGAAACTCAACGCCGCCGGGCGCGCCGGGCCGATCGGCGACTATTGCCTTGCGACACAGCTCGCCCGCAGCGGGCTGTTCCTGCCGCCCGCCGACCGGCCGGCCAATGATCTCGGCGTATTCAACTTCGCGCTGCATTTCGATGCGGCGAAGTTTGCCGCGCTGCTGCGCCGTTTGGCGCTCGCCAACCGGGTCGCGCATGTCGACGGGCGGATCACGCAGGTCGCGACCGATCCGGCGCGGGGGCACGTCACGGCGGTCACGCTCGACGACGGGCGTGCGATCGCCGGCGACCTGTGGATCGACGCCTCGGGCTTTCGCAGCCTGTTGCTGGGCGAGGCGCTCCGCGTCCCCTATGTCGACTGGCGCCACTGGCTGCCGTGCGACCGCGCCGTGGCGATCCCATGTCGTGCCGCGCCGGGCAATCCGGTTCCCTATACCGTCGCCACCGCGCGCAAGGCGGGGTGGCAATGGCGCATTCCGCTTCGCCACCGCATCGGCAACGGATCGGTCTATTGCAGCGCGTTCCAGTCAGACGGTGATGCCGAGGATGCGCTGCTTGGCCATCTGGAGGGCGAACCGCTGGCCGATCCCAACCGGCTGCGTTTCGTCACTGGCCACCGCGAGCGGTTCTGGTCGGGCAATGTCGTAGGGCTGGGGCTGGCGTCGGGCTTTCTCGAACCGCTCGAATCGACCAGCATCTCGCTGATCCAGTCGGGCCTCGAACGCTTCGTCGCGCTGTTCCCCGACAAAGACTGCGACCCGCGCCTTGCCGCGACCTATAACCGGCAATCGGTGCTGGAGTTCGAACGGCTGCGCGACTTCCTGTTCCTCCATTACCTTGCCAATGGCCGGGATGAACCCTTCTGGCAGGCGATCCGCGCGGTCGAACCGCCGGAACCCTTGCAGATCAAGCTGGACGCATGGCGTTCAGGAGGAGAATTCGTGCGCAACGAGTGGGATACGTTCCAGGACCCGAGCTGGCTGAGCCTCTATGCAGGGTTCAACGACCTGCCGCAGCGCCATTCGCCGCTGGCCGATGCGATCCCCGACGACCGCCTCGCCGACAGCTTCGCGCGGATGCGCGAGGCGATCGGCAAGACGCTCGCCCATGCCGAACCGCATGGGGCCTTCCTGAACCGGGTGGCGGGCGCATGAGCGGGTCCACCCACGCCCGCGCCGTCGTCGCGATGAGCCTTGGCGGGCTGTTGTTCGGCTTCGACACCGCCGTCATTTCGGGCGTCACCGATGCGCTGCGCAGCAACTATGCGCTGTCCGAAGCGGGCCTCGGCCTTGCCGTGTCCGCAGCATTGTGGGGCACGCTGGTCGGCGCCCTGTTCAGCGGGGCGCCGGGCGACCGCTGGGGCAGCCTTGCGGTGCTGCGTGTCATCGGTTTCCTCTATGTCGTCTCGGCGATCGGCTGCGCGGTCGCCGCCACGCTGACCGGCTTCGTCGCGTTCCGCGTGCTGGGCGGCCTTGCCATCGGCGCGTCGTCGGTGCTGGTCCCGGTCTATATCGCCGAGATCAGTTCGGCGAAGCGGCGCGGGCTGCTGGTCGGGCTGTTCCAGTTCAACATCGTCGCTGGCATCCTGATCGCGTATCTCAGCAATTATCTGGTGGCCCAGGCGGTCGCTCCCGACATCGCATGGCGGTGGAAGCTGGGCGTGGCGGCGGTCCCGGCCGCGCTGTTCCTGATCCTGCTGACCGGCCTGCCGCAAAGCCCGCGCTGGCTCTCCGCACGCGGCCGGAGCGACGATGCGGCGCGCGCGGCGGCCCGCCTCGGCCTCGATGCGATCCCGCCGGGGGAGGGCGGCGGCACCGGGCGGCTCGACTGGCGGCTGCACGCGACCCCGATCCTGCTCGCCATCGCCATCGGGCTGTTCAACCAGCTGTCGGGCATCAACGCGATCCTCTATTATCTCAACGACATCTTTGCCGCGGCGGGCTTTACCGGCGTGTCGGGCGATGTGCAGGCGATTGCGATCGGCGTCGCCAACCTGATCGCGACGGTCATCGGCATGGGGGTGATCGACCGGGTGGGGCGCAAGCCGCTGCTGATTGGTGGCGGCATCGTCACCGCGGTCGCGCTGGGCGGGGTCGCCCTGGTCTATATGGGCGCGGCGTCGCCCGCGCTGCTGCTGCCGCTGCTGATCCTGTTCATCGCCGCTTTCGCCATGTCGCAGGGCGCGGTGATCTGGGTGTATCTCAGCGAAATCTTCCCGACCGACGTGCGCGCGCGCGGACAGGCGATCGGCAGCGCGACGCATTGGGTCGCCAATGCCGTGCTGTCCTTCGCCTTTCCGCTGGTGGCGCATTGGGACCGTGCGCTGCCCTTCTGGGGCTTTGCCGCCGCGATGCTGCTGCAGGCGCTGCTGGTCTGGCGCTTCTTTCCCGAAACCCGTGGCCGCGATCTCGAAGCGATCAGCGCCGACCTGACGAAAAGGACTTCCGCATGAAACTGGGCATGATCGCCGCGCTGCTGGCCGGTGTCGCAGGGGTTGCAGGCGCACAGGTGCCGGTGAATGGCGGGCCGTACAACGCCAGCTTCCTGCCCGGCGGGATCGGCATCGAACGCCCGGTCGAGGGGCCGGTGACGCAGGCCGGCGCGCCGTACAGCGTGACGCTGTGGGTCAAGGGCGATGCGCGGCAGGCGGGCGTGGTGCCGCTGGTCGCGCTGGGCGATGCGCGCGTATTGGCGCTGAAGGACGGGCGGCTGACGCTGACCGATGGCAGCGCGACGCTGGCCGGGCCTGCGCTTACGCCCGGCCGCTGGACGCAGGTGGCTGCCGTGTCCGATGGCACGCGCGCGACGCTGTATGTCGATGGCCGCCGCGTCGCGACCGGGGCGGCGCGTTCCGCCGCGACGACCGGCGTGCTGCATGTCGCGCGCGCGGTACCGGGCCAGCCCCATTTCGGGGGGACGCTGGTCGGCGTGACGCTGCACGACCGCGCGCTGTCGGTGGCCGATATCGCCGCGATGCCGCGCCCCGACTTTGCCAATGTCCAGCTGTGGGAGGTCGGCGTCAGCTGGCCGTTCCAGAAACAGGCCAATATCGGCCTGACCCAGCAGCAGGACCCCTGGACCCTGCCGCAGACCAGGGGCGATGCGTACAGCGCCCCCGTCGCCAAACCGCTGCCGACCGCACCTGCATTGCAACCGACCGCGCCGGGCCGGTGGCAGATCAATGGCTGGCAGCTGGCCGCCGCGCCCGACGTCGTGGGCGACGGCGCCACGCTGTCGCGGCCGGGCAATCCCAAGGGCGAATGGCGCGCGGCGACGGTGCCGGGCACGGTGTTGCAGACCCTGGTCGATCGCGGCGTCTATCCCGACCCCTATTACGGCCTGAACAACCTGAAGATCCCGGAAAAGCTGGCGCGGCAGGATTACTGGTACCACACCCGCTTCACCGTCCCGGCGGAGGCGGTGGGCAAAAAGCTGACGATCGTGTTCGGCGGCATCAACTATGCCGCCGACATCTGGCTGAACGGCGCGAAGCTGGGCCAAACGCGCGGCGCGTTCATCCGCGGCCAGTTCGATATCGTGCCCCAGGCGGGCGAGAATGTGATCGCGGTCAAGGTCTCGCCCCCGCCGCACCCCGGCATCCCGCACGAACAATCGGTATCGGCCGGCGTCGGCGAAAATGGCGGGCAGCTGGCGATCGACGGCCCGACCTTCGTCGCGACCGAGGGATGGGACTGGATTCCGGGCATCCGCGACCGCAACACCGGGCTGTGGCGGCCGGTCGAGCTGGTGGCGCATGGGAACGTCCGCATCCTCGACCCGCATGTCGTCACCGACCTACCGCTGCCGCGCACCGACCGCGCCGACGTGCTGGTGACCGTGCCGATCGAAAACAGCGGCCCCACGACCCAGGTCACGGTCAAGGTCGCGTTCGAGGGCGTATCGGTCGAACGGACCGTGACCGCGCCGAGCGGGCGGAGCGAGGTGCGCTTCACCCCCGCCGACTTCCCCGCGCTCACCGTCGCCAACCCCAAACTATGGTGGCCCAACGGCTATGGTGAACCGCATCTCTACCACGCGACCTATCAGGTCAGCGATGCGACCGGCGTGTCGGACAGCAAGGCGGGCCGCTTCGGCATCCGCGAGGTCAGCTACGACCTGTCGTTGTTCGATGCGAAGGGGGCGCTTCGCCGCGTCAACGTGCAGACCACCGATGGCGCCCTTGCCGGACAGAAGCTGATCGACGTCCGCCACGGCGCGATCAAGCAGTCGCCGACCGGATGGGCGGAATCGCTCACCGCAGCGGGCGAGGTATCGAAAGCCGTTACTCCGATCGCCGACACCCTGCCCGAACCGCATCTGGCGATCCGGGTGAACGGCGTGAAGATCGCCGCGCGCGGCGGCAACTGGGGCATGGACGACGCGATGAAGCGGGTGAGCTATTCCTGGCTCGCACCCTTCTTCCGCCTCCAGCGCGAGGCGCACATGAACGTCATCCGCAACTGGATGGGGACCAATACCGAAGAGGAGTTTTACGACCTCGCCGATGAAAACGGCATGATGGTCCTGAACGATTTCTGGCAATCGACCCAGAACTTCCAGATCGAGCCGGACGATGCGGCGCTGTTCCTCGCCAATGCGCGCGACACCATCGCCCGCTATCGCAACCATCCCTCGATCATCCTGTGGTTCGGTCGTAACGAGGGCGTGCCCTATCCGGCATTGAACGAGGGGCTGGACGATGCCGTGTTCCAGCTGGACGGCACCCGCTGGTTCACCGGCAGCTCGAACGTCGTGAATTTGCAAGGGTCCGGCCCGTACAACTACCGCGCGCCGGAGGGGTATTTCACCGATCTCGCCACCGGTTTCTCGGTCGAGACGGGCACGCCGTCCTTCTCGACCGCCGAATCCATCGCGTCGTACGTGCCGCCGGCGGATCGCTGGCCGCTGGGTGACGTGCTCGCCTATCACGACTGGCACTTCGCCGGGAATGGCGACACCAGGACGTTCATGCAGACGTTGGCCACCATGTTCGGACCCGGCAAGGATTTCGCCGATTTCGAACGCAAGGCGCAGATGATGAACCTCGAAACGCACAAGGCGATGTACGAAGGGTTCCTGGGCCATTTGTGGACGAAGAATAGCGGGCGGTTGTTGTGGATGACGCATCCGGCGTGGCCGTCAAATGCGTGGCAGATCTATTCGTGGGATTACGACACCCACGCCGCCTATTACGGCGCAAAGAAAGCCGCCGAGCCGCTCCACGTCCAGCTGAACCTGCCGGGCAACGAACTGGTGGTGCTGAACACGACGCAGGCCGATGCGAAGGGGCTACGTGCCACCGTGCGCGTCGTCGGCCTCGACAATGCGGAGCTGTTCACGCGGACGGACCGGGTCGATGCGCTGGCCAACCGGGCGACGCCACTGGCCGCCGTGCCACTCGACACGCTGTACGCGGCGCATCCGGTGGTGCTGGTGCGGCTGACGCTTGCCGACGCTGCGGGCAAACCGGTGTCGGACAATTTCTACTGGCGCGGGCGCGATGCCGCTTCGTACCAGGCGCTGAACGGCCTCGCCCCCGCCACCCTCACCGCGCGGATGGCGGCTCCGGTGGTCGACGGCAGCGACCGCATGGTCACGGTCGACCTTGCCAATAACGGCACGGTGCCGGCGCTCAACACCAAGCTGACGCTCACCGGCCCGGACGGCAAACGCATCCTGCCTGCCTTCTACAGCGACAATTACGTGGCGCTGCTACCGGGCGAAAAGCGGACCATCATCATCCGCTATCCCGCCACCGTCACCGCCGCGCCCAGCGTGACGCTGCGCGGATGGAACGTCACGGAGGTGCCGGTTTCGCGCTGACCGGCGGGTCGGCCCGGGCGGTGCCTGGGTCGACCTGTCGGCAGGTCGACAATCCAGCAAGGCAGCACAGCCGCTTGCTTTCGTAAAATGCTAATGATAACGACTCGCATCATCATCGCATGATGGGGGAGTTTTCATGTCGTTTCCGTTCGTCGTCGCGGCCCTGGCCGTGGCGGCTCCCGTTGTCGCGCCCGTTGCGCCCGAGGCCGATCCGCAGGAGATCGTCGTCACCGGCGTCGCGGGCGATTACGGCTATGTCCCGCAGGACAGCGCCATTGCCAAGACGCCGGCCCCCTTGCGCGACCTGCCGCAATCGGTGGCGGTGGTGGGGGAAGCGGTGCTGCGCGATCAGCGCGCGCTGTCGCTGCAGGATGCGTTGAAGAACGTCGCCGGGGTCGGCTTTTCGTCGGGGGACGGGCAGCGCGATCAGGTGACGATCCGCGGCTTTTCCGCCATCGCCGACCAATATGTCGACGGCTTCCGCGATGACGGCCTGTATTTCCGCGACCTGTCGAACGTCGAGCGGATCGAGGTGGTGAAGGGCCCGGCGGCGGTACTGTACGGACGCGGATCGTCGGGCGGCCTGATCAACCGCGTGACCAAGAAGCCCGACGGTGACGTGACCAGTGCGGCCCTCACCGGCGGGTCGTTCGGCAATGTCCGCGGTGAATTCGACATCGGCCGCCTCGATACCGACAGCGGCGTCGGCGTGCGGGTGACCGGCGCGTATCAGGACAGCGACAGCTTCCGCGAACAGGGGCTGCTCCGCCGTACCGCCATCGCGCCGTCGTTCGTGTTCGGGCGGGGCAAGGCGACGTCGCTGCTGGTGCAGGCCGACTACCTGACCGACCGGCGGGTCAACGACTTCGGCATCCCAGCGGTGGGTGGCCGTCCGGTCGCGGTGGACCCAAAGACCTATTATGGCGCGGCCAATGCCCGTACCACCGATGCCGTCCGGTCCGAGGTACTGGGCCAAGGGGTGACGCTGCTCCACCGCTTCTCGGACAAGCTGAGCGTACGCAACGGCTTTCGCCACTATGCCTACAGCCTCAACCGTCGCAACACGTTGCCCAGCGCGGTCAACGCGACGGCCCGCACCGTGACGCTCAGCCATGGCGGCATCGACCGGGATGAGGATGGCTGGTCGAACCAGACCGAGCTGACCCAGCGCGCGACCATCGCCGGCATGGACCACGCCATCCTGTACGGCGTGGAGATCGCGCGGCAGGTGAAGGACGCGCGGACCATCGCCACACGCGTCGTCGCGGTCACGTCACTGTTCGATCCGGTGGGTCCGGTGGTCGACAACACCGCCTTCACCGCGCTGTCGGCGAACCAGCGCAACCGGCTCGAAACCACCGGCGCCTATGTCCAGGACCTGATCGACTTCGGTCATGGGTTGAAGGCGCTGGTCGGCCTGCGCCACGACATCTATCGTCAGCGCACCGACCAGCGGCTTGCGGGCCAAGCCGATCTCGCCCGCACCGACCGCAACTGGAGCCCGCGCGCCGGCCTCGTCTTTCAGCCCGACGACGCGCAATCCTATTATGTGTCGTGGAGCCGCAGCTTCCAGCCTTCGGCCGAACAGTTCGGCCTTGCCGCGACCAATGCCGATATCGCCCCCGAAGAGACGGTCAACCGCGAGATCGGCGCGAAATACACGCTGCTCGGCGGGCGGCTCGCGCTACAGGCGGCAGGCTTCATCCTGAAGCGTACCGGGATCAAGGGCACCGACCCGGCGACGCAGGCCGTGCTGCCGGTCGGGACGCAGCGCACGCGCGGCATCGAACTGTCGGGACAACTCGACTTGGCGGGTTGGCGCGCGGTGGCGGGCTATGCGTATCTCGATGCAAAAATCGTCGCCTCCGCCACGCCGACGCTGTTTGGGCGCAGCGCGACGCTGACGCCCAGGCATCAGGCGAACCTGTCGCTGGTGCGCGATTTTGGCTGGTTCGGGATCGGCGGCGGCGGCAATGTCGTCGGCGACCGCTGGGCCGATCCGGCGAACACGACGACGCTGCCCGGCTATGTCACCGCCGACGCGCTCGCCTGGGTCGATGTCGTCCCGGCGGTGCGGGTGCAGCTCAACGGCTACAACCTGTTCGACCGCCGCTATATCGTGTCGGGCCATGGCAGCTCGCCGCTGCTCAACATGCCGGGTGCCCCGCGATCGGTGCTGGCGACGGTGCGCCTGGAGCTGTAGGACTAGTGGATAGGTCGACGTGTCGACATGTCGGATAATTGAGGAGGAATGCCGTGGCAGGAAAATTGTCCATCCTGATCCTCCTTGCCCTCCCGCTCATCGCGGCGGCACCCGCCCCGACGACCGGCGTCCGCTGCCGCATCGCCGTCGAGGGCGGACCGATGACGGGGGGCTGGGCCGGAACGTGTCGCGCGGGGCTGGCCGAGGGGTCGGGTGCCGGGCGGGTGAGCTTCGCGGACGGCGAAACCGGGGTGTTCGCTGGACGGGCGCGTAGCGGACAGGGAGTGTCGGGGATCGCCCTGCTGGACCAGGGCGGTTTCAGGCTGGTCGCCATAACGCCCGAACCGGCAGGCCCGACGATAGACCAGGCGGCGGCAACGTCCGAACGCGCCTTCCGGAACAGCTTCGCCGGCGCGGCCGCCGCCGCCGAGGCGCATCGCCGCGCAGGTAATACGCCGTCCGCGCGCTATTACCGGCAGCTGCGCGCGCGGCTGATCGCCGGGCAGCCGGAATAGGCGCGGCGCCTCAGCGGAACAGGTTCGCCCTGGCCAGCTCGATCACCTCGTCGCCGCGCCCGCTCATGATCGCGCGCAGGGTGTAGAGGCTGAAGCCCTTCACCTGCTCCGCCTTGATCTTGGGCGGCATGGCGAGTTCCAGCGTCTCGGTCACGACATCGACCAGCGCCGGGCCGTCATGGGCGAAAGCCGCGCGCAAGGTCGCTTCCAGTTCGTCCGAGCGCGTCACGCGGGCGCCGAAAAAGCCCATCTGCGCCGCGATCGCGCCGAAATCGGGGTTTTTGAGTGCGACATTGGTGTCGACATAGCCCGCCGCCTTCTGCTCCAATTCGACGAACCCCAGCGTCGAATTGTTGAAAACCACGATCTTGATCGGCAGCCCCATCTGCACCGCGGTCAGCATGTCACCCATCAGCATCGTGAGACCACCATCGCCCGACAGCGACACGACCTGTCGCTCCGGAAACGCCGCCTGCACGCCCAGCGCCTGCGGCATCGCGTTCGCCATCGACCCGTGGTTGAACGATCCGATCAGCCGCCGCCGGCCGTTCATCGTCAGATAGCGCGCCGCCCACACCGCCGGCGTGCCGACATCGGCAGTGAACACCGCATCGTCGGCGGCGATCGCATCAATCACCCGCGCGACATATTGCGGATGGAGCGGCTTGTCGTTCGCGCGGGGCGTCGCAAGCTCGTCCAGCCCCTTGCGCGCCTTGGCATAATGGTCGCGCGCCCTTGTCAGGAACGACTCGTCGCGGGCCGGCGCGACCAGCGGGGTCAGCGCCGCCGCCGCTTCGGCCACATCGCCGACGATGCCGATATCGATCTGCACCCGCCGCCCCAGCGCCGACGGGTCGCGGTCGACCTGCGCGACCTTCGCCTTTTCGGGATAGAAGTTGCGATAGGGGAAATCGGTGCCGAGCATCAGCAGCGTGTCGCACTCCATCATCGCGTGATAGCCCGATGAAAAGCCGATCAGCCCGGTCATGCCGACATCGTACGGATTGTCCCACTCGATCCATTCCTTGCCGCGATAGGCGTGGACGATCGGCGCCTTCAGCTTCGCCGCCAGCGCGACCACTGCGTCATGCGCGCCGGCCACGCCCGCGCCGCACAGCAGGGTCACCGCCTGCGACCCGTTCAGCAGTTCGGCGAGGCGCTCGATTTCTTGCTGCTGCGGCACGATGCGCGGGGGGAGGGGGGCGGCGAAATCGGCGCGGGCGGCCTTCGGCGCATCCTTGAGCGCCACATCGCCAGGGATCACCAGCACCGCCACCCCCTGTTGCCCGATCGCGGTGCGCAGCGCGCGGTGGAGCAGTTCGGGCAGCTGTTCGGGGGTCTGCACCATCTCGCAGAAATGGCTGCATTCGCGGAACAGCTCGGTCGGATGGGTTTCCTGGAAATAGTTCAGGCCGATCTCGCTCGACGGGATATGCGCGGCGATCGCGAGGACGGGCACGCGGTTGCGCTGGCAATCGAACAGCCCGTTGATGAGATGCAGGTTGCCGGGGCCGCAGCTGCCCGCACATACCGCGAGCTTGCCGGTCGCGGCGGCCTCCGCGCCTGCCGAAAAGGCCGCGACCTCTTCATGGCGGACATGCATCCAGTCGATCTGGCCCGACCGGCGCAAACTGTCGTTGATCGCGTTCAGACTGTCGCCGGTCACGCCCCAGATGCGCTCGACGCCGGCGGCGATCAGCGTGTCGGTGATGAGGTCGGCGATCTGCATGGGGTGTCTTTCGCGAAACAGGTTCGGGAGGGGAAACCGGCGAACGACCGATTGGCTTCGTGCGAAGTGCGCAAAGCGGGTTGCGTGGAGGTCAGCAATGGACGTCGCGCCAGCGCAGGCTGAGATGACGTATGTGGCGCACAACCTCACCCCAGCGTGTAGACCTTCTGCACGATGCCTTCCGGCTCGCGATAGGTGCGGAAACCCATCGCCTCGTAATAGCGCAGCGCGCCGGCGTTGTCGGCGGCGATATAGGCGTCGATCTTCGCCAGCCCCGCCGCCTGCGCCGCCGCGCGACTGGCGGCGAACAGCGCGGCGCCCACGCCCTGCCGGTGCGCGCGCGGGTCGATATGGGTGCCGATGATGCCCCAGCCCGGCGGCACGGCGTAGCGATTGCCCGGCTCCGCGTGGACCAGCGACTGGAACCCCATGACCTCGCCCGCCGCATCGACCGCCACCGTGCAGCATATACTGGCCGGGTTCGCGATATAGTAGCGGGTGACGAACGCCACGTCGCTGGGCCGTTCGCGCCCGGTCTGCGCGATGATCGCGCGCAGCACGCGGTGCATCGCTTCCGCGTCCGCAATCGATGCCCTTCGTGTCTCCATCCTCGTCTCCCGCTTATCTGATAGCGCGCCAGGTGTGCTGTTCCAGCAACAATAGATTACAATATGCTCGCACTTATTTTGGCCTGCTTTACTCGGATGGCACACTCGAACATCTGTCGCGCGTGACGCGACGATCCGGGGGATCGTTCGCCTCGACCGGAGGACAATAACCCTATGAAGATCGTTTTCGGTCGCTCGCGCTTCGTCGCGGGTGCCGCCACCTGTGCGCTTGCCACCGCGTTGATCGCCGGCCCCGTCGCCGCGCAGACCACGCCCGCCACGCCCGGCACCGTTGAAGCGCGCGAACAGGCGACGAACCCGACGACGACCGAGGGCACTGCCGATCAGGGCGCCGACGACACGATCGTCGTCACCGGATCGCTGCTGCGCCGCACCGACAGCGAAACCCCCTCGCCGGTCACCGTGCTGACGTCGGACACGCTGGCAAAGGCCGGCATCACCAACGTGTCGGACGCGATCCGTTCGATCTCGGCCGATGGCGCCGGTTCGATCGGCACCGGGTTCCAGAGCGGCTTTTCGGCCGGCGGTTCGGCCGTGTCGCTGCGCGGTCTGGGCGTATCGTCGACGCTGGTGCTGATCGATGGCCTGCGTTCGGCCAATTTCCCGCTCAATGATGACGGCCGCAACGCCTATGTCGACCTGAACTCGATCCCGTTCAGCCTGGTCGACAAGGTCGAGGTGCTGAAGGACGGCGCATCGTCGACCTATGGCGCCGATGCGATCGGCGGCGTGGTCAACGTGATCCTGAAGAAGCACTTCACCGGCATCGATGGCCTGGTCGAAGGCGGCGTGGCCGAACGCGGCGATGCCTCGCACCAGCGCGCGCACCTGACGATCGGCACCGGCGATTACGACGCCCATGGCTGGAACGTGTTCATCAACGGCGAATATCAGCGCGACGGCCGGGTATCGAACCACAGCCGCGGCTTCCCGTACAACACGCAGGACCTCAGCTCGATCGGCGGCCTCGACAACAATGCGTCGGACAGCTCGCTGACCGTCAACGTGCCGACCGCCTATGTCACACGCGTCCGCCAGGGTGACCTGAACAACCCGCTGAGCGGGGCGGCCGGTTCGCCGCTGAGCAACCAGTATCGCGCGCTGGGTCTGGGCAACTGCGCCCGCGACACCTTCACCGTCAATACGACCGCGGTGCAGGGCACCGGCTGCAAATATGACCTGGTCGACCTGTATCGCCAGATTCAGCCGCTGCAGGAACGCTATGCGCTGAACGCGCGCCTCAGCGTCCGCCTGAGCGACACGACCGAAGGCTATGTCACCGCCAGCTACAGCCGCAGCGACGTCAGCATCAACGGCACGCCGTCGGTGATCCGCGCGACGCAGCCCTTCGGCGCCGCACCGTCGGTCGCATCGGCGAATCCGGGCATCGTCCTGCCGATGTATATCTGCTCGGCCGGCACCAACTGCGCCACCGCGACCGATCGCCAGCTGAACCCGAACAACCCGTTCGCGGTGGCCGGCGCCGATCCGACGACCAGCGCCGCGCGCATCTATTACATGTTCGGCGACATCGCCGCCGGCAGCGACCGCAAGAACGAAGTGTATCGCGCCGCCGCCGGCCTGACCGGATCGTTCGACGACGAACGCTTCGCATGGCGCGTCGACGGGGTGTACGCCCGTGACGAGATGCAGATCACCCAGCACGGCCTGCTGAACATCCAGCAGCTGCTGCGCGCGATCAACACCGGGTCGTACAATTTCGTCAATCCGCAGGCGAACAGCCAGGCGGTGCGCGACCTGATCGCCCCGGACAAGGTCACGCCGTCCTTCTCGACCATGGCATCGGCCGATGCGTCGCTCAGCGCGCGCCTGCTCGACCTGCCGGGCGGCCCGCTCCAGCTCGCCATCGGCGGGCAGGTGCGGCGCGAGACGCTGGAAAACAACAACCAGAACGTGAACCTCGACACGTACGGCCTGACGACCGCTTCGGCGTTCGGCGCACACACCGTGTCGGCGGCGTATTTCGAACTGGGCGCCCCGATCGTCAAGCAGCTCGAAGTGAACGCGTCGGGCCGCTACGACCATTATTCGGAAGGGTTCAGCCACTTCTCGCCCAAGGTCGGGGTGAAGTTCACGCCGATCCGCGAACTGGCGTTCCGCGGCACCTATAGCGAGGGCTTCCGCGCGCCGACCTTTGCGGAATCGGGCGCGCGCAGCCAATATGCCGGCTTCGTGACCACCACGCCGCCGTGCAACTTCATCCTGCAGCATGGCGGGACCGGCACGACCACGTCGTGTTCGGCCAACGGCAACCCGTACAACCTGCAATATTCGCTGGGTCGCGGGTCGGCGGGCAATCCCGACCTGAAGCCGGAAATCTCGCGCAGCTTCACCGCCGGCATGATCTTCCAGCCCGTGCGCTGGTTCAGCTTCACCGTCGACTATTACAATGTGCGCAAGAAGGACCTGATCGTCAGCGGCCCGTTGGTCGGCGATGCGGTGAAGGCCTATTACAACTCGGCCAACCTCGCCGCCGCACAGGCCGCGGTCGCGGCCATCGGGCAGGGCTATTCGGTCAACAGCGTCGATGCGGTCGACCCGAACTTCCCGAACGCCCTACCGCGCGTCCTCATCATCAACGTGCCCTATGTGAACGCGAACTATTCGACCACGTCGGGCATTGATTTCGCGGCGACGCTGACCGCGCCGATCGCGGACGACGCGACCTTCACGAGCCGTGTCGAGGTGACCCACATCCTCGAATACAATCTCGATGCGGGCGAGGCGAACGGCAACGTCCAGAACTATGCCGGGACGATGGGGCCGTACAACCTGTCGTCGGGCAACGGCACGCCGGCATGGCGCGGCAACTGGCAGAACACGTTGCAGGTGGGGCCGTACGCCCTGTCGGCGACGACCTATTATGTCAGCCGGATCAAGGCGGTGTCGGAGGACCAGAACCTGCCGCGCGATTGCGCCACCGGCAATCTCTACACCCGCTCCGCGCCGCAGAACGAACAGTTCTGCTACGTCAAATCGTTCATCAACGTCGACCTGAACGGCACGGCCAAGGTGAACGACAACTTCTCGTTCTTCCTGAACGTGAAGAACCTGTTCGACGTGAAGGCTCCGCTGGCCCCGGCCGCCTATGCCAGCGCGCCGAACTTCCTGACGACGTGGCATTATGCCGGCCTGATCGGCCGTCAGTTCCGCGCAGGCGCCAGCTTCCGCTTCTGATCGGTCTGGCTTCGGCCACAGGAAACGGCGGTCCTCCCGACAGGGGAGGGCCGCCGTTCTCCTATCTGCCCTATGCCAGCGTGCGGACGTTGGGTTCGCGGTCCCAGTAGCGCTTTTTCGCGGCCTCGACGAAGCCGGCGAGGTCGGTGACGCCCTCGTCCGGCTCCACCCCGGCCTTGTCGAGCAGCGGCTTGGCGTCGGCATTGTGGCCGATCGCCTTGAGATGACCGAAGGCGTCCATCACCCACTGGACCGCCGCACCTTCCTTGGTGAGCTTCTGCGCCGCTTCCGCCGACAGCAGCACTGCGCAGGCGTCGACCGTGACCGAGGGCTGGCCGAACAGCTGGGCGTCGGCGGCGATGGTCGATCCGTCGGACAGCGGGACCTTGCCGACCTTGGGCGCGATGGTCATCGCGTTGCCACCCGCCGCCTTGATCGCGTCCTTCAGCGACTTGAGGTCACCCGCATCGCTGCCATCGGCGATCAGGATGCCGACATTGCGCCCCTCCAGCGTGTGCAGCTCGCGCGGCCCCCGGATAATTCGCAGCGCGGGCGAGGGGGCCATGTCCTGCACCGGCACCTTGGTCGGCGAGGCTGCGGGCAGGTCCATGGCGAGGCCGTCGGCGACGCGGCTCGCCAGACCCTCGTCGACGTTGCGCAGGTTGGCGAGCATCGCGGTGCGGATATGGTCGAGGCTGACCTTCGACAGTTCGAACACCAGCGCGGAGGCGATATGCGCCTGTTCCGCCGGGTCCACCGAGCGGAAGAACAGCCGCGCCTGGCTGTAATGGTCGGCGAAGCTCTCCGGCCGGATGCGCAGCTTCTGGCCCTGCTCGTCCGAGGGATACGTCTTGTAGCCCTTCTCCGGGTCCTCGCGCGCGCCGGCTTCCTCGCCGGCCTTCGCCAGGCTGTTCGGCTCGTAATTGGCGCGGCCCTTGGGCACCACCATCTGCATGTGGCCGTCGCGCTGCTGGTTCAGGAAGGGGCAGCCCGCCGCCGCCGCGCGGCCCTTGGCGCTGTTGATCGGCAGCTGGTGGAAATTGACCGAGCCGAGGCGCGACAGCTGCGTGTCGGTATAGCTGAACAGCCGCCCCTGCAGCAGCGGGTCGTTCGAAAAGCCGATGCCGGGGACGACATGGCTCGGCACGAACGCCGCCTGTTCGGTTTCGGCAAAGAAATTATCCGGGTATCGGTCGAGCACCATCCGCCCGACGATGCGCACCGGCAGCACTTCCTCCGGAATGATCTTGGTCGCGTCCAGCACGTCATAGGGCAGGCTGTTGGCGAATTCCTCGTCGAACAGCTGCACGCCCAGCTCCCATTCCGGAAAATCGCCACGGTCGATCCGTTCGAACAGGTCGCGGCGCTGGAAATCGGGGTCGGCACCGGCGATCTTGACCGTCTCGTCCCAGATGGTCGAGGCAAGGCCCGCCTTGGGCTTCCAGTGGAACTTGACGAAGGTCGATTTCCCCTCCGCATTGATGAAGCGGAAGGTGTGGACGCCGAACCCCTCCATGTTCGCGAAGGTGCGCGGGAGGGTGCGGTCCGACATCGCCCACATCACCATGTGCGTGGACTCAGGCATCAGCGAGATGAAGTCCCAGAAGGTGTCGTGCGCGGTCGCCGCCTGCGGGTATCCGCGATCGGCCTCCATCTTGGCGGCATGGATCAGGTCGGGGAACTTGATCGCATCCTGGATGAAGAACACCGGAATGTTGTTGCCGACCAGGTCCCAATTGCCCTCGCGCGTGTAGAACTTCACCGCGAAGCCGCGCACGTCGCGCGGGGTGTCGACCGATCCGGCGCCGCCGGCGACGGTCGAGAAGCGGGTGAACACCTCGGTCCGCTGGCCCTTCTTCTGGAACAGGTCGGCGGTGGTGATGTCGGCGAGGCTGTCGGTGCATTCGAAATAGCCATGCGCCGCGCTGCCCCGCGCGTGGACGATCCGCTCCGGGATGCGCTCATGGTCGAAATGATTCATCTTCTCGCGGAAGACTTCATCCTCGATCAGCACGGGACCGCGCGCGCCCGCCTTCAACTGGTTCTGGTTGTCGCTGATCGGCGTGCCGTGGTTGGTGGTCAGCACCGGATGATCGGCATCGGTCACCTGATGCGTCTCGCCACCGTTGCCGGCGTTCAGGGCAGTCGTATCGGTCATGGGGGGGGGAATCCTTGGGATCGGGTTCGTGCCCTAACGTCCCGCGCGGGGCGGGGGTTGCCCGCCATCGTCGACCGATCCGAAATAACCCGCCGTTCGCCGATACTTGTCCGCGATCACAGCATCCGGGGCAGCACGTCGCTGTCGCGGCCCTTGTCGAGGAAGCGGTGCTTGACCACGCCTGCGACATGCAGCGCGATCATCGCCAACAGCGTATAGGCCAGCGTTTCATGCGCCCAGGCGAACCAGGCGAAGGCGCGGTCGTTCTTCGGCAGCAATTCGGGCAGGTCGCCGAGGAAGAACGGCACGCCGTCGCTCTGGGTAAACGAACTCGACATGGCATAGCCCATCAGCGGCACGACCACCGCCAGCACCAGCATCACCGCCTGTACCACGCTCGACAATACCGCCTCCCACCGGGCGAGCGATGCCGGGTGCGCCGGGCGGACGCTGCGCCACCGCACCGCCAGCGCGATCACCCCGACCAGGAACGCCAGCACGCCGAATTCCTTGTGGACCGGGTACATCCATTCGAATTTCGCGACCACGGCATCGGGCAGCGACGTCATCGTCCAGCCCAGCGCGATCAGGCCGAGGATCAGCGCCGCGCGCAGCCAGTGGAGCAGCCGCATCGGCACGGGATAGCGGACGGGGTTCTGTACGATCATCGTTCCTTACCCGTAACAGAACCGTCAAAACCCGGCCAGTAGCCGACTTGCCCCGACCCGCCGGTTGCGGGTAAGGGGCCGGTCATTCGCAAGGACCCGGTGCAATTCCGGGTGGCTATTCCGGCCGCCGATCCGCCGGACAACATCCCCCGCAGCAACGATCCCGTGCATCGAGCGATGCGCCCTGCGGCCCGATGTGGAATTTCCATGACCTTCGATTTTGCAACCTACCGCCGCCAATGGTTTCGCGGTGCCGCCGGCATACGCGCCGACATCCTTGCCGGAATCGTCGTCGCCCTCGCGCTGATCCCCGAGGCGATCGGCTTTTCGATCATCGCCGGGGTCGACCCGCGCATCGGCCTCTATGCCTCGGTCGCGATCGCGATGACGATCGCGCTCATCGGCGGGCGGCCGGGGATGGTCTCCGCCGCGACCGCCGCCGTCGCGGTGCTGGTCGGGCCGCTGGTGCGCGAGCATGGCGTCGAATACCTCTTCGCCGCGACGATCCTGATGGGGCTGATCCAGATCGCCGCCGGGCTGCTCCGGCTCGACCGGGTGATGCAGTTCGTGTCGCGATCGGTCATCACCGGCTTCGTCAACGCGCTCGCCATCCTGATCTTCCTCGCGCAGCTGCCGCAGCTGACCGGGGTCAGCTGGCACAGCTATGCGCTGATCGCGCTCGGCCTCGCCATCATCTACCTGTTGCCGCGCATCACCCGCGCGGTGCCGTCGCCGCTGGTCGCGATCCTCGTGCTGAGCGCGATCAGCATCGGGCTGGCCCTGCCGGTCAACACGGTCGGCGACATGGGGCGCCTGCCCGAAGGATTGCCGAGCTTCGCGTGGCCGCAGGTACCGCTGACGCTCGAGACGCTCCGGATCATCCTGCCCACGGCGCTGACCATGGCTGCCGTCGGCCTGCTCGAATCGCTGCTGACCGCGCAGATCGTCGACGACATGACCGATAGCGACAGCGACAAGCGCCAGGAATGCGCCGGCCAAGGCGGCGCGAACATCGTCGCCGCGCTGTTCGGCGGCATGGGCGGGTGCGCGATGATCGGGCAATCGGTCATCAACGTGACCTCGGGCGGACGCGGGCGGCTGTCGACCTTCGTCGCGGGCGCGTTCCTGCTGTTCCTGCTCGCCGTGCTGGGGCCATGGGTCGGGCGGGTGCCGATGCCGGCGCTGGTCGCGGTCATGATCATGGTGTCGATCGGGACGTTCAGCTGGAACTCGATCGCCAATCTGCGCCGCCACCCGCCGACCTCCTCGATCGTGATGCTGGTGACCGTTGCCGTGGTCGTCGCGACCCGCGACCTGTCGCTCGGTGTGCTCGCCGGCGTGCTGCTGTCGGGGGTGTTCTTTGCGGCCAAGGTCCAGCGGATGTTCGCGGTCGAGCGGGTCGAGGATGCCGCCGGTGTGACCTACCGTGTGACGGGGCAGATCTTCTTCGCCTCGGTCGACCGGTTCCGTCGCGCGTTCGGCGTGGAAGCGGCAGGGCCGGTGACGATCGACGTCACCGCGGCGCATTTCTGGGACATTTCGGGCGTCGACGCGCTCGACAAGATCGTCGTTCGCCTCCGCCAGCAAGGCGCGACCGTTACCGTCATCGGCTATAACCGCGCCAGCGCCGACCTGATCGACCGCTTCGCGCGGCACGACAAGACCGGCGTCGAACTGGGCGCCGTGCCGCATTGATCCGAAGGGTGCCCCGCAATTGTGCCGTTACCCTGCTTCCACCGGGGTAAGGGTGAAGGGACACGCCACGGCTCCGCCTGCTCTCGCCGGAGAGCATCGCGCCGGCGTTAGCCGGTGCGTTCCGTATTGGCGTCTTGCAGTGTCGGTGCTGGAATTTCCTTGGGTTCGTCCTCTTGGCCGTCAGGCCGGACGCCGTTGGCCGGCGAGGCCAACGACATTTGTCGTCTTTCTATAAGACTCCGATAGCGGTTGCGGATCGGAATGAGACTCGCACGCCGCGCGATCGATCGCCGCGCCCAGCGACGCCAATACCCGGCCGAGCGCCCCGGCCAGCGTCACCTCGGCCAGCTCCCTGCAGCTGAGCGTCGCACGCATCGCCGCCAGCTCGGCCGCGGCCTCCGCCTGATGGACCACCGCATCGCACGGTAGCGGCGCCGGCCGCAGGGCGCGCGGCAGGAAGCGCAGCAGCTTGCCTGGCAGGAGCGGGCGGTAGATGTTGGAGGTCTGGCGATAGCGTGGTCCTGCGCCAATCGTGCGGCAGAAGCGCCGCTGACGCAGCAGGAACCCCGCCGCCTCCAGCGCCGACAGCGCACGGGCGACCGTCGCGCGGCCGAGCGCCGTCGCCTTCGCCAGATGGTCATAGGTCGGGAACACCTTGCCCGCGTTCAGCCGGGCAAGCGTGCAGATCTCCTCGAACACGCGCACGGCACCGGCGGTGAGCCCCGCCAGCGCCGCCTCCGCCGCATCCAGCATCCGCCCTTCCGCGCGTGCCGTCCGCCTGGCGCGCCGGCCGGCGTCCAGTGCGGCACGCGCGGCGCGCAGCAGCCGGTCGGTCTCGCCTTTGGCCGGGACCGCGAAGAAGCTGTCCTCAACCGTCCCCGCCTCCACGCTGCCGCGCCGCACCGGGGCGCCGGTCCGATGCAGGCCGCCGCTGCGAGCGCGTTGTGCCGTTGCGCCGCTACGCATACCGCTGTCCGGCGCGCTGATGCGCGCGATCGCCTGCGCCAGGATAAGCGCCATCATCGTCCCCCTTGTCCGGGGCCGGGACCATTTTTGCAAAAAAGGGGCGTGGCGCGAAGCGCGCGTCCTTGAACCGGCAAGCGATCGGGGGTATTTGGAACGCACTGTGATTGCTTCGACGTTTGGCGACGTCGTCCAAATACCTCTGGGACGCCCGGCCTTCGTGCCGGGCTTTCCTTTATGTGGTCACGGCCATTCCCTCATCTGCCGGCCCCACGCCGACTTGGGTCAACCTTTGCAGATGAAATCCAACATCGGAAGCGTTCCCGGTTCGTGCTTTCGAGTAGGAAATACGAAAATGCACCCGTTTCGGCGCAAATTCCCGCGCGCAATTCGTGCTTTCGAGTAGGAATGCCCCGGCAGGTTCGTGCTTTCGGATAGCAATACGCCGCACAAATTCGTGCTTTCGAGTAGGAAATGCTCCGCTCAACCGGCCGGTGATTCGGCCGGGTCCGAATCATTGCCGGCAAGCTGCGCCGGGCGCCGGGTCAGCACTACCTGTACCGGGGCGCTGCGCCGGCCGCGCCGGGGGACATCGTGTTCGTCCATCGCCTGTTCGATCAGCTCGAGGCGATAGTCGGGGATGCTGTCCGCTGCCGCTATCTGTCTCAAAGCATTTCGAAAATTAGCCAGAGGGTTCTGGTAGCCGATCTGCAGGCGGAAGGTCGCCAGGTCGACCTCCAACCGATCCTCGCCGCTCGAGCGAGCCACTTCATAGATGCGCCGCTCGATCGGCCCCAACTGGAAATAGGCGGCGGCATAGTCGAGGACGTGCCGGTCGAGCAGGATCGCGCGGAACAGCCAGTCGCACAGCCGCACCTTCACCGCCTTCAGCCGCCGCTCGCCGCCTCGGGTGCGCGAATAGTGCAGCTTGGCCTCGGACAGCCACGAGAAGAAGCCTTCCTCGCCCTCGCCGCCCGCTTCGATGTTGGTCTTGATCTGCGTTCCCTGCAGCCGCTCCAGCGCCTCCGACAGTCGCCCGTACGACCGCGCCGAGTGATTGGCGCCGGTGACCGTGAACAGATCGTGCGCGGTGAAGACGAAATCCTGGGTAACGCTCTCGCCCACCTCGATCTTCGCCAGCATCAGGCTGGCGATATAGAGAACGATTTCCTTGTCATAGATGGTCGCGACCCCGCTGGCCGAGGGGCGGACCTCGATCGTGACGTTGTTCGCCTGGTAGGTCAGCGGCTTCATCCACGCATTCTTGGCCAGCGCAAAGAACGGAAACGCCATCAGCGACCGCTCGCCCCGGATCTCGGCGGTCAGCGGGCTGTCGAGCCGGAACAGGTCGCCCTGCGGACGGGCGGGGGTGCGCGGCGGCGCCTTGGGGGCGGGGGGCTTGCGGGTCATGGGGAATTTCTACTCGAAAGCACGAAGATGGGGCGGGAAACCGGGCCTGCTCGCACGGGCTGCTGCCGGACGACCGCGCTCATTCGTGCTTTCGAGTAAAAAATGGTCGGACGGGCATCGGCGGCCCGCCCGGCCGATCACCGCCGCGACCGCCCGGCGGCGCGCGCCTGATCACCCGCGACCACGAATGGCGAAGCCGCATTGGCCTGCGGATCATAATAGCGGTCGATGCGGTTGCGTATCCGTGACTGCACCCGGTTCTGGATCCGCCCGTTGATCCGCGCCATCGGCTCAATGCCAGCGTCCTGCGCGATCTGCTCGCGGGTCTGGCGCTGGCCAGCCTGGCCGGCCGCCGAGCGGGCGGTTTCGCCTTGGCGGGTTTCAGGGAGCGGCTGCTGGACCGGGGCAGGCTGATCCTGCAGATCGTCCTGATAGCGGTCCTGTGCCATGGCAGGTGCGGTCAGGCAGAGTGCCAGAAGAAACGATACGTCACGCATACCGCCATGCATAGCGTTGCGACCGATCATCGCCTAGGCCTCAACGACTGACCGGACGCAGCCGGACGTTGTCCACCTGTCCGGTAACGCCGGACAGGGCGTCCGACGGTCGGGCGACGAGCTGTAACTGCTGGACAGGACATCCTGCCGGCACGGTGAAGCGCCCGGCAAAGCGGCCCTTGACCTGTGCTGAATTGGGTACGACGACCCGCCCCAGTTCGCGCCCGTCCGGACAGGTCAGCGTCCAATAGGGTAGGGCGGCATCCGCTTGCTCGATCCCGATGCTGCTGCCCTCGATCGAATAGTCGCCCGGCGGCAGTAGTTGCGCTTGGCGCAACACCGGCCCGCCCAGGTTCGGCGGCACCGCAAAGTCGAAAATACCGCCCTTCTCACCGCGCTGGATCGTGGCCGACACACCGCTGTCGATCACGGGTTGCCAGTCGAACGGGGTCGGCGACGCCGGATTGGCGGTGAAATCAGGATCGCGCGCGATGCGTCGATCGACGCCCGGCGTAATCACCGCATAGAAGCGCCACGCATCGTCAAGGTGCTGCTCGGCGAGCAACCGACTGACCAGCGCCGGGGCCGCGCCTTGGGGCAGCATGATCCGGCGGCGATGCAGCGCTTCGAACAGGCTGGCGGTCGCGCGCGCATCGGAACCGTTACCCGCCATGAAACCGAGGAACTGGTTGTTCCACATCGGTCGCCGAGCCATCGTCGCCACCAGTTCCTGCCGGATTTCGGTATCGCCGATCGCCGATGCCAATACCGGGAACAGCAGGTCCGGTGCGATTCGCGATGTCCGCAGCGCGATATCGTAATTGCGCAGCACGCCCGGAATGTCGTTGCGCGCAACCCCATCCTCGATCGCCCAGAGACGGGTGCGCAGGTCACGACGCGACAGCATTTCGGAATAGGCAAAGATACGCCGCGCACCCGCGCTATCGCCGCGCACCTGCGCATCAATACCCAGCGTCGCGACCGCCGGCACCGCCGTCGGGTCCTGCCGCAACGCGAGCCGCGCAAGATCGTCCGCCCGGTTCCGATCCGTGGCGCTTGCCCCCGGTCCCGACAATTGCTCCGATAGCAGTGCTGTGATCCGCCCATCCCACGGTGCCAGCGCATGGGCGCGTCTGGGATCGCTGCCACGGATCATATAGCCCAACGAATGGGCGACCGACAGGGTACCCAGACCTGCCGCCGCCACTGCCAGCGCGCCGCGTACCGCCCATTCGGTCACCGACCGCCGGGGACGGGACGCGGCGCGACGCTTCGGCATCAGCCTTTGGCCTCAGCTGCCTTATCGCGACCGTAGCCATAGCCATATTCATAGCCATAACCGTAATGCGCCTTGCGCGCCTCGAACTTGGTCAGCACGCCGCCAAAGATATGCGCATTGGCCGAAGCTAGTCGTGCGAGCGCGGTCTTAACCAGCGTCGAGCGGATACCGTGCGATTCAACGGCATAGACGACACCCTCAACCCGGCTCGCGATCAGCGGGGCGTCGGCCAAGCCCATGACCGGCGGACTGTCGATCACAACATGGTCGAAATGCTCGTGCAACCGTTCGATCAGCAACGATAGGCGATTGCCGGTCAGCAACTCCGCCGCATTGGGCGGGATCGGCCCGGCCGACATGGCGGTGAAGCCGAGGTCGACCATGTCGAACGTCAGCGGCGCGATATCGTCCTGCCCGGCAAGGAAGTTACTGAGGCCATGATCGTGGCTCACGCCCCCCAGGTGATGGACCGAAGGCGATCGCATGTCGCCATCGACTAGGATCACCCGCTTCCCGCTGCGCGCCAGCATGGTGGCCAATGCCAATGCGGTGGTGGACTTGCCTTCAGCCGGTCGGGTCGAAGTGACCGACAGAGACCGCGGTACGCCATGTTCAGTGGTGAAGGCCAAGTTGGTCTGAATCGCGAGATACGCATCGACCAGATCAGACTTGCGGTCGAGCAGTGCTTCCTTCGGCGTGGCCCCTTCGACCTTGGGCACCGAGCCGAGCAGCGGCAGGCCGAGCCGGCGCTCGACCTCCGCCGGATCGGCGATCGCCTCGTCCATCTGTTCGAGCGCGAAGGCCAGCGCTGCGCCAAGACCAAGGCCGGCGAGCAGCGCGATGACGAGGTTGATGAGCAGACGCGGACTCGACGGCTTCTGCGGCACGTCGGCCTGATCGACCACCGAAACGTTGTTTACGCCGACGCCGCCGGCGACACCGATCTCCTTGAAGCGCTGCAACAGCCCTTCGTATAGCGCTCGGTTGGTATCGACCTCCTGCTGGAAAATATTGTACTGGATCGAACGACGACGTAGATCGAGATAACTGCCCTTGAGCTGCTCGACCCGTGCCTGAAGCGCGCGCTCACGCTCGATGGCACCACGGTAATCGGTTTCGATCGATCCCGTCACCCGACGTTCTTCGCTCGCAATACTGCGATCGAGCTGATCGATCTGCGACTTCAGCGCCTTGGCTGACGGATATTCTGGTTCGAACTGCGTTAGCAGCTTCTGATATTCTGCGGCGAACTCCGCGCGACGCTGACGCAGCGTGTTGATAGCCTGGTTCCGCAATGCTTCCGACGACGCCCCTGCACGTCCGCCTTCACGATAGCGCGCTTCGGCGGCGATACGTTCGGCGGTTGCTTGGCTCAACGCGGTGTTAAGCGACGCTAAATCGTCAGCGACAATCGAACGCTCCGAAGTTGAACCGTCGGCATTAGATTGTGCGGGCAGATTGATGATACGTTCCCGTGAGGCATAGGCGACCAATTGCCGCTGGCTCTCGTCGAGCCGTTCCTTCTGCTGCGCCAATTGGCGCTGGAGCAAGTTGCGACCATAGGACGTCGCCTGCACCTTGCGTTCAAGATTGGTTTGGATGAACGCATCGGACCATGTGTTAACGATTTTTGCCGAGAAAACCGCATCGGGGCTGGTGAAGCGTATTTCGACCAAACGTGACAGTCTTGTTGGCGACACATCTAGATGATCGCGCAGGATCTGCCCCGCAATACGTTGCCGGATAAGGCGCCCGGCAGCAGGATAGCGGCCGCTTACCTGCTGGAAAGCAGGATCACTGGAAGAAGAACCGAAGAGTTCGTAAAATTTTGGATCATCGACCAGCCTCAGCTGACCGGCCACGCGTTCGGAAAGAGAGCGTGACTTTAGCAATCCATATTGTGTTTGATAAAATTCCTGATCAGCAACGCTCGTTTCGCGTTCCACACCCTGGAAGTTGGTAACCTGACTGGATTCACGCGAGATTTCGATCGTCGCCGATGCCGTATATTTTGGCGTCATCAGCAACGTCACGATCAGGCCGAGAAGAACAAACGCGACGGTTGTACCCAGGATGACATAGCGCCAACGAATCGCAATGCGCAGATACTGGCGCAATATCGAGGTTTCGTCCTTGGCCGGCACGTCAAGCGCAGGCAATGCAGAGCCGCCGCGCGGACCGGAGATGATGGAAGTCATGTCGGCAAGGGCCTTATTGCAGGATCGCGATCAACGGAGCCGCAAGAAGCGGTGAGAGCGATACGAAGTCACGGAACAGGCGACGCTGCGGTGAATCGCCGACGACGATAACGTCGTTTGCAAAGACCGGGGGATCATCATACGCTCCCTGACGGATCGCCGCGACATTGTACAAACCGGCCATCCGGCGGCTACCAACCGTACGCAGGATCACCACATCATCCTGACGGGCAAATTCGGACAATCCCTTGGCGGACGCGATGACGCGCATCAACGTCATCTGGTTGGTGACCGGATACAAGCCGGGTTCGACGACCTGTCCATCAATTGTTACAACCTGGCTAACCGAACTCTTAATGTTGACGGTCACTTCGGGGTTGCGAACATAGCGCGTGCGCAACGCCGCATCGATGGTCTGCGCCAGTTCCGCAGCGGTCTTGCCGCGCGCGTCAATCGTTCCGGCAAGCGGCATGGCGATACGGCCACTGGCATCGACCTGCATCTCTCGGCTCAGATCGGGAACGCTGAACACATCGACCTGGATAGTATCAAGGGGGCCGATCAGCGCCGGGCGGTCCGCAGCGGTGAGGTCCTGCCGATCGGGTGCGGGCAGGATCGAACTCCCCTCGACCACCGTCAACCGTTCGGTCGATTGCAGAGGCTGCCGCCCAGCGCATCCCGACACGGTCGCCGCGATCAGGAAAGCAATACAAAGCTTGCGCATGCGCTTGAATATTCCGTGATGGATGAGGAAAACGCCGAGGCTATAGTTGCTGGTCCTGATGAGGTAAAGCTACGGCTTCATGCCGCCGCTCACCCAGCCACAAGCCGGCAAGAGCAGCCAGCGCCATGATCATTGGGGTCCGCACTGGATAATCGAAGAAGCTGGCGATCAGGACCAGTAGAAGCATTGCGGATCCGAGTTGCGCAACCACGCCACCCCCCGCCCCGCGCCATACAATGATCGTTCTCGCTCCCCACCATAGAACGGCAATGGCGAGCAGCAAGAGCGCTGCCACCCCCCCATCCAGCACAATCTCCAGATAATCGTTATGGGCATGATTGAAGTAGGTAATCTTCAATAGGTCAAATGGCTCATGCATCCGAAACATCGGATCGAAACCCCCAAAACCGGACCCAACTGGGAAATACCGATGGATTATGTCCAGTACGGTCGGCAGCCCGCGTACCCGCATGTCTTCGTTCCCATCAATGGAAACAGCACGATCAATTGAAACGGCACGATCAGCCACGATGAACAACATCACGAAGAACGACAGGACCGAGATCGCACCTGTAACCAGTGCCGGAAGCAGCCAGCGCGACCCCTTCCGCGTTACGCGGCGCAGGGCATGTCGCGACATCAACAGGGTGATACCGAACGCAATCAGGCCTACCAGCATCCCTGCGCGCGACCCCGTCGCCAGAATCGTGAGGATGAACAGCAGAACTAGGCCTGCGGCTACCGGAAAACGCCAACGTTGCGCTCCGCTGCGAGTAGCCCACACCGGGGCGATCAGGCAACCGAGTGCCAGGAACAAGGCAAAGTGATTACGGTTGGCGAACAGACCACTCACCTGTCCGGGCGTGTCGTTGACGAACGGGTTGGAAAATCCGGCACCGGAAAATTGCAACATCGCGACCAAGATCGAAACGGCAACCATCCCCAACAACGCAGCCAGTATCCGCTCCCGTTCCCCCTCCCGTAACGTCACAGCAAGCACCAGAACGACAACGGGGACGACCAGCGACGAAAGCGCGTTCCATGTCGCTCCGGGAACGATCGACAATGGCCGCCAGACATCGGAACCGGCCACACCGACCAGTGCCATTCGACCGGGCAGCACTTCCCAAAGCGATGGTGGCAGCGGAACAAGCTGCGAGGCCACCAACAGTATCGAAGCCGCCAGTATCAAACCCGCCATTCCCGTACGGCGCATCTCCGGACGCGATCCGAACAATATCGTCGCGACCATCGCAATCCATGCCACCGCCTGAACGACAATCTGGCCCCCTGCATCGGCACGCGACGCTCCACCTGCGATCAGTAGGGAGAGCAGCAACGTACATAAAAGAACGAATGCCAGGCTAGGTGCAGGCAAGGGATGGGACCGGCGGAGCAACGACATATTGTGCAGGCCTATGATTTCGAGCGTGCGAGCACAACCTTGATCATATCATGCGCGGGCCATCATCAACGCCCGCGGCAACCCGCACCGGCTCGAATCCGGCGGTATCGCATCTGTATCGGAAACAGGTCGCTCGACCTGTTTTACCAGCCTTGCCGAGGGCTATGTGAGTATCTGGATGCTGCCTGTGCAGACCGGCTTGTGCGCAACCGACCGAAACGACTGGACCAGGATGCTGACCATGCCGTTGACGTTGACCAGTTCCACACGCTTGCCCACTTTGTCCAGTTGAACGATATTGGCACCATAAACGTCGCCGTACAGGCTTACCTTTCCTCCATCATCTTCGACGTTCAGCAAGTATCGCGCAAACAGGCTATCGGGCTGGAAACGAATGGCGGTGTCGATCCGGATCACCGCCCGCTCACCCGTCGTGACCCTCATCGTCGTAAAGGGTATGGTTCCGATGATCGGCTCTCCGGTATCGCCGCTGCGCACCGTTGGTAATATGCCGGCATGCACTTGTGCCCGGGCGCGCGTATCCGTCAGCGAACGCCCAGCAATCGCAGTCTCGAACCGGACACGCGAGTGCTTGCCGACAATCCAATTGGGAGGAACCGTCGCGGCGACGTTGTCTGCGCAACCAGCATCGTACGATACGAAATTGCGCGGCCCGGCAACGCGCATCTGCCGCCGGACTGCCGGCAGATGCATGAAACCGGCCGCTACCGCCATGACGATGTAGTTCGAGGCATGCCACTTCCCGGATAGCGTCGCAGTTGCATCCTCTCCGCCATCGTCGACGATAATGTCGACATGTTGAAAGAAGTTCGCCGTCCATTCGATCCAGCAGGCGCCAGCCCACCGTAGATCGAACGCTCGTCCGAGAATAGATTCGAAATACCCCCCGCGGAAATGAATGCCCATGCAGTCGCCAATCAAGCGTACCGCAGTCTGCCCGCCTTCAAATGCACATCCATCGACAATAACTGCAGCAGCCCCCCCTTCGATACACAGTCCAAACGCCGTAACTACATTAAGTTTTCGCAGGACTACGGCATTCGTCTCTTCCACGAAGTGAAAGGTTGGGATCGCAGGATCGCTGAAACCCGCTGCCGTTACGTTATCGATTGTGGAATAAAAACACCTTTCCAATCTTGCAACTTGTATGCACTGGCTCGTCACGATATCACGTATGTAACAGCTTGTTCCGAAATTACGAAAATGGAAAACTCGCGTACAGTCTTCGATACGGCCACCGTATATCCCAGCTCCGCTGACCAGTTCCGTTTCGGGTTTGCTGTTGAGATTTGATCGCAATACGCGGTTGGAAAATGTTCCGGTCACAAACATCACATCGCCGGGAGCTCGCCGCCCCTGCAGCACCTGCCCATTCAAGTCGATCATGATGTTGGAAGGGAGAATAACCGGCCCGATCATCGGATAGGGGGCAGGTGAAGGATCGAAGACCAGTGTCCCGCCGCCTGCGGCAGCAAGATTGCGGATCGCCTCGTTCATCGCCCGCGTGTTGGTTTCGCCATCGTTGCTCGACAACACGCCATAGGTGCTGACGGTCGCAAGCTCTCCGGGTCGGACCGAAGCGGGCTGCGCTGCGTCCAGAGGCGACCGACTGGCGGCCAGGGACACCCCGACTGTCATTGCCTTCAGAAGGTCGCGACGCACTGATCCGGCACTGGGAGGCGTGCCCGGTTCGGGCTCAGTCAATTACAGGCTCGCATCGCTGTGTCCTGCAGCGCTGGCCACGGATGCCTGCAATTTTCCATTCGTGCCTCACATCCCTTGGTCGTTACGCGGCGACGATACATGACCCTAACCGGTAGAATGTCAGATGAATGCGACGCATGATAACGAAATCCGTTCCCGCAATTCGCCTGATAGTCGCGTCCGGCACAGATCGCAGGAACCAAGTCAGGTATAACGACCGCCCACGATTTTCCAGAAGCTACCGGATCCCCACACCCGCACAAGGCTTACAAGATGCCAGCGCAGGTGTCGCCAAGATCCGTGGCTGTCGCGGCGGGCGTCGTGGATCACAGTGATATCTTCGAGCAGCTCGACCCGGCCGCCGTTCACACGCCAACGTGCGCTCAGATCATAATCCTCGCAATACATCCTGAAACGCTCGTCAAAGCCCTTCATGGTACGAAATGCGTCCAGCGGAGCAATCAGAAACATTCCCGCCAGCCAAAAGAACGATCCTGATCCGGGGTTCGTTTCCCACCCGGTACGTTTGTGAAGCACTCGGCGCATCAGATTGGGTACCGATAGGTTGTCGCGGACCGAATCCTCGATTCCGCCGTCCGGTGAGACTACTATCGGCGCGCGCAGCGCCGGCCGGCCATGCCAGTCGGCTTGTGCAATGCGCTCGAGCGTGTCCGGTCGCGTAAGACGGATATCCGGGTTCACGATCAGGAACAGCGTCCCTTCCGCCACCGCTGCGGCCGCATTATGATTGGCACCGAAGCCCTTTGGCGCGTCATTGTAGATAATTTTGAGGTTCAGTCCGTCACGGCCCTCGAACGCCTCTGGAATATTAATCGTAACCAACACGAGCCAGTTGGCGATCCCGTCCTGGTCGGCAAGATCGTCCAACAGCGTGCGGATTAGCGCGGCATGGCCGTGACTGACAATCGATATCGTTCCGTGCAACTCGACCACTGGTCAGCTTTCAATAAGGAGTGATGCCGAGGCGCTGAGCCTGACGGGCAGCGAAGCGTCCAACAGTGGGGCGTCGTGCAACGGCGACTTGCAATCTGGTGCGCCATGACAAAAATCGCCGGACGTCGGCACGACTTGCATATTGCGAAAATCCGCATGATTCGGCGATCATCAGGCACGCTTGGCGTTGTTCCCGCTCTGGAATACGGAATGCGGCAAGTATCAGAAGATGGGCAAAGAAGCGTACAACATGCGCTCCAAACAACGCACCGTCATAACCGGGCCCGATCAAACGTTCGAACAAGCGGCGTTCTTCGGCAATCAATTCGGCCGCAGTCTCAAAGTTGCGCGTTGACAGCGCACGCGACGTACTACCGGCACGGGTAAGTGCATGGTAGAGTATGTCTTTGATATACACGGCGCGTTTAGCATGAAAAGCGACATGCCGGCCGAACATCGCGTCTTCGAAAGCCCGTAGCGCCGGAAAGCGGATACCGTGCGCTTCGATCAAATCTCTACGATACGCCTTGCTCCATGGCGCAGTCAGGAAGTTACGATCGAGCATCGCATCCTCGAAGATTGCCGGGCCCTCTTGTATCATACGATGCCTAACCGCTCTCGTGGCGACCGGACGGTCATGAATATCACGGAATGCAAGCCCAAAACACACGACATCCGCTGCCGTGTCTTCGAACTCCGCACGAACCCGGGCGAGCAGCCCTGGCAGCATTATGTCGTCGCTGTCGAGAAAGAGAAGGTAGCGACCCGTTGCATAAGCAAGGCCGAGATTACGGCCTATGCCCTGCCCTTCATTCGACTTACGAAACAGACGAAGTCGCGTGTCTTCCTGCATCAACCGCTCACAGATCGCCGCACTGTCGTCGGTCGATCCATCATCAATGACGATTACTTCGATATCGGTTTCAGATTGATCAAGCGCACTACGGATGGCTGCTTCTACCAGATCCCTGGTGTTATAGACCGGTAGGATAATGCTGAATATCGGTGTATTCACTGCTGCTGGTTCGACGCCGCTCGTACCGATCGCCGTCATGCGATAACCTCGCTAGCAAAATAGTACGGCGCGAACGGCGATTCATTCTGCCCCTGCTCATCTGAGAAATTCCTTAGACGCAATATCGATGACATGATCGCGGCAGCCATCAATATCACCGCCAGTGATCGCGATGGTACCGAATGGTTCATGCGTGCAAAGCGCACTGCCAGAACGATATACAGCAAAAAGAGCACAACGCCTTCCATCCGCAGCCCAGCGTAATAATAGCGGGCCATTGCAAAAGCCGCCGTCTGCAACACAGCTATGGCGATGATGGGCAGTTTGAGCGCCTTGAACAATTCTGGCTCTGACGATACCGCCGCCAGTATCGTAAGCGTAATCACATACGGCACCAGGCCCGCCGTGCCACCCAGCGCAACCAGATCCGTATTGGCGGCCGCCTTCTCGCCAATATACTCGCCGAAAACTGCTACGACGACTAACCCCGCTGCGGCAACAAAGGCGAAGGTCTTGATCCGTGCTTCAATCAAAGTCCAAGCGCCCGCCGCAACAACGACCGAAGAAATCTGAATACTTGCAGCAAGTATCGTACACACCACGAACAGCCAACGCCGATTGTTAACAAGACCCGTCGCACCGATCGATACGATCGAGAAGGCCAGTCCATATCGCAAGCCGTTCATCGTCATGTCGAACAGAAAGAACGGAATGACGATCGCCAAAAAGAGGATGGGCTGCCGCTCCAACATCAGGGCTGCCAAGAGCATCAACCCCGCCGTAAGGCAGCCAAGCAGGATGAGAATGTCGAAGGAATCCGAGAAGATATTCGTCAATGATGCGACGATGAGGGCAAAACCAGGCTCGAAGTTGGCACCTGTCGGCCCCAGATAACGGATCGCATCGAACAATTGCAGGTAATAGGCGCTATCGACCCCAACTAGACCTCTGGCCGCGATGAGATAAAACATCGGCAAAAAGGCCGCAATCGCTGCAAGCCGCAGTCGCTTGGCCAGCAGTCCGGCTACAAAGCATGCCAGGAAAATGGCGTAAGTGACATAATAAGGGGTCATTTCGTAGTGGGCCAGACTGGCTTGGGGCCCTTGGCCACTACCTCGCCAATGATGGCCAGAGCGCTGTCGACGTCATCGGCTCCGGCGAAACGTAGATCCTTTGTCGTTCCGTGCCGAACCGATAACCGCTTGCCTACCCGTTTGGCGGCCCATGCGGTTTCAGCCGCAATCCCCTTCGATACCGCAGCCATCAGGGCTGCAGGCGATGTCCGGCAGGCGTACGCACGCATCGCTGTCAACGTTTCCGACCGATATCTACGATGGTACATCAAGCATTGCGCGTAGAGGCGACCCCAGTTTGCCCGAAGAACTAAATCCTCGTCGATCTGTTCAAGTGCACGGACGAACGAATAGGACCACACCGTCGGGACGCTGTAGAATTCAGGAACCAGTGCATGCCAAACTAGGTTCTTGAATGGTCTTATATGATCGTTGTCCCGCAACGCCCCGACATGCTTGCCGGCTGCGCTCTGTCCCGCGGTGCTGGCACCCGATGCCCCAGGAATAACTGCCGGAAAATCCAGGTCGATCGCTTGGGTCGCATGCGCCGATAGCAAAGCCGCAGAATAGATGTCGGGGCTAACCCCGCCAAACAGCGCGCCATGCCGCTCAATCACCCGGTCGATCAGGCTGCGGGCAATGATACCGCAATAGATGCGCGGCATATCAAACACGCCGCGACCAAGCTGCGCCAGCGCATTGTTCAGGCTCCTCTTCGTATCCAGCGGCCGTATCGATGCAACATAGTCGCTTGCCCAGATCGTTCCCGCATAAGCTTCCGGCAGTGCCTTGTGAGCATAGTCGTGCCAATAGAACAGCACCGGGAAAGCGAACCGGATCGCATCCACGCCTTCTGCAGCGGCCTGACGTACGATCTGCATCACATCGGGCGTCACTAAGTCATCGTCGCCGATGAAGCAGACAAAATCTCCTGTTGCGTGCCCCAGCGCAATGTTAAAATTGTCCACCACGCTGATACCAGTAGGGGGACGCACGATTTTCAATCGGTCCGAAGATCCATACAGGCCAGCATCGGACCATGCATCTTTCGCGCTGGTATCAGATACCACGACTTCGATATCGTCGGACATACGCAGGACCGCATCGACGGTATGCCGTGCATATCGGAACCGTTCATGCGTCGGTATGACTACGGATAAGACAGGCATCAGCCATCGCTCCCGTCGGCCGCAACTGCATTTTGTGCGCACGCCATGCGCCCGGTGCGCGGCGGGACGATCCGGGACATCATCTAGCGTATACTTTCCGATATGGCGACAAAGATTAGTCGCGATCTACAGGGGGGGCGGGATGGTTTGCAATGCGTCTGCCAATGAAAAACGCATTCGCAAATGCGGGTTCGACCCACCAAGTACGGACCCACAAGCACATTGTCGCGAGTGTATGATAAATTGCATAGGCAATACAGATACCGTGGATGTCGCCCCCTCTGGCCAGCAATGCCGTTGCGGCCAATACACCGATCGACAACACGGCGGATATGGTCGCCAGCGCTGGATAATCACGCCGGGCGATCAACACGATTGCCGGCACCAGCCCCAACGCGCCAAGGGACGCGCCAGGCATCAGCACCTGGGTATATCCGATAACGGCGTCCCGGCTCGCTGGGTCACGCAGCCATAACGGAATGATCCAAGGTGTCAGCATTCCAAGAACGAGGCCCGGTACGACCGCAAGCACGGTAATCGCCATCGTCAGGCGAACAATCCAGCGACCCGCGATATCAATCCTGCCATGCACCAGCGCTGCAATCAACTTCGGCTGAACGAACTGCGATATTGGCGTGGCCAGAAACGTTATCGGGACGAGTGATACCATCGACGCCAGAAAATAGGGTCCGGTACGACTTGGTGATCCCATCGCAGACAATAGTATCTTGTCGAGCTGCAAGGCGCAGGCCCCGGCGATCGTATAAACCATGACGGTAACGTTGATGCCTACGTTTGGCGTCTGCGGACGTTCGCGTTTCGGATCCGCAACAGCCGGCATGTCGCCGTCTTTCTGTCCGTGGTTGATGAACGTGAACCGCGATGTCGCCAGGATGATCGCCGCTCCCAGAACTTGGCCCGCGACGAAAGCGCCGAGCGTTCCACCGTACTGGGTTACGAACGCCAGCGACGCCCCCTGACGCAGCAAGAGACTCAGAAACAAGCTGACCGTCGATGCAAAAAACTGCTGACGCGCGATCATCGCCACCGCGATGATATTTTGCCACACCACGACAAGCAGGGCCACGGCCGTCATCAGCACCATCGGCAGTGACGCGGGCAATATTCCACCAAAGGACAGCATCGCGGCGACCGCCGCGATGCCCAGATACGTGATAATCAGTTGATGTTCACTTCGCCGGACCAGCGCCCGTCGCGTCGTGGCACAGTCCATTGCTGGCAGTTCACTTGCCAGAAGGACCGCCAACCCCAGATCGAGAACGATCGCCAAACTCTGCAGCGACAATATCGTCGTCGCCAGACCGAACTGGTCGGTCGGCATGTGATGGCTAAGCAGCGGCAGGACAACGAAGCCAAGGCCGGCGATTCCGATCCGGCCGCCATACAGGACGCCCATCGGTAGCAACCGGCGTACGACGTGCGGTATCGACGCAACGTTGATGCGCCGGTCTGTTGACCGTTTATCCCGCCCTGTGGACAGCATGCCGCAAACCGTTCATCGCGCCAGTTCGGCCCGCACATAAGGCAGCGTCAGCAGCAGTTCCTTCGTCTCGGCTACATCCAAGCGATGAGTGTTGTGCGAGGTATAGTCGTCGATCTCGTTGAGCGTTTTGGATCCTTCGGAAATGAACAGTTCGTAGTTCAGATCGCGATTGTCCGCCGGCACGCGCCAATACCGCCCCATATCATCGGCCTTCGCCATCTCCTCACGCGACACCAGCGTCTCATACAGCTTCTCACCGTGGCGCGTGCCGAGAATACCGGTGTTCAGCGGCACACCGAACAGTTCGCTAATCGCAATCGAAAGGGTCTCGATGGTGCAGGCGGGCGCCTTCTGGACGAAGATGTCGCCTTGCTGGCCATTCTGGAATGCGTGCAGCACCAGATCGACCGAATCCTCGAGCGACATCATGAAACGGGTCATGGCGGGGTCGGTGATCATCATCGGCTGACCGCTCTTCAGCTTTTCAATGAACAGCGGGATGACCGATCCGCGCGATGCCATGACATTGCCATAGCGCGTCGCGCACAATACCGGACCATCAGAACCCAGCGCCCGGGCATGCGATACCAGCACCTTTTCCGCCATCGCCTTGGAAATGCCCATGGCGTTGATCGGATAGACGGCTTTGTCGGTGCTTAGCAGAACTACCCGCTTCACACCGTTTTCGATTGCGGCGCGGATGACGTTGTCCGTACCGTTTACGTTGGTGCGCACCGCTTCCATCGGATAGAATTCGCAAGAGGGCACCTGCTTCAACGCTGCGGCATGGAACACATAATCGACCCCACGCATCGCCGTATTGATCGACTGCGGGTCGCGCGTATCACCGATCACAAATCGGACCTTCGAACTCTTCAGCGCAATCCGCAGGTCTTCCTGCTTCTTCTCATCGCGCGAGAACACGATGATCTGGCGCACTCCCGTTTCGATGAAACGGCTGAGCACGGTGGTCCCGAAAGATCCAGTGCCACCGGTGATCATCAGCGTCTTGCCATCGAGCATATTCTGTTCCCCTTGCCGCATTGCCGCGGCATCTATCCAATAGATTTACGATGCGTTACCGCATTAGCACTGGCCGGATTGTTACCGCCCCATAGCATCTGCGCGGATCACGTCCACGATGCGTGACAAGTCGTCCTGCGACAGCCACCATCCCGCCGGAAGCGCGAACATCTCACGCTGCATCACATCGGTACCTGGTAGATCGCGCGATGCCGCGCCGAAACCGGTGTACCGGTCGTTGCGATGGTGCAGACGAGAGCATTGAACGCCGCTCGTCTTTAACCGTGCCATCAACGTATCGCGGCGCGGGCTGCGCATCAGCGCAACCCAGAAAACCCCACGCGCTCCCGGCATTTCCTCGACAAACCGCAGGTCGGTGACGTCCGCCAGGGCCTCGCGCAGCTGCATCACGTTTCGACGATTCAGACCGATGCGCTCGTCCAGATCTTGACAGCCCTGTAGCGCCAACGTCGCGTTGACGTGCGGCAACGATGCCGAAACGCCAATTTCGGGAACATCCAGCATCGGATCGATTTCGCCATCGGCGGTACGGAATCGCGCGGTATCGATGCCGAACCGCCGCAGCCGCCGCGCCCGATCGGCATCCCGTGGATGGCAGACGATCGCCCCCCCCTCGATGCCGTTCAACTGACGGTTGGGATAGAAGGACAGGATCGCCTGATCGCCGAAGGTCCCGGCAGGCGCGCCGTTCCATTCCGCCCCCAGCGCGTTGTTCGCATCCTCGATCAGCGGCAGCCTAGCATCATCACATAATTGCCGCAGCGCCGCGAGATCGCCGACATGACCGGCCACGTGATAGATCACCACCGCCCGTGTTCTGGGACCGATGCAGGCAGCAAGATCGTCGAGATTGACGACGGCAGTGCGTGGGTCGACATCAACCCAGACTGGCGTCGCTCCGACCATCGCAATCGCACTGTTCGACGACATGCAGTTCAGGGCGAGGGTCACGACCTCGTCGCCGGGACCAACGCCGGCAAGTCGAAGCGAAAGGCACAGGGCCTGGGTCATGTCGCTGGTCGCCACGACCGCACGATCGTCCAGCCTGGTGCTCAACCGCGCTTCCAGTGCCGCAACGGCCGGCCCGGCGGCGAGCGCTCCCGAACGCCACAACGGATCGAGGGCTTCGAGCCGTGCCGGATCGACCCGGCAGTCAAACAGGGGAATGGACATCGACCTTACCCCTTGCGCAGTGCCGTCACGATGCGTTCGCGATCCTGGTCGCTTACCCACCATCCGCACGGCAGGTGGACGAGACGCCGATAAAACGCATCCAGCCCTGGCAAGTCGCGACGATAGGGCGCGAATACCGAATGGAAGTGATTGGGGCGGTGGAGCTTGGACGCCATCACCCCGATATCCGCCATACAGCGTTCGACGGCATCCGAATCCTCGGCAAGCAGTGTGTAAAGCCAATAGCTTGGTTCGCTGCCAGCCTCGATAGGCACAACCGACAGTCCGGGGATCCCTGACAGTTCGGCATCGAAGAACCGCCCGTTATCGATATGTCGCGCAATGGCGGGATCGATCACGTCGAGCTGCGCCAGACCTATCGTCGCGGTGACGTTGTTCATGTTGTACTTGTAGCCAGCGCGCGTAATGTCGACTTCGGTCCGGGGAACGCCCTTTTCCAATCCAAACCAGCGCAACTTGCGAGCAGAACGCATGTGCGAGGCATCGCGCAGCGCCAGCATGCCACCGTCCACGGTCGTCATGTGCTTGATCGCCTGGAACGAAAAGATCGCCGCATCGCCCACCGTGCCGATAGCGGCGTCGCGGTAGCGTGCGCCCAGCGCATGGGCACAATCCTCGATCAGCCTGACGCCCTTGCGGTCGGCGATCGCACGGAGTTCGGCCAGCGGCACAGGATAGCCTGCATAATGCACGATCAGGATCGCACGGGTCCGATCGGTAATCGCCGCCTCGACCGACGCGGGGTCGAGATTGCCGGTTTCGGGGTCGACATCAGCAAAGACGGGAATGGCCCCGACCTGAAGGATAGTCGTATTGGTCGGTTCGGCCGTCATCGATGTCGTAACGACTTCATCGCCTGGCTGCACGCCGCATTCCAGCAGCGCGACGTGCAAGGCCGCGGTGCCGCTCGACATGGCCAGCACGTTGGGCAGGCCGAACTGCTCGGCGAACCTGCGCTCGAATGCATATACGGCTTCGCCTTCGCCGATCATACCGCTGTACAGGACATGCTCGAGCGCGGGCATCAACTGCGCACGGTCGGGCAGGTGAACCTTCACCAAGGGTAACATGGCTGCCGACATCGCACCTACTTTCATATACGATCAACTTGCGGAACGTCGTGAAGAACGAAATCGGCGTTCCGGTACCTGACCATCGTGAATGCCCCCGGAGAGGCGACCGTCGCATAACCTTGCGACGACAATTCGTCCGAGAACGGATCATCCGCCGTCAGGTTTACCGACCAGTCGTCATGCCCCGCAGCCGATAGCATGGTCGCGACATCGATGGCCGCCCCCCGCCAATCGAGCAGCGTTACGCCTCGCGGGCCGCAGGCGCATATCGCCATGGCGCGGTCCGCTGAATAAATCTTCGCATCCGTGGCGAAGGCTGGCAGCCCGTTGGCCGCACCGCTGTCGGGCCATTCCTCGCTGCGGAAATTGGCACAATCCGCGCCCAGACCAGCAGGCTTGGTCACCCGGACAAAGCGATCCCGCCGAAGCGCCGTATAGCCACGCCCCGTATAAACCTCGGGCTTGGTGGTCCACAGCACCGCCGCCCGAAACCCCTGATCGTCGACCGCTTCGTTCAACGCATCCATCAGCATCCGGCCGATCCCCTGACCACGCCGGGATCGGCCAACACAGACATAGCCGATCATGGCAACCGCTGCCTGCGGTGCGGGACGCATGATGGCGGTTGCGGCGACATCTCTACCGTCCCGCACCACGACCGACCGGACATCGGGGTCGTTATACCATGGCAGATGCCGCTCGAAGGTGGTGCCGCGCCCCGCCTCCACGAAGAAGCTCTGCCATATCAAATCGCGCGCGCCATGTGGCACGCCCCGTTCGATCCGCAAGGATGAAACAACCGACATGTCAGCCTGCGCTGCGCCGCGTCCGTGCCAGTGCCCGACATCGCGTCACTTCGCACCGAACCCGGTCAGCATGGTTTGGATCGTCTTTCCGACAATCAGGAAATCTATCCAGGGAGAATAGCTTTTGATGTAGTAGAAATCGAAATAGAGCTTGTTCCGCACATCGTCGACTTCCGCCACATGGCCTTGATTGACCTGCGCCCAACCGGTCAGTCCGGGACGGACGATATGGCGATAACGGTAGAAAGGAATTTCCCCTTCGTACCATTCGGACAGCACCCTTGCCTCGGGACGAGGGCCGATCCAGCTCATCTCTCCCTTGAGGATGTTCAGGATCTGCGGAAGCTCGTCGATCCGCGACTTACGCAAAAAATGCCCGATGCGGGTAATGCGCGCATCTGCAGACTTCGTCTTGGCGGCATCCAGCGCGGCGGCACCATGATCCCCCGAAACCATCGTGCGGAACTTATACACCGTGAAAGGCACACCGCGATACCCGATCCGGGTCTGTCGGAAGATGGGCGAGCCTGGGGAGTCCAGACGGATCACGATGGCCAGGAAGAGCAATGCCGGTGCAAGCACCGCTGCGGCGATTGCCGCAGCGATCCAGTCGCCGATATGCTTGACCGTCATGAATGCCGATACCGGCGACAAGGTACCGAAGCTGTTTTCGGACAGGTGCTCGAGCTGCACCATACCCGTCATAGATTCAGCGAGATGCTTGGTGTGATAAACCGGCATTCCCTGTAGCGCGTAATCGGCTAGCTTCCGATCCCATTCGGCTGACAGGTCGAACCGCAGGTCAGCGGTGATGGCGTGGAGACCCGCAATATCCTGATCGGGCGCGCGCAGAACGACCCAGCGCACACCGTTTAAAGGTAGCAAAACCTGGTAATCCCCTTCCGGAACGACGCCGATGGCAAAGGTCTGACGCCGCACCGCGATCACGTGCAGGCCCATGAACCAGACGAGGACGAGCACGAAACCCAAGACCAGCAATATGCGGCTGTAGGACAGCCGGGCAAAAATCACCGCCAAAAGCATGATGCCATAGGAAATGCCGAATGACGGCAAGGTGTAAGCGCTGGCCTCGACCCCCGGATACTGGCTGATGCTGCGCAGCAGGACGACACCCAGCAGCATCGCGCCCACACCATAGGCCCAGGTCGCCAGCACTAAACCGAGATCGACGAACGCTTTGGGATTGAAACCCCACAGCAACAGAAACGGAAGCAGCGTGACGATCAACGCACCCCCGATCTGATACCGCAGGCGCAACCACCCCGCACCGACACCGCGAACACCTGCATATCTCATGGGATCGAACGTTCTTCCACCTTGTAATCGTGGCAGATCGTCACCGCTACCCGATGCAACATACCAGAAGCCGTCAACACCTAAGGGCTTGCCCGGTAACCTTTGGTCGGTGGGTGCTGCCGATGGAGAGCCGCCTAGCAAACGGCCCATTGCCTGACAAGCGGCGGACCTTACTAGTACAGAAAGTACGCCACAACGTGACAGCCATTTCTTCCGCCGGACAATCGGAAGGAACGCATGGTGGGCGGTTGAAATACCGCGGAAACAGCATTCGAAAGAACAGTGCATGGGCATTACGGAGATAACGACGCAGCGGCAGACGGCGGCCGATCCGTATCGCTCCAAGCGGCATGACGTATTACTTACGGTATATTCGGGGTGGCGGGATCCTGAAACTGACATTAGCGAACCCACATGATCGAGAATCCCGTTCGCCTCATTCCTCCCCGTCGCCACGGCGACACCCGTGGCTGGTTCACCGAAAATTACAACCGCGATACCTTCGCCGCCCTCGGCATCGACGTCACCTTCGTCCAGGACAACCACTCCTACTCCGCCCCCGCCTTCACCCTGCGTGGTCTGCATTTCCAGACGCCACCCAGGGGACAGGACAAGCTGGTACGTTGCATCCGCGGGCGGATCTTCGATGTCGCGGTCGACGTCCGCAAGGGTTCGCCCACCTATGGCCAGTGGGTCGGCGCCGAACTCAGCGCCGAAAACGGCCACCAGCTCTTCATTCCGATCGGCTTCGCGCACGGCTTCGTGACGCTCGAGCCGGACTGCGAAGTCACCTATAAATGCTCCGACACCTATGCCCCCGACCATGACGGTGGGATCGCATGGGACAGCGTCGGCATCGACTGGCCGATGCCCGCCGGGACCGTTCCCGAATTGAGCGCGAAGGACACCCGCCAACCGACGCTGGCCGAGTTCGACAGCCCGTTTCCCTATGACGGCCGCCCGCTGGCCCCGCTTTCCTAAAAGGACTGAATAGATGCGCATCTTCGTCACCGGCGGGGCCGGCTTTATCGGGTCGGCGCTGGTGCGCCACCTGATCGAGAATACCGACCACACGGTCCTCAACTTCGACAAGCTGACCTATGCCGGTACGCTGTCGACGGTCGAGCGGGTGGCGGACAGCGATCGGTACGCGTTCGTACAGGGCGATATCTGCGACGCGGACGCGGTGCGCAGCGCTATCTCTGACTTCAAGCCCGACGTCATCACCCACCTGGCGGCCGAGAGCCATGTCGACCGCTCGATCGACGGCCCCGGTGCGTTCATCCAGACCAATGTGGTCGGCACCTACACCATGCTCGCCGAGGCGCGCGCCTACTGGCTGTCGCTGGAGCCCGAAGCGAAGGCCGCCTTCCGCTTCCACCATATCTCGACCGACGAAGTGTACGGGACGCTGGGCGATACCGGGCTGTTCACCGAAGACACGCCCTATGACCCGCGCTCGCCCTATTCGGCGTCGAAGGCGGGGTCGGACCATCTGGTCAGCGCATGGGGCCATACCTTCGGCCTGCCGGTGCTGATCACCAACTGTTCGAACAATTACGGGCCGTATCATTTCCCCGAAAAGCTGATCCCGCTGATGATCGCCAAGGCACTGGATGGCGAAAAGCTGCCGATCTACGGCAAGGGCGATCAGGTCCGCGACTGGCTGTATGTCGAGGATCACGTCCGCGCGCTGCAGGCGGTGTTCGAACGGGGTGAGGTCGGCCGGACCTACAATGTCGGTGGCCATAACGAGCGGCAGAATATCGAGGTCGTGAAGACGCTGTGCGCGATCCTCGACGAACTCAGGCCCCGCGCCGACGGCAAGCCCTATGCCGAGCAGATGACCGAGGTTGCCGACCGTCCGGGCCATGACAAGCGCTATGCGATCGACGCCTCGCGTATCGGCGACGAACTGGGCTGGCACCCGGCCGAGACGTTCGAGACCGGCATCCGCAAGACGGTCGAATGGTATCTGGCGAACGAGGCCTGGTGGCGTCCGCTGGTCGCGGCCAAGGCGTCCGAGCGGCGCGGCGTCGCGTAAATTCGTCGACACACCTGGAGAAGACCATGACCGCCAAGGCGATCCTCGTGACCGGGGCCGGTGGCCAGCTCGGCACCGAACTGCAACGCTGCGAATGGCCTGCAGGATATGAGGTCGTGGCGATCGACCATGGCACGCTCGACCTGACCAATACGGCGGCGATCGCGGCCAAGGTCGGCGAGCGGCCTTGGGCGGCGGTCATCAACGGCGCGGCCTATACCGCGGTCGACAAGGCCGAGAGCGATCTCGTCACTTGCTGGAGCGTCAACGCGATGGCCCCCGCCGCCTTTGCCGAGGCGTGCGTGAAGGCTGGCATCCCGCTGGTGCAGGTTTCGACCGACTATGTGTTCGCGGGCAACAAGCAGGGCGCATGGGAGGTGAACGATCCGGTCGCCCCCCTGGGCGTCTATGGCGCGTCCAAGCTGGGCGGCGAGCTGGCGGTCAGGACCTCGGGCGTGCGCCATGCGATCGTGCGCACCGCGTGGGTCGTGTCGGCGCACGGCAATAATTTCGTCAAGACGATGCTGCGCGTCGGCGCAGCGCGCGAGCAGCTGACCGTCGTCGCCGACCAGCATGGATCGCCGACCAGCGCCGCCGATCTGGCCAGCGCGCTGATGACGATCACGCTGCGACTGATCGAGGACGCGGACGCACCCACCGGTACCTTCCACTTCAGCAACGCCGGGGCGACCCACTGGGCGGGGTTCGCGACCGAAATCTTCCGCCAGAGCGGAGAACGCGGTGGGGCGACCGCCGAGGTCGTGCCGATCCCGAGCAGCGACTATCCGACCCCGGCGCAGCGCCCGGCCAATTCGCTGCTCAGCCACGATGCGATCCGTGCCGCCTATGGCATCGAGCCGCGTGGCTGGCAGGCGGCGCTTTCCGACATCCTCGACGAACTCGTCGGTACCCCAACCAAGGACCATGAAGCATGAAGGGCATCATCCTCGCCGGCGGCTCGGGCACGCGACTTCACCCGGCGACGCTGGCGGTGAACAAGCAGCTGCTGCCCGTCTATGACAAGCCGATGATCTATTACCCGCTGAGCGTACTGATGCTCGCGGGCATCCGTGACATCCTCATCATCTCCAGCCCTGAGTTCATTGACAATTATCGCCGCCTGTTCGGCGACGGATCGGCCTTCGGCCTGACCATGCAATATGCCGAACAGCCCAGCCCCGACGGCCTCGCGCAGGCGTTCACCATCGGCGCGGACTTCATCGGCGACGACAATGTCGCGCTGGTGCTGGGCGACAACATCTTCTTCGGCGCGCATCTGACCGACCTGCTGGCCAACGCCGTAGCGCGGCCGACCGGGGCCACCGTGTTCAGCTACCGCGTCGAGGACCCGGAACGCTATGGCGTGGTCGAATTTGGGGAAGGCGGCCGGGCAGTCAGCCTCGAGGAAAAGCCCGCAAGCCCCAAGTCGAACCATGCGGTGACCGGCCTGTATTTCTACGACAACCGCGTCGTCGAATATGCCCGCAACCTCAAGCCGTCCCCGCGCGGCGAGCTGGAGATCACCGATCTCAACCGCCTCTACATGGAAGCCGGCGACCTGTACGTCGAACAGATGGGCCGCGGCTATGCGTGGCTCGACACCGGCACGCACGACAGCCTGCTCGAAGCCGGCGAGTTCGTCCGCACGCTCCAGCACCGGCAGGGCGTGCAGGTCGCGTGTCTGGAGGAGATCGCGTTCGAAATGGGCTTCATCTCGGCCGACCAGGCGCGCGAAGCCGGCGAGCGGTTCAAGAAGACCGCCTATGGGCGGGCGATCCTGAACGCAGTGGACGGCAAGTAACGCACAAAAACGCCGGCCACGGGCTCCCTCCCGTGGCCGGCGTCCCTGCTCAGGACGGAGCGGTTACTCCACCTGATCCTGCGCGGCGCGCTTCACCTGGCCTTCACCCATCGCCGATACCAGCACGCCGCCCTGCACGCTGAAGTTGTCGGCCGGGATCGTCGCCACGCGCTTGCCGACGGCCATCGTTACCGATTCCACTCGGCCACTTGCGTCCCGGCGGATCGACTGGACGCGGCCGATCGCTTCGCCCTTGGCATCACGCACGGTCTGGCCGGGGTTGAGCGCGGGGATCGCGCCGCTGCCCATCAGCGACAGGGCGCCTTCGCCTGAGGCGCTGCCCGAGGCCGATCCGTCCCTGATCGCGCCGTTCGCCATGCCCGAACCGCTGCCGCTGGCCGCACCGGTCAGGGTGCCGGCACCGTCGCGGACCCGGCCGACCGCGCCATTTGCCCGGTCACGGACCGTGCCGACCGCACCGGCCGCCCGGTCGCGGGTGGTAGCGACGCCGCGCTGCACCCGGTCACGGGCTGCGCCTGCGGTATCGCGCACGGCGTCGGTACCGATCAGCTGCGCATCGACGCTGCCCCCCGCGCTGCCCGAACCGCTGCCCGATCCGCCGACCGTACCGCCCAGCGCCTGGGCGGTGCCGTCGATCGCGCCGTCGCCGCGAGCCGATCCACTGCCGCGCACCCGGCCGCTGCGGCGGTCGACCTGTCGTTCGGTGGTCACTTCACCCCCGCCGCGACGGGCGGTCCGGGCGGTGGTGTCGGCACGGTCGCGCACCGGGGCGACGGTACGGTCGATCGTGCCGCCAAGATTACCGCTGAGGCTGCCACCCAGCCCACCGGTCAGCCCGCCGCCACCGCCGCCGCCCAGCAGCTGGGCCGAGGCGGGGGTCGCGATCGCGGCGGCAAGGGCCGCACCCATCAGGAACATGGTCTTCATGGCTGTTCTCCTGTGTCCGTGCGCCGCGAGGGGCGCTTCGTTAAGGAGAACGGGTGCCGTTTCCGGTTTAATCCCGACCGGTGCGATTTTTTTGCGAGAAGCGCGTATCGCCCCTACCGCGCCGCCGTCACGACCGCGACGACATGCACCTTCTTCGCGACATATTCCGCGAAATCCTTGGCATAGGCGTCGCGCAGGTCGGCCCTGGCCGCGTCGACCTGATCGGCCGCTTTCGCCGGGAAGACCGCCAGCGGATTCTTCACCTGTCCGGGGAAGCTGCGCGGTTTGGCACCGCCACCCCGCCCAAAATCGCGAAAGGTCCATTTGGCGAACAGGTTGGTGCCGACCAGCGGCTTCTTGACGTAGAACAGCTCGCCGCCGACCAGCTCGGCATAGCAGGGCGTGGTCGCGTTGCTCAGCCGTTTGCCCGATTTCAGGCTGGCCTGCATCGTGCGCAGCGCTTGCCTGACCGCCGGGTCGGCCTTGGCTGCCGCGTGGGACGGCACCGGCGGTTCGACCACGATGGTATAGCCGGTCAGGCCGAGCATCCCTGTCACATCGGCGGCGCGCAACGCCACCACCTGCGCCTCTGGCGACAGATCATCGTGCATCAGGTCGGTAATCGTCGCGACCTTGCCCTTGTTGGCCACGTGATCGATCAACCCGCCCAATGCGCCGCCGAACATGCCGACGCCGCTCATCTTCATGCCGAAATAGTCTTCGCTCGGCCAGATATGCAGCTCGCAGGTCTGCGCCTGTGCGGTACCCGACGCGAGCAAGGCCAACGCGCCTATCCAGAACTTCATGCTATTTCCCCGTTTCCCTGCCGAAACGTATAATACCCGGTCGGGCGAAGGGAATGTGACGGGGGTGGAGTTGCCTCCGAAACCGACCTTTCCCCTACCGCGCGGGCGTCCGGCAGTCCCCGCACAGCACGCCGCGCCCGGTGCGGCCGCCACCGCCCTTCGCCTCGCGGTCCAGCGCCTTGAGCGACGCCGTCGCATCGCCGCCCCACGCCGCCGACAGCCGCGCGGCGACCAGCGGTGCGGCGAACGACGTGCCGCGCACGCTGCGCGCCTGTCCGGCGGCGTTCAGCGCCAGCATGTCGGCCCCCGGCGCGGCATAGTCGAGATGGCGGGCGCGCCCCGCCTCCACCAGCACCCGCCCGCGCGCGTCGACGCCGGTGACGGCGATCGCCTGGGGGTAGCTGGCGGGATAGGCCGGCGGCGCGGCGGGGCCGTTGTTGCCGACCGCCGCGACTACGACCGTCCCGCGCGTCCGCGCCGCCGCGACGAAGCGGCCGAGCAGCGCATTGTCGGGACCGGCAAGGCTCATGACGACCACCGGCACCTTGGCCTGCACCATCCACGCGAGCGCACGGGCAAGCGCGCTGGCGCTGCCGCCTGCGGGATCGCTGCCATAGACATCGGCGACGTGCAGCGCCGCGCCCGGCGCGCTCGCCCGGATGCCGCCGCCGCCGGTCAGCAGCGAGGCGACCGCCATGCCATGGTCGCTGGCGCGCGGTGCGCCGCTGGCAAAGCCCTGCTGCGCGGCCAGGCCGGGCGTGCCCCCGCCCACGCCGCCGTCGATGATGCCGATGCGTTTGGGGCCGGCACCGGGAGCGAGGCGACCCACGCCCCGTACCCCGGCGAAGGCCGGGGTCCAGTTGGGAAGGCTTTTCGATAGAGTGCCGACGTCCCCCAACTGGACCCCGGCCTCCGCCGGGGTACGGGAGGGAGCAGACGCCTCCCCGCTCACGCCATACAGCGGATCGAGCGTCACCCGGTCGCGCCCGACGATCCGGCCCAGCACCCGTGCCGCCTCCACCGCCGACAGGCCGGCGGGCGCGCGCAACCGGGCGAAGCCGATGCCGAGATCATCGTACCGTTCGCTCTCGATCACCGAAAACCCCGCCGCTCGTGCCAGCGCCAGCAGCGCCGGATCCGGATCGGCCAGCGTCACCTCGCCCGCGCGGACGGGGTTGTTGTCGCGGTCCAGCTCGATCCGGTCGGGAAAGCGGCGGGCGAGGTCGCGGGCGCGCGTCACCGACTGCCGCGCCAGCAGCCGCGCATCGGCCACCGCGTCGTCGATCGGCAACGCCCCCCGGATACCACCGACCGCCTCACCGATCCGGCCGGGCAACTGCGGCAGCTGCGGCGCGACGGGCAGCAGCTGCGCCGATGCCGCCGTCGGCAGGACAAGCGCGAACGCGACCCAGCGCAGGAATTTGCCTTTGGCCATCATTCCTTTCCCCGGCACATATCTGCCCCATCCGATCCGCACCGTCGCTCCGGCGCAGGCCGGGGCATCCACCGGCGCCTGGCATGGCCGGTAGCCGGGAGCTGTATGAACATCGTATCCGATCACCCCTAGGATTTTCCGTCACCATGCCGGATGAAACGGGTGACGCCATCCGTTTCATCCCCGAAGCCCGGAAAGGACCGTCTTGCGCTTCGAAGACGAATTGCTGACGCATCTACCCCGGTTGCGGCGTGTCGCCCATGCGCTCGCCCGTGATCGTGCCGATGCCGACGACCTGTTGCAGGCGGCGGTCGAACGCGCCCTGACCCGCCGCGACCAGTGGCAGGCCGGCACCAGGCTGGATGCCTGGGGGATTCGCATCCTGCGCAATTTGTGGATCGACACGGTCCGGGCACAGGCAAGGCGGCGCGAAACCTTCGTGCCACCGGAGGAAGGCGATGCCGTGGGACGGCACGGGGAACAGGAAATGGCGGTGGAACTGCACAATATCGGCCGGGCGATGGGCAAGCTGCCGCCGGAACAGCGCGAGGTGATCGCGCTGGTGATGGTGGAGGGCTTTGCGTATCGCGAGGCGGCGGAGATCCTCGATATTCCGATGGGCACGCTCACCTCGCGCCTGGTACGCGGGCGCGAGGCGCTGCTCGGGCATCTGGGAGAAGCGGCATGACGATCGATCCCGAAACGCTGGCCGCCTATGCCGATGGCGAGCTGGGCCCGGTCACCGCGAAGCGCGTCGAACGGGCGATGGCCGACGATCCGGCGCTGGCCGAAGAGGTGGAGCGCCACCGCGCGCTGACCGCCCGGCTGCGCGGCGCCTTTGCGGGCCTCGACGCGCAACCGATGCCCGCCGGGGTCGAGGCGCTGTTCGCGCGCGCCGACAATGTGGTGGCCTTCCCGACCCGCAAGCCCGCTTCCAGGCCGCAACGCTGGTGGGGCGCTGTCGCCGCCAGCCTCGTCGCCGGGCTGCTGCTGGGACAGCTGGTGCCGCGCACGGGCAGCGAGCTGGGGTTCGAAGGCGGCACCGCGGTCGCGCAAGGCAGCCTCGCCCACGCGCTCGACACGCAGCTCGCCTCGACCCAGGGGGCGCAGGCGCCGGTGAAGATCGGCATCACCTTCCGCGACCGCGCCGGCGCGCTGTGCCGCACGTTCGAAACCGGCACCACCGGCGGCATCGCCTGTTCGGGCGACAAGGGTCCGTGGCAGGTGCAGGCGCTGCAGGGTGGCGCGGAGGCGACCACCACCGCCTATGCCCAAGCCGGATCGCCGATGGCGGCGGTACTGGAACAGGCGCAGGCGATGGCGGCGGGCGACCCGCTCGACGCGGCGGGGGAAGCGGCTGCGCTGAAGGGGCGATAGGGCTGGCGCCGTACCCCCGCGCAGGCGGGGGTCCAGGGTTGCAGGCGTTGCGCCCCGTCGCTCTGGACCCCCGCCTGCGCGGGGGTACGCGGTTTTCTACTCCCCCGTCACCACAAACGTCATCCCAGCGCAGGCTGGGATCTCCCCATGGGGACAGGTTACGCCCGCTACAGGGAAACCCCAGCCTGCGCCGGGGCGACGAAGGGGGTGAGGTCCCCCACCCCGTTCGGTTCGAGCAGCTTCGAGCCTGTCGAGAAGCGTCCGTCGAGAACCCCTGCCGCCTACACCCCCGGCCGCAACTGGCGCAGCCGATCCCTTGCCCCTACCAGTACCGCCGCATGGATCGCTTCGGGGAAGCCCGCCGGCAGCCCGGCCTCCACCGTCGCAAAGGCCGCATCGAACCCGGCATGGAGTTCCGCCATCGCCGCTTCGACCGCCGCCGCCGACAATCCGGCAGCGCGGCCGGTCTCGACGAAATGCCGACCATGCAGATCACCGATACGATATTTACGCGACGCCCCCACCGCCATCGCCAGCTTATACTGCTTGCGCTCGATCTGCCCGGCGGCAAGGCTCGGCTGCGCGGTCAGTACGTCATAGAGCGGGGTCAGGCGGAACCGCCCGCCGGGCGACAGGAAGATGCTGAAATTCTTGGCATGGCCATCGGTCGCTCCGATCAGCCAGAACAGCATCTGCGCCTTCAGGAACGTCAGCCGGTCGCCCCCCGGATCGTCGCTGCCCGCAAGCAGCCTGGCGACGTCGGCGATCCCCGGCCCGCCCTCGCTTTCATATTTGGCTGTCGGCGGGACCGACAGCGCCTGGCACATATCCTCCTGCGGCAGGCGCAGCAGCCGCCCACCCTGGGTCCAGCGTCGATCGAAGCGCTCGACTGCCAGCACGGCGGTATCGCCGAAGCGCACGATCTCCGCCGCGTTCACCGCCAAGCCGAACGCGGCCAGCAGCTTCAGGCAGTAATATTCATTCTCGACACTGTCCGACAGGTCGATGCCGTTCGGCAGCGCGCCGATTTGGGGTTTCAGGATATGCGTCGTCGGCGTCGTGCCGATCGGCTTCATCCAGCGCCCCTCATGGTACAGCAGCGCGGTCTTTTCCTGTGCCCCTGCCACCGAGATGCGGAAGGCGGCATCGCGGTCGAGGCCCAGCGGCGCACGTGCCAGATCGGCGATGATCGTGGCGACCTCCGCATCGTCTACGGCCACGCCGGTCACGTCCATCGCATCGGGCGGTTCGACATCGTCGGGCACGAACTGCAGCGCGCCGACGCAATCGCGGCCGATTTCGCTCAGCAGGCTGAACGCATCGGTTCCCTTGGCCCCCACCCGTTCGGCGACGCGAGTGCGGATCGGACGGGAATCGGGCAGCAGGTTCTCGAACACCGCCAGCACCCGGTCACCATGATAGCCGCCGGGACGCAGCGGCAGCGACAGCGACACCGGGATCGCATTGGGCAGCGCCAGCCAGTCCTCGGCATAGGCGAACTCGATCGCCCCGCTCGCCTGCCGCGTCAGTCGCCCGACCTGGCGGTTGTTCAGAAACACGTTGAGCGGCGCGCGGGCGGGCCGGCGGGGCATCAGAACAAGTCCTCGATATCCTCGACGCTGCCTTGGGTCCGTGGCGCCACCGTCAGTTCGAGGTCGAGTGCCGCCAGCACCGCGCACAGCGTGTCGATCCGGGTGGCACCATGGCCGTTCTCGATCTGCGAGATCGTCGCCTGCCGCAACCCGGCCTGCTGCGCCAGCTGCGTCTGGCTCCACCCGCGCGACAGCCGAGTGCGGCGCAGCGCTTCGCCGAATTGGCCGGGGGTGCGGGCAAGCTGGGACATCGGACGATGATACGCTATCCCGCATATTCCGACAATATACCCCATGGCGTATAATACGGTTTTATCTACGATAGCGTATAAAGCAACGTCCCAATTGACGCATGATGACTTGAAGTAGCATGCTGCTACCATGCTTCATTCCGCACTTTCGATTCAGCCTATTCCCTATCAGGGCAGCAAGCGCGCCCTCGCCCCACGTATCTGCACCCGGTTCCCCGACCGGGTCGCGACGCTGTACGAACCCTTTGCCGGATCGGCGGCGATCACGCTGTTTGCCGCGACGCACGACCTGGCCGAACGGTTCGTGATCGGCGACATCTACGCCCCGCTGATGGACCTGTGGGCGCTGATCATCGACCATCCGGGGGAATTGGCCGAACGCTATGCCGACATCTGGCACGGCCAGTTCGCCACGCCGACCCATTTCAACGACCGTCGCGCCGAATTCAACGCGAACGGCGATCCCGTCGTGCTGCTCTATCTGGTCGCGCGCTGCGTCAAGAATGCAGTCCGCTTCAACCGGCATGGCCATTTCACCCAGTCACCCGACAAGCGGCGCACCGGCATGAAGCCCGACCGGCTCATGCGCACCGCCCACGCGGTCAGCCGCCTGCTGAAGGGGCGCACCACCCTGTTCCACGGTGATTTCCGCGATTGCGCCGCGGGCGCAGGGACGGCGGACCTGATCTATATGGACCCGCCCTACCAAGGCACGACCTATGGCCCCGACAAACGCTATGCCGCGGGGCTGGAGCGACAGCGCTTGGTCGACGCGCTGCACGATTTCGATGCGCGCGCGATTCCCTACATCCTGTCCTATGACGGCCGGATGGGCGACAAGACCTATGGCGATCCGCTGCCCGACACGATCGCTGCCGATCATCTGGCGCTGCATGCGGGACGGTCGTCACAGGCGACGATCAGCGGGCGACAGGACGAAACGGTCGAAAGCCTGTACGTCGCCCGGTCGTGCGGGACGGTCCCGACGCCGCCCGCCCGCGCTATGCGCCTAGCCGCTGCTTGATATAAGTCGCGATGTCGACGTCGGCGGCCTGTGCCGCCTGTCGCACCTGTTCGAATACCGCCACATCGTCCCCGGTCCACACCAGCTCGACCCTCCGTGAGGGCGTCTGCGCGATATGGGTATAGGCTTCCGGCGATGCCCATAGACAGGTGCGGCAGATCGCGGGATCGACGGTGTAGCGGAAATTGTCGCAATGTTCGCACGACCAGCTCTTGGCGCGGTTCGACGATGCGTCCAGCAGCATGAAGTCGGCCGGGTCGAGCGGCCCGGCATCGTCGCCCGCCACCTGATAGGGCACGCGGTGGTCGATCTGGAGATAGCGCGCGGCGATCGGTTCGCGGGTAACCGTATCCCGCTCGCCATAGATCGCGATCAGGTCCTTCTTGAACTGTTTCGAAAACGCCTTGCGCCCGCCCAGCCTGCCCGCCTTGATGTCCGCGACGTTGCCGAAGGTATAGGCCCCCATCCGCCGCCCGGTCGTCGGATGGCGAACATTGTGCGTGATCAGGGGAATCCCGTTCTCCAGCACATCGCGCGTGGCGCGGGGCGGCTGAGCATAGCCATAGCGTTCTTTCAGTTCATCCGTGGTGATGATGCCATGCTGCAGGATATGGTCGATTACCGTCCGCGCACGCTTCGCCGTGACGCTGCGGCATACTTCCAGAAATGCCTTGTCGAGCGACGCGGCCGGCGTCGTTGGAACATCCTTCAGTTCAGCCATGCGCCGCGTCCTGCAACAGGTCGGCCGGCGTCGTCTCCAGCACCACTGCCAGCGCCTCCAGCGTGGACAGGGTGATGTTGCGTTCGCAGCGTTCGACCGATCCGATATAGGTCCGGTGAAAGCCGCTGATGTCGGCCAGCTGCTCCTGCGACAGCCCCAGGCGCAGCCGCCGGTCGCGCACATTCGCGGCAACGATTTGGCGCAAGCTACCGGGTTTTTGCCGCCCATGATCCATGGACTTATGGGCGATACAAGAACACTATAAGTCTACAGACTTTAAGTAGCATTGATTGATGACGGACACTCCCCCTACCCCCGCCCCCAGCGCGGGCTGATCGCCACCTCGTCGAACAGGTGCCGCCCCAGCATCACCAGTGCCGCACCGCTGCTCGCCGCCATATAGCCGACCGCGCCCAGCCCATAGGCCAGCAACCCCGCCGATTGCGGCGGCACGTGCAGCGCATAGAGCCAGCGTAACGCAGTCCCCGCCACCGCCAGCAATACCAGTCCCGACAGCCGCAAGGCCCGGTCGGCCCGGCGCGTTCGCCATCGCTCCATGCCACGTCTCCCTCTCGAACGTGGCGCACCAGCTATCGGGCATGGCATAGCAAGACGAGAGCGATTTCCCGCTTTCGCATAGCGGCGGCATAATCGCCCGGGCCACACTATGCGCGCGCTATGCAATTCCCTGGAATCGCTCTCGAAACCCAATGCGGCGGGGCATAGCTGGCGGTGGCGGATGCAGGACATCCGACCGCAAGAGACGATTTCCATGTCACCCGAACCCCATCCGGAACCCGACGAACCGGCGACCATCTATGTCGGACAGGACGCCGCCGGCCACTGGCTGGTACAGGACAGCGGCCACCGTCTCGAAGGGCGGTTCGTGTCGCGCGATGCCGCGATCGGCTATGCCCGCGGCGAATGCCGGATGCACCATGCCTGCCTGTGCATGGCGACCGCGCCGCTGGTCCCGTGCGTATCCTTCGCGCCGCTCACCGATGGCGAACGGGTGGCGGCATGAGGACCGCCGCCCGCATCGCCCCCGCCCCGCGGCGCATGGCACCGCGCCCGGTACCGATCCGCCGCAGCGTGCGCGCCGATCCGCGCTGGCCGCACATCGTCGCCGCGTTGCAGGCCCTGCGCGACGCCCATCGCCATGCGGTGCGGATCGTCGATGCCGATTGCGCGTGCGGCACGCTGCTGATCGAGGTCGCCCGCCACGCCCGCGCGATGGGCTTCACCGCGATCGAGGGGCGCGGCATCGACGGGTCGCCGGCGCTGATCGGCCGCGCCCGCGCCGCCGCCGCCCGGCTGCACGACCCCGCCATCGGGCTGTCGTTCGACATGGCCGACATGCACACGGCACTCGCTCAGGAGGCGGAGGCCCCCGCCGACCTGCTGCTGTGGCCGGACGCGCCGCCCGCCGACGCCACCGGCATGGCGGCAGTGCTGGCGGCGGCGGCAACGCTGGTGATCGCCGATACGGAGCGGCGCGCATGACCCGCCGCGACCTGCGCTGGAAAGCGGCGGGGCTGGCGCTGTTCGCGCTGTCCTGCGCCATGGCGACGACGCTCGATGGATCGCCGCTGGCGCTTCCCTTCCTGCCGCTGGCGCTGCTGGCGCTGCCGTTGCTGGTCCATGGCAAGCGGGTCGGGCAGATGGTGCGCGCCGGATGGCGCGGCCATGGCCGGACCGTCGACATCCTCCACGCCGCCCGGCTGCACCATCGCCGCTGATTCACCCGCTCGATCGATCCTGCCCCACTGATTCAGACATTCGGTGCGACACGCCCGCGCGCCCGCGCGATAGTGGCGGCCATGAACCTGCCCTTCTCGCCCATCGAACTGACCGCCCGCGACCCCGCACGCGGCATTGCGCGGCGCTGGTCGGTGGTCGCCTGTCGCGACCTGTTCGGGACGTTGCTGGTCGAGACGCGGTGGGGCCGGATCGGCCGTGCAGGGCAGCACCGCACCTACACCTTTGCCAGCGAGGAGGCCGCCTGCGCCCATGTCCGCGCGCTGCTCGCCCGGCGTGCCCGCGCGCCCCGCCGGATCGGGGTCGGCTACAAGCCAAACTAGGGCGCGCTAAATTCCTACATTGTTGATGGACATATAGCCCTGCGCCATTCTCCCATCAAAGGCAGGGAGATTACGCATGGCATTGTCGTTGGCGCTGATTCTGGCGCAGGTCGCAGCACAGCCTGCGCCCCCGCCCGAACCGACGGTCCAGACAGCTGAGGAGGAAACTCGCGCCGACACCGGCCGCCTTGCCCCCGCCGACACCGGCGAGATCGTCGTCACCGCCCGTCGCCGCGCCGAAACGGTGCAGCAGGTGCCGATCGCGATGTCGGTGATCGGCGGCACGACGCTGGCCGATACCGGCGCCTACAACGTCAACCGCCTGACGCAGCTGCAGCCGACGCTGCAATTCTATTCGACCAACCCGCGCAACAGTGCCGCCAATATCCGCGGCTTGGGCGCACCCTTTGGTCTTACCAACGACGGGATCGAACAGGGCGTCGGCATCTATGTCGACGGGGTCTATTACAGCCGCATCGCATCGGCGACGTTCGACTTCACCGACACCGAGCGCATCGAGATCCTGCGCGGGCCGCAGGGCACGCTGTACGGCAAGAACACGACGGCGGGCGCGATCAACATCACCACGCGCAAGCCCAGCTTCACCCCCGAAGCGCGCGTCGAACTCACCACCGGCAATTACGACTTCATCCAGGCGAAGGCATCCGCCTCCGGCCCGATTATTGGCGATACGCTGGCGGTGCGCCTTTCCGCCTCGGTCACCTCGCGCCGGGGCACGATCCGCAACACGGCGCTCGGCGGCTATGCCAATGCGCAGGATAACCAGAGCGTGCGCGGGCAGTTGCTGTGGAAGCCCGCCGCCAACCTCGATGTGACGCTGTACGGCGATTACGGCCACCAGAACCCCGATTGCTGTGCGCAGATCTATGCGCGCACCGGCACGACGCAGCGCCCGCTCGCCCGCCAATATGCGGCGCTGGCCGCCGCCTTCGGCTATGCCCCGCCTTCGACGAACGCGTTCGACCGGCTGACCGACCTCGACACTCCGCTACGCGCGCGACAGGCGCTGGGCGGCGTCTCGCTGGTCGGCAATCTCGATCTGGGCGCGGCGACGCTGACCTCGGTCAGCGCGTGGCGTTTCTGGAACTGGGACCCGTCGAACGACCGCGACTTCACCGGCCTGCCGATCACCACCGTGTCGGCCAACCCGTCGCAGCAGCGCCAGTGGAGCCAGGAACTGCGCATCGCGTCGAACGGCAAGCGCACCGTCGATTACGTCGCCGGCCTGTTCTATTTCCACCAGACGATCGATACGCAGGGGTTGCAGGTGCAGGGGCCGGCGGCGTCGCGCTTCCTGCTCAACCCCGGCAATCCGCCCTTCGGCGCCAATGGCTGCGCCACCGCCACGGCCAATGCGTGCAACCCGGCGGTGCTGAACGGCCTGACCGCGCGCAACACCATCGGCTTTTCCAACACCAGCGCGGCGGTGTTCGGCAAGCTGACCTGGCACCTGACCGACGCGCTGTCGATCGCGCCGGGGCTGCGCGTCAATTACGACAAGAAGAGCGGCGATTACGTGTCGGTCGTCACCACCGGGACGGGCGCGCTGCTCAACTGTTCGGCGGCATCGCAGGCCGCCAGCAGCGTGACGCGCGACCGGTGCGGCGTACTCGCCCCGCAAAGCTATCGCCCTGATTTCGACGACTGGAACGTGTCGGGCGACGTCACCCTCGCCTATGACGTGGCGCGCGACGTCCATGCCTATGCGACCTATGCCCGCAGCTATAAGTCAGGCGGGATCAACCTGTCGGGCCTGCCGCTCGATGCCAACAACAACCCGATCCTGGCGGCGGCGCAGGTGAAGCCCGAACGGGTCAACCATTACGAAGTCGGCGTGAAGACGCAGTGGCTCGACCGGCGCATCACCGCCAACCTCGCCGCCTTCTGGACCGACATCGCCGATTATCAGGCGACGGTGACCAACGGGCAATTGGGCGTGCTGCGCGGCTATCTGGCGAATGCGCAGGCGGTCAGGACGCGCGGCGTCGAACTCGACACCGCCTTCCGCCCGACCGAGCGGCTGAACCTCTATGCCAACGCAGCCTATACCGATGCGAAATATGTCCGCTTCACCGACGCCCCCTGCCCGCCCGAACTGTCGGGCGGCACGGCGGCAGCGGCGGGCCAGATGCCCAGCGCGCCAGGCACCCCCGGCGGCATCAGCCCATCGGCGTGCGACGTGTCGGGACAACGCCTGCCCGGCATCTCGAAATGGGCGTTCAGCTATGGCGCCGAATATGCCCTGCCGGCGAAGATCGGCGATACCGATGGCAACGCCTATCTGGGTTTCGACGGCAGCTATCGCTCGCGCTTCTCGTCCAACCCCTCACCCTCGGCCTACACCTATATCGACGGCTACGGCATCGCGAACTTCCGCCTCGGCTACCGCGCGGACAAGGGGTGGAACGCGTTCCTGTGGCTGCGCAACGCCTTCGACCAGAATTATTACGAGCTGCTCGCCACCCAGTCGGGCAATACCGGCCTGATCGTCGGCCAGCCCGGCGACCCGCGCACCTATGGCGTCACGGTATCGGCATCGTTCTGAGGATCGATCGGCGGCGACACGCGGCGATCGGCATAGGCCGCCGTCCGTGTCGCCACATCGCGGGCCAACGCGATCGCGCGGGCCTCGTCGGCGCACAGGGCCGCCATCTCCTGCGCGGACAGGCGGATGGTGACGTCGTACAGCCCCACCCCGCCCGCCACCACGGTCATCAGATCACACCCGTCGTGCCGGAACAGCGTGAACATCCAGTCGGCGTTGCGGTACAGGATCATCCGAACCACCTGTCGGTCGTTGACCGGCACCAACGCTTCATTTCGCTCATGGCAGATCTCCTGCCAACTGGTCGCGCAGTCCGGAATCGGCAGCCTTCAACGGCGCGAGCCGGCGTTCGGACCGTGCAGGCAATCGTAACAGCGTGTCGATCACGTCAGTTCGGCGATCTTCGCACGGATGAATGCCTCGAACGATACCGCGACGGCACGAAACGTCGCATTGGTCGGATCAACCTCGACAACCTGCCAGTCCTGCGTGTCGAACCCGTCGTTGAAACCCTGCAGGTCGTCACCGAACAACGCCAGCGTTTCGAACCCGTCCTCGACCGCCCCATAAACGTCATCGGGTCCGACCAGACCATCGTACAACTGATAGCGATTGCCGGCAAAGCTTCCGGCACCGATCTCGGTCAGGAAATCCGCAAAATCGGTGGGCAAGCCGGGATATTCCTGCCGTAATGCCGCAATCCGCACGTCCGGTACGGGAACGAGGTCGTCATAGGGACGACCTTTCCCCTTGTCGCTGACAAGATCCCGATAGCGCGCCGATACGCTTCGGTCTGACATGGCTGTACGGCGGGGTTCAGTCATAGTCCTTCTCGTAGAAGATAGGCGGCCCCAGCGTGGCGGGATCGATCGGATCACTGCGGCACACAATCTCCGCGCCCTCCCCGCGCTCCAGCAAGGCTGGCAGATGGGATGCAATCTTCGGCGCGTCTTCGTCGAGGAACAAGGAACCCGTATCGACCAGATACAAGGCCAGCCCGTCCGTTCCCTCGCCATGCACGATCAACTCGCCACCGCCATTGTCCCCGATCGGAACCGCACCGGGTATGCTGGCCGAGACCCCATAGGCATCGTCCATCCCGATCGCCTCGTCCGGTCCCCAAAGCCGCAACTGGCTGCGGTGCTGCCACAATAGCACGAGGCCCGTCACCTCGCGCACGATTGCCAGATAGCCAGGCGGCACGTTCTCGTATTTTTTCACGAAACGATCCATATCCACCGCACTGGCAGGCGGACCGTAGGAAAATGTCCGATATTGTTCGTTCAGTTTCATAGTATACACTCAATATCCCGCCACCAGCGTGTATGGCACACCAAGTTTGTCCAGCATCTTATATTGCTGATTCATAATCTTACTGATCGTTGCGTCACTATACCCCGCAGCCTTATAGTCCTGCGCGGTATAGTTGAGTTCTTCGTTTAAGGTAGAACTCCATTTTCCCTTACCGGCGGCAACACGTGCCGCAGCGCGTGCATTCTGCCTGTTCGAAATGATAGTGTGTTCGAACGGTTTGGTCGCACCCGTCTCAATGGTCTCTGCCGGCGCCAATCGATCATCATACCCGTATTTGGAAAGATTCTGCTTGGCCCACTTCCCCTGCAGGCCATGGTTTGCTTGCAACCTGCCCCCGCCCGGTCCCTGCCCCCGTGGCTGGGGACGGGCGCCCTTATACGTCTTGTTGAAGAGGATATACGGGTCGTTGGGTGACAGCCCTTCCGATGGCGGAAGGTGGGGTTTGGTCGAAGGTGGTGGGACTCGGGGCTTGATCGAAAACGCCCCTGCGCCGTTCATGCTCAGGACGTTGGGATTGTACTGGATCTGGTAGTTCCTGTTGAACCACTGGGTGCCCTTGGTGCCCGCCGCCCCGCCCACCATGCCGCCCAGGAACCCGCCGGCCGTCTCCAGTGCGCGGGTGCCCGCTTCCGACAGGCCCAGCGCCTCGCCCAGCGCGCGGCCGGCCTTGGCACCGCCCAGCGCGCCGACCGCGCCCACCACCGCGCCGCCGATCGTCGCCGCCACCCCGACCGTCGCGATGGCGAAGGGCAAGGCCGCGATCGCCCCGGCGATGCCCAGCACCTGCAACCCGGTCACCGCCCATTGCGGCACCTCGGGATGGATCTCGACCCGCGGGTCCTGCGCGCTGTCGCCGCCGATGAAGACGTTGGGCGAAACCTTCGGCACCGACACCGCGCTGCACCCGACCTTTTCGCCTTCGCGCCCGGCCATGCCGGTATTGATGAAGACGCTCGACGATCCGGTCGCCAGCGGGATCGCGCCGCTGTCCTTGTCGCACGATGCGAACGATCCGGCGGTGAACAGCGCGGCTTTGCTATTGATGAAGACGTCGGGCGATCCGGTGACGAATTTTCCGCACGCCGGCCCCATCGACGCCTCGCCGATATACATGCCGCCCAGACCCCCGGCCGACACCATGCCCGCCGCCGCCCCGGCCGCGGCGACCAGCGCGAGGCCGCCGGTCGCGACCGTCGCCGCCACCAGCACCGCACCCACCGCCGCCCCGGCCAGCACGCCCAGCAACATGCCGGTCCCGGCATTGCTGTGCGCGATGTCGTCGCCGACGCGGGCCGCGGGCATCATCGTCATGGCGCCGCGCCCGCCGCTATCCCTGCACCGGCACGATCACCAGATCGGCCAGCCCCTGCCGGAACACCGGTTCGTGCCCGGCAAAGTCCCCCTCGGCAGCGGTAGCGGTATAGGTGACGACGACCCCGTGCGGCGCGGCGATGAAGAACACCTCCTGCCGCAACCGGCCCGCACCCGACATCCAGCTGAAATCGATGCGGAACGCGTCAAAATCATGGACCCGCCCCGGCCCTTCCCCGCGCCGGTCGAACTGTGGCAGCGTCGCGCGGAACCCGTCGATCTGGCGGTTGCAATATTCGCGGAAGGTCTCCTGCCGGCCCAGCGCGTCGCGCGCGATCACGATGGTCGGCGCGATCGCCTGTCCGGGGGCCAGCGGCGCGGCATGGACGACCATGCTCTTGTCGATCCAACCCGGCGGCATCCTGCCCGTCACGGTCACCGGTGCTTCCACCAACCTGCTCCTGTCGTCCGTTCGGTGGCGCAAGCGTACCCGACAATGATCGCCCCTGCCAATCGGCAAGTGCCGCCCTTCGGGGCGGACGGTGGCGCGGTCCCGACGAGCTACCCCTTCGCACCCCCGCCGGAACCCTTCCCCCGCCCGCTCGCTCCACCCCCCATGACCGACGAACCCCTTCGCCCCGGCCGCGCCGTGCCCAGCGGCCGCCTCTCCCGCCTGTCCGGTTTCGGGCGTCTTGCCGGCGGGATCGCGGGCGGGATGCTGGCGGAGGGCGCGCGGCGCATCGCCAGCGGGGAACGGCCACGCATGGGCGACCTGATCCTCACGCCTGCCAATGCGAAGCGCATGGCCGACCGGCTGTCGCACCTGCGCGGCGCGGCGATGAAACTGGGGCAGATGATCTCGATGGATGCCGGCGACCTGCTCCCGCCCGAACTCGCCACCATCCTCGCCACCTTACGCAACCAGGGGCAGACCATGCCCCCGGCCCAGCTCGACAAATTGCTGATCGCCGAATGGGGACCGGACTGGCGGGGCAAGCTCGCCAAGTTCGATGCCAATCCGATCGCCGCCGCCTCGATCGGGCAGGTGCATCGTGCCGAGCTGGCCGATGGCCGGCGCCTTGCGATCAAGGTGCAATATCCCGGCGTGCGCGAAAGCATCGATGCCGATGTCGATAACGTCGCCACGCTGCTGCGCGTGTCCAACCTGTTGCCGCGCGAACTGGACCTCAAACCGTTGCTGGCCGAGGCGAAACGGCAACTGGCCGACGAAGCCGATTACGCGCGCGAAGCCGACGCGATGCGCCGCTATGCCGATCGGCTTGCGGGCGATCCACGCTATGCGGTGCCGCGCCCGGTCGAGGCGCTGACCACCCCCCGCATCCTGGCGATGGATTATCTCGACGGCACCCCGATCGAGGGGCTGGCGACCGCGCCGCAGCCGACCCGCGACGCGGCAATGACCGCGCTGATCGATCTGGTGCTGCGCGAGTTGTTCGAGTTCGCCGAGATGCAGACCGACCCCAATTTCGCCAATTACCGCTGGCAGGCGGACAGCGGTCGCATCGTCCTGCTCGATTTCGGCGCGACGCGGCCGGTGCCGGCGGACACCGCCGATGCCTACCGCCGCCTGATCGCCGCCGGCCTGGCGCACGACCGCGACACCATCCGCGACGTGGCGGTCGAAACCGGCTTCCTCGGCGCAGCGGCGGTGCGCGCCCACCGCCCGGCGGTCGACCGGATCATCGCCGCTGTCGACGAGGCGATGGCGCGGCCCGGCCCGTTCGACTTCGGCGACCGTGCCTTCGTGCCGGTGGTGCGCGAAGAGGCAAAGGCCCTCGCCGCCGATCGCGCGACCTGGCACGTACCGCATGTCGAAACCCTGTTCGTCCAGCGCAAGATCAGCGGGACGGCGCTGCTCGGCGCCCGGTTGAAGGCGCGGGTCGACGTGCGGGGGATGGCGGCTGAAGCGACAGGTAGGAATGTCGACATGTCGACATGAAGATCGATCAGCGCAATCCCAATGCCCGGTCGAGGTCGCGGCCGGGTTCGAGAAAGCGCAGCACGATCACGCGGTCGATGCGAACGGCATAGAGGATGGCATGGCGGCGGTACGACCGACGACGGATCCCCCGTCGTTCGTACCGGGGAATGAGGGGATAACCATGCGGCAGGCCGGCAAGCGCCTTTGCGGCTTGGCTGAGTTCCTTGACGAAACTGATCGCGCGGGACGGATTATCGTTCGCAATCCATAGCGCGATGCGCCTCAGGTCGGACTGCGCTTCCGGCGTGATGACGACCCTCATTCGGGTGCTCGACCAACCCCTTGTTCCAATTCGGCGATCAGGTCGCCACAGACGGCGTCAAGGTCGCGGACCCGCCCGGCATCGGCATCAGCAAGTCCGCGTTTGATCGACTGGTCGAGCGCCTGCAACCACGCGTCGACATCCGCGTCCTCCGCCTGATCGCGCCGGATCAGGTCGCGTACATAATCGCTTGCGCTGGCATAGTCTCCCGTATCGATCCGGCGCTGCACAAAGGCTCGCATCGGGTCAGGCAGGGATATGTTCATCGACACCATCGGTCGTCTCCTGGACAGAATGGCAATATATGCCATCTTGGTAGGGCGGACAATCGACGCCTTGACGCTTTCCTACACGCCGCCACCCCGTCACGGTCGTTCCGCCACGCGTCCAGCCCCGCCCGCCCCGCACCGGGACAGGCCTGGAACCGCATGGTGCGCAAACCGCGCACGAGTGTGAACTTTGTGAACTTTGGCGCCGTCCGCGCCCTCTGGACCGGTCGGACAACCGCCGGTATCGCTGGGACCGATCGCTGCGGGGGCAGGGTGCGATGGGGCAGATGATGGGGCAGGCCGGGGGGCCGACGGACAGGATCGAGGGGTGGAAATCCATCGCAGGCCATCTGGGCCGCGATCGGTCCACCGTGATCCGCTGGGCGCGCGAACGGGGGTTGCCGGTCCATGCCCTGCCCGGTGGCAAGGCGCGCAGCGTCTATGCCCTTGCCGCCGAACTCGACGCCTGGATGTCCGGACAGGGCGCGCTGGCCGACCGCCCCGAACCGGTCCCGCCACCGCCCGCCCCGCCCGAACCGGCGGCAGTCGAACCGGGGCCGGTACCCGCCCCGGTCGCCCGGTGCCGCTGGCCGTGGGTGGCGGGGGTCGCCGCGCTGCTGCTGGCCGGGGGCGTGGTGGGTGCCGGGCGCTGGTCCGCGACGCCGGCGACGCTCGACGGTGCCGCCCATGCCCGCTTCGTGGCGGCGCGCGACGATGTCGCGCTGCGCGCCGCCCCCCGGCTGCGCCATGCCATCGCGACGCTTGGCTCGCTTGCCCGCGACCATCCCGGCAATGCCCCGGTGCAGGAGGCGCTGGCCGAGGCATGGCTGCTGGCGCGCGAGTTCGGATCGGCCCCCGATGCGCAGGCCTTTGCCCGCGCACGGGCGGCGGCGGCGGCGGCGCGTGCGATCGACCCCGCCTCCGCCGTCGCCGACCGGGTCGATGCGGTTGCCGCCTATTGGTGGGACCGCGATCCGGCCCGCGCCGGACGGCTGTTCCGCCGCGCGATCGGCCATGCCCCGAACGATCCGCTGGCGCATCTGTGGTATGCCAACATCCTGGCCGACAATGGCGAGGATGCGGCGGCGCTGCGCGAGTTCGATGCCGCGCGGATGCTTGCCCCCGGTGCGCCGTGGCTGCTGGCCGATTATGGCTGGGGCCTGTGGTCGGCGGGGCGCACGGCGGAGGGGGAGGCGCTGCTCGACACCCTCGCCGCGCAGCATCCGGCCCTGTCGAGCGTACAGGACTGCCTGAGCGTCATGGCGCTCGCGCAGGGGGACCTGCCCGGCTATGTCCGCCATCTGGTCGAGCGCGCCCGGCTGCGCGACGAACGCGAACTGATTGCCTATGGCGCGGCGCTGGGGCGCACGCTGGATCGCAACGACCCCGACGCGGTGCAGGCGGTGATGCTCAGCCGGGCGATCGCCTTTGCCCAGAATACCGACCGGCCCGACCATAGCTGGCCCGCCTTCGTCGCGGCGATGGCGGGCGATCGGGGCGCATTGCTGGCGATCCTGGGCGATGCCCGCGCGCGGGGCGAACGCTGGGGCGCGGCGGGGTTCGTCCGCCGCATCCGTACGCGCTTCGCCGGCGACACCACCGTGTCGCGCGCGCTGGACGCACTGGCGCAGGACCGTATCGAACCGGCCTGAGCGGTTGTTTGGAAACGCGCGAGGGAGCGAGTTTCAATACGGCCCCCTCCCGCACCACGCAATGCGACGCATTGCGACACGATGCGACCGGCCTTCGCGACCGCCGCCCGCTAAACCTTTCCCCGTTGGGGCAAGGGGTTCGGGGGAACCGATATGGCAGGGACGAACGTCGTCGCGATCGCAGGCGCCGTGCGGGAGCGTGAGGGGGCGGAACCGGGGCGCGATGCCTATTGGCAGGGACAGGTCGACCATCGTGACGATGCGATGGCGCTGATCGACCGCGACGGGCGGACGCTGGCCACCACGGCGGCGTTCGATGCGCTGCTGGGCACGGCACCGTGGAGCGGGGCGGCGGGCGAACAGGCCCGGATCGACGCCGCGATCGGCCGCGCCACGGCACGGGTCGCGCCGGCAGCGGCGGCAGCGCGGTTTCGCCGGGGGGGCGACACGCTGATCCTGATCGTCCGGCCGATCCCGTGGGCGACGCGGCTGCTCCATGCGCCGGCGGGGGTGGCGGTGGCGACGCTGCTCGCACCCAATCGCCGCCCCGCGCCCGAGCCGCAGCTGTGGCAGGAGGCGTTCGACCTGACGCCTGCCGAAACAACGCTGGCGACGCTCCTGATGGCCGGGCATTCGCTCGAATCCGCCGCCGCCGCGCGCGACTGCCGCCCGGCGACGCTGCGCGTCCATCTGCGCCATATCTTCCTGAAGACCGGGGTATCGCGACAGTCCGAACTGGTCGCGCTGCTGGGCCGGATGGGCCGTGGATAGGGGCGTACCCCAAATGGCGTACATGCTTCGGTGTATGTCGCGTGGCCGGCCCGTGCGCGATGATGCCCCCGGATTTGGGGGGAGCGGGATGCGGAGTTCGTTGATGATTGCGGCGGTCATGCTGGCCGCCCTGGCGCCGGTCGACGGCGCATCGGCCCAGCGCAACCGGCGCGGCACGCAGGCGACCGAGCTGGACCCGACCGGGCGCGGCGCGATCTTCGGCGTCGGGCTGGAATCGCGCGACATCGACATGATCGCCGACCAGATCGTGCGCGACCTGCTGTCGCGCCCCGACATCGTCGGCACGCCGACCCCGCCGCGTATCGTCGTCGACAGCGAAAAATTCTACAACGACAGCTCGCAGCGGATCGACCGCGACATGGTGACCGGGGCGCTGCGCGCCAGCCTCAGCCGGGCCGCCGCCGGGCGCATCCGCTTCGTCAGCCGGGAATCGATGGACATCGTGATGCGCGAGCGCGAGCTGAAGCGCACCGGCGTCGCCGACACCGGCACCCGCGGCATGACGCAGGGCGTGTCGGGCGTCGATTACCAGCTGGTCGGCAAGATGAGCTCGCTCGATTCCCGCGACATGAAATCGGGCCTGGTCCAGCGCCGGACGCAGGTCGTGTTCGAACTGGTCGACCTCGAAACCGGCGACCTGCCGTGGACCAGCCAACCCTACGTCATCCTGCGCGCCGCGGGTGACGACGTCGTCTATCGCTGAACCTGATTCGGGGGGATTTTCCATGCGTCGTTTCATCACCGCCGCCAGCCTGATCGCACTGCTGGCCACGCCGTCCATCGCCACGCCGCCGCAGGATGCTGCGGCACCCACCGCCCAGCCTGCCGACCCCGCCGCCGCCAAGGAAGCGGCGCGCGCTGCGAAGGCCGCCGCCAAGGCGGAGGAACGCCGGATGCGCGAGCTGCGCGCGAAATATGGCGAAGGCCCCTATCCCGACCAGATCGCGGCCTATGCCGATGCGCGCCCCGAACCGCTGCGCCCGCTCTACCGCACACTCTATACCGGCGGTGAACGCAATGCGGTGCTGAATTTCCAGCGGCTCGGCCTCTCCGCGTTCGAGGGCGGCTTCTACAAGGACGCGGCATGGGCGTTCGACCAGGCGCTGGGCCGGATCGAGACGATCTATGCCAACAACCCGCAGGCGGCGACCGCGCGGTCGGTGTTCCACAATGAATCGAACAAGGATTACAAGGGCGAGCCGTACGAGCGCGCCATGGCCTATTATTATCGCGGGCTGCTGTACCTGCGCGACGGCGATTACCAGAATGCGCGCATCGCGTTCGACAATGCCGAACGGATGGACACGCTGTCCGATGCGGAGGAGTTCCAGAGCGACTTCGCCGCGATGAACTATCTCCAGGGCTGGAGCCGGCGCTGCGAAGGCCGCGGCGACAGCAAGGCGAACGAATATTTCGCGCTGGCGGCCAAGGCGCAGAAGGGCCTGACCGCCCCGGCCGAAGGTGACAATATCCTGTTCATCGCCGAACTGGGCAACGGCCCCGTCAAGGCGCGCGACGCGGCCCAGGCGCAGAAGCTGCTGTTCCAGGCGGGCGAGGCCTATCCCGAAACGCTCGCCACCGTCACCTACGGCCCCGCCGGCACCCCCGTCACGCTGCCGCTGATCGAGGCGAGCAGCGTCACCTATCAGGCGACGACCCGCGGCGGCCGCGCGATCGACGGGCTGATGAACGGCAAGGCGAACTGGAAGGAAGGGACCGATGCCGTCGGTACCGCGCTGATGACGCAGAGCCTGATGGGCGGCGACAGCAGCGGCTATGGCGCGCTGCTCGGCCTCGGCCTGTCCATCCTGTCCGGCGCGATGAAGACCAATGCCGACATCCGCGCCTGGGACGGGCTGCCCGACCGGATCATGATCGGCACGGCGAAGTCCGCATCGCCCGACTGGACCTATAATGTCGCCTATGCCGGCGAAAAGGGTCCGGTCGAGGTGAAGGGGATGACGATGCGCGCCGATGCCAAGGGGTGCGGCATCGTGTGGCTGCGCTCGCGTCCCGCCGTCTATGGCGAGGCCGTGGTGGGTGAGGATGCCGGCGTTGCCGCGTCGCAGGCGCGCAAGAAGCCGGTGATCCTGAAGAACAAGGCGTTCCGCACCGCCCTCGAAAGCCAGACGCTGTGAGGATCGCCCCCGTCTCCGCTGTGGCCCTGGGCGCCGCCGCCGTGCTGCTGTCGGGGCTGGTCCCCGACGCACCGGTCGCGGCGCGCGAAAACCGCCCGCTCAAATGCCGGATCGGCGCGGCGCGGCGCGCGCAGGCTCCGGTCGGCCCGGCGCTGGTCGCCAATGTGCCGCGCGCGATGACCCCGGTATCGCTCGATGCGGTGCAGATGAACGACCGGGTGTGGAAGAAGGTGGTGGTCGAGGGGCTGTTCGCCCGTCGCACCCCCACCGACACGCTGGAGGTGATGGCCCGCCTGGTGAACTGTACCAAGGACCCGCTGGTGGTCGAGGTGCGCTCGTCCTTCCTCGACGCGGGGCAGGCGCCGACCGAGCCGACCTCGGTCTGGCGGGTGGTGCATATCGCGCCGCTGTCGATGGCGACCTATCAGGAACGCTCGACCGCGACCGACGCGGTCGCCCATTATCTGATCGAACTGCGCAGCGACCAGTGATGCGCGCCCTGCCCCCGATCGTTCCGCCCCTCCTCGCGCTGCTGGTCGCCGCTGCGCCCGCCCATGGCCAATGGCGCGACGGGCGCCCGCCGATGGCTGTCCCCGGACAGGGGATGCGCGCGGGGCAACCCGTAACGCTGGACGCGCCCCCGCCCGCCGCCGATCCCGACCGCGCGACGATCGACCGTTTCGCCGCCGCCTATGCCCGTGCCGGCCACCCGCGTGTCGCCCTGCTGTGGAACCGCGAACTGACCGCCGAGGTGGAGACCGGGCGCGAGGAGGTGGCGACGCTGCATGTCGAACGCGAGCCGGGCCATCTCGACGCCGAACTGCGCAGCACGACGCGTAGCCATGACAGCGGCGCGCGGGCGGCGGCGGCCGACGAAGGCGCCGATTTCGACATGGAACGTGGCCTCGCCGACGCCCTGTCGGGGGCGGGCGTCCGCCTGATCGACCGGACCGCGATCCTGCGCACCGGGGCGCTGGGGGCCGATACGGCCAATGTCCAGGCGATCGAAACCCGCGCGCTGCTGGGCAAGGCGGAATGGACGCTGGAGGTCGTGGCGATGAACGACGGTCGCTGGCGGATCGTCGCGCGTGATCTGGCGAGCGGACAGGTGGTGGCGCGCGGCGTCAGCGCCGGCCGCCCGACCCCGCGCCCGATGCCCTGGGTCGCGGGCGAACGCGGCTTCGTCCGCGCGACCGCCCCCGATGCCGGACCCTATGCGGTGGGCCGCCAGATCGCGCTCGACGCGATGAAGGCCCTCGCCCGCCGTTGACCCGCTTCGCCGCCGCGCATGGTCCCGGCGCGGCGGCGGGGGCATGAGGCCCCATGATCCTGCCCGTTCCGAGGAGGAGCGTGCCGCCCGGCCTCAATCCGTGCCGAAGATGTCCCGCGTGAACAGCTTGGTCCCGATATCAGCCAGTTCGGGCGCGGCGCGGTTGGCGATCACAACGTCGCAATCCGCCTTGAACGCGTCGAGGTCCTTGACCACCCGCGACCCGAAGAAGCTGTCCTCGTGGAGCGAGGGTTCGTACACGACGACCTCGATCCCCTTGGCCTTTACCCGCTTCATGATCCCCTGGATCGACGACTGGCGGAAATTGTCCGACCCGGCCTTCATCGTCAGGCGATAGACGCCGACCCGCTTCGGGCGGCGGGCGATGATCTGGTCGGCCAGGAAGTCCTTGCGCGTGCGGTTCGCATCGACGATCGCGCGGATCAGGTTCTGCGGGACTTCGGAATAATTGGCCAGCAGCTGCTTGGTATCCTTGGGCAAGCAATAGCCGCCATAGCCGAAGCTGGGGTTGTTATAATGATTGCCCACCCGCGGATCGAGGCCGACGCCCTCGATGATCTGGCGCGTGTTCATGCCGCCGGCGATCGCATAGCTGTCGAGTTCGTTGAAGAAGGCGACGCGCATCGCGAGGAAGGTATTGGCGAACAGCTTGATCGCCTCCGCCTCGCGCGTGTCGGTGAACAGGATGGGCGCATCCTTCTTTTCCGCGCCCTGCAACAACAGGTCGGCAAAGATGCGCGCCCGGTCCGACCGTTCGCCGACGATGATCCGCGACGGGTGGAGATTGTCGTACAGCGCGCGACCCTCGCGCAGGAATTCGGGGCTGAAGACGACGTTCGGCGCGTTCAGCCGCACCCGAACGTCATCGACGAAGCCGACCGGGATCGTCGACTTGATGACGACCGTCGCCTGGGGGGCATGTTCGGTCGCCAGCCTGATGACCGCCTCGACCGAGCCGGTGTTGAACTTGTCGGTTTCGACATCATAGTTGGTCGGCGTCGCCACGATGACGTAATCGGCGCCGCCCAGGGCGACAGCGGCATCGGTCGTCGCGGTCAGGTCGAGCGTCCGTTCGGCGAGGAACCCCTCCAGCTCGGCATCGATGATCGGCGACTTGCGATCATTGACCAGCGCGACGCGCTCTTGCGAAATGTCGACGGCGACGACTTCGTTATGCTGTGCCAGCAGCACCGCGTTCGACATGCCGACATAGCCGAGGCCAAAAACCGCGATCTTCATGGGGTATCCTTCGTCCACCCGGCCCTTTGCCGCACACTGTCCCGCCTAGCCGCTCCAACCGGCGATCAACAAGCCCTTTAAGCCCGGAGCGGACACGTTGATATTGCGGCGCAGCACGCCGAGCGGGAAAAGTTCCGCGACATTCCGGATTTGTACCGTATCGTACCTTTGATACCGCTACCGCAACGAAATAACATTTCGTTTAGAAACGCAAGTGTAACGGCCGGATGAACGGAGTCCGGCATATGCGTTTCCTAACCTGCCTGACCGAAGAGCATAACCTTGCGCTGGTCGGGCTGGCGGCGTGGTTCTGCCTTGTCGGGTCGATGATCACCATCCGGCTGCTCGACCGCATCCGCCATGCCGAACGCGGCACCCGGATGGCGTGGGTGTTCCTGGGCGGGGCGGCGACGGGGGCGACCATCTGGTGTACCCATTTCATCGCGATGATCGCGTATCAGCCGGGGGTCGAGGTCGCGTACGAACCGCGGCTGACCGGCGTATCGCTGCTGCTTGCGATCTTCGGCAGCGCCGGCGCGCTGCACCTGACCACCCGGCGCTGGCGTCCGTCGGCCGCGCTGGGCGGGGCGCTGTTCGGACTGACGGTCAGCGTGATGCATTATGTCGGGATGCAGGCATTCGTCGCGCGCGGCATGGTGCGCTGGTCGCATGGCTATGTCGCGGTGTCGGTGCTGTTCGCGGTGGCGCTGGGGGCGCTGGCGTTCGACCGGGCGCGGGCTACCGGGCGGTTTGCCGGGCCGTGGTGGGCGTCGGGCATGATGGTCGCCAGCATCGTGCTGCTGCACTTCACCGGCATGGCGGCGATGGTCGTCACCCCCTTTGCCCCTGCGGTCGGCCAAGTCGGGTCGAGTACCGCGACGATCGTAATGGCGATCGCGGTCGCCGGGGTCGGCACGCTGGTCGTGGGCACCGGCCTTGCCACCTATATCCTCGATGCGCAGGCCCGCGCCGACACCCGCCGGCGGCTGCGTGAGTTGCTGGAGAGCAATGTCGACGGCATGGTCATCGTGCAGGGCGGCACGGTGCTGGCGGTCAACGCCGCCTTTACCACGCTGGTCGGCAGCGATGCGGCGGTGATCGGGCAACCGTTGTCGCGCTGGATCGCCGATATCGCCACCGCCGATCCCGACCGGATCGCCCAGCTGACGCTGACCGCGCAGGACGGCACCGAAATCCCGGTCGAGATCGCGATCCGTTTCGACCAGCGTCGCGCCTGTCCGCAGACCATCTATTCGATCCGCGACCTGCGCGCCCGCATCGCGCAGGAACGCCGCATCGCCCATCTGGCGCGCAACGACAGCCTGACCGGCCTGCCCAACCGCACCTCGTTC
>NZ_CAJYQD010000020.1 GCF_913776855.1 uncultured Sphingomonas sp. | reverse complement strand
CTCGACCAGCGGATCGTTGCGGGCCTCGGCAACATCTATGTGTGCGAAGCGCTGCACCTGGCGCGGATATCGCCGACGCGGCCGGCGGGGCAGATCTCAGCGAAGCGACTCGAGGCGCTGGCGGTGGCGGTGCGCGACGTGTTGCTCGCGGCGATCGAGGCCGGCGGATCGACGCTGCGCGACTATGCCCGGCCGGATGGCGAGCTGGGGTATTTCTCCAAGCAATTCCTGGTCTATGGCCGCGAGGGTGAGCCGTGCACGTGTGGCGGGACGGTGCAGCGCCGGGTGGATAGCGGGCGGTCGACCTTTTATTGTCCGAAGTGTCAGAAGGGATAGGGTTTGGCTTTCCGCATGGGCCCTGCATTCGTCATTCCCGCGCAGGCGGGAATCCAGACACGCTACCCTTTCGGTTTCCTCTCCGACGTTAGAGGTTATGGATCCCCGCCTTCGCGGGGATGACGACCGAGCGCCGGGATGACGAAAGCGGGGCGAAACGGTTGACCCCGCCTCCCGCAATCGCTAAGGGCGCTGCCTTCGAGACGGCGTAGGGTGTTCCCGGCGCCTCTTTCACACTGACCACATTACTCGCAAGGACGTACCGAATGGCGAATACGCCGCAAGCCAAGAAGCGCATCCGTCGCAACGCACGCCGCGCCGAAATCAACGGCAACCGCGTCGGCCGCATCCGGACCTTCGTCAAGAAGGTCGAGTCGGCGCTTGCTTCGGGCGACAAGGCTGCGGCGACCACGGCGCTGTCGGCCGTCCAGCCGGAGCTGGCCCGTGGCGTCGCCAAGGGCGTGCTGCACAAGAACACCGCGAGCCGCAAGTTCGCGCGCCTGACCAAGGCCGTTGGCGCGATCGCCTGATCGCCTGACGCCATTGTCGGCAAGCAGGATGCCCCGTCGGCCATAGCGCCGGCGGGGTTTGTTGCGTTGGGTCTGTTCCGGTCGATACCGGTGTCGACGACGCCGTGCCGCAGCAGAATTTGGTTCCGCGAACCCATGTCGAATCAAGCCGTTGGGAAATGGCGGAAATCCTTGGATTCCGCCGATTCAGTCCGTCGACATCCAATTAAGCTATTGCAATAAAACGCAAAAAAAGAAATCCGACGCATTTCTGCGGCTGGGGGCGTGTCAACCGTCTTTATTTCGGTTTGATGACTTGATCGACGGGCATTCCGGTTCCTAAACAGCACTCCCCGACGCCGTTACGGTGATCCGGGGCCCACGCGAATCTTTGCGCGTGCGACCGACGTTTCGGCGCGGTCGAGGGGGGATTTTTAGACGACGGACCAACGTTGGTCGGAAAGCACGCTTTCCGGCACGGGAGAGTATTTGCACGTGACGATGCCGGTGGATCATGAACAGGTGGAGGTAGCGGCGGCCTGGGCCCGCGTGCGCCAGAACCTGCGCGTGTCCGCCGGGCAGCGGCTGTTCGACCGGTGGCTGAAGCCGATGGAACTGGTCGCTCCGGAAGGCGACGGGATCGTGCGCCTGACCCTTCCGTCCGCCTTCATGACCGATTGGGTCCGCAACCATTACGCCGAACGCCTCGCGCATGAATTCCGTCTCCAGCTTCCTCAGGTCCGTGACGTCGTAGTCGAAACCGCAACTGCCTTGCCCAACCGAATCGTTCCCCCCGCACCGCTGTTCGATTCGGCGCCGGTCGATGCGCCGTTGCCGCTGATGGCCGCGGCGGCGGCTGCACCGATGCCCGCCGTGCCGCAGCGTGCCCCGGCCGAGCGCCCGGCGTTCGACCCGCGCTATCGCTTCGACCGATTCGTGGTCGCCCCGTCGAATCGCGTGGCGTTCAACGCTGCCAAGGCGCTGGCCGAACCGGGCGTGCCGCGCTTCAGCCCGCTGTTCCTGCACAGCGCGACGGGGCTGGGCAAGACGCACCTGATGCACGCCATCGGCCATGCCTTCCTCGAGGCCGATCCATCGGCCAGCGCCGTCTATCTGCCGGCCGAGCGGTTCATGTTCGAATTCGTCGCAGCGATGCGCGCGCGCGACACGCACAGCTTCAAGGCCCGCCTGCGCGGCGTCGACCTGCTGATGATCGACGATCTGCAGTTCGTCGCCGGCAAGGACGCGACGCAGGAGGAATGCCTCCACACGATCAACGCGTTCATGGATGCGGGCAAGCGGGTGGTGATCGCCTGCGACCGCTCTCCCGCATTGCTCGATGGGATCGATCCCCGGCTGCTGTCGCGTCTTGGCGGCGGGCTGGTTGCCGATATCAAGACGCCCGAGAACGAGCTGCGCCACGCAATCCTGGCGGCCAAGCTGGCCGAGGTACCGGGAACGGCGGTGCCCGAGGATGTGATCGACCTGCTCGCCGGGCGGATTCGCGGCAGCGTGCGCGAGCTGGAAGGGGCGCTCAACCGCCTCGTCGCCTATGCCTCGCTCACGGGTGAGACGATCGACATGGCGTTCGCCCACGCGACGCTGGGCGAGATGCTGGCGGGACCGGCAAAGCGCGTCACGATCGATGACATTCAGCGCGCAGTGTCGGCGCATTTCGAGGTGAAGCAGCTCGACCTGGTATCGGCTCGCCGGGCGCAGGTGATCGCGCGGCCGCGGCAGGTGGCGATGTACCTTGCCAAGCGGCTGACCACCCGCTCGCTTCCCGAAATCGGCCGCAAGTTCGGCAATCGCGACCATTCGACGGTGATCCACGCCGTGCGCCGGATCGAGGAACTGCGCGGAGTCGATCGCGAGATCGACAGCGCGGTCCGCACGCTGATGCGTTCGCTCGAAGGCTGAGCGATCTCGCCGCGACGTTGACCGAGCGGTGCGTGCTCTTTCGCCACACACGTCGTCCCAGCCAAGGCTGGGATCTCCCGGTGATTGCACGAGGCGTCGGTTAAGCGAATCATGCAGAAGAAGTTGGTTCGCGCGGAGGCGCGGTGACGCGGAGGGGTGCGTTCGGGGCAGCGGTCCGCCGCGCCAGCAGCCTTTATCCCTTGGCTACCGCCAGCGCGGCGGTCTCGCGATCGCGAAGGCGTTACCAAGATCCCAACCCCTCCGCCTGTCCGCGCGAGTCCAGCTTCTTACGTGATGACGTCCGGTGCATCCCGCCCGGTATGCTCGCGAATCGTCGCCAGCGTCTCCGCCGCCGCCACCAGCGGGGCCAGCGCATCGCCGGTCTGCTGCGCCAGATCACCGTCCGCCGGCTCGTAGCGCTCGATATAGACGCGCAGCGTGGCGCCCTGCGTGCCGGTGCCCGACAGGCGGAACACGATGCGGGAGCCGTCGACGAACAGGATGCGGATGCCCTGGTTGCGGCTGACCGATCCGTCGGTGCTGTCGTGATAGGCGAAGTCGTCAGCTTGGGCGATGGTCAGGTCGCCGATCGTCGTGCCCGGCAGGGTCGCCAGCCGATCGCGCAGCGACGTCATCAGCGCGTCGGCGCCGGCCTGCTCGACGCCCTCATAATCGTGCCGTGCATAATAGTTGCGGCCATAGCGCGCCCAGTGATCGGCCATGATCTCCGCCACCGGCTGATGCCGCACCGCGAGGATGTTGAGCCACAGCAGCACCGCCCACAGCCCGTCCTTCTCACGGACATGGTTGGAGCCGGTGCCCGCGCTCTCCTCGCCACAGATGGTGACGAGGCCTGCGTCGAGCAGATTGCCGAAGAACTTCCAGCCCGTCGGCGTCTCGTACAGCGGTACGTTCAGCGCCTGCGCCACGCGGTCGGCGGCGGCGGAGGTCGGCATCGAGCGGGCGATGCCGGCGATGCCTTTGCTGTATGCCGGGGCAAGGTGCGCGTTGGCCGCCAGCACGGCGAGCGAGTCGGACGGGGTCACGAAGATGCCGCGCCCGATGATGAGGTTGCGGTCGCCATCGCCGTCCGACGCCGCGCCGAAATCGGGCGCGTCGTCGCCCATCATCCGCTCGTACAGGTCGTGCGCGTGCACGAGATTGGGGTCGGGGTGATGGCCGCCGAAATCGGGCAGGGGGGTGCCGTTGACGACGGTGCCCGCTGGCGCGCCGAGGCGACGTTCGAGGATTTCGGTCGCGTACGGCCCGGTGACGGCGCTCATCGCGTCGAACGACAGGCGGAAGCCGCCGGCGATTAGGTCGCGGATCGCGGCGAAGTCGAACAGGCCCTCCATGCATTCGGCATAGGCGGCGACCGGATCGACGACTTCGACGGTCATGCCGTCGACGGTCGTTTCGCCCAGCGTGTCGAGGTCGATGCCGGTCACGTCGCTGATGACGTAGCGCTCGATCTCCAGCGTGCGGGCGTAGAGCGCGTCGGTGAAGCTCTCCGGCGCCGGACCGCCGTTCGCCACATTATACTTGATCCCGAAATCCTCGTCCGGGCCGCCGGGATTGTGGCTGGCCGACAGGACGAGTCCGCCGATCGCGCCACGCGTGCGGATGACGTTGGAGGCGGCAGGGGTCGACAGGATGCCGCCCTGTCCGACGATGGCGCGGGCAAAGCCGTTGGCGGCGGCCATGCGGATCGCGGTCTGGATGACCTCGCGGTTCAGGTAGCGGCCGTCGCCGCCGATCACCAATGTCGCGCCGTCCCTGCCCTCCACCACGTCGAACACCGACTGGATGAAGTTTTCGGCGTAATGCGGCTGCTGGAAGACCCGCACCTTCTTGCGCAGGCCCGACGTGCCGGGCTTCTGATCGGTAAAGGGCGTGGTGTCGACGGTGCTGGTCACGAACGGCTCCCCGTTTGGTATAACGAGGAGCGCATATCGTGCCGACTTTCAGGATGACAGGGAAATCAGGTTCAGACCTGCAGCCCCAGCGCCTGTTGTGCTGCAAGCAGCGTGGGGCGGGCCAGCGCCTCGGCCTTTGCCGCACCCTTGGCCAGCGTCGCGCCGACCGCCGGCCGGTCGTCGAGCAGCGCCACCAGCCGGTCGCGGATCGGCCCAAGCTTGGCGACCGCCAGATCGGCCAGCGCCGGCTTGAACGCGCCGAAGCCCTGTCCACCGAACTGCCCCAGCACGTCTTGCGAGGTTTCACCCGACAGCGCGGCATAGATGGTGACAAGGTTGCGCGCCTCGGGGCGCTCCGCCAGCCCGGCGACCTCGGACGGCAGCGGTTCGGGATCGGTCTTCGCCTTGCGGAACTTGGTTGCGATCTGATCGTCCGAATCGATCAGGTTGATGCGGCTCATGTCCGACGGATCGGACTTGGACATCTTGGCGGAGCCGTCACGTAGCGACATGATGCGCGGCGTATCCTCCGGGATCATCGGCTCGGGCAGCGGGAACAGCTCGACCCCGAAGTCGAGGTTGAACTTGGTCGCGATGTCGCGCGCCAGTTCCAGATGCTGTTTCTGGTCTTCACCGACCGGCACGTGCGTCGCGCGGTACGCCAGAATGTCGGCGGCCTGCAGTACCGGATAGGTGAACAGCCCGACGCTGGCGCCTTCGCGGTTCTTGCCTGCCTTGTCCTTCCACTGGGTCATGCGGTTCAGCCAGCCGACGCGCGCCGTCCCGCCGAAAATCCATGCCAGCTCGCTATGCGCGGGCACACGCGCCTGGTTGAACAGGATCGAACGGTCGGGATCGATCCCCGCCGCCAGCAGGGTTGCCGCCATTTCGATCGTGTTCGATGCCAGTTCCTTCGGGTCCTGCGTCACCGTCAGCGCATGGAGGTCGGCGAGGAAGAACAGGCACACATCGTCCGCGCCCATCCGGTCCTGCAACCGCACCCAGTTGCGGATCGCGCCCAGATAATTGCCGAGGTGGAGATTGCCGGTGGTCTGGATGCCGGAGACGACACGCATTGCAGGGTTCCTAACGGTTACGCGGCACGCCGCCGGAGCAGCGCGCGAAGATCGGCCAGCCGGAACGCTCCGGTGGCAAGGCAGGCGAGGCCATAGACGACGGCACCTGCGCCGACGAGGGCCGCCATGCCGAGGATGCGGGTGACGACCGCTCCCGTCGTCCATGGCGCGACCAGCGCATCGGCAAAGAACAATGCCGCCCCCATCAGCAGCGCGGCGACGGCAAAGCGCGGCAGGCGATGGGTCAGCTGCCGGTCGAGTGCGAAATGCCCCCGCCGCTTGAGCGTCACGTACAGCATGGCCACATTGACCCATGCCGCGACGGCAGTCGCCAGCGGCGGCCCGATATGCGCGACGGTCGGGATCAGCGCGAGGTTCAGCACGATGTTGATGCCGATCGACCACATCGCGAAGCGCACCGGCGTCCGCGTATCCTGCCTTGCATAGAAGCCCGGCGTCAGCACCTTGATAAGGACATAGGCCGGCAGGCCCAGCGAGAAGGCGGCGAGCGACTGGGCGCAGCGGATCGTGTCTTCCCGTCCGAACGCGCCGTGCTGGAACAGCGCGCGGATGATCGGTTCGGCGACGGTCAGGAAGGCGATGGTCGCCGGCAGCGTCAGCAGCAGCGCCAGTTCGATGCCGCGATTCTGCGTGTCCATCGCCCCGGCATCGTCCTTGCGGCTGAGCTGGCGCGAGATGGTGGGGAGCAGGATGGTGCCGAGGCCGATGCCGATCAGCCCCAGGGGCAGCTGGTTCAGCCGGTCGGCATAATAGATGTACGAGATCGACCCGGCATCGAGCAGCTTGCCCGACAGCGCGGTCGAGATGACCAGATTGACCTGCATCGCCCCCGCCCCGGCGGCGGCCGGCACGATCAGCTTCAGCATCGCGCGCACGTCGTCGGTCATGCGCGGGCGGCGGGGTTTCAGCGATACGCCCGCGCGGCGGCAGGCGAACATCAGCCAGCCAAGCTGCAACGCGCCGCCGACCGTCACCGCCCATGCCTGCACGCGGGCGGTCGCATAGGGATCGGGTCCGTGAAAGAACAGGAGTCCGGCGACCATCGCGACGTTCAGCAGGATCGGCGCGGCGGCGTTGACCCAGAACTTGTCGAGCGAATTGAGGATCGCGCCCAGGAGCGACACGATCGAGATCAGCAACAGGTACGGAATGGTGATCCGCGACAGTGTGACGGCATAGGCGAACTGGTCCGCCGTCGGATCGTTGAATCCGCCCGACAAAAGATACGTCAGTGGCCATGCGGCGATCAGCATGACGACCGTCGCGGCGATCAGCACCGGCAGCAGCACCGACAGCACGTCGCGGGCGAACGCTACGCCGTTCGCAAGTCCTTGGCCCTCGGCGGTTTCGTCACCCTCGGCCACCTTCTTGTTGAACAGCGGCACGAACGCGGCGTTGAACGCCCCTTCGGCGAACAGCGCGCGGAACATGTTGGGCAGGCGGAACGCGACGAGGAACGCGTCGGACGCGAAGCCGGCGCCGACGAACGTCGCCTGCAGCGAGTCGCGACCCAGCGCCAGCACCCGGCTGGCGAGCGTCAGCCCGCCAACCGATCCCAGCGATTTCGCCAGCTTCATGGCATGAAGGTCCGCGCCCGCCCGCTATGCTTCAGGCGTGGCCGGCGACTTCGCCGATCCCGGCCTGCTGTTCGGCCTGGGTGATATAGAGCTGCGCGAAGTCGATCGGCTCCAGCATCAGCGGCGGGAAGCCGCCGTCGCGCACCGCATCGGCCAGCACGCGGCGGGCGAAGGGGAACAGGATGCGCGGCGCTTCGCCCAGCAGGAACGGCTGGAGATGTTCGGCCGGGATGTTGCGCAGCCCGAACAGACCGGCGAACGACAGGTCGACAAGGTACATCACCTGGCCTTCGATTTCCGCGCGCGCCTCGATCTTCAGCACGACTTCATGCACGTCGTCGCCGACCTGGTTGGCGCCGATGTTGAACTGCACGTCCAGCTTCGGGCTGCCCGGCAGCTGGTACACGCCCGGCGCGTTCGGATTCTCGAACGACAGGTCCTTCACGTACTGGGTGATGACATTGACCGACGGCTGGCTGTCGTCCCCATTGGCAAAGGCGTCAATGCCGGTGGCGTCGTTCTGATCTTCCATGGTAGTTCCTGTCCGCTACGGCGGAAAGCTTTGGCGCTTGCCGCGTTAAGATGGCGCGGACTAGCAGCGGCAGGACCGCGATTCAACGGGTCGACCCACCCGGCGAAACAGATGGCCGCCGCAGCGTTTGTATCCGCGCCCGATCGGTCCTATGTCCGGTCGACGGAAGGAAGTGTAGGCATGGTGGTTTTTGTCGTCCTGCTCGCGATGATCGCGGCGTTTCTGGCCATGCGGCTCTATGCCGTGCTGGGCAAGCGTACCGGCCATGAGCCCCTGCCGCGCGCGGCGGAGGAACGGATCGGGGTGCCCCCGGCCACCCGCCCGATCGAGGTGACGCCCGAGGCGAAGATCCTCGGCCCGCGCCATGTCGAAACCGGTGCCGAGGCGGGCCTGCGCGCCTTGATCGCCGCCGATCCGTCGTTCGACGTCGCCCAGTTCATCGAGGGTGCAAAATCGGCCTATCGCATGATTCTCGAAGCCTATTGGAAGGGCGACGAGGCGACCCTCGAATGGCTGACCGAACGCGACGTCCGCGACGCCTTTGCGCAGGCGATCGCAGAGCGCAACGCGGCGGGCCAGACGCTCGAAAACCGGTTGGTCTCGATCGAGCGCGCGATCGTGACCGAAGCGTCGGTCGAAGGCGGCGTCGCGCGCGTCGCCGTCCGTTTCGACGCGGACATCGCCGCCATCACCCGCGACGCGGACGGTACGATGATCGCCGGGTCGCTGTCGGATGCGGTCGAGACGCATGATGTGTGGACGTTCCTGCGGGTGCTGAAGAGCAGCGACCCGAACTGGAAGCTCGCCGATACCGACGAAGCCTGACGCCGATGTCCAAGGGGGGGATGGCGGCATTCGCCGCGCTGCTGCTGGCCGGCTGTTCGAATGCGATCGTGCCGCGTGGCCCGGAAACTGTTGCGTCGCGACCGGTCCCGCGGCCGGCTGATGGCGGGCGCCCTGCCGCGACACCGGGGACGCCGACCCGGCCGCTGCCGGTACGCCAGCCGACCGCTTCGGTGCCGCTGCCGCCCATTACCGGCGCCGAAACCGTCGATGGAGCGACCACGGCACTTGCCGCCGGGGTCGTCGCCGGCCCCCCGGTCGCCAACCTGCCGATCGCCGACGACGCCGCCGATCGCGCCTTGGGTGCGTTCCGCATCAGCTGCCCTTCGGTCACGCGGAAGGCCGACCCGACCGGCCTGACCCGTCCCGCCGACTGGCAGCCGGCGTGCGACGCCGCTCGCGGGGTATCGGCAGGCGGCGCGCGGGCCTTTTTCACGCGGTGGTTCGAAACCGTGCAGGTCGGCGACGGGAAGGCATTTGCCACCGGCTATTACGAACCCGAAATCCATGGGTCGCGCACCCGGCGCAGCGGCTACGAAACTCCGATCTACGGCGTGCCGGGCGATCTGGTCGAGGCCGATCTCGGCCTGTTTTCGACCGACCTGAAGGGCAAGAAGATTCGCGGGCGCGTCGATGGCACCGCCTTCGTCCCCTATTTCGACCGGACCGCGATCGAGGGTGGTGCGCTTGCCGGGCGGGGTCTGGAAATCGCCTGGGCCGCCGATCCGGTCGAGATGTTCTTCCTGCAGGTACAGGGATCGGGCCGGCTGCGACTTCCCGATGGCGGGGTCATGCGCATCGGCTATGCCGGGCAGAATGGCCGCGATTATACCGGCATCGGCAAGCTGATGCGCGACCGCGGGCTGGTGCAGCCCGGACAGGCGTCGATGCAGGGGTTGATGACGTGGCTGCGCGCGAATCCTGAACAGGGCCGCGCGATCATGCGCGAGAACAAGAGCTTCGTATTCTTCCGCGAGCTGACCGGGCCGGGGCCGCTTGGCGCACTCGGCCTGCCGGTGACCGGTCAGGCGAGCGTCGCGGCGGACGTCCGCTTCGTGCCGCTGGGGGCGCCGGTGTTCCTGTCGATGGACCGTACCGATGCCAGCGGGCTGTGGGTCGCGCAGGATACCGGTGGCGCGATCAAGGGCACCAACCGGTTCGACACCTTCTGGGGCGCGGGCGACGAGGCACGCGCGATCGCCGGCGGCATGAGCGCGCGCGGCACCGCCTTCCTGCTGCTGCCGATCGGCACCGTCCAACGGATCGCGGGTGGCCGGGCGACGCCTTGATCCGGGCGAGGCGGCGCTGTGGGCGCGGGTGGTCGCGGCGGTAAAGCCGCTCCATGCCGCGCGCCCGGCCTCCGCTGCGCCGCCGCTGCTCGCGAAGCTGGAAAAGCACGGCGCGCCGGCACCGAAAACGGTGCGCGCCCGCACCGTCGTGACGCCGCCGACCCCCGCCAAGGCGCGGACGCCCGGACCGACGCTGGATGCCGGATGGGACCGGAAGCTGGCGCGGGGGATGGTCAGCCCCGATTCGACCCTCGACCTGCACGGCCATACGCTGGCGTCCGCGCACGCCTTGCTGGATCAGGGGCTGGCGCGCGCGATCCAGCGTGGCGACCGGGTGCTGCTGCTGGTCACGGGCAAGCCGCCGCGCGCCGAATCGGAACGGCCCCATGCCCGCGGCGCGATCCGCGCGGCGGTGCAGGACTGGATCATCGCGGGACCCTATGCCGATCGCGTCGCATCGATCCGCGGCGCGCACATCCGCCATGGCGGGCAGGGGGCGCTGTACCTGATCCTGCGTCGGCCGGGACGTCGCCCCGACTGACCGGTCAGAAGGTGTTGCGGTGGACCAGCACCCGGACGGTCAGCACCAGGATCGCGGCATCGCGCCAGAACGACCAGTTGGAGATATACTCCAGATCGGCCTGCAACCGGTGGGTCAGGTCGGTCGTCTCGTTGGTCGCGCCACGGAAGCCGCGCACCTGCGCCAGGCCGGTGATGCCGGGTTTCAGCGCGTGGCGGTGCCAATAGCGCTCGTCAATGTCCCAGAACAGCTTGTCCCCGGCGAGCGACCCCAGCGCGTGGGGACGCGGCCCGACGATGCTCATGTCGCCCAGCAGCACGTTGAAGAGCTGCGGCAGTTCATCGATGCTGGTCCGGCGGATGAAATAGCCGACGCGGGTGATGCGGTCGTCGTCGCGGCTGGCCGATACCTTGCCGTCCGGGTCGCTCTGTTCGACCTTCATCGACCGGAATTTCAGGATGTAGAAGAATTCGTTGCCCTGTCCGACGCGACGCTGGCGGAACAGGACCGGTCCCTTGCTGTCCAGCTTGATCGCGACCGCGATCAGGATGATGCCCGGCAGCAGCGCGATCAGCGCGGGGACGCAGATCGCCAGATCGAACAGGCGCTTGGCCAGCGCCTTGCGCAGCGGGAGCGGCCCGACCGCCACGGTCAACGCCGGCAGGTCGCCGACATGCGACACGCCGAACGCGCCGTAGGATTCGAGGTCGTTGACGACGATTTCGCCGCGGACGTTCACGCCCTTCAGCATCATCGCCCAATTGTTGCGGTCTTCGGGCCGGCACGCGATCGCGACCCGTTCGCACCCACGGATCAACAGGCCGAAGGCGTTGAGCATCGCTGGGTCGCGCAGGTCGGGGCGCAGGCCCCGCGCGCGGGCATCGAACACCTGGAACCCGTCGGGCGGGACGATCTGCATCCCGTCGATCACCAGCAACTGGGTCAGCAACCGGTCGCGCAGATGCGTGGCGGTATAGACGACCACGACCTGCCGCAGTGCGGACAACAGCGTCAGGCCGGTCACCATCGCGATCAGCAGCAGCCCGCGCGGCAGAATCTGGTCCAGTCGCAGGAAATACGACATCAGGAACAGCGTGCCATAGGTGAACAGCAGCGACCGGACGGCCGGGCCGGTATCGATCATGAAGGTCCGCGATGGCTTGAACGAGAACGCCCCGCCATTGAACGCGATGGCGACATACACCGCGCCCGTCACGAAGAAGACGCCGACCAGCGACGGGTCGTAGCGGTACCAGATGCAGGGAACGGCAAAGCCCATGCCGATCGACAGCAGGTCGAGGATCAGCAGGACGCCGAACACCCGCAGGCGCAGGGCATGGGGCGTACCCCAGAAGCCCTGCTGCACCGCAGCATCTTCCGGCAAAACGATCATGTCGGTCGGTGTAGAGTTCACCGGATTCGCACCCCTTGGACGGTTTTGACCACGTACCGGTCCATTGACCGAAAGCCGTTATGCAAAAGTGACTAAATTAAAAGTCTCAATCCCATCCTTGCCGGAAACCTAGGATGAATGGAAGCATTCCGGGGACAGTCCGCCATTGAACCAACCCAAAACGGGCGTTCCGGTCATCTTGCGAGGCAGGCGCTTTGTCCTGCTCCTGATCTCTTGCACAAAAACAGGGCTTGTCATTTCAAGGGAATCGGGGTGAGGCAGTATCCATGCTGCCCTGCCGCAAAATCATGCCGTTGGGTACGAACGGAAACAGGGAGGCCGAGCAATGCGGATCGTGGTAATTGGGACGGGCCAGATCGGTCTCGCATTGGGGACCTGTTTCTGCCGCCCCGTCGTGGGGCGCTGATCGATGGCCGCTCCTGTCCTCGTCACCGGTGCCGCCGGTTTCATCGGTCATGCCACTGCCCATCGCCTGCTCGAGCGCGGTGAGACGGTAATCGGCGTCGATATCGTCAACGATTATTACGATCCGTCGCTGAAGGAAGCGCGCCTGTCGACCTTCAACGGCCGGCGCGAATTCAGCTTCCACCGCGCCGACATCGCCGATACCGAAGCGATGGCAAAGCTGGTGCGCGACAATGGCGTGACCCGCGTGATCCATCTAGCGGCACAGGCGGGGGTGCGCTACAGCATCGACAACCCGATGGCCTATGAACGCTCGAACCTGGCCGGGCATCTGTCGATCATGGAGGCGTGCCGCCACGCGCCGGGGTTCGAACATCTCGTCTACGCCTCGTCCAGCTCGGTCTATGGCGACAAGCCGATGGGCGGGCAGGGGTTCAGCGAGGACGAGCCCTCGGTCGATCCCGTCTCGCTCTATGCCGCGACCAAGCGGGCGTGCGAGCTGATGAGCCAGTCCTACGCGAAGCTCTATGGCTTTCCGCAGACCGGCCTGCGCTTCTTCACCGTCTATGGCCCGTGGGGCCGGCCCGACATGGCCTATTTCTCGTTCACCAACCGCATCATGGCCGGCCAGTCGATCGAGGTGTACGGCGAAGGCAAGATGGCGCGCGACTTCACCTATATCGATGACATCGTGACCGGTATCCTCGGCGCGCTCGACCATCCGCCGGAACAGGGCGGACACCGCGTGCTGAACATCGGTGACAGCCATCCGGTCGGGCTGATGGAAATGATCTCCACGCTGGAAAGCGCGATCGGGCGTGAGGCGGTGAAGATCATGAAGCCGATGCAGCCGGGCGACGTCACCGCGACTTATGCCGATGTGTCGAAGCTGCGCGAGCTGACCGGTTATCAGCCCAAGGTCATGCTGGCCGAAGGATTGCAGCGCTTCGCCGACTGGTATCGGGAATATTACCGGGTCGGTTGAGCGGCCAAACCGTAATCCGATCGAAGGAACGCCGCTCCGACGTCAGTCGGGGCGGCGTTTTGCGTTTGGCCTATCGCAAAGCTCCTTGTGCGATATCGGCGTAGATCGCGGTCAGCAGGCGCAGATCGTCGATCGCCACCGCTTCGTCGACCTTGTGCATCGTCGCGTTGAGCAGGCCGAACTCGACCGTCGGGGCTAGGCGGGACAGGAAGCGCGCGTCGGACGTGCCGCCGGTGGTCGACAGTTCGGGCGTGCGGCCGGTGTGGCGCCGGATCGCATCGGCGATCAGCGTGGAGAAATCGCCCGGCGGCGTCAGGAACGCCTCCCCCGATACCCGCCCGGTCACGGTCGCGTCGGGCGCATGGGCATGGACGATCGTGCGCACGCGCTCGACCAGCGCGTCCCCCCGGTGCAGGTCGTTGAAGCGGATCGACAGCCGCGCCTGCGCATGGCCGGGGATGACGTTGGTCGCCGGATTGCCGACGGCAATGTCGGTCACCTCGATATTCGATGGCTGGAACCAGTCGTTGCCATGGTCCAGCACCACCCCCTCGATCGCCGCCAGCGCCGCCACCAGCTTCGGGATCGGATTGTCGGCAAGGTGCGGATAGGCGACATGCCCCTGCCGTCCGGGCACGTCGATCCAGATGTTGACCGACCCGCGCCGCCCGATCTTGATCATGTCGCCCAGCAACGCCTGCGAGGTCGGTTCGCCGACCAGGATCAGGTCGGGGGCAAGCGTGCGCTCTGCCATCCGGTCGATCAACGCGCGGGTGCCGAAGATCGCCGGCCCTTCCTCGTCACCGGTCAGGATCAGGCTGATCGTGCCCAGATCCGTCGGCAGCGTCGCGGCGGCGGCGATGAACGCGGCGATCGCGCCCTTCATGTCGACCGCGCCCCGCCCGAAAAGCAGACCGTCACGCTCGGCCGGTGCGAACGGACCGCTGGTCCAGCCCGGTCCTGCCGGTACGACGTCCAGATGCCCGGCAAAGGCGAAATGCCGCCCGCCCTTGCCGCGCACCGCCAGCAGGTTCTCGACCGGGCCGTCCGGTGCCTCGCCCGCCACGAACCGTTCGACGTCGAAGCCGAGCGGCACCAGCATCGCCTCGGCCACGTCGAACACGCTGCCCATTGCTGGGGTCACGCTGTCACATGCGAGCAGGGCCTTGGTCAGGGCGACGACATCGGACATCGAAGGGCTTTCGGACAGGGCAGACAGGCACGCCGCATCGCCCAGCACCGCGGCGGATGCAATGGGCCACGACGTTGCGGCGGGCGCACCGGCCCCCTAGAGCCGATGGCGATGCGTATCCTGTTCGTGATCCTCGCGGTGTTGCTCCTTGTACCCGGCTGGTCGGGGGCGGAGCGTCTGCCGCTGTTGCGCTCGGGTCCTGCGCAGGTCATCGCGACACCGGTCGATCTGTTCCCCGGCGATCCACCGCGGCGACGATTGGGCGCGCTGACCTATCTGGGCGGGGTCGAGCTGACGGCGAACGATCCGGTGTTCGGCGGCTTTTCGTCGATGCGGATCGAGGGGACGCGCTTTACGCTGTTGTCCGACGGCGGAGGCATCGTCCGCTTCACGATGGGACCCGACTGGCGCGTACGCGATGCGGTGGCGCGCGAATTGCCGGGCGGTCCGGGCACCGGATGGGAAAAGCGTGACCGCGACAGCGAATCGATGGCGGTGCTGCCCGGCGGCGACGTGCTGGTCGGGTTCGAGCGGGCCAATGCGCTGTGGCGGTACGACCATGACCTGCGTCGGGTGATCGGCCACCGTGCGCCGCGATCGATGCGCAAATGGTCTGCCAACAGCGGACCGGAGGCGGTCGCGACGATGCCCGACGGCAGCGTGACGGTCTTCAGCGAATCGAATGCGAAGCGCGGGCTTAAGGGGTTCGCCGCGATCCGGCTGAACGGGGACCCGGTCGATCCCGCCGTGCCATGGTACCGCTTCCGCTACGTCGCGCCGCCCGAGTTTGCGGTGACGGATGCGGTGGCGCTGCCGGACGGGCGACTGCTGGTGCTGGTCCGCCGGTTCGGGCTGCCGCAGTTGTTCACGGCGCGACTGCAACTGGTCGAGGCCGGGGCGATTCGCCCCGGTGCCGTCGTCACCGGCCGCACCATCGCCGCGTTCGAGGACGATGCGATCCACGACAATTTCGAAGCACTGGCGCTGACCCGTGAAGGTGGCCGGGATGTGGTGTGGATCGCGTCGGACGACAATCAGGCGTTCTGGCAACGCTCGCTGCTGCTGAAGTTCCGCCTGGAGCTATAGGGGCGGGGCATCCGCCGCACCGTCAACACACTGCGCACGCGAAAACCCCGGACGGCGGCGGGCCGTCCGGGGTTTCGAATCATCCGTCGCGAGGAATGGCTCAGGCGGCGACTGCCGCTGCGGCCTTCTTCTTCACGTCGCGCTTTAGCCGGCGGGCACGCAGCGACAGGTCGTCGTCGCTGGTCTTCAGCAGCCAGTTGTCGAGGCCGCCGACATGCTCGACCGAGCGCAGGCCGTGGGTCGACACGCGCAGGCGGATCGAGCGCTCCAGCGCTTCCGACATCAGCGTGACGTTCTGCAGGTTCGGCAGGAACGTGCGCTTGGTCTTGTTGTTGGCGTGGGAAACATTGTGACCCACCTGCCGGCCCTTGCCGGTCAGCTCGCAGATGCGCGACATGATCGTTGATCCTGATTCTGTGTCGGGACAATGCCCCGGAAAGACGGCGCGGATAGCGTCGAACCGCCTCCACGTCAACCGCAAGGGTGCGGTTGCAACCCTGGCCACGGCCGCTGCGTTGTTACGGCAACGATTCGGATGATGGCAAGATCGGGAGACGGTGGATGCGCGCATTTCTGGGGATATTGGGGTTGCTGGTCCTGGTCGTCGCCGCGCTGATGATCTTTCAGGTGATCGGCATCCCGCAGACGCAGCAGGGCGCGCTGCCGCAGGTGAAGATCGAGGGCGGGCAGGTGCCCAAGTTTGACGTGGAGGTCGGCAAGGTCGATGTCGGCACCGTCAACCGCACCGTCGAGGTGCCGACCGTCAAGGTGGAGAAGGCCGCCCAGTAACCGCTGGCAGGCGCCGGTCGCGGCTGGCAAGGGAGCCGGCATGTTCGACGCCGCCCCGATACACCACGCCCTTGCCGCCGCCCGCGCCGCCGCCGATTCGGGGGAGGTGCCGGTCGGTGCCGTCGTGATGCGGCACGGGCGGGTAATCGCAACCGCCGCCAATGCGCCGCGCACGCTGGCCGACCCAACGGCCCATGCCGAAATCCTGGCGATTCGTGCCGCCGCCCAGCTGCTGGGCCGTGATCGGTTGGAGGATTGCGACCTGTGGGTAACGCTGGAGCCGTGCGCGATGTGCGCCGGGGCGATCGCCCATGCGCGAATCGCCCGACTCTATTATGGCGCGTCCGATCCGAAGGGCGGCGCGGTCGAGCATGGCCCGCGCTTTTTCACCCAGCCGACCTGCCACCATCGTCCCGACATCTATCCGGGTATTGGCGAAGCCGAATCGGCGGCGCTGCTACGCGATTTCTTCGCGAGCCGACGCGGCGTTTGACCGCGCGATATACGAATCATATATGGTTCGTATATCGAAAGGATTGCCATGGGTATCGTGAAGATCGACGACGCGCTGCACGAGGAAGTGCGGCGGGCGAGCGGGGTGCTGTGCCGCTCGATCAACGCACAGGCCGAATTCTGGATGACGATCGGCATGATCGCCGAAGCCAATCCCGACCTGACGTTCAACGACATCGTCCGCACCCGCCTCGCCGCCGCACAGGTCCGCGCGGTCGATGCGGTCGCTGCCTGACATGGTGAAGTCGCCCGCCGAACTCGCCTTGATGCGCGAATCGGGCCGGTTGCTTGCCAGCGTGTTCGAAATGCTCGACCGCCAGCCGCTTGCCGGCATGTCGACGCTCGCCATCAACGACCTAGTGGAGCGGTTCATCGTCGAGGATTGCGCCGCGCGCCCGGCGAGCAAGGGGCAGTATGGCTTTGCCTATGTCCTCAACAGCTCGATCAACGATGTGGTGTGCCACGGCGTGCCCGATGCGGCGGTGATCGTGCGCGACGGCGATATCATCAACCTCGACATCACGCTGGAAAAGAACGGCTTCATCGCCGATTCGTCCAAGACTTACATGGTCGGCACCGTCACCCCGCAGGCGCGGCGGCTGGTGCAGGCGGCGCAGGCCGCGATGTGGGCCGGCATCGCGCAGGTCCGCCCCGGCGCGCGGCTGGGCGATATCGGCGCGGCGATCGAACGCCATGCCAAGAAACAGGGCTATAGCGTGGTGCGCGAATATTGCGGCCACGGCATCGGCCGCGAGATGCACGAGGAACCCTCGGTCCTCAATTTCGGCCGTCCCGGCACCGGCGCGGTGCTGCAGCAGGGGATGACCTTCACCATCGAACCGATGGTCAATCAGGGATCGCGCAAGGTCGCGCAGGAAAGTGACGACTGGACCGTCGTCACCGCCGACGGGAAATTGTCGGCCCAGTTCGAACACACGGTCGCGGTGACGGCGACGGGGGTGGAGGTGCTCACGCTGCGATCGGACGAGACGCCCTCGCGTCGCCGCTAGAGTTTGATCCATCAGCATGGATACGTCACCCCAGCGAAGGCTGGGGTCTTTCTCGGCTCCTGCTGTGCGCTACAATCGGGAGATCCCAGCCTTCGCTGGGATGACGCCCGTTTCCACAAGAATGGATAAACTCAAATAGTAGAGCCGGCACCGCTTCCACGTGTGTCGATCAAACTCTAGTGTATCCCCGCGCAGGCGGGAATCCAGAGCCACGGGCGTTGCGCTCGGTAACCCTGGACCCCGCCCGCGCGGAGGTAGGGCAGTGATTACCGCAACTGATCCTGCTCGATCGGCACGATCTTGATCTCGACGCGGCGGTTTTCGGCGCGGCCTTCCTCGGTCTCGTTCGACGCGATCGGCTGGGTTTCGCCGAAGCCGCGCGTGCCGATACGGGCCGATTGTACGCCCCGCGACGTCAGATAGGTCGCGACCGATGCGGCGCGGCGCTCCGACAGCGTCTGGTTATAGGCGTCCGACCCGGTCGAATCGGTATGGCCGTACACGTCGATATAGGTCTGGTTATAGTCGCGCAGCACGTCGGCGACCTGGTCCAGCGTCGCGCGGAACTGCGGCTGCACATTGGCGCTGTCATAGGCGAAGGTGATGCCCGCCGGCATGTTGAGCACCAGGTCGTCGCCGCGCCGCGTCACTTCGACATCGGTGCCGGCGGTGCGGGCGCGCAGGTCGCGCTCCTGCTTGTCCATATACGCGCCGATCCCCGCGCCGGCGAGGCCGCCGATGCCGGCACCCAGGATCTTCTCGGTCCGGTCGCGCCGGCCACCGACCAGATCGCCGAGGAGATAGCCGCCGACCGCGCCGCCGATGCCGCCGATCGCCGCGCGCGAGATGCTGCGCTCGCCGGTTTCCGGGTCGGTCACGCAGCCGCCGGTCAGCAGCGCCGCCGACAGCGCGCCCGCGATCCAGAATTTCGAGCCCTTCGCCATGTCCATGTCCTCCAACGTATCCATTTTCGGTCTTGCCCGGAAAAACCGGGCAACGCGCCACTTGTTCCGCATCCGTTTTGAACGGTTCCTGACCGACCGGCACGCAAATTGATCGTTCCGCCGCGACTCGCCGGTTGTGCGGGGCGCGGCATTGCGGCATGGGTGGGGCAGTTCAATGGAACCTCTCACACCCTTCCCCTGGTTCGACGTCGTCATCATCCTCGCGCTGGTGGCGTTGAACGGCCTGTTCGCCATGTCCGAACTCGCCATCGTGTCCGCGCGCAAGGCACGGCTGGAAGGCCTGGCAAAGGCGGGGGGCAGGGGCGCACAGACCGCGATGCGGCTGGCCGACGATCCCGGCAAGTTCCTGTCGACCGTCCAGATCGGCATCACGCTGATCGGCATCCTGTCGGGCGCCTATTCGGGGGCGAGCCTGGGCGGGCCGGTCGGCGAGCGGCTGGTGCTGCTCGGCCTGCCCGAATCGCTGGCGGCCAATGTTGGCTTCGGCGTCGTGATCGGCGTCACGACCTTCGCCAGCCTGGTGATCGGCGAGCTGGTGCCGAAACAGTTCGCGCTGCGCAGCCCGGAGCCGATCGCGGTGCTGGTCGCGGTGCCGATGCTGTGGCTGTCGCGGATCACCGCGCCCTTCGTCTGGCTGCTCGACACGACCTCGGGCCTGATCTTCAAGCTGCTGCGCATGAACCGCGAATCCGAAAACCGGGTGACGGCGGAGGAACTGCACCTGCTGGTCGCCGAAGCCAGCAAGTCGGGCGTGATCGAGGAGCATGAGCGCTCGATCATTTCCGGCGTCGTCCGCCTGGCCGACCGCCCGGTGCGCGAGGTGATGACGCCCAGGACCGAGGTCGAATGGCTCGACGTCACGCTCGACGATGCCGGCATCCGCGCGGCGATGGCGACCACGCCGCATACCCGCCTGCCGGTCGCCGAAGGATCGGTCGACGCGGTGATCGGCGTCGTGCAGGCGCGCGATATCGTCGCGGCACTGTGCCGGGGCGAGCCGCTCGACCTGCGCACCTTGCTGCACGAAGCCCCGGTGCTACCCGATCAGGTCGATGCGATGGACGCGCTGCAGGCGATTCGCCGTGCCGATGTGCCGATGGGACTCGTCCATGACGAATATGGCCATTTCGAAGGGCTGGTGACGCCCGCCGACCTGCTGCGCGCGATCGCCGGCGACTTCGCCTCGGACGCGGAGGAGGGCGACCATCCGCTGATCGTCCGGCGCGAGGACGGATCGCTGCTGGTGTCGGGCCAGACGCCTGCCGACCAGCTGGCCGAACGCATCGGCATCGACCTGCCCGAGGACCGCGACTACGCGACCGTCGCCGGCCTCGCGCTCGCCGTCCTCAAGCACCTGCCGACCGAGGGCGAGCATTTCACCGAACAGGGCTGGCGCTTCGAGATCGTCGACATGGACGGGCGCAAGATCGACAAGCTGCTGGTGCAGGCGGCGGCATAACCATGCCGGTGTGGCAGGCGCGATCGTCACCGTGGCGATTGTCCGCTCTGCTCCTGCTATCCCTGCTGTTCGTCGTACTTGGTATAGCCATGGCGACGACCGGCGAACTCGTTGTCAGTGCCTTCGGGCTTTTCGCCGTCCTCTTGTTCGGTACCTTCGCGCTGGTGTTCCTTCGCCGTCTGCTGCGGGGGCGGGAAGTTGCGATTGAGGTGTCCGATCAGGGTATCTGCTGGCTGGCGTGGAGCGAGGACCTGATCGCATGGCACGATATAGACCATGTCTCGATCCGTCGGCAGGGGCGGCATCATCATTTGTGCCTATGGCTCCATCGGCCGACGCACTTCCGCAATGCCCTGGCCGCACGTGGCGCATCCCTGTCGAAGAGCATGGGCTTCGGTGATGTTGCGATCAATACGATCGGCACCGACCGGCGGTTCGACGAACTGGTCAAAGCAGTCCGGCGCTATGTAACGCCGGACTGAGCCGTCCCTACAGCTTCCCGAACGTTGCCTCGAATCCCGCCACATCGCCCGCCGCCAGGAACCGCGCCTGTTCGACCCAGCGGTCCTTGGTCATGCGCGGGGCGAACATGCCCAGCTGCGCGGCGACCGCATCTGCCCGTGCGGCATCCAGCGTTGCCAGCGTCGCAATGTCCGGCACGCCCTGTTCGATCAGCATCGCGGCGACCTTCGGTCCCAGCCCCTTCAGGCGGGTCAGATCGGTGGTGCCGGCTGCCGGGGCGGCCGGGGCAGGGGGCGTCGTTACCGCGACAGGCACCGGCGCTACGATCGGCTCCGCTGCCGGTTCGACCGGTGCGGCGGGGGCTGGGGTCACGACCGGCTCGACCCGTGCAGGCGACGGTGCCGCTACCCGCTCAATGGGCGCGGGCGTGGGTGTTGCCGGCGGAGCGCTTTCGACGGCCGCCGGCACCTCGCGCGCCGGCGCGTCACCCCGCTCCAGATGCCCGGCTTCCTCCAGTTCCCGCACACCCTGCCGCCGGGCGCGCGCCAGCTTCATGCCATAGGCGATGCCGATGATCGTCAGCACCGCCAGCACGGCGATGATGACGAAATGGACCGTCGTCAGCGCGCCGAGGAAACCGGGCGATTGCAGGGGAGTGGTGCCACTATCCATCGTATCCATCCTTCATCGCCGCTTCGCGTGCGACCTCGCGCCAGCCGATGTCGCGGCGGCAGAAGCCCGGAAAGTCGAGCGCATCGACCGCGCGATACGCCGCTCCTTGCGCGGCGGTCACATTGGCCCCGCGTCCGGTCACGGCCAGCACCCGGCCACCGGCGGTCACAACGCCCGTGCCGCCCGATCGGGTTCCCGCGTGAAACACGGTCGCGCCGGTCGCCTCCGCCGCGTCGATCCCGCCGATCGCACGACCGGTCTCCGGCGTGCCGGGATAGCCGGGCGCCGCCATCACCACCGTCAGCGCGGTGTCGTCGCTGAACACCGGCGGCTCGACGTCGGCCAAGGTCCCCTGCGCCACCGCCAGCAACACCGGCAGCAAATCGCTGTCCAGACGCGCCATCAGCACCTGGCATTCGGGATCACCGAAGCGCGCATTATATTCGATCAGCTTCGGCCCACGCTCGGTCAGCATCAGCCCGGCATAGAGGACGCCCGAATAGGGGGTGCCACGTGCGGCCATCGCCGCCACGGTCGGCGCGACGATCGTGTCGATCGCCAGTTTCTCCAGCGCAGGGGTCAGGACGGGGGCGGGGGAATAGGCGCCCATGCCGCCGGTATTCGGCCCGGTATCACCATCGCCGACGCGCTTGTGGTCCTGCGCCGATCCGAACGGCAGCAGCGTGACACCATCGGTCAGCACGAACAGGCTGGCTTCCTCGCCGGCCAGGAACTCCTCGATCACCGCCTCGCCGCCGGGCTGTTCGAAGATCGCGTGGAGCGCGCCTTCCGCCTCGGCGCGGTCCATCGCCACCGTCACGCCCTTGCCCGCCGCAAGGCCGTCGGCCTTGATGACCACCGGCAGCGAGAAGGGGGACAGCGCGGCGATGGCGCTGTCGAGGTCGGTCACGCGGACATAGCCGGCGGTCGGAATATCCGCCTCGCGGCATAGGTCCTTGGTATAGCCCTTCGACCCTTCGAGTTGCGCGGCGGCGGCGGATGGCCCGAACGTCGCGATGCCGCTGCTACGCAGATCATCGGCCAGCCCCGCGACCAGCGGCGCTTCCGGCCCGACCACCACCAGCTTGATCGACCGTTCGACGCAGAAGCCCACCACCGCGGCGTGATCGGTCACCTCCAGCGGCACCAGCGTCGCGCAGTTCGCGATGCCGGGGTTGCCGGGCGCGGCATAAAGCGTATCGAGGAGCGGCGAGCGCGCCAGCTTCCACGCCAGCGCATGTTCGCGCCCACCCGATCCGATCAACAGGACATTCATGGACGATCGTTTCCCCGATTTTACCTCGAGCCGGCTCGTAGCCGAGCCACGCGCGAACGACAACGCCGCGCCCGAAAGCGTCAGCGAACTCGCCGGCCGGCTGAAGCGCATGGTCGAGGGCGAGTTCGGCCGCGTCCGGCTGCGTGGTGAAATCTCGGGCTACAAGCGCGCATCGTCGGGCCATGTCTATCTGGCGCTGAAGGACGATGCCGCGCTGATCGACGGGGTGATGTGGCGCGGATCGGCCGGCCGCCTCGCCTTCACGCCGCAGGACGGCGTGGAGGTGATCGCGACCGGCAAGCTCACCACCTATCCCGGCCGCTCGCGCTACCAGATCGTGATCGACCATCTGGAGCTGGCCGGCGAAGGCGCGCTGATGGCACTGCTCGAAAAGCTGAAGGCCAAGCTGGCGGGGGAGGGGTTGTTCGACCCGGCGACGAAGCGTCCGCTGCCCTTCCTGCCGCGCACCATCGGCATCGTCACCTCGCCGACCGGCGCGGTCATCCGCGACATCCTCCACCGGCTGGCCGATCGCTGCCCGACCCATGTGCTGGTCTGGCCGGTGAAGGTGCAGGGCGAGGGCGCCGCGGCGGAGATCGCGGCGGCGGTGAAGGGGTTCGGGTCGCTTCCCGCCCGTCCTCAACCGTACCCCGGCGAAGGCCGGGGTCCAGCTCCGGACCAGTCGGAAGGAGTCGCAGACGTCACCCAACTGGACCCCGGCCTTCGCCGGGGTACGGAAGGCGATGGGGGTAACCGGATATACCGCCCCGACCTCCTGATCGTCGCGCGCGGCGGCGGATCGATCGAGGATTTGTGGTGCTTCAACGAGGAAGTCGTCGTCCGTGCGGTCGCCGCCTCGCCGATCCCGGTCATCTCGGCGGTGGGGCATGAAACCGACACGACGCTGTGCGACCATGCCGCCGACCTGCGCGCGCCGACGCCGACCGCCGCCGCCGAACTAGCGGTGCCGGTCCGCGCCGACCTCGCCCACACGATCGCCACGCTGGCGCTGCGGACGGAACGGTGCACGCGGCGCTACCACGACCGGGGGCGCGAGCAACTGGCGGCGCTGGTCCGCGTCATGCCCCGCCGCGACGCCTTGCTCGGCCCGCAGCGGCAGCGGCTGGACGATGCCGCCGGCCGCCTGTCGCTCGCCCTCGAACGCCGCGTCGCGACCGCCCGGCGCAGCCTCGACCGCCACGGCCATGCGCTGCGCCCCGCGATGCTGACCCAGCGGCTGGCGCAGGCCCGCGCGCGGTTCGACGGCACCGCGCGGATGCTGGAGCAGGTCAATCCCGACAATCTGCTGCAAAAGGGCTATGTCCGCGTCGTTGCCAAGACGAACGGCAAGACGGTGGCGACCGCCGCCGATGCCCGCGCGGCCGGTGCGCTCCAGCTCCACTTCCGCGACGGCGTGCTGGACGCGAAGGTTGAGCGTGCCGGTGGCCGCGCCTATGTCGAGCCGACGCAACCCACCCTGCTCTGATCCGGAACCGCTCATGCTGAAGCCCGAAAGCCGCCCTGCCAAGCTCCATTACCTCACCAATAATTTCCGGGTGCTGGCCGATGGCGATTTCGTGACCTGCGCGGTCACCGGCACCCGTATCCCGCTCGAAGAGCTGCGCTACTGGAACGCAGACCGGCAGGAAGCCTATGTCGATGCCGCAGCGTCGACCAAGGCGCTGGCGCCGGAGTGATCGTTGCCGCCGCCCTGATCGTGGCGGCGCCCGCCGCGATCCTGATCGACGGTACGCCGGGGCAGGGCGCGGCGCTGACCGGCAGCGTGGCTCCCGGTGCAACGCTGCAACTGGACGGACAACCGGTCGCGGTCGCGTCTGATGGCCGGTTCCTGATCGCGTTCGACCGCGACGCCGGCCCCGCCGCGACACTGATCGCGACGCTCCCCGATGGCCAGCGTATCGTCCGCCCCCTGACCATCGCACCGCGCAACTGGCGGATCGAACGCCTGCCGACCCTGCCGCGCATCGCGCAACCCTCTGCCGAATTCCAGCGCCGCCGCGCGCCCGAACTCGCGCAGATCAACGCCGCGCGGGACCGGGCGACCGACGCACAGGGCTGGCGGCAGCGCTTCGCCTGGCCGGTCAAGGGCCGCATCTCCGGCCTGTTCGGGTCGCAGCGCGTCTATGCCGGCGAACCCGGCGCCTATCATTCGGGCGTCGATGTCGCGCGGCCGACCGGTACGCCGGTCGCGGCGCCGGCCGATGGCGTCGTCATCCTCGCTGCTTCCGCCCCCTTCACGCTGGAGGGGAACCTGCTGATGATCGACCATGGCATGGGGCTGAACAGCGCGTTCCTCCACCTGTCGCGGATCGACGTGAAGCCCGGCGAGCATGTACGGCAGGGGCAGGTCGTGGGCGCGATCGGTGCGACCGGCCGCGCGACCGGCCCGCATCTGCACTGGGGCATGAAATGGCATGACGCGCGGATCGATCCGCTGCTGCTGGCCGGACCGATGACGACCTGACGGAACCGTCCGCACCGCCGGAACATTCCGCATCTGTATCAAAGGGGATTTCGACCATGCTGCGTGCCACCTTGCTCACCGCCATCGCTGCCACCGCCCTTGCCGGCTGCACCACCACCGGAACCGGCATGGCCGGTGACAAGACGATGCGGACCGCCACCGCGCCGCTGCGCACCGCCGCCGGCGCAGATGTCGGCACCGTCACCGCGACCGAAATGGCGGGCGGTATCCAGATCAGGATCGACGCTCGCGGGATGCCTGCCGGGATGCACGGTGCCCATGTCCACACGATCGGCCGCTGCGACGCGCCCGACTTCACCACTGCTGGCGGCCACTGGAACCCGACCGCCAAACAGCACGGCACCAGTAACCCCGCCGGCCCGCACGCGGGTGATGCGCCCAACCTGACCATCGGCGCCGACGGGTCGGGATCGGTCACGATCATGCTGCCCGCCGGCACGATGGACGGGCTGCTCGACGCCGATGGCTCGGCGTTCGTGATCCATGCCAATGCCGACGACTACAAGACCGACCCGTCGGGCAATTCGGGCGGTCGCATCGCCTGCGGCGTGTTCACCGCCGCCTGATTGCATGGGTGGCCGGAGCGGCGCATAGCGGGTCCATGACCACGCGACGCTCCGTTCTGGCCGGCATGGCCGCCACCGCCACCTTGTCCACGCTACCCGTCCGGGCACAGGGGTGGCGACAGGCGCTGATCGCCGGAACCTATGCTGCAAAGGGCGGGGCCGGTGTCTACCGTCTGCCCGCGTCTGGCCGCAGCTGGAGCGTCGGGGCCGCCGATCCCGCGCTCAAGGACGCGTCATTCGGCGTGTCGCGCGGCGACATGCGCTATTTCGTCCGCGAATTCGCGCAGGGGCGGATGGTCGCCACCGACCGCGCCGGCAAGATCCTTGCCGACCTGCCGAGCGGTGGCGACGACCCCTGCCACATCGCTATCGCCCCGAACGGCTCGCTGCTCGCGGTCGCCAATTATTCGTCGGGTACCGTCGCGCTCTACCCGCTCGCTGCCGGGATGCCGCAGCCGCCGATCATCCGCCAGCACAAGGGCGCCGGCCCCCGCACCGATCGTCAGGCCGGCCCTCACGCCCATTGGGTCGGTTTCACCCCCGACAATCGCTTCCTGCATTCGGTCGACCTGGGTGCCGATGCCGTGTTCGCCTATGCCCTGTCGACCGGGGAGATCGGGGAGCCGGCGCTGGCATGGCGGGCGCCCGCCGGATCGGGGCCGCGCCACCTGGCCTATCACCCAATGCTGCCGATCGCTTACGTCGTCACCGAACTCGCCAACACGCTGACCACGCTCGACGCGCAGTTCGACGGTACGCTGACCGCGCGTGCCACCACCTCGCTGCTGCCGCCCGACTGGCAGGGCACGTCCTATGGCGCGCATATCGCGATCGATAGCGCTGGCCGCCGCCTCTACGCCTCGAACCGCGGGCATAACAGCATCGCGGTGTTCGACCTGGCCGAGGACGGCAGCGCGAGGTTGGCCCAGCACATACCGTGCGGCGGCGACTGGCCGCGCTTCTTCCTGGTGCTGGAGGATAGCGGGCAGTTGCTGGTGGCCAACGAACGCAGCGGCACGGTAGCGATTTTCGACATGACCTATGACGGTCGCCTGCGCGCGACACCAGCGCGCATCGCGGTGCCGGGCGTGGTGTTCCTCGACCGGGCGTAGCTATCCCAGCCGATCGACCACCGCCGCCAGCCTTTCGTCCAGCACGTTCAGCATCGCGGTCCATCCGCCGATCGCGTCCAGCTCGCCCGGCCCGTCCGAAATACCGCGCAGGCCGAGGACCGGCACCCGGAAGCGCTGGCAGGCGCGCACGATCGCATAGGTTTCCATGTCGACCATATCGGCATCGATCCCCGCATAATCTTCGCCTCCGACGATGTCCGCACCGGTCGACAGCCGCGCCACCGGCCAGTCGAGCGGCGTCGCCAACGTCAGTTCCGCACCGAAGTCGGCGAACGGCACCACGCCCCTGGCAAAGCCGATCCGCGACGCATCCATGTCGCGCCACGTCACGTTGGCGACCTGCCACACCGACCCCAACGGCAGAGTCCGCGATCCTGCGGACCCGATCGACACGACCAGGTCGGGCAGCGCGCCCCGCTCCGCCGCCACGGCCAGCATGGCGGCGGTGGAGGCGGCCGCCTCCACCGGCCCGACCCCGGTTATCAGCGGATCGAACCGCTGCTGGAGGTGCGGACCATATTCGTGCGGCGTCGCCATGACGAAGCGGATGCGCTGCCGCCCGGTCGTCGCGCCGGATTCAAGGCGTTCGGCCATGGATCAGTCGGGAACCTTCGCCCGATTGCGGCGAGTCCAGGTGCGCCCGAGGGTCAGGAACATGTCGCTGAACGCATAGCCCATGACGATCGTCGCGGTGGACGGGCCATAGCACTGGATCGTGACGACATAGACGTTCAGCAGGGCGATCAGCGTCAGCTTTTCGCGATCGTTGCTCTTGATCGTCGCGGTGAACATGCCGACCACGAACAGGATGAACGGCGCGCCCAGCATGACGTAGGTCGCGATGTAGAAATTATCGACCGGCACCATCAGATAGCCGAGCCGGGTATATTCCATCGGATAGGTGAAGCATCCGAGGCCGCAGCCGGTCACCAGGCCGATCGGGAAATTCTGCCCCAGATGGACGAACGGGAAGACCCAGGTGCTGTTGATGCGATCCTGCATACTGAACAGCATCGGGTCGATCTGCGTCAGGTCGGTGCCGCCCAGCGCCAGCATCAGGATGAAGGGCAGGGGCACCAGCACGAACGACCATTTCGCCAACAGCCGCGTGAGGTGCAGTTCCCGCGCGGCATCGCCCCATTTCCTGCCGAGCAGCACGACGAAGACATAATAGAGCGCGAACAGGACGCCACATGCGATCGCGGTCTTGCTGGTCGCCAGATGCAGAGCCAGCCCGACCGGCCCCGCCATCAGCAGGATCAGCTTGGGCGAAATGTGCCGGTGGACGATGATGAGCGGGAACAGGCACATATAAGCGGCCATCGTGCTGTCGCCGGCGAACCCGCCATATCGGATCGCGCCGCCCGACCACCACACGCGCCCGACCGCCTTGGTCTGGCCAAAGGTTTCCACCGCCATCCCGACCCACGGATAGTCGAACAGCGGCGATCCCAGCAGGCCGACCGTCGAGATGACCGACAGCGCGAACATGAAATAGCACGCCCATTTCCGTTCGGCGAGCGACCGCCCGACAAAGGCCAGCCCGACGAAGAACGGCGACATCATCTTGACCGATGACAGCAGCGCGACCGGCGAGGACGACATAAAGATCCAGCCGATGATCGTCGATACGAACACGCTGGCCGAAAACAGGATCGCCCATGCCGACTGGCGACGAAACGCGATCACCCAGATGAAATAGGCCATGACCATGAACGACATCAGGTCGGGCAGGAACCACACGCCGGCGAGATGGAATTTCGGCAGCCAGTAGCGGAAGACGCCGGTCAGCGCATCGCGGGTGGCGTAGGTCAGGAATACGACCATCAGCGGCAGCATGGCGCGATCGATGTCCGCGTCGCGAATCCAGCGGCGCCGCGCGGCAACTGGTGCCGCCGCCGGGAACAGGGTGGTGTCGATCGTCGTGGCCATCGCAGATACCCGGTTTGGCGGGCGAACCCCGCATTGCGCTCACGCATCCAGCATGACGGGTCCCGCCGCAACTGCCGGCCGTCATCGCGTGACCCCGCGTTCTAGGCCGAACTGCAAAAAAGGCAATGTTGTGCTGCATTGCGGCATAATCGTTGATCGCGGCGTCGCACTTTATCGGGTGATGAATCGATACGCGGGTAGAACGATGCCCGGATTTGCTGAGATCCATGGCCACCCCACGGAAATCAGGGCATTTTTGCATAACGTCCGGTTAACCGAGGGCCGTAAGTCGATGTCCAGACAGCGGCGGTATTGCAGAGGGTGTAATCCCTCCCGGAGTGCCAGTTCCGTGCCCAGCATCGCTACCGCCACCGCCTTCTTGTCGACGTTCGGGGTCAACACGCATTCCGGCAACGCCGGATATGCCAATGCGAGCATCGTCAACAACAGCCTCGCCTATCTCGGCTTCAGCCGGGTTCGCGACAACCTGCCGACGCTCGGCACGTCCAGCGCGGTCACCAGCGCGATGGCGGCGGCGGGCGTGAAGTTCGACTTCGTCATCAGCTCGTCGCTGCCCGCCGCCGGGGATGCGGCACTGGCAGCGCATATCAAGGCGATCGAGGCATTCGCCACGACCTACAAGGGCAGCGTGATCGCCATCGAGGGGCTGAACGAGGCGAATATCCAGGCGTTCAGCTATAACGGATCGTCGTCGCTCGCCGCCGCCGGTGCGTTCCAGAAGACGCTGTATGGTGCGGTCAAGTCGAACGCGGCCCTGTCGGGCATTCCGGTCATCAACATGTCGCTGGGCATGGAGAGCGATGCCGACGCCGCGGCGCTGGGCGACCTGGGCAAATATTCCGACTTCGCCAATGCCCATGCCTATACCGCGACCGGTCAGCAGGCGGACAAGGTGATGGAGGCGTCGCTCGCGCGCGCCAAGCGGACGTCCGTGGGCGATCCGGTGGTCATCACCGAAACCGGCTATACCACGCTGGCGAGCAATCCCGACCTGGGCGTCAACCAGTCGGCGCAGGCGAAACTGACGCTCAACGCGATGCTGCTGGCGTTCGAGAACGGCGCGCAGCAGACCTATCTGTACGAACTGCTCGACAGCAACCTTGCCCCGGACGGGGCCGAAAAGGAAAAGCATTTCGGCCTGTTCAACGCCGATGGTACGCCCAAACTTGCGGCGACCGCGATCCACAACCTGACGACCATCCTCGGCTATGTCGATGCCGGGACCGGGACCGATGCCGGCAAGGCCAGCTACACGATGGGCGGCCTGCCCGCCGACGGGCATTCGATGGTGCTGGCCAAGGCGAGCGGCGCATGGGATCTGGTCGTCTGGCGCGACGTAAAGGTGTGGAACGACCCGCTCGACAAGGAGAATGTGACCGAGGCGAAGACCGTCACCGTCGACCTGGGCGGCGTGCAGAAGACGGTCTATGTCTATGACCCGCTGGGCGGGACCAAGCCGATCGCGGTCTATACCAATGTGTCCTCGATCCAGCTGGCGGTCGGCGACCGCCCGCTGATCGTCGAGGTGGGTGCCGCCGGCCCGGTCGCCGACCTGCCGCCGGCCAGCGCCCCCGACCTGACGATGACCGCCGCGCAGTTCGCCGCGCAGATCGACACGCTGGCGCGGTCGAGCGGATTGAAGTCGGTCACGCTGACCGATGGCAAGGTGATCGAACTCGCATCCGATGCGACCAAGGATTTCGTCGTCAGGAATTACGGCGCGCTGCTGGGCAAGGTCGCGGGCGGCGGCGTCAGCTTCAAGGTGATCGAGACCGGCCCGAACTGGCGCGAGGAACGGTCGTTCGATGCGACCGGCAAGCTGACCTCCACGACCGACCTGGCGTTCGAAGGCGGCGTGCTGAAGCATAACCGCACCGTGACCGCCGCCGGCGACGTGACCGACAGCCTGTATACCGGCGGCAAGCTGTCGCAGGTCGTCGCGGTCAGCAACGGGCGCACGGTGACCACCACCTATGACGTCGCCACCGGCAAGGTCGCCGAACTGGTCGACAAGGCGGCCAATGGCGACGTCGCGATCACCAGCTACACCAAGGGTATCGTGTCGGGCTACACGCTCAACCGCGCCGATGGCAGCCGCACGATTGACGAATTCGACGCGGCCGGCGTCCGTACCAAGGAAGTAACGGTCGATACCGCCGGCACCTGGACCACGCTGCTTTATGGCGGCGGGGCGCTGAAATCGCGCTATGTCCAGCGCCGCGACGGCAGCGGGGAGAATGTGAGCTACGGCATCATCGGCCAGCCCTATGTATCGGTTCGGCAGGTCCTCGATACGAAGGGCACCGTGACGCTGGTCGAGCGCGCCCGCGCCGACGGAACGCTGGTGTCGAGCGAGGCGGTGGCACCGGACGGGGCCAAGACCGCGACGACCTATGGCGCGACCGGCAACAAGCTGACCGAGGTGATCGTCGCGGCAGATGGCCGCCGTACCACGCTGACCTATGACGCGACGTCGGGGAAGCTGGCCCAGTCGATCGTCCAGACCGGCGGCGACACGGTGACCACCACCTATACCGGCGGCGTCGTGACCCAGCTGCTGACGGTGCGTGCCGATGGCAGCCGCGACACGGTCACCTATGACGCGCAGGGCCGCAAGACGAGCGATGTCGCGGTCAGCACGACCAATGTCTGGACCACGCTGCAATATGACGCGGCTACGGCCAGGCTGACCCGAAAGTTCGTGCAGAACCCCGATGGCAGCGGTGAGAATGTCAGCTACGGCATCACCGGGCAGCCTTATGTGACCATGCGGCAGGTTACCAATGCCAAGGGCGCGGTGACGCTGGTCGAACGCGCCCGTGCCGACGGGACCTTGGTGTCGAGCGAGGCGGTCGCGGCCGATGGTACGAAGACGAACACCACCTACGGCACGACCGGCAACAAGCTGAGCGAGATTGTGACCGGGGCCGATGGCAGCCGCACGACCCGCACCTGGGACGCGACCACCGGCAAGCTCGCCCAGTTGATCGTGCAGGCGGGCGGCGACACGGTGACCACCACCTATACCGGCGGTGTCGTCACGCAGCTGCTGACGGTGCGCGCCAATGGCAGCCGCGACACGATCACCTATGACGCGCAGGGCCGCAAGACGAGCGATGTCGAGGTGACCGCCGACAAGACGTGGATCACGCAGCAGTTCGACGCGGCCAGCGGTAAACTGACCCGCAAGTTCGTGCAGAACGCCGATGGGTCGGGTGAGAATGTCAGCTACGGCATCACCGGTCAGCCCTATGTGACGATGCGGCAGGTCACCAATGCCAAGGGCGTGGTGACCCTGGTCGAACGCACCCGCGCCGATGGGACGTTGGTGTCGAGCGAAGCGCTCGCCATCGATGGTACCAAGACCGTGACGACCTATGGCACGGCCGGCAACAAGCTGAGCGAGATCGTGACCGGCGCCGATGGCAGCCGCACGACCCGTACCTGGGACGGTGCGACCGGCAAGCTGGTCCAGTCGATCGTACAGGCGGGCGGCGACACGATGACCACCACCTATACCGGTGGCGTCGTGACGCAGCAGTTGACCGTGCGCGCCGATGGCAGCCGCGATACCGTCAGCTACGACACGCAAGGGCGCAAGACGACCGAGGTGTCGGTCAGCGCGACCAAGACCTGGACGACGATCCAGTTCGACGTGGCGACCGGCGATGCGACCCGCGCCTTCGTGTCGAATGCCGATGGCACGGGGGAGAATGTGACCTACGGCATCACCGGCAAATCCTATGTCACCCAGCGGCAATTGACCGATGCCAAGGGCAAGGTGGTCGAGGTATTCCGCCTGCACGCGGACGGCACGCTCGACTATCACGAGCGCAACGATGCCGATGGCGCGCGCGAGATCAGCAGCTTCGATGCGAGCGGACTGAAGCTGACCCAGCTGAACGTCCATGCCGATGGCACGCGGGTGGCGATGACCTTCACCCCCGATACCCAGGCGCTTTCCGCGAAGCAGACGCAGACGGCGGCAGGCGACCTGATCGATGCGACCTTCGTCGACGGGGTGATGACGGCGCAGAAGACGCTGTTCGCCGATGGGCGCAAGGTCAACGAGGTGATCGTCGCGGGCACGCGGCAGATCGATACCTTCGCCGCCGATGGCAAGCGGATCAGCGGTGTTACGATCGATTCGGCCAATACCTGGACCACGCTGATCTACGACGCGGCGGGCAAGCCGTCGCGCCGCTATGTCGAGCGGGCCGACCATAGCGGCGAAGTCACCGCCTATGGCATCACCGGCAAGAGCTATGTCACCGAGATGCAGGTCGTCGATACTGCGGGCAAGGTCGTGGGCGTCACCCGGCTGCACGCCGATGGCAGCCTCGACTATACCGAGGCGAATGCCGCCGATGGCAGCAGCGTGCTGACCTATTACGACACGGCCGGGCGCAAGACGCTGAGCGCGGCGATCGCGGCGAATGGCGACAAGTTCACCACGCGCCTCGATGCGAAGTCGGGGGCGATCGTCGATACCATCGCCGAAACCGCGGGCGCGACGATCCAGTCGGTCTATAAGGGCGGTAGGGTCGAGACGCGCGTCACCAACGACCTGACCAACGGCAGCCGCATCGTCGAGAGCCTCGACAGCCAGGGTCGCCTGACGACCAAGGCGACGACCGATGCCGCCAACAACTGGGAAACGCTGCGCTATGACGTGGCGAGCGGTGCGGTCAGCCGGCGCTTCCTCGAAAATGCCGACGGCAGCGGGCAGAACTTCACCTATACCGGCGCGGGCGCGACCCTCGTCACCGAATGGCAGAAATATGATACGACCAAGGCGATCGTGGCGGGTGGCCAGACCCGCGCCGATGGCACCCGTATCGTCGCCTTCACCGTGGCGGGCGACGGGACCCGGACCAGCGAATGGTTCGATGCCGCCGATCGCCGCCAGAGCCAGGTAACCGCCGCCGCCAACGGCGCCAAGACCTCGCTCTACTTCGACGCCGGCTCGCAACTGCTGGTCAAGAGCATCGTCCAGTCGCCGGCGGGCGATACGATCACCGCGTCCTATCGCAACGGCGTGGTGACCGAGCGCACGACCCGGATGGCCAATGGCGCGACGATGACCGAGAGCTTCTCGGCGAACGGGCACGACCTGTCGGGGGTCAAGGCGCTGGTCGGGTATCAGGCGATCCTGTTCGACAATGGAGCGGGCAAGATCGCGGGCACGCTGGCCGACGAAGTGCTGCTGGCCGATGGGTCGGCCACGACGATCCTGACCGGTGGCTTGGGCAAGGACCGCTTCGTGATCCAGCGCGGGGCCAGCGCCACGATCACCGATTTCGGTGCGGGTTCCGACCTGCTCGACATCAGCGCGCTGACCAAGGGCGGCCAGCCGACGATCACCCTGTCGGAAGGTAACACCATCCTGCGCTTCGGCAGCGGGGAAACGGTGACGCTGGCCGGGGTCGATCCCAGCCGGCTGGTTGCATCGCCGCAGGCGAGCGGCGTCTATATGCTCGGCTGATCCCGTCGGATCACCGCAGTGCGCCCCGCCGCCCCGCATCGGACGACCGGTGCGGGGCGGTGTCGTTTCGTAACGATAACGTTATGAAAATGCTTGTTTCCGTGTCGGTGGTGTGACGCCGCCCGCAAGGGAATCTTAGGCATTGGCCGTTAAGCATGTCCCATCCCGGTCCGCCGATACGCTGCGCCGCACCATGGCACGCCGTCGCGCCGGACCGCAGTGAAAGGGTATGTGCGTGCAACATCGGGGTGGGGGTCGCCGACAGGCGGCAGGCGGGGTGGTGGCATGATCCACCAGACGATCCGCAACGACAGCGGGCTGGTCGCGCTGGCGGCGCTGCTGGAAATCCATGGTATCGCGGTCGACCCCGCGCAGCTGCGGCATGAGATGGGGCATTTCCACACCCTGTCCGCCGACGACCTGATCCGCCTGACCGGCAATATCGACGGCGTGCGGGCGAAGAAGCGCCGCGCGGGCTTCGCCGATCTTGCGCGCCTGCCACTCCCGGCACTCGCCGACGGGGTCGATGGCTGGTTCCTGATCGGACAGGTCAGCGACGATGCGGTGCTGGTGCAGCGCCCCGGACTGCCGGTGACCAAGGTCAGCCGCGCCGATTTCGAGCTGATGTGGTCGGGTGAGCTGGTGCTGGTCACCACCCGCGAAAGCGCGCGCCTTGCCCTGCGCGACTTCGACTTTTCGTGGTTCATTCCGCAGATCGTGCGCTATCGCCGGCTGATCGGTGAGGTGCTGCTCATCACGCTGGCGCTGAACCTGCTTGGCCTTGCCGCGCCGCTGTTCTTCCAGAATGTCGTCGACAAGGTCCTGGTACATGAAACGATGTCGACACTGACCGTGCTGGTCGTCGGCTTCGTCGCGGTGTCGCTGTGGGAAACCGCGTTCGGCTGGCTGCGCACCGGCCTCTATTCCGAAACCAGCCAGAAGATCGACGTCGAACTGGGCGCGCGGCTGTTCCGCCACCTGCTGCGCCTGCCGCTCGGCTATTTCGAACAGCGCCGCGTCGGCGATACCGCCGCCCGCGTGCGACAGATCGAGACGATTCGCGAATTCCTGACCAACGCGTCGCTGACCGTGCTGATCGACCCGATCTTCACGCTCGTGTTCCTGGCCGCGATGGCGATGTATTCGCTGAAGCTGTTCGCGGTCGCGGTGCTGACGATTCCCGCCTATTTCGTCATCGCGATGCTGGTGACCGGTCCGCTGCGCGCGCGCATCGCCGACAAGTTCGAACGTGGTGCCGCCAACAACGCGCTGCTGATCGAGACGATCGGCGGGATCCAGACGGTGAAGGCGGCGGCGGTCGAACCGCAATGGCAGGACCGCTGGGAACGCCAGCTCGCCGGCTATGCCGGTGCGAACCAGCGTGTCATCAACCTCGGCAATACCGGGTCGGAGGCGATCCAGCTGGTGTCCAAGCTGAACATGGCCGCCATCCTGTATTTCGGGGCGCAGGCGGTGATCGCCCACGACCTGACCATCGGTGGCCTCGTCGCGTTCAACATGTTCGCACAGCGCGTTTCGGGTCCGGTGATCCGCATGGCGCAGCTGTGGCAGGAATTTCAGCAGGTGCGCCTCGCGGTGCAGCGGCTGGGCGACGTGCTGAACCATCGGGTCGAACCCGGCTCGGGCAGCCAGAGCGCGCCGCACGCGATCCGCGGCGACATCACGTTCGAATCGATCCGCTTCCGCTATGCCGACGAAGGGCCATGGACGCTGGAGGATGTCGATCTGACCATCCCCGCCGGCTCGACGCTCGGCATCGTCGGGTCGTCGGGATCGGGCAAGTCGACGCTGACCAAATTGCTCCAGCGCTTCTACGTCCCCGCCGCCGGCCGCGTGCTGATCGACGGGATCGACATCAGCCAGATCGACCCGGCGTGGCTCCGGCGGCAGATCGGCGTGGTGTTGCAGGAGAATATGCTCTTCAACCGGTCGGTGCGGGAAAATATCGCGCTCGCCAACCCCGCGCTGCCGCTGGAACAAGTTGTCGAAGCCGCGACTTTGGCCGGGGCGCACGACTTCATCACGCGGCTGCCGCAAGGCTATGACACGATGATCGAGGAACGCGGCGCGAACCTGTCGGGCGGGCAGCGCCAGCGGCTTGCCATCGCCCGCGCGCTCGTCACCCGGCCGGGCATCCTGATCTTCGACGAAGCGACCAGCGCGCTGGATGCCGAGAGCGAGGAGATCATCCAGACCAACCTGCGCGCCATGGCCGAGGGGCGCACCGTCATCATCATCGCCCACCGCCTGTCCGCGATCCGCCAGTGCGACACGATCGTCGCCATGGAACGCGGCCGGCTGGTCGAGGCGGGCGACCATGACGAACTGCTCAAACTGGGCGGCCGCTACGCCGATCTTCACCGACGCCAGATGGGCGTCCTGCACGGAATTGCCGCATGAGTGCCGTTGCTTACCATTGGAGCCTGTTCCGCCGCGCACTGGCCGACGACCGTGCCGAGGCGCGTGACCGGAAAGAGAGCCTCGAACCGCGCTTCCTGCCCGCCGCCCTCGAAGTCATCGAACGGCCGGTATCGCCGACCGGACGCCGTACCGCGTGGTTGATGCTCGGCTGTCTGGCGGCGACCTCGGCGTGGCTGGTGCTGGGCAAGGTCGATGTCGTCGCGACCGCGGATGGGAAGATCGCCCCGGTCGGCAGCGTAAAGCTGGTGCAGGCGGCGACCGCCGGGATCGTCCGCAACATCCATGTCCATGACGGCGACCGGGTAAAGGCCGGGCAGGTGCTGGTCGACCTTGATTCGACCGTATCGGGCGCCGAGGAATCGCAGGCGGCGCGTGCGCTGCTGGCGGCCGAGATCGATGTCGCGCGGGGACAGGCGATCGTCGAGGGCCTGAGCGGCGGGGCAGGGCATTTCGTGGCGCCGGCCGGTACGCCGGCCGATGTGGCGGATACGCAGCGGCGGCTGGTCGCGGCGCAGCTGGCGACCATCCGGGCAGAGGGTGCGGGCCTCGCGGCGGCGCGGGCGGCGGCCTTGTCCGACGCGGCGGCGGCGCGCGATCAGGTGCGGACCTATGACGCCAATCGTCCGCTGATGGACAAGCATCTGGCGGCGATCACCACGCTGGCGGACAAGGGTTATGCGTCGGGCCTGCGCCTGTTGGAAGTACAGCGCCAGCGCCGGAGCGAGGCGGGCAGCCGCGACGTCGCGGCGGCGCAGGTCGCGCGCGGCAATTCGGAGGCGCGCCGCTATGCCCAGCAATATGCCCAGTCGCGCGAGGCGGCTCGGCAAAGCGCACTGACCGACCTTGCTCGCGCGCAGGCCGAGGCGATGATGCGCCGCGAGGAACTGACCAAGGCGCGCGACCGCAGCCGGATGCAGCATCTGCGCGCACCGGTCGACGGCACCGTGCAGCAATTGGCGGTGCATACCATCGGCGGCGTGGTCGAACCGGTCCGCCCGCTGATGGTGGTCGTGCCCGACGATGCGCTGGTAATGGAGGCGCGGGTGATGAACCGCGATGCGGGCTTCGTCCGCGCGGGACAGCCGGTGTCGGTGAAGCTGGAGGCGTTCCCCTTCACCCGGTTCGGCACGGTGCCGGGCCGCATCCTGACGATCAGCCGCGACGCGGTGCAGGATGAGAAGACGCCGCCTTATTATGTTGCGCGGATCGCGCTCGACCAACGCACGATCGAGGCCGATGGCCGCCGCGTGCCGTTGACGCCGGGGCTGTCGGCGACGGCGGACGTGCGCATCGGCGAGCGGCGGATCATCCGCTATCTGTTCGATCCGATGGATACGGGGATTCGCGAAGCTGCGCGCGAGCGGTAGGGGCGGCTTTGTCATCTGGCGCTGACCACTCCGCCGTACCCCCGCGCAGGCGGGGGGCAGAGCCAAGCAGAACTGTCGCTGGCGTTCGTGCCCCTGGACCCCCGGCCGCGCAGGCGGGGGTACGGCCGGGGTGACGCGAGCGCTAGGAGGTCAGGGATCGTGCTGGCGGCCTGTCGGGTGCCGCAGCCTTTGCCGCAGCGCCACTCGCCCGTATCGTCACCCCAGCGCAGGCTGGGGTCTCCATCGGCTCTTGGCTGGTGCTATGAGCCGGAGATCCCAGCTTTCGCTCGGATGACGGGAGGTTCGAGCCGGTGGGCGATCACCGGGCGCCCGTCACATCAGTTCGGCGTACACCCGGTCGATATCGTCGGTCATCCGCTCGGCGGTATAGCGGTCGTGGAAGCGGGCATGGCCCGCCTCGGCCAGTGCCGCCAGCCGCTCCGATGACAGCGCCTCGATCGCCGCGCGGATCGCCAGCGGGTCGTTGGTCGGTACGGTCATGCCGTAGCGCCCGCCGTCCATGATGTCGTTCAACCCGCCGGCCGCCGCGGCAAGGACCGGCTTGCCGACGCGCATCGCCTCTACCGCGACCAACCCGAATCCCTCCCAGCGGGACGGCACGACCAGCATGTCGCACGCCTTCATTTCCGCGACCACGCCGTCGCGGTCGCGCCAGCCGCGAATGTCGACATGGGGCAGGGCGGGGGGCTGATAGCCGCTGCTGACCGCCGGTGCGCCGACGATGCGCAGCGTCACCCGGTCCGCCAGCGGGCGGATCGCCTCGATCAGCAGGTCGAGCCCCTTTTGCCGGTCGAAGCGGCCGACGAACAACAGCTTCAGCCGATTATCGTCCCACGGCACCGCGGCAATGGCGGGCGGGGTGGCGGCGATGCCGTTGGGTACCAGTGCCAGCCGCTTGTCCGCGATGCCGATCGCGTGGGCGCGGCGTTCCTCATGTTCGGAGATCAGGATGATCTTTTCCGACCGCAGCGCCAGCAGCCGTTCGGTCGCGATCAGGGCCGTGCGGGCCGGCGCCGGCATCTCGATGTCGAAGGCCCAGCCATGCGGGCAGAAGACCGTCGCCGGCCGCCGTCCGAACCGCAGTACGCGGGTGATGATCCCCGCGCCGAAGGTGTGGCCATGCACGATGTCGGGCCGGAATTCACGCCGGACCGACAGGAAGGTCAGCGCCAGCCGCGCCACGCCGCGCACCCGGCTCTTGCGGGTGAAATAGCGGAACTCGACCCCGCTGTTCGCCAGTCGCGGCTCGACATGCTGGCGATGCTCGTACGGCATCAGCAGCATGACCTTGCCCGGTCCCCGCCGCTCGGCCTGCAACGTCAGCAGTTCCGCCAGATAGCTGCCGGTGCCGCCGATGATGCTGTCGCAGACGTGCAGGATACGCATGGTTGAACCGGAATCGTGGACGTCAGACCAGCACGGTGCCGGTGATCGCGATCCGCCGTTCGTCCAGCCGGTCGACCAGCTGCCGTGCGGCACGGCGCGCGGTGACGTTCTTGCGCAGCAGCAGGATCGCCTGGTCGAACCCGCTGAGCGCGGCGGCGATCGACGCCGCACTGGCCGCGCCCTGGACGCTGAGTGCCGCCAGCGTCTGCGTGACCGGCAGGTTCCAGTCGTAGCTGCGCTCGAGGATCGGACGCTGTTCGAGCGCGGCCTGTCCGGTCGCACCTCCCGATCCGGCGATCCACAGGTTTGCGATCGGCGTGCCCTGTGCCTCGGTCCGTTCGGCCAGCCCGAACAGCGGGTGGACCGAAGCCTGCGACAGATTGCCGTCGATCAGCAGCGTCGGCGTCTGCATCCGCGCCATGACGACCGCCAGGTTGGCGGCGAAGGCGGCCAGTTCCGCCTCGCAATCCAGCCCGATCACCGCGCAGGAAAAGGCCTGCTGTTCACCATCGGCGGCATAATGCTGCACGATGCGGCTGCGCACGGTACGCAGCGCGACGACATAGGGCAGTTCGAGGTCGAACGCCGCGACCAGCGACGGGTCGACCTGCGCCGCCGATGCCGCCGGCGCGACGCCGATCCGCTCGGCCCGATCGGGCGCGACCGGGGCGGCGTTGTCGTCCGCCCAATTGCTCGACCGGATCCTCATGCCGCGAACTCCCTGTTCGAATGGTGGCGACCGGACCCGTCAAGGGCGGTCATGTCGACGATCACGTCGAGGTCGAGCGCCGACGCGGTGCCCGAAGCGGTGCGCAGCCGGGGACGCACGAATTCCTGCGCGGCGGCGGCACCGATGCCGGCACCCAGCCCCAGTACCAAGGCCGCGGCGAACCACAGCGGCAGGTTGGGGGTCGACGGCAGCAGCGGCGCGACGGCCTGGTCGAGACGGCTGGCATTGGCCTGCGAAATCTCGCTGCGCAGCGAGGCTTCGTTGAACCGCTGCCGCACCGTATCGTACGTCTGGCGAGTGGCATCGACGTCGCGCTGCAGGACGTTCAGCTGATCCTGCACGCCCGACATGCTGAGCATCCGCTGCTGCTGCTGTTCGAGCTTGGCGCGCAGTTCGGCCTCGCGGCGACCGGCCGCCAGGCTGGCCGAGTCGAGTGCGCCGGCCTGGGTCGAACGGGCCTTGGCCAGTTCGCTGCGAAGCGCCGACAGCTGGGCGTTGGCGGCGACCATCGTCGGGTGGGCGGCGCCCAGCGTCTTCGACAGTTCGGCGACCTTGCCCGCCTGCATCCCGACCTCGCGCTGCAGCTCCTGCACGATGGTCGACGATTCGACTTCGGGGCCGTCCGATGACGTTGCGCGGGCGCGGGCGGCGGCGGCTTCGGCCTGTGCCTGGACCAGTTCGGTCGACAGGTTCTTGGCCCGGTCGCCCTCGATGTCCATGCGGTCGACGCCGACGATGCCGTTGGCGCGCTGGAAGTCCGACAGGCGGCTCTGTGCCGCTTCGAAGCGTTCGCGGACGGCGCGGGTCCGTTCGTCATACCATTTCGCGCTGTTGCGTGCCGGGCTGGTGCGCAACTCGACCTGCTTGGTCAGATAGGTGTCGACGATCCGGTTGAGGGTCGCCGCCGCTGCTTCCGGGTCCGTCGAGGTATAGCTCAGGCGGATGACGTTGCTGCCCTTTTCGCTGCCGATCATCAGCTGGCGACGCAGCAGGCCGCTGGCGTTCTGGATCCGCTGTTCGGCGGTTTCGCCGAATGCCGCGCTCTGAAACGCGGGGTCGGTCCGCGCGACTTCCTCCAGCACCGCGTTGCTGCGGATGATGTCGATCTGCGTGCCGATGATCGTGTCGATCACCGACGCGTTCTGCTGGGTATTGCCGTTGGCGTTGGTCGCGTTGGTATCGCTCTGCGTCAGGTCGACCAGCAGCGACGACGATGCGCTGTACTGGCGCTTCTGCACCATGGCCAGCGCGACCAGCGCGCCGAACACGAGCAGCCCGACGATAATCACGGTCCGCAGCCGATGCCGGATCGCACTGATCAGGTCGGAGAAGCTCATCATTGGGTGGCCCCCTTGTCTTGAAGTAGCGCGCGCAGGTCATGGCCCGCGCCGAGGCTGCGTTCGGCCCCGCCCGACGCGATCTTGCGCGTGAAGAGCAGCAGGAAGAATTGCGGCGCCAGCGAATCCTCGAACACATATTGGCCGGGCGTGCTGCTTTCGACCAGGATCGGGCCGAGCATGTCGAGCATCGCATCGACCTGTTCGGCGGCGCCCGGTTCGCCCAGTTCGGCGATGACTTCCGCCCGGTCGACGCGCGAGCGCATGGCGGCGTTCAGGCAGATGATCGCGGCGGGCAGCGCCGCGACGCGCGGTCGGTCGATCTGCGACAACAACAGGTCAGCGTTGCGCCGGCTGACGTCGCGCCATTCGGCGAAGGCGACCTCCAGCCCGCGCACCGCGACGTCGTGGTCGATCACTGCCTTGCCGGCGATGTCCGCCTGCAACGCGGCGTACAGCCCGAACAGGCGCAGGTGATAGGGCGATCCGACCGCCGCCGACACGATCATCTGCGCCGCATCGTCGGTAATGTCGAGGTCGACCCGCGTCAGGCAACGGCGCAGCAGCGCGTCGAGATCGGTCGGGGTCAGCCCGCCGACCGGCACCGCGATCAGGTGGCGGCGCAGCGACGGGTGCCCTGCGATCAGGTCTTCGAGATTGGCGGCGATCCCGATCGCGACGATGCTGACCTCGGAACGCATGTCCGACAGCAGCTTCATCAGCGCGGCCAGTTCGGCCTTCGTCGCCAGCGAATGCACCCGGTCGAATTCGTCGAGCATCAGGATGGTACGCCGTTCGACCCGGTCGGCGAGCAGGCTGGCCAGCCGGCGTGCGTCGAACGGTTCGTTCAGCAGCGCCTCCACCTCGGACCGGCGTACCTTCGACTGCGGTTCGGCCGCGATGTCGAGCAGATAGGGGCGGAACAGGTCGTGGAACGCGACGTCGCCGCTGGCAAGGTTGTAGAGGACCAGGCAGCCGCGTTCGTCGGCCATGTCGCCGAAGATGCGCGACAGCGACGTCTTGCCCGACCCGCGCGCGCCGTAGATGATGCCGTGCTTGCGATGGTCGAGCACCGCTTCCAGCAGGCGTTCCAGTTCGTCGGTGCGCCCCGCCAGTGCGGCGCGGTTGGCGACCGGCATTCCGGTGTCGAACACCTCGTGCATGATCGCGCGACGCGAGCGCGCCGGTCGCGCCGGTGCCGGGGGGGCCTGGAACGGCACGGCCGGCGCGGGTGCCACGCCCGGCACCGGCCGCGGCAGGCTGCTTGGCGTCGGCTGCGGTTCCAGCAGGCGACCGAGCCAGTCGGCGAACTGACGGAAGACGTTCATACGCGATACCTTGCGAAGCGCTGACGGGGCCGGGCGGGCGAAAAGGGCATCAGAACCACTTTTCCTTGATGACCAGCACGTCTTCGGGCTGCACCACATCGTCGAGCGACGGCTTGGTCAGCGGCTTGCCGCCGCGCCGTACCTCGATCCGCTTGGTCGAACCGGCCAGCGTCGGCCCTTCGGCCAGTGCCAGTGCCTGGCGGAAGGTCATGCCGGGCGTGACCGGGAAGGCGCCCCCGCGATTGACCTCGCCATAGACATAGACCTTTTCGGCGTTCGGCACGAACACGGTATCGCCGGGGCCGACCATCCGCGTTGCCGCAGTCGCGGCATCGGTCAGCGCGATGCGTTCGACCTGGCCGTTGGCACGGGTCAGGATGACGGTGTTCGCACCATCGGCGCGCGGGCCGCCGGCCTTTGCCACCATCGCGGCCACCGAGTAAGGCTGGTCGAGCGCGTACAGACCGGCGGTCGGCACCGCACCCAGCACGGTCACCGTCTTGCTGGCAAAGGTCGTCACCTCGATATTGATCGACGGCGCGCTCAGGATCTTCTGGCGCAGGAACGTCCGCATCATCTCGTCCGACAGCTGGCCCGTCGTCTTGCCCGCCGCGGTGACCGTGCCGAGATACGGCGCGGTGATCGTGCCGTCGGCGCGGATGCGCGTCTTGTAGCTCATGTCGGGCTGGCCGAAGACCTTGACCTCGATCTCGTCGTTCGGGCCGAGGACATAGGCGGCGGCCGGGGCGGCAACCGGTGCCGGGGTATAGGCCGGGGCGGCCGTCTGGGCGATGGCGGCAGGAGCCAGTGCCAGCAGCGGCGCGGCGATCAGCAATGCTCGATACGTATGCATGGTCGATCCTTTACGGATGATTCGTCGATCAGAAGCGATAGGTGATGCCGCCTGTCGCCAACGTGACTTTATACTGGTTCGCGTCGGTATCGGTCTGACGCGAGATGTGGCGTGCCTCGACCTGCAGGTCGACGCGGGCACCGACCCGGCGGGTCATGCGCAGCAGGGCGTCGGCCAGCGTATCGGAATTGATCCCGCTGACGATGACCAGCGGATCGCCGCGGAACGACCGGGTGGCATAGCTGCCCTGCGCGGTGATCTTGGTACGTTCGGCAAATTGCCAGTCGGCGCGCAGGCCATAATCGGTCTGCACCGCGAACCCGGCGGGGACCAGCGTGTCGTTGATGATGCGACGGTCGGTCGTGCCGGTCAGCGACAGGCGCGGCAGCGGGCGATAGATCAGTTCGCCGGCCCAGCCCAGGCCGCGATAGGGGCGGACGTTCGCCCCGACGCTGCGCGCGCTCAAATACTGGACATCGGCCTTCAGCGCGACGCTCGACACGACCGACCGGACGAAGGTGACTCCGGCGCGATCGATATGGTTGTTCACGCCAATCGCGCTGCGGTCGCTGTCGATCCGGTTGTAATAGGCGGTCATCGTGCCGATGCTGGGGCGGGCATAGCCGATGCCGGCAGTGTAGCTGACCGATTTCTGGTTCGCGAAATTGAACCGCGGATCATTGTCCGACGTGTCGCGACGAATGCCGACGATCGGGAAGAACCCCACAGTGCGTGGGCAGGTCGCCTCCAGCCCCAGCGCGGTGAAGGTCTGGAAGTTGTCGATCGACCCGTTGATGTCGCCATAATCGGCGCGCTGCCGCTGAATCCGGGCGAGCGGTTTTAGGACGCAGGTGCCCGCGACGCGGAACGTGCCCTGCGTGTTGAGAATTGCCTGGATGCGGCTGCGGTCCGGATTGCGGACATAATAGCCATAGCTGGCGTCGCCGCGCACGGTGATGTCGTTCAACCCGATCTGCCGCTTATACTGCGCGGTGACCTGCGGCGTCAGGATGAAATCGTCGACCGGCTCGCGCCGCTGGTTGTCGAGGCGAAAGATATTGTCGTCATAGGTGCCGAGCAATCCGGCCGACAAGGTGAAGGCCGGGTCGCGGATCTCGGGGCGTTCCACGCTCGTGTCGCGCGGCTGGAAGGCCGGGGATGCCGTCTGCGCGGCGGCCGGAACGATCACGATGCCCGCGACAACGGGCGCCAGCGTGCCGAAAACACGGGGTTTAAAGAACATGTCTGGTTTCACGATGCGTCTTATGCCCGGATCGGCGAACAGGGACAAGTTGGAATGTTGCGTTGCAGCATATGCTCAGCCGGGCCGTTGGCCCGGAGCGGGACGGCGATGGTCGCGAATGACCGTGAACGCGTCGAGCATCTTGCGGGCGAGATGGGCATAATCGAACTCCGCGCTCGATGCGGCCGCCTGTTCGCGCAGCGCCTGAAGCTGTTCGGGGCGTTCGAGCAGCGATACGAGCTGGTCGCGCCAGCGATCGACGTCGCCGGCCGGCGCGATATAGCCGTTCCGGCCCGGATCGATCAGTTCGGGCAGGCCGCCTTTGTCGCTCGCCAGCACGGGCAAGCCGACGCCCAGCGCCTGGAACACGACGCCCGGCGAATTTTCCATCCATAGCGAGGGCACCAGCAGGAGGTCGCTTTGCGCCATGGTGTCGGCGACCTGCTGCAACGGCACATGGCCGGCGATGTCGACCCAGGGGTGATGGCCGAACCGACGGCGCAGCGCGTCTTCCTCCGGCCCCTTGCCCAACACCGTCAGGTGGAAATCATAGCGCTGCGCCAGCGGTTCGAGCAGTTCGAGCGCGAAGGCGATCCCCTTGGTATTTTCCAGCCGTCCGACGAACAGCAGGCGCACCTTGTCCGACGGCGTATGCGTGACGGCGGGGGGCGGGTAGGTGATGGGGTTCAGGATGTGGAACGATGGATAGTCCGCAATCGGCATCAGGCTGCCGACCTTTTCGAGGTTCGCGCGCGACGGCGAGATGAAGCCCAGCCGCGGAATATCCTCCAGATAGCCGATCTTCGCGTTCATGCTGAGGCGGCAACCCTTGCATTGGCGCACGCATTCGTGGTTGCCGCGGAACATCGTCGTGCGGACGCAGACATAGGCCAGGTCGTGCAGCGTGATCGCGGTCGGGATGTCGTGGCGGGCCAGCACCTTCAGCCCGTTATAACCCAGCCCCTGAATCCAGTGGATATGGACGAAATCGGGGCGGAAATCCTCGATCACCCGTTCGAACATCGCTTCGTTGCGGGGATCGTAAATATCCTGGAGATGCCAGATCGGCTTCTTCCACCCGGCCGCGGTGCTGGCCTGGAACACCGGATAGATATGCGGGGTGCCGACGCGGTAGAGGCGGTAGCCGTTCATCGGCGTGCCCCAGCTCTCATGCTCGCGTTGCGGGGCGGCCGACAATACCGCGACGTCATGCCCCTGTTCGGTGAACCATTCGGTCAGGTTCTGCGCACAGATTTCCGCGCCCCCGATGATGTACGGAGTGTAGAAGGCGCTGACTTCCAGGATACGCATCAAACTGTCGGGGCCCCCTTACTCGTCGACCGTGTATCGACAGAGTCCTTATTTCAAGTGAATATCCGGTGTATGCGCGGAGCGGACCGTTCGTGCCGGTACGCCGACTGCGGCCTCCCCTGCCGCGACATCCCCCAACACGACGGCATTCGCGCCGATCCTTGCGCCCGCACAGATTTGTACTGGACCCAGTATAACCGCACCAGCGGCCAGATAAGTTCCATCGCCGATCGTCGCATGGCCGATATCGTCGCTGCCACGGGTCCCGATCGTCACATTCTGGAGGATGGCGACGTCGCGCCCCACGGTGCAGACACCGACGACGATGCCATAGGGGTGCGGAATATAGAGGCCACCGCCAAAGGTCGCGTCGATCGCCAGTTCCGCGCCGAAGCGACGGCAGGTCCACCACCACCAGACCCGGCGTGCCGGACGCCCGATCAACGGCACGCCGGGCAATGCGTCCTGTATCCGCCGTGCCAGCACGAACTGGAAGCCTTGGGTCAGCAGGAACAACCGAATCAGGAAGCGCCAGGTGACCGCCTCGCCGTCGCGACGCGCGAAATGGGCGATATCCTGCTGCAGCAGCGCGCGGAATCCAGATGCGTCGAGCGATGGTTCGGTCATGGGCGGCCCTTCGTGGCAACGATCCGGCAGGTCAAGGTTGCAGTGCGGCATGGAACCTTCGTATCGTACGTGGCGCTACCATATCATTAGCGGGGTGAACCTGTTACGAGCGCGCCGGTGCGTTCGGGGCGGTGCGGATCGAAAAGGGGGCGGAGACGCAGTTGTGAAGGTTTTCATCGTCAACACCCTGTATCCGCCATCGACCGTCGGAGGCGCGGAGCGCAGTGTCGCGCTGCTCGCGCGGGCGGCCGCCCGGCGGGGCCATGACGTGCATGTCGCCAGCCTGCACCCGGCCGACGACCAGCGCGAGGAGCGGGACGGCGACGTCACGGTGCATCGCCTGCCGCTGCGCAACCTCTACTGGCCGTTTGATGCCGAGCGGCACGAATCCAAGCCCCGCCGGCTGGCCTGGCACGCCCGCGACCGCCGTAACCCGGCGGCGACCCGCGATCTGGTCGCGTTGATGGACCGTATCCGCCCGGACGTGCTGCACACCAACAACCTGCAGGGCTTTTCCACCGAAATCTGGGCCGAGGCGAAGCGGCGCAATATCCGGATCGTCCACACGCTGCGCGACTACAGCCTGCTGTGCGCGCGCGCCTCGCTGTACCGCGCGGGGCATGACTGCGTGCAGCGCTGCATCGACTGCAAGCTGCTGACCGGGCGCAAGAAGGACAATTCGGTGCTGGTCGATGCCGTCGCGTCGAACAGCCAATATGTGATCGATACCCATCGTCGCCACGGCTATTTCAACGACACCGATGCGCGGGTGATCTTCAACATCGCCGATGTCCGTTCCGCCCCGACCCCGGCGGCGGTGCCGGAGGATGGGGGGCTGACGTTTGGCTTCATCGGGCGCGTCGAACCCGAAAAGGGGATCGAGGTCGTGCTGGACGCCTTTGCCCGGCTGGAGCGGTCCGACTGGCAGCTGGTGATCGCAGGGGCGGGCAAGGGCAGCTATGTCGCCGAACTGCAGGCGCGCTATCCCGATCCGCGCATCCGCTGGCTGGGGTTCGTCAATGCCGACGATTTCTATGCCGGGGTCGATGTCGTCCTCATCTCGTCGACCTGGCCCGAACCGCTGCCGCGCACGATGATCGACTGCCTCGCTCGCGGCAAGGCGGTGATCTATTCGGACGGAGGCGGCACGCCGGAGATCGGCCACCTCGCCCCGCTGGGCGCGATCTATGCCAAGGACGACGCCGCGGCGCTGGCCGCGCGCTTGAGCGATGCGCTCGAATCGGCCGAGGAGTGGCGCGCGGTGCGCGGCGTCGCGCCAGAGGTGCTGGAGGCGTTTTCGGAGGAGAAGGTCGTCGGCAACTACCTCGCCTTCTATGCGGGGACCGCCGCCTGACGATGCGGCCGCGATTGTTGGATACATTCGCCTGATCGGAACATAGCGGGAATTCCTGTGCCGGCACTGCGCCGGACGAGACAGGAGGAATCATGCCCGACCGTTTTTCCGCCCATGCCGACAGCCCCGAGGCGCCGGCGACCGCCCCGTTTTCCGTCGTGCCCAGCGACACGCAGGAACTGCCGACTGTGCCCAAGGGGATTTATGTCGGGACCGGCGGCGACCTGACGCTGCGCGGCGTGCGCGGCACGGCCGACGTGACGTATCGCAACCTGCCCGATGCCAGCTATATCGCGGTGCGCGCGCAATATGTCCGCGCGACCGGCACGACCGCGACCGACCTGATCGCGGAGGCCTGAACCATGGCACGACCGTCTGGCGCGACCGGGGGCGTTACGCTCGGCAATCTGGCCCGTATCGGCGCGGGCCCCGTTTCCATCGTCAATGCGACACCCGCCACGTTGATGGTGTGGCGGGCGCAACTGGCCCGGCTGAAGGGCGGGGCGGCCGATGCGGCGCGCATCGCGTGTGTCGGCGACAGCAAGACCGCCGGCGCCGGTGCCGGCACGGGATCGCAGCGGATGGACGGCGCTTTTCCGAAGGCCTGGCCGACACAACTGGCCGGGATGTTCGTAGGCGACGGCTTCGTCGTCCGCGACAGCTGGTTCGGCACGGCGGGGATGCAGTCGATGGCAGCGATCGCAGCCTACGACCCCCGGCGTTCCGGTTTCACCGGCTGGGGCGGCGGGGAAGTGTCGCTGGGCGGGCCGACGCTGGCGACGAATGGCACCAATACCGGCGCGTTCCAACCGTCGCGACCGGTCGACCGGGCATCGGTGTTCGTTCGGATCAGCTCCGGCGGCGGCGTACTGCGCATCTCGAAGGGGGCCGAATCGTTCACGATCAACACCGCCGGGACGGAAGGGTTCACCCGGTCCGAAATCGTCTTTGCAACGAAATCGGCCGACCCGATCCAATATGGCTGGGCCAGCGGCGGCTATGTCTCGGTCGCCGGAACGGTGGCGTGGGACAGCGCGCTGCCGGGGATCGAGGTTGCCAATACCAGCATCTACGGCACGACCAGCGTCGTGCAGAGCGCCACAGCCAAGCCCGCATCCCCGCTGGCGGCGCTGGGGACGTATCAGCCGCACCTGACCTTCGTGAAGCTCGGCACCAACGACATCAATACCGGGGTTACGCTGCCGCAGTGGGAGGCCAATCTTCGCGCGATCGTCGCTACCGCCCGCACGACCGGCAGCGTGGTGCTGGTGTGGCCGTCGATCGGCGGCGTGTCGCCGGCCTATGGCGCCGACGACGTGCGCCGTCGCTGGCAGGCGACCGCGCTGCGTATCGCGCTCACCACACAGTCGATGTTCCTCGATGAAGAGGCGCTGCTGGGCGGTCGATCGGGCGCGCAGGCGTCCGGCGCGCTGCCCGACGGAGTGCATACGGCAGCCTGGGCGCAATTGCTGGAGGCGGCGACCCAGTATCGCGTGATCGGTTGGTAGGCTGGTGGCGTCAGGGGGCCGCCGTTCGCGGCCCCCCCGATCGTCGGTTGCGATGTTGCCCACAGGCGACCCGCATCAACCGATCGCGGCGACGGCCTCCAACAATCGGTCGGCGCTGTCTTCCCAACGGAATGCCAGTGCGCGGGCGCGGGCGGCGGCGGACAGGCGCAGGTGCAGGTCGTCGTCGTCGAGCATCCGGCGCATCGCTGTGCCGAGCGCGGTCGCATCCTCCGGATCGCAATAGAGCGCGGCATCGTCGCACACCTCGCGCACCGGCGCGATGGTCGACGCGACCACCGGCGTGCCGAACTGCATCGCCTCCAGCGGCGGGATGCCGAATCCTTCGTACAGGCTGGGGAATACCAGCGCGCGAGCGTTGGCGTAGAGCGCCATCAGCGATTCATCGTCGATCCGGCCGGGCAGGATCACGCCGTCGGGCACACTGTCGATGCCGTTGGCGGCAAAGGACTTCACCGCTGCGCCGACCAGCACCAGCCGGTCTTCCGGACGGGCGATCGACTGGAAGGCGGCGATGGTGCGCGGCAGGTTCTTGTTCGGGGCGAAGGATCCGACGATCAGCAGGTAGCGGCCGGGCGTCAGCGCGTGCCTGGCCAGGATCGCGGGGTCGGGCGCAATCGCGCGGATATGGTCGGCGGCGTTGGGGATGACGGTGATGTCGGCCAGCGGCAGGCGCAGGATCGCCGCCAGCCGTGCCTGCGAAAAGCGCGAAACGGTGGCGATGTGCGACCGGCGCGCCAATATCCGGCCGAGGGTACGGTGGAGCAGCCGGTAGCTGCGCGCGAAACCCTGTCCGAAATCATAGACGGCCGCGTCGTGGATCACGGTCAGCGCGCGGCGCGGGCGCACCGGGTTCGAATTGCACAGTCCCACCAGTACGCCGCCCTTGGCCGCCGCCGGCAGCGACAGCTGTTCCCAGCGGTGCCCGCCGCCGCTGCCGACGGTGCGGAAGCCGAAGCGCGGCCATTTGGCGGGCCGTTCGATCCCCGGCGGAGCAAGGATGGTGACGCCCGGCGCGCGGCCATCGGCGGGCTGACGATCGTGCAGGCGGTCCAGCACCATGTGCGCGAACCGTTCGACGCCGGTCACCGACCGCCCGAGGAAGCGGCCGTTGACATAAAGGTGCGGCAGGACGGAGTCGCGGGAGAATGGCATGGTGCAAGCTATGCCGCACCTGCGAAACAAAATCGACCCCGCTCCATCGTTCCGCTGCGTCCTGTCGGCCGGATTGTCGGTTTAGCTGTTCGGGCCGCTGATTGGTGATCCTGCTGCGATGCGGTATGATGGAATTTCTTGGTTACGCGGAGCGGAAACATGGCGATGCAACGACACTGGCACTCGCGTCGCAGCCGGCGGCGCGCGACGATCGCATCGGCGGGGCTGGCCGGCGTCGCCGCGGTCGGGCTGTCGCTGCTATGGGCAGGCGCAGCGGCGCCGACCGGCGCCCCGGTATCGCTGACCCTGAATTACGATTCGCTGCCCGTGCGCGCCACGCCGCTGGTGATGGGCGTCGGCACGCATTTCGGGCTGAACCGGACCTGGGGTTATGAGGCTGCGCCGACCGCAAAGGCGATCGCGATGCTGGGCGTCGATTCGTTTCGCGACGACCTGCCGTGGCAGGTGTTCAAGCGCGACGGGCTGAACCAGCCGGGATCGCTGTCGCCGCGACTGGCGGGCATGATGGCGGCAACGCCGGCGCGCCCACTGCTGGCGGTCGATTACGGCCATCCTGCGTTCCGCACCGGCGCGACGCCGCTGGACGACGAAGGCCGCGGGATGTTCGCCGCCTTTGCCGGCGAGGCCGCGGCGGCGATGCGCGCCAAGCCGCCTTATTATGAAATCTGGAACGAATGGAACATGTCGGCGGTGCAGGGGCGGCCCAAGCTGACCGATGCCGGCCCGCGCGACGATCCGCGGTCGGCCAGCAACTATGCTCCGCTGGCGCGGCGCACGGCCGATGCGATCCGCGCCGCCGATCCCGATGCCTTCATCCTGGTCGGCGCGGTGGGGGAGGACCCGCAGTGGAAATGGACCGACGCGATGCTGGCGCTGGGCGCGGCCGATCGCGCCAACGGCGTGTCGTTCCATTTCTACAACCACTGCAAGCGCCAGAACGAACGCACCGCCGCCGATGCCATCCAGCAGATCGAGGGGCTGCGCCGGATGATGGTGAGCAAGCAGGGCAACCGGGCGCTGCCGATCTACCTGACCGAAATCGGCTGGCCGACGACGACCGGGGGGCATTGCGACATTCCGCGCCAGCAGTCGGGCGACAATGCCGCGCAGTTCCTGTTGTGGGCGGCGGCGACGCCATGGCTGGGCGGGGTGTGGATCTATCAGCTGCGCGATTCCGGGAAGAACCCGGCCGAGCTGGAGGATAATTTCGGCCTGTTCGATTATGACTACAAGCCGAAGCCCGGCGCCTGCATGGTCGCCGACGTTACCCGCATCGTCCACGGCGCGCGGCGTTGGCGCGTGCTGCGGCAGGGCGGCGGCCTGACCCTGATCCAGCTCGACGGGACGCAGGGGCGGCGGCTGGTCGCCTATGCCGAACAACAGGGGACGGTCGCGCACCTGTCGTTCGGCGGGCGGCCGGTGGCGGCGCGGCCCCTGTGCCAGGCGGCACCGTCTGCCGCGGCGGCGACGATCGATGTCGGGACCCGGCCGGTCGTGATCGACGCCGCGCGCCTGTCGGGCGTACCGCTCAGCGCGACGTTCGACTGACCCGTCCGGTCAGTCGAACAGCCACAGCATCGCGCCGACCATCGCCCAGCCGCTGACCGCGATGCCCATCAGGAACATGCCGCTCCGGCGTGCCGACAGCTTTGGCGACAGCGCGACCGGTTCGGCGCTGCCCGGAAAGGGGTGGACGTTCGACATGACCGCCGCCGTCACCGCGCCCGATCGCAGCGGTTCGACAAATGCGCAGCCATGGGTCGCCCCCGTGCGCCAGCGGACCTCGGCCTCCACGGTGCCGACCCCGGCGATGCCGACCCCGATCATGGTGCCGGGGGCAAGGGGTACCGGCGCCTCGATCCGGCATCCGTCGCGGGTCAGGTCGGCGACGATGATCGCCTCCGGCGGGTTCTCCGCAAGGCGAAGCGTACCCGTCCGTTCGACCGTCACACGATCCTCGGCACGGCGATCGTCCTGGCGATAGAGATGCGCGTTGATGTTCACGTCGGGTTCCCGGTCACTACACGAGACATGTCGTCCCTGACCCCGTTCTATCCCGCCGCTCGTTCCGAAAGGGTATTCCTGTTTGGTTACCGTGGCGGCAATCTTTTGCCGTCACCGGCAAGCGGTTGCCGGCAAGGCGGTCAGGCGGACGGCATCGGCGTAGCCGGATCGATGTCCATCGTGACGTCGGCACAGCGTTGCCAGGTCAGGGTGCGCGCGCGGTCGCGTGCCGCCGAACCGAACTGCCGCCGGGTGGCATCGTCGCGCAGCAGCCGGACGATCGCGGCGGTCGTCTGCGTCGGGTCGCGATCGTCGACCAGCAGGCCCGTCGCCTCGTCCAGCACGACTTCGGGCACGCCGCCGACCGGCGATGCGATGCTGGGCACCGATTGCCCGGCCGCCTCCAGATAGACCAGCCCGAAGCCCTCGATCTTGTCGGTGCGGTTTTCGCCGACCAGCAGGAACAGGTCGGCACTGGCGTAGAGCGCGCGGATGTCGTCCTGTGCCAGCCCGCCGGTGAACAGGATCGTCGCGTCGGTGTCCGCCACCATCGCCTCCAGCCGCGCCTGATAGCCGGCATCGCCCGGCCGTCCGGCGATGACGTACACGGCCTCGCGGCGCAGGTCGTCGGGCAGCGCCGCGACGGCGGCGATCATCAGCCGGTGGCCCTTGCGTTCGTCGACGCGCGATACGCTGAGCAACAGCGGCCGGCCGGCGGGAATGCCCAACCGTGCCTTGACCTCTGCGGTGTCGCCGGCATCCTCGAACCAATAGGGATTGACGCCCAGCAGCGCGACCTTGGTCGGGGTCCTGGCCAGCGACGGGTGGTTCGCACGTGCGATCGACAGCGTGTATTCGCTGTTGGCGATCACCGCCTCGGCATGGCCGAACACGTTGGTCGTGCGCAGCAGCTTCGGCACCTTGCCCTGCGCCAGGATCAGCGCGTCGGTTCCGTGCAGGAAGATGCGGAACGGTGGCAGCCGGGCGACCATGCGCGCGATGCCGGCGGCGATGATGAACGGCCAGTCGGCGATCAGCCAGCGGTCGAACCGCGTGCGCCGCGACAGCAGCGCGCGGACCAGGGTCGGCAGCACCTTGGCCGAATAGCCCGATGCCGGAAAGCGTTCGACCTGGAACGGATAGGTCGCGTCGTCGGGATGATGCGCCTTGCCGTAATCGGGCGCGAGGATCGTCACCGCGAACCCCCGTGCCGCCAGCGACTTCGCCAGTTCGACGCAAAAGGTGCCGACGCCGCCGGCATAGGGCGGAAATTCGAAGGTGGGGATCAGCAGCCGTTCCATCGTGACTCCGCTTGTTTGGGGGTTGGGGGGCATGGGGCCGGGGGCGTCATGGCGAACCCGGCGCGGCGGCGGCGGTAACCACCGCGCCGCCCCCGACATGGCGCAGATAGACGAGGCGGATCACCAGCAGCGCGCCGGCAGTCGCGACCGCCGACAGCCCGGCCCCGATCAGCCCGAACGCCCACATGAACCCGGCCCCGAACGCCAGCGCGAGCAGGACGCCGACGACATTGGTCGCGGCATAGGCATGGTCGCGCCCCATGCTGGTGATCGCCACGTTCAGCAGGTCGGATGCCGACCGGACGATCGCGGCCAGCAGCATCACCACCAGCAGCGTGCGATCGACCGGGAAGCGCCCCTCCGGGCTGACGCGAAAGATCACCTCGGTCGCAGCGAAGATCGCCACGGCCAGCACCCCGGAATAGGCCAGCGTCTTCCCCATCTGCCGCCGCAGCTCGGCGCGCCATTCGGCGCCGTCGCCGCCTCGCGCCGCCCGCACCATGCGCGGCAGCGCCAGTTGCACGACGGCGGTGGTGATGAGCGTCTGGAGCGCATTGGTGATCGAGAAATAGAAGCTGTAGATCCCGGTCGCGACCAGCCCCAGCAGCGCGTTCAGGATGAAGCGGTCGGCATAGCCAAGGCCGACGATCCCCAGATCGCTGAAATAGATATACCATGCGGTCCGCACACGCTGGCCCAGCCGGCCGAGCTGCATCCGCTCCCGCAACCCCTCGCCGATCGGCCAGCGGCGCAGATGCACGCCCAGCATGGCGAGCGCCACGAAATGGCTGGCGATCCAGCCGATGAAGATCGCGTTCAGCGTCTGCAGCGGTGGATAGAGAAAGCCGATGGCGACGACGATCGGAATCCACAGCGCCGACCGAATGAAGACCATGACATTGGCAAACAGCGCCATCTCCAGCCCGATCATCGGCATGTAGATGTCGAGCGCCAGCGTCTCCAGCCACAACAGGATCAGGATCAGGATCGCCGTTTCGCTCAACCCCCCGGTCATCCACGCCAGCACCGGCACGGCGACGATCGTGCCGGCCAGCAGCGACGCGATCGAGATGGTCAGCCGGTCGCGGATCATCCCCGCCGCCGTCGCCGGGGTGTGGCCGACGACCTCGCGCGATACGAAATAGTTCAGGCCCCAGCCGACCGTCGCCGGCACGATGCCGATCGCCCCGATCGCCAGGCCATAGATGCCGGCTGCCTCCAGCCCCAGCTGGCTGACGATGTAGAAGGACAGGGCGAAGCGGAAGAACAGCTGCGACCCGCGGATCGCCATGTTGGGCAACCCGCCGCGCATCAATTTGCCCGCTACCCCCGCCATGGCCTATCGATCACTCCATTCAGCCGGATCAGCAAGCCGGAAATCTGCCGAACCAGGCGACCGAACGATATTGCTGCACTGCAAAATTGCGCTAGGCGATTATGCACGATGCGTAAAGCGTCCGGCGGATAGGGGCGATGGCGGGATGCAGAAGGAACAGCGGGTCGTGACGACAGCAGCAAAGGCGGCCTCGCGGCTCGATTCGCTTCAGATATTGCGGTTCTTCGCCGCGTTCCTCGTACTGATCGGGCATACGCAGCACGCGCTGCTCGAACGACTGAGCGCGGGGGCGGGGCGCTATGCCTTCGTACCGCTCGACTGGGGACTGGGGGTCGACGTGTTCTTCGTCATCTCGGGCTTCGTCATGTATTACCTGATGCACGACCGGTTCGCGAAGCCGGGTGCGACGGCCACCTTCCTGCGCCGCCGGATCGTGCGGGTGGTGCCGATGTACTGGCTGTTCACCACGCTGGTACTGGCGGTCGGCCTCGCGACCGGGGCGATCGACCTGCCGTGGACCAATGTCCTGTTCTCCTACCTGTTCCTGCCGGGGCCGGTATGCGGGGAATATTGCTTCCCGGTGTTCACGCTCGGCTGGACGATAAATTACGAGATGCTGTTCTATGCGCTGTTCGCGCTGGCACTGGGCTTTTCCCGGCGGACCGGCTTGGGCGTCGTCGTCGCGCTGATCGTCGGGCTGATCGTGATGGGACAGGTGGTGCCGCCGTCTTGGTCGATGCTGCATTTCTGGGGCTATCCGATCATCGGCGAATTCCTGTTCGGCATCGGCCTGGCCGCCGCGTTCCTGCGCGGGTGGCGAGTATCGCGTCCGGTTGGCTGGACGATGGTCTTCGCCGGGCTGATGCTGGCGGTCGTCAGCTATCAACTCGACCTGTACGACCACATCTGGCGGTTGTGGACCGGCGGCATTCCCGCCGCGCTGATCCTGGGCGGCGCGGTGTTCGGGCTGGAGCCGCGCGGTGAGCATGGCCACTGGATGACGCTGCTCGTGCTGGGGGGCGATGCGTCCTACGCGCTGTACCTGTCGCACCCGGTGACGATTCGCGTGACCGATGCGGTGGCGGCGAAGATCGGCCTGTTCGACCATGCGCCCTGGGCGTTCTGGGCAGGGACGGTGGTCGCGGCGGTGATCGGGTCGTTCGTCGTCCACTTCGCGATCGAGAAGCCGTTGCTTGCCCGCTTCTATCGCCGACCCAATCTCGGTACCGGGATTCCGTAACGCCGATTCTTGCTAATGCGAATGCCGATCAAAAGTGATTGACCTTTCGCGTAAATTATGCGGGCACGACACCCTTCCCCCCGGTGCCGACACTTGCTACGGCGCAGCGGTTATCGCTCGTATTCGCATGTGCGGCGGGCCTTGCGAGCGGACTAGCCGCTCCGACCGGGCCGGGCTGCCATGACCAACTGGGAAGGACCCCGCATGACCGCCATTGGCCAGGACACGCTCGGCACCCGCGACACGCTTACTGTCGGCGGCAAGACCTATTCTTACTATTCGCTGGCCAAGGCGTCGGCGAAGCTCGGCGATGTGTCGCGGCTGCCCTTCTCGATGAAGGTCCTGCTGGAGAACATGCTCCGCTTCGAGGACGGCACGACCGTGACGGGCGAGGATGCGCAGGCGATCGTCGACTGGCAGAAGGACGCCCGCAGCGATCGCGAAATCCAGTATCGCCCGGCGCGCGTGCTGATGCAGGACTTCACCGGCGTTCCCTGCGTGGTCGATCTGGCGGCGATGCGCGACGCGATCACCGGCCTGGGCGGCGACGCGGCCAAGATCAATCCGCAGGTGCCCGTCCACCTCGTCATCGACCACTCGGTCATGGTCGACGAGTTCGGCACGCCCAAGGCCGCCGAACAGAATGTCGAGCTGGAATATCAGCGCAACATCGAACGCTATGAATTCCTGAAATGGGGTTCGAAGGCGCTCGACAATTTCTCGGTCGTGCCGCCGGGCACCGGCATCTGCCACCAGGTGAACCTGGAATATGTCGCGCAGGCGGTGTGGTCGTCGGAATCGACCGATGGTTCGGGCACCATCGCCTATCCCGACACGCTGGTCGGCACCGACAGCCACACGACGATGGTCAATGGTCTGGGCGTACTCGGCTGGGGCGTGGGCGGTATCGAGGCGGAAGCGGCGATGCTCGGCCAGCCGGTGTCGATGCTGATTCCGGAAGTCGTCGGCTTCAAGCTGACCGGCAAGCTGCAGGAAGGCATCACCGCCACCGACCTCGTGCTGACCGTCACGCAGATGCTGCGGGCCAAGGGCGTGGTCGGCCGCTTCGTCGAATTCTACGGTCCGGGGCTGTCGTCGATGACGCTCGCCGACCGTGCGACCATCGCCAACATGGCGCCGGAATATGGCGCGACCTGCGGCTTCTTCCCCGTAGACGACAAGACGATCGACTATATGCGCCTGACCGCGCGGCCCGAGGAAGTGATCGCACTGACCGAAGCCTATGCGAAGGCCAACGGCTTCTGGCGCGACGAAAACGCCGTCGACCCGATCTTCACCGACACGCTCGAACTCGACATGTCGACCGTCGTGCCGTCGCTCGCCGGGCCGAAGCGTCCGCAGGACCGCGTCGAACTGCCCAGCGTCGATGACGTGTTCAACGCCGATCTGGAAAAGGTCTACAAGAAGGACGGGGCTAAGCGCGCCCCGGTCGATGGCGAAACCCACGATATCGGCGACGGCGACGTCGTGATCGCCGCGATCACCAGCTGCACCAACACGTCGAACCCGTCGGTGCTGGTCGCCGCCGGCCTCGTCGCGCGCAAGGCGAACAAGCTCGGCCTCAAGCCCAAGCCGTGGGTCAAGACCTCGCTGGCACCCGGTTCGCAGGTCGTCACCGACTATCTCGACAAGGCGGGCCTGACCGCCGATCTGAACGCGGTCGGCTTCAACCTCGTCGGCTATGGCTGCACCACCTGCATCGGCAATTCGGGTCCGCTGGCCGCGCCGATCTCGGCCGCGATCAACGGCAACGACATCGTCGCCGCCTCGGTCCTGTCGGGCAACCGCAACTTCGAAGGCCGCGTGTCGGCCGACGTCCGCGCCAACTTCCTCGCCTCGCCGCCGCTCGTCGTGGCGTACGCGCTGAAGGGCACCGTCACCGAGGACATGGTGTCGACCCCGATCGGGCAGGGCTCGGACGGGCAGGACGTGTACCTCAAGGACATCTGGCCGACCAATGAAGAGGTCGCCGACCTGATGGCCGCCAATATCGACGACGGCATGTTCCGCTCGCGCTATGGCAACGTCTATGCCGGCGACAAGCACTGGGCCGGCATCTCGGTCGAGGGGTCGGACACCTATAACTGGCCGACGTCGAGCACCTATATCGCCAACCCGCCCTATTTCGACGGGCTGACGATGACGCCGAACCCGATCGCCGACATCATCGAGGCGAAGCCGCTGGCGATCCTCGGCGACTCGATCACCACCGACCACATCTCGCCGGCCGGTTCGATCAAGGCCGACAGCCCGGCGGGCAAGTGGCTGATGGAGCGGCAGGTTTCGCGCGCCGACTTCAACAGCTACGGCGCGCGCCGCGGCAACGACAATGTCATGGTCCGCGGCACCTTCGCCAACATCCGCATCAAGAACGAAATGGTCCCCGGCGTCGAAGGCGGCATGAGCCGCTATGACGGCGAAGTCATGCCGATCTATGACGCGGCGATGCGCCACAAGGCCGACGGCACCCCGCTGGTCGTCATCGCCGGCAAGGAATATGGCACCGGCTCGTCGCGCGACTGGGCGGCGAAGGGCACCAACCTCTTGGGCGTCCGCGCGGTCATCACCGAAAGCTTCGAGCGTATCCACCGTTCGAACCTCGTCGGCATGGGCGTGCTGCCGCTCCAGTTCGCCGAAGGCGTGACCCGTCAAACCCTCGGCCTGACCGGCGACGAGACCTTCACGATCACCGGCGTCGCGAACCTGCGTCCGCGTCAGGACGTCGAAGTCGTCATGACCCGCGCCGACGGCACGACCGAGACGTTCCAGACCAAGTGCCGGATCGATACCGTCAACGAACTGGAATATTTCCTGAACGGCGGCATCCTGCAATACGTGCTGCGCAAGCTGGCCGCGTAAGCGCTGACGCCTGACGGCTGATGAGGGCCGCGTCTTCCGAGAGGGAGGCGCGGCCCTTTTCGTTGGAGCAAGATGAATAGTCATTAGCTATGACTGGTATGTCGCCGTTTGGAACTCCTTGTTATCGCGCGGTATCAGAGGGGAAACGGGATCGATGGGTGAATTGCAGTCCAGACTGAATCGCTATGTGGAGCGTGTGGCGATTGTCGATGAAATCTGCCGGACCGACGATTACCGCTATGTGGATATATATGGCGTCTGGGCCGACACAGGTTCCGCGTTCCGCAACCAGTTTGTCCCGCGCGACTTACGGCTTACCGCAGGTGATCCGCTCTACGTCATTCAACAAGTCGGCGGACTGGGAGAAGAGGTCGGCGCCTGGATTGCCTACACGTCCGATAAGGCGCGGAAAATCTACGTCGCATCCAATATCCCGGCCAAGGTCGTTCCCCGCATTCGCGATCGGATTGCCGCCGTTCCCAATGCCGTCCTCGAACTGGCGGCGATCGGTGCGGTCGGTCTGGCCGGTTGGCAGTATAGTTGGTGGGCAGCGATAATAGCTGGCGCTGCAATTGGAAGTCGCGCTTGGTATGGGCGTCTGAAACGATACCGTACCGAACGCCAGATGGACATTGCTCGACAAGATCAGGCGGATATCCTGGCACAAGCCGCCGAACGCCTGCGCGAATTAGGGAACGTGTGGAGCGGCGAGCAGAATAGTTCTAGGGTGGGCGACACGCCCGACCAGGATAACGAGCCTGATCCGCCATTCCAGTCCAATTCTGGTAATTGGTGGCGTACGAAATTGAAGTTGAGCGATACAGCAACGCTGGCGGATGCCGAACGGGCGTATCGGTCATGTTTGAAAGAATGTCACCCCGATCTTCACATGAATCTGTCGGAGCGTATGCAGGCATTGGCGCGTGAGGAAGCGCAGGCACTCAATGCAGCGGTTGAAGCAGCACGACGTCATTTTTCATCGGACGGACCGCAGGTAGCAGGGGCCGCTCGCTGAGAGACGAGGGTATGCTGCGCGGATTTCGAGGCAGGAAGGTCGCGATGTGCAGAACTTTCCTACATCGCACCGCCCATGTCATCGTTCGACCGGCTCTTTTAAATCGTTGAACCATGCGGACTCGCGCCGCCGGGATCACAACACCTGCACAAACACACCGCGAGTGTGAACTTAGTGAACTTTGGCCCGCCAACCCGCCCCGCACACTTGCGGGGCAGGGGGCCGGATCACTTCTGGCAGGCGACGATCGCCTCGATCACGGCCAGCGTTTCCTGCGGGTCGCGGATCTTGACCGTGTCCATTCCAGCGGCCTTGGGTGCATAGTCGTTGCCGCCGGGGAAGATCGCGTCGCCGATGAACAGCATGTCGTCGGTCGCGATGCCGCTGATATCGGCCAGCTTGGCGAGGCCGGTCGCCTTGTCGACGCCCTCCTTGGTGATGTCGATCGACGTGGCACCACCCATGTTGATCGATAGGCCCGGCAGGCGCTGCTTCAGGTCGGCCTGGATGATCTTGCGCTTCTCGAACTTGGGGTCCCAATGTTCCTTGGCGTCGATCGGCGCCTGCTGTCCCAGTGCCGAGAAGGTGATCTGGCTGCCGCGATCCTCGATCCGTTCGCCCCAGGTCTGTTCGGGGACGAAACCGGTCGCTTCCAGCGCGGCGTCGAACGCCTCGAGGATCTTGGTCTTGGTCGCGTCATCGAACAGGTCGGCATAGACCGTGTTCCAGCGGCCATCACCATAGGTGTAGAGCTTGGTGCCGCTGGTCGGCATCATCCACAGCCGCGACAGGTCGGCGCGTTCGGGCAGGCGCGTCGCCACCTGCTTTTCGAACTGCGGCCAGTCGCCGCCCGAGATGATCGCGACATGCGCGACACCGAGCAGGTCGGCCAGCGCTTCGCCCATCGGCTCGGTCAGCTGCTGCTTGCTTTCGGCCAGCGTGCCGTCGAGGTCGAAGGCTACCAGTTGCTTCATGTGATACTCCGGGAACGGGGGCGGGGCGGCGTCCGGGCCGCCCGGCCGGGATTATTTCAGCGCTTCGACCAGCTTCTTGACGTTCTGGCTCTGGCCGCGCGGCAGGATCAGCAGGTCGTTGCCGCTGGCGACGACGATCAGGTCGGACACACCGACCATGCGGATGCGGATACCGTCGGTCCGCACCAGGCAATCGCGGGTGTCGATCGCCAGCACTTCGCCACGATGCGCGTTGCCGGTCGCGTCGCGTTCGCTGATGCTGTGTAGCGCGTCCCAGCTGCCCAGATCGTTCCAGCCCATCGCGACCGGTACGACGACTACGCGGTCCGCCTTTTCCATCACGGCATAGTCGATCGACTGCGACGGCGCCTCGGCAAAGGCGGCGGCATCGGGGGCGATGCGGTTGCCGGTGCGCTCAGCCCGCTCCATCGCGCGTTCACACGCCGCCAGCATCGCCGGCTCGTGCTGGCCAAGCTCGGCCAGATAACGGTCGGCGCGGAACAGGAAGATGCCGCCGTTCCAAACATGGTCACCCGCCGCCAGCATCGCCTGCGCCGCGTCGAGCGGCGGCTTTTCGACGAAGCGCGCGACGCGGTGGACGCCCTCGGCAATCTCTTCGCCGGCCTGAATCCAGCCATAGCCGGTCTCCGGCGCGTCGGGCGAAATGCCGAAGGTCGCAAGCCAGCCGTCCTGCACCTTGGGCAGCGCCCGCTGCACCGCCATGTGGAATGCGGGCACGTCGGCGATCACATGGTCGGACGGCATCACCAGCAGCACCGCATCGGGCGTCCCGGCGGCAAGGGCGGCAAGCGCGATGGCGGGCGCGGTGTTGCGGCCGGCCGGTTCGAGGATCACCGCGCTGGGTGTGGCATCTACCGCGCCCAGCTGCTCGTCGATCATGTCGGCATGGCGGGCATTGGCGACGATGATCGGCGCGTCGAAATCGTCCCCGACCGCCCGCTGTGCGGTCAGCTGCAGCATCGTCGCCTCTGCGGTCAGCGCCAGCATCTGCTTGGGGGTTTCCGGGGTCGACATCGGCCACAGGCGGGTGCCCGAGCCACCGGAAAGGATCACGGGTACGATCGTCGGCATGGTCACGCAGGTTCCTGTGCAAAGAATTGGAAAGCAGAGCCGTCGGCTATTGCCGCGCCGTAGCGATTTATTGTTACTGTACCGGTCCTATCGGTCAAAACGCTATTTCGCAATTGCAGCATTATTGGAATTCACCGTCCGCCGTCGCGCCGGGTCAACGCCGCGACGCAGCTGGCGCGGTCGATCGGTGCGCCGCTGCGCTGGCGTGCATCGACATGGCTGACCACAGGCACGCCGCCTTGCTGCGGGGCGTAGAGATAGGCGTCGAGAACGCAGATATTCGATCCGAACTGCAGCTTGCGCCCGGCCCCTTCGGTCAGGTCGAGCAGCGGTTGGCCGAACAGCTGGGTCAGCGCATTGGCGTTCTGCCCCATCACCCGTTCGAGGCCGACGGTGCCATAGCTGGGCCTGGGCGGCGCGGGCAGGGCGTTCTGGCGCACGACGGGACCGGGCGAGGCGCAGGCGGAGACGGCCAGCGCCAAGCCTACGCTGATCCCAACGCTACGCATTCCCGACCCCCTTGCCGCGGCGTCGATGAAAGCCATGCGTCGCCATCGCCGCGCCGATCAGCGGCGCAACGAAATTCACAAACGGTATTAACAGCAATCCGGTTCCCACCAGCCCGAGAAGAAACCGTCGTCCGCCGCTTGCCCGTCGCTCGGCGGGCATCGCGGCGGGGGGCAGGTGGCGCGCGGCGACCATATCCGACAGGTCGCGCCCCAACAGCCAGCCATTGACGACGAAGAACACCGCCGCCGTCCCGATCCCGGTCGCGAGCAACAGGAGGTAGAGCGGCACGAAGAACAGGTTCACGGCCACCGTCCGCAGGATCGATTTTCCGCCCATTGCAAGCGATCGGCCGATCGGTACCGGGCGGGCGGTCGCCAGCGCGGCGGGATAATGTTTCGCCTCGACCGCCTCGACCACTTCGTCGGCGAACAGGCCGATGACCGCGATGGCGACGATGCGGAACAGCAGCCAGGCAAGCCCGATCGCGACGATGACGGCGGCGATGACTGCCAGCGTGCCGGCATCGTCGCCCAGTACGAACCAGTCGGTCGTCACCCAGCGCGCCCCCCAGGCCAGCCCCACGCCGACCAGTGCCAGCAGCATGAGGGTCAGCGCCAGCGACTTGGCCAGCACCCGCAGGAACGCACGGTCGCCGATCTGCGCGACGGACAGGAAAAAGCTTTCGATCATGGACGGGACGATGCGGGGCGCGGGCGGGCGCGTCAACGCCCGGTCGGGGTCCCGCTTGCTAGGGCGCGCGCCGCTGGCTAACGCGAAGGGCAATGTCCGCGCGCCGTCGCCGGGCGCCATCTTTCGGAGACCTTGATTGACCCAGCCCACGCTCGACGTCGTTGCGATCGGCAACGCCATCGTCGATATTCTCGCCCAGTCGGACGATGCCTTCCTTGCAGCGGAAGGCATGACCAAGGGGTCGATGCAGCTCGTCTTCTCGCCCGCTGATGCCGACGCGCTCTATGCCAAGATGGGTCCGGGCCGCGAAGTGTCGGGCGGATCGGCGGCCAACACCGTCGCGGGCATTGCGGCGCTGGGCGGCAGGACCGGCTTTATCGGGCAGGTCGCCGATGATCAGCTCGGCGCGGTATTCGCCCATGACATCCGCGCCGCCGGTGTCCGGTTCGATACCGCCGTGCGTCCGGGCGAGCCGACCACCGCGCGCTGCCTGATCTTCGTGACGCCCGATGGCCAGCGCACGATGAACACCTTCCTCGGCGCGTCGCAGTTCCTGCCCGAAGCGGCGCTCGACGCCGAGCTGATCGCCAGCGGCGCGATCCTGTATCTCGAAGGCTATCTGTGGGACCCGGAGGAGCCGCGTGCCGCGATGCGCGCCGGCATCCGCATCGCGCGGGAGGCGGGCCGCAAGGTCGCCTTCACCCTGTCGGACACCTTCTGCATCTCGCGCCATGGCGATGATTTCCGTGCCCTGATCGCGGAAGGCCAGGTCGACATCCTGTTCGCCAACGAGAACGAGTTGCTGGCGTTGGCCCAGGTCGAGGATTTCGATGCGGCGGTCGATCGGATCGCCGGGCAGGTGCCGGTGCTGGTCGTCACGCGCGGCGAACACGGCGCGATCGCGGTGACCGAGGGGGTGCGGACCAGCGTGCCCGCCCAGCCGATCGAGCGCGTCGTCGATACGACCGGCGCGGGTGACTTGTTCGCCGCGGGCTTCCTGCACGGCCAGTCGCACGGCTATGACATCGAACGCTCGCTGAAGCTGGGTGCGCTGTGCGCGGCCGAAATCATCTCGCACTATGGCGCGCGGCCCGAGGTCGACCTGACCAAGCTGATGGTCGACAAGCTGGGCGCGTAACAACCGATCCGCAGCGGACAAAAGGAAAGGGCCGGGGAAGCGATTCCCCGGCCCTTCTCGTTTCGAAGCGTCGTTGCCGATCAGTCCTTCGGACCGCCCGGCAGCGGCGGTACCGGCAGCGGCGGGACGCCTGCATCGTCCTCATGGGTATCGACGATGCCGCGCCCAACATGGCTGCGCGACTTGCTGTAGCCGAAATAGACCAGCAGCCCGACGAACGCCCAGCCGAAGAACAGCGCGAGCGTGTAGAAGGACAGGCTGAAGAACAGATAGATGCAGCCCGCGACCGCCAGCGGCGCGACGACCATGACGGCCGGCGTGCGGAACGGACGGCGACGATCCGGATCGGTCTTGCGCAGCACCAGCACCGCGATCGCGACCATGGCGAAGGCGAACAACGTCCCCGAATTCGAGATGTCGGCCAGCGCGCCGACCGGGAACAGCGCGGCGAAGAATGCGACGAACACGCCGGTGATGATCGTCACGACGTGCGGCGTGCCGTATTTCGGATGGACCTTCGACAGCTTGGCCGGGAGCAGGCCGTCGCGGCTCATGACGAAGAAGATGCGGGTCTGGCCGAACATCATCATCAGCACGACGCTGGGCAGCGCCAGTCCGGCGGCAAGGCCGATCAGGTTGCCGACCTGCTGCCAGCCGATTTCACGCAGCGTCCATGCCAGCGCTTCCTTCGAACAGACGACGGCCTGGCTGCCGATATTGGCGCAGGCGGCGGCCAGTTCGGTGCTGCCGGGCGCGATGCCCTTGCCCGCCGCATCGACCAGTGGCTGGGCGCCGACGGTGCCGATGACGCCGGCGGCGACCAGGATGTAGAAGATGGTGCAGATCGCCAGGCTGCCGATCAGGCCGATCGGCATGTTGCGCTGCGGGTTCTTGGTCTCCTCCGCCGCGGTCGATACCGCGTCGAACCCGACATAGGCGAAGAAGATCGATGCCGCCGCCGCCGAAACGCCGCCAAAGCCCAGTGGCATGAACGGTTCGAAATTCTTCGACTGCATCACCGGCAGCGCCAGCGCGCAGAACAGGATCAGCGCACCGATCTTCACCGCAACCAGGATCGCGTTGATGAACGCCGATTCCTTGGTCCCGATCACCAGCAGCCAGGTGACGAGCAGCGCGATGACGAAGGCGGGTACGTTGATGATGCCGCCATCGATCGGTCCGAGCGTCAATGCGGTTGGCAGGTCGATGCCCAGGAACTCCCGGAGCAACCCGACGAAATAGCCCGACCAGCCGACGGAAACGGCGCCCGCCGCGACGGCATATTCCAGCACGAGCGCCCAGCCGACCATCCAGGCCAGCATCTCGCCCATCACGGCATAGCTGTAGGTATAGGCCGATCCCGACACCGGGACCATCGACGACATTTCGGCGTAGCACAGGGCAGCGACGGCACAGACCGCGCCGGCGATGATGAACGAGATCATCATGCCCGGCCCCGCCTTTTGCGCGGCTTCGGCGGTGAGAACGAAGATGCCGGTGCCGATGATGGCTCCGACGCCCAGCATGGTCAGCTGGAATGCACCAAGGGTGCGCGTAAGCGATTTCTTTTCAGCGGTCGCAAGGATCGCATCGAGTGGCTTGATACGGCCAAAAATCATGCAGGCCCCCCAGACGCGGCACCTTCTTGCGGGGCCGCGAAGTTACAAAGGCGTAAACCTACCCGCAAATCCGGTCCGCGCAATTCCTTTCGTGCAATAAAGCTGTCCTATCGCGCCAGCATCGGCCCCAGCGGCTGCCCACCGAACAGGTGGACGTGCAGGTGCGGGACCTCCTGTCCGCCATGGCCGCCGATATTGGCAAGCAGGCGATAACCGGGTTCGACCAGCCCGTGCGTGCGGGCGACATGGCCCACGGCCCGCACGAAGCCGGCGATCTCGGCGTCGGGCGCCTTTGCGGCGAAATCGTCCCACGATACGTAACGTCCCGTGGGGATCACCAGCACATGCACCGGTGCCTGCGGGGCGATGTCGTGAAAGGCGAGGGCGAAGTCGTCCTCATAGACCTTCTTCGCCGGGATTTCCCCGCGCAGGATGCGGGCAAAGATGTTGGCGTCGTCGTACGGCGTCGTGGCGTCGATCGGCATGGCTTACTCCTGGGGGCGGGACGCTTTTTCGGCGATGCCGGACTGGCCTTCGCGGCGGGTAAGTTCGGCGCGAACCTCGTCGAGCGCGATACCCTGCGCATGGAGCAGCAGGGTCAGGTGGAACATCAGGTCGGCAGCCTCGCCGATCAGCCCGGCGCGGTCTTCGGCCATCGCGGCGATTACGCACTCGACCGCTTCCTCGCCGACCTTCTGCGCGATCTTCGCCGTGCCGCGGGCGTGCAGCTTCGCGACATAGGATTTGGTCGGATCGCCGCCGATCCGGCTGGCGATCACCGATTCGAGCCGGTCGAAGGCGTCCATGTCAGTCTCTCTTGCTACGGTGCCGATTCCGGATCGCCCGCCGCGCCAGCACCACCATGAACGCGAACGCGACGAACGTCGCGACGTCCGAAAAGGCAAAGCCTTCGCGGGGTGGGGCGATACCCGAATGGGCGGCGGCAAGGGCGGTGGTGGCCATGGGCAGGCTGTAGGGGGTTTTGCGGGACCTGAAAATCCTTCCTGGTACGGGGATGACTCGTTAGCCGTACACGTTATCCCAGCGGAGACTTGCATCTCACGGTAACGCAGCGCGCTACCGGCCGCAGGAAGCACTGGTCTTCGCTGTTATGAAGCTGTTCGTTACGTGTTTGATCCCGGCATTTGATGGTACGCTTTCGATGTAAGTGGTGCGGGTTCGTACTGCCACGCCTTGTAGACGGCTTCGGAAGGTGTCGGCCGTCTGGGTGTTTCGAGGCTGCGGCCGGAATTACAGGCGGCGACGAAGTTGTCGAGGCGCCGCCCGAGTTGGCCGTGGCTGTCGTAATCGTAACGCTTGACAGTCGCCTCCCTGGTCTTCCGGTTCACCCGTTCCACCCGCCCGTTGGTCCAAGAATTCTTCATCTTGGTCAGCCGATCTTCGATAGGGTTCTCTTTAACGACCTGGTCGAAGACACGGTGGAAGTCGTACTCGTCGCAGGCTTGATTGGTGAACTGGATGCCCTTGTCGGTCAGCGTTACGAGGATACGGTAGGGCACTGATACGACGAGGTTACGCAGGAATTATGCGCCAAACCACCTTGCCGCGCTGCAGGTGCAGGTGCAGGTGCAGGTGCAGTCAGACACACGCGAATTTTCTGGTCCAGTCGATTGCCACGAATGAACGCAGCTTGTTATTAACGGACCGCCTTTGTGGTGCGGGCGTTCCTGTATAGAACCCGCCCATAGTGCGTCTTTCCAGGCTGTCGCTGATGATGCACCATTAAACGCTGGGATCAAACACCTTGGGTCGCTTTCGTGCTTCCCCGATTGCTTGGGGCGTTGTCCTGCGCAGTGCGCTTGCGGCGACGATCGATCCGGCGATGGACAGCGTGGTATAGACAACGGCCGCGTAGGAACTGTTCTGGAACGCATAGCGATCGACGTGCAGCGCGATCGTCACGAAGGCGGTGATCACGCTGAAGAAAATCAGGTGCAGCGGAAAGATGACCCGCGCGTCGTCGGACAATCGCTTGAAGGGAATGGCCGGCAGGATTCCGGAGATGAGGAAAATGCCGGCGATCCCCGAACATGCGGCCACGGCAAAAAGGATCGGGTTGCCGAAGCGGATGGCCGCCATGTCGACGCTGATGTTCATCATGGAGAGATAGGCGGTCGCCGCCAGGCAGATCATGCCCAGCGCGATGGTCGCGGGGCGGGTGCCGATCCGGTCAAGGGTCTGGTCAAGTCGACCGGCGCGCAGGAACATGCCGATCTGAAAGAAACAGGCGGCGATGACGGCGGTGTCCGCGCTCCAGAACAATCGGACCGGCGGGGGCAGGACCATGATCGCAACCGCCGCGATCGCGGTCGTGACGAATGCCGGCCGCGACCCGATCAATCGTACCAATGCCAGCGACAATAGCATGGTGACGAACATGCAAGGGAAGAACCACAGCGGCGAATTGATCGGCATCCATTCGCCCACGCCGTAGAAGATACGCGCCGCCGCCAGCGCGATCTGTCCCAACGTCAGAAATTCGTGCGCCACGGCCTTTTGCAGCAGGATGTAATAGCAGAGCGTCACGAGGCCGAAGAAGGCGAACGGGACCAGTAGCGTCTGGGCGAGCTTCCTCGCCGTCGATACGAGGTTCTCGTCCGGCTTCATCCCGCGCGCCAAGCCGGACAGGACGAAGAACAGCGGCATGTGGAAACTGTAGATCACGCTATACAGGCGGCCATTGTCCTCGGCGGTAGCCAGCGCATGGGCCAGCACGACGAGGACGATGCCGAGGCCTCTGGCATGATCTAGCCACGGGATGCGGCGTTTGTCGGACACGTTCGAAGCCTCCATGGCGGCATATGCACTGAACCCAAAATGCGCGCCGGACAAGGCCGCGGCAGGACCTGCGCTGGCAGTAACAGGTCCGGCGCCTCGCCCGACCTCGATCGGGTTTCAGCCCGCCGGTTCGCGCCTGCGCCCTACCAGGCGCTGCACAACCGCAAAGATCTCCATGACCTGATCGCGCTGTACCACGACCAGTGCGCCAAGATAGATCAGCAGGCCGACGCTTCCCATGATCGCGATCGTCACCAGCGACGGCAGGTCGGGCAGTTGCGGCTTCAACAGGGTAAGCGCGCCTACCATCACCCCCGATGCGAGCAGCGGGGGCAGGACGCCGGCAATCGTTTCGCCGACCGGTACGCCGATCCTGCGCTTCAGGATGACGAAGATCACCGGCGACACCAGCGCCAGCCGGGCGACGTTGCCGGCGGCGGCGGCCACCAGTCCGTAGCGGGCAAAGAGATAGGCGACGATCGTGCTGGCGACGAATTCGAAGACGTTGACCGCCAGCACCAGGCGCATCTGTCCCGCGGCCATCAGGATGTTCGATTTGAAGAACAGCGGCGGAATGAAAATCGCGGTCAGCGTCAGCACCTGCATCGGCAGGATGCTCAGCTGCCACTGCTTGCCGAACATGAAGGTGATGATTTCCGGCGCGACGACGGCGGCGCCCAGGAACATCGGATAGGCGAAGAGCGCGGTCGTCTTCACCAGCTTCAGATAGCCGGCGATCAACGCTTCCCGGTTCTCCTGCAGGCGGGAGAGCGAGGTCAGCGTCACGCTGGTGATCTGGCGGATCGACAGTTCCTGCAACAGGTCGAGCGCACGCCACGCGATGCGCAGATAGCCGAGCGCCGTCGCACCCAGCGCATAGCCGACGATCAGGTCGATGATCCGCTGGTTGCCGCTGCCCAGCACCGACGACAAGGCGATCACGCTGCCGTCGCGCAACTGGGCCACGCCTGCGTCGCGCTTCCATGTCAGGCGCGGCAGCCAGCGCGTCGAATAGACCATCGCCACTAGCAGCCACACGACATAGATCAGGCGCTGGATCACCAGGCTCCACACGCCGAAGCCGGTGAGCGCGAGGACGAGGGCCACGATGCCGCTTGCCATGGTGGCGGTGACGTTGCGGGCGGCCAGCGCCTTGAACCCGAAATTGCGGCGCAGCGTCGCTTCGTACACCGCCCCGATCGCGAACAGCGCGGAGATCGGCGCGAGCCATTGCATCACCGGCTGCAGCAGCGGTTCGTCGAAGCTGCGCGCCAGCGGACCGGCGGCGGCGAACAGCACCAGCGTGAAGAGCAGGCCGATCGCGAGGCTCGACCAGAAGGCGGTGCTGGCGTCGTCGTCGTCCATCGTCGGACGCTGGACCAGCACCTCGGTCAACCCGGCGCGTCCGACGATCGAGCTGAGGTCGATGAAGACCGCCGCGATCCCGATCAGGCCGAAGGTCGATGGACCCAGCTGCCGGGCGAGGACGATGAACAGGACGAACTGGAAGACGGTCTGTCCGCCCGACCCCAGCATCATCCAGAAGACGCCGGTGGCCGTCCGACCGGAAAGCGCGCCGGCCATTATGCTGCCGTCGTCTTGTTCGACCGGAACGGCAGCATCGAGCGAACCTTGCCAAGAATGAGCGTCGGCAGGAATTGCAGCGACGACGGATGCTGCAGCAACCGCTTGACCGTACCCACCGGACCCAGGGAACGGCGCGATTCCAGTGTGATGAGGAATTCGCGGAATGCGAGCATCCGGGCCTTGCGCGCCTCGACCAGGCGCCGTGCCTCGGGCGAGATCGACGTGGCGAAGCGGCTCAGGAAATCATCGCACGACGCCGCCTTCTTGATATAGTCGGTGTTGGTCCGCGAGAATTCCGAAATCTTGCGCGACACCGGGCCGAAGGTCGGGGTGTAGAGATAATAGGCGGCCTTCGAGATTTCCATCTTCGCCTTGCTGGCCAGCACCGCCGAATAGATGAACGAATCCTCGCCGTGGCGATAGGCCGTCGGGTAGGAGATGTTGTTTTCCGCCATGAACGCGGCGCGGAAGATCGGCTTCATCAACCCGAACTGATAACCGCTTTCGACGAAATCATTCTTCAGGAATTCTTCCAGCGTAAGGTGGAAGTATGCGCCGTCGAAGGTCTTCAGGCGATTGATGACGCGGGGAATGGTGACGTCCGCATGATAGTCGTGGATGTCGATATTGTCGGCGATGGCATCGAGCTGCTGCGCCTCGGCGCGCGCGATCAGCGTTTCCAGCCGCTCGGGCTTGAACGCGTCGTCGGCGTCGAGGATCGCGATCCATTTACCCTTCGCTTCGAGGAAACCCCGGTTGCGTGCAGCGGACGGCCCGCCATTCACGTCCGACCGGACGAGCCTGACCCTGGGATCGGCCGCGGCCATGCGCTCGACGACCGCTACCGTGTCGTCGGTCGACACGTCGTCGACGATGACGATCTCGAATTCCTGCAAGGTCTGCGCGCGGACCGATTCTACCGCACGGTCGATACAGCCGCTGGCATTGAAGGCGGGAATTACGACCGATACGATTGGCGTCGTCGACAAACCCGAAGGCAGCATGATCGTTCCTTTATGCGCAACCGGCAAGGCCAGACCGGCGGGCGTTCAGCGGGAACGACCGATGTCTGGCACGATGCCGCCATACTATATTGTTTGTGCGATGCAACATAGGCGTGTCGGGGCAGCGCCATCCTGTCGGGTATCGCCCTGCTTGACGAGTCCCGATCGCACGACGTTCCGGCCGCACTGGCCGACACACCGACTTTCATGGCATGGCGGGGCATGGCGCGCATCCTGATCCTGGCCCCCCTGTTGTTCGCGCTCGGCGCCTGTGACGGCGGGGGCGACAAGCGGCCGGTCATGGTCGATACGGTCGAGGACGGCGCGAAGGGCAATGTCGAACGCGTCGTGCTACGCAGTGCGCTGGCGCAGGGGCTGGTCCGCTTCGATGCCACCGGACAGGTCGAACCGGGCCTCGCCGAACGCTGGAACATGGTCGATGACGGCCGCAGCTATATCTTTCGGCTGGGCGATGCGACGTGGAGCGACGGGCGACCGGTTACCGCCGAACAGGTGGTGGTGGCGCTGCGCCGGGCGGTGCGGCCCGAAGCGGCGCATCGGCTTACCCCTTTCCTGCGATCGATCGACGAGATCGTCGCGATGACGCCGCAGGTCATCGAGGTTCGGCTGAAACGGCCCAATACCGAATTGCTGACCCTGCTGGCGCAGCCCGAACTGGCGGTGATTCGCGGCGCGCAGGGGACCGGGCCGCTGCGCCGGTTGCGGGGAAGCGGTATCCGCCTGCGCGCGCCCGCCGATCCGGAAGGGCCGCCGCCGGTCGCCGCCGACGAGGTTCGGTTGCGGGGCGCACGCGCCGCGCTGGCGGTGGCGCGCTACGCCGAAAAGCGCAGTGACCTGGTGCTGGGCGGCAAATTTGCCGACTGGCCGCTGGTCGCCGCTGCCAATCCGCGCCCGGCGGACGTGCGGGTCGATCCGGCGCGGGGGCTGTTCGGCTTTGCGTTCGTCGCGCGCGACGGGTTCCTGTCGACCGCGCTCGGCCGGGCGGCGGTGGCGATGGCGATGCAGGGCGCGAACCTGCCCGGTGCGATCGATTCGGGCTGGGGACCAGCGGACACGATCCTGCCCGAACGGCTCGATTCGGCGGCGGACCCGGCGCTGCCGGCGTGGCGCAACCTGACTGAGGAACAGCGCTGGACCACGGCACGGGCGCAGGTGGCGGGCTATGGCCAGCCGGTGCGGGTGCGTGTCGCGCTGCCCGATGGACCGGGCGCGACCCTGTTATGGGGGCGCATTGCCGCCGCGCTGTCGCGGATCGGGATCGCGGGCGGGCGGGTCGCGATGACCGCGCCGGCCGACCTGCGGCTGATCGACCGGGTGGCGCCCTATGACAGCGCGCGCTGGTACCTGGCCACCGCCTGCCGGACGTGTTCGATGGAGGCGATGACGCTGATCGCGGCGGCGCGCGATGCCGACAACCTGCCCGATCGCGCGCAGCGGCTGGCGACGGCGGACGCGGCGATGGCGGCGGACGTGGCGTTCGTGCCGGTGGCGCGGCCGTGGCGCTGGTCACTGGTCGCGCCGCGGCTGCGCGCGTTCCAGGCCAATGCCCGCGCGGTGCATCCGTTGAACCACCTGCGCGCCGACACCAGATAGGGGGCATGGCAAAGCCGACCCGCATCTCGCCCGAACTGTTCGAACAGATCGCCGGGCATCTCGACAAGAACCCCGACGCCGTGCGCCGCCGCGTGGTCGCGATCGAGCGGTTGATGGAGCGGTCGATGACCATTCCGGGCACGAACCATCCGGTCGGCCTCGACTTCCTGCTGAACTTCATTCCCGTGGTCGGCAGCTTCATCGGTGCGGCGATGGGCAGCTATATGCTGTGGGAAGCGCGCAACCTCGGCATGACGAAGTGGCAGATGGCGCGGATGGCGGGCAATGTCGGCACCGACTGGGCGCTGGGGCTGATCCCGATCGTCGGCGCGGTGCCCGATTTCTTCTTCCGGTCGAACACCCGGAACCTGCGTATCATCCGCAAGCATCTCGACCGCCACCATCCCGCGTCGGTGACGGTCGAGGGATAGGGGTTACGCGCCGCGCCCGCCGCGCCAGATTTTCACGCGGGTGTTGGGCGTCACGCCGCCCTGATGCGCCGGGCAGGTGGCGAAACGGCGACGCTTGTCGAGGCAGAGCCACAGTTCGTCCAGCCAGCCGCGCTGGTTGGTGGTGATCCGCATCGACTGCGCGGTCATGCCGGGGTTCAGGCGCGCGATGGCGCCGGCGATCTGTCCGGCGGTCAGGTTGGGCCGGCGCGACAGGGCCATCATGTCGGGAAAGCGCAAGCCCTGAAACAGCTTGCGCGATTCGTCGAAATAGGCGGCCGGGGGCACACCCATGCAGGTGCCGTGCTTGGCATATTCATGCTGGAGCAGCTGCGCCGAGGGGGTGACGCACAGGTTCTTCGCGATTACCGCGTCGGGCAGGATCGGCGTGGCGGTGCAATATTGCGGCCAGTCCTTGCCCTCGCCATCGGGCCACAGGCCGTGCAGCGTGAAGCCGAAGCGGTTGGCGCCGCCACATTGGAAAGCATTGCGCGCATCGTCGCGACGCGTGCGGCAATATTCGGGGCTCCAGGTGACGGCCAGCGTATAGCTGCCGATCGGGAGGACCCGGCGCGGCTGTTGCGGGGTCGGCAGGTCGGGGCGCGGGCGCTCGATCCGCGTCGGGACCGAGCATTGCAGCGTCTGCGCCTGTGCCGCGACGGGTGTGAGCAGCGCGGCGAGGGTAAGGGCGAGGCGGCTCATATGTCTTCCTCGTCGATGGCAGGGGCGAACCATGCGGCGGCGTCGGGGCGGAACAGGAAGACGACCGCCGCCGTCTGCAGCGCGACCGCGACGATGCGGACGATGCCGCCGGCGTCGAGGATCACTGCGCCGCTGGAGAAGCCGAGCAGAAGACTGCCGATCGCGAAGACGGTGAAGACCACCAGTATCCATTTGGCGACGCCGCTGCCGCGCCGGGCGATGAAGAACCACAGCAGCAGCGCGATCAGCACCCCTGCGGCGATCATGCCGCCGGCCGCGACGGCGGCGGTCGATCCCATCGCCGCCGTGTCGGGGTTCTCGGCCAGCCGCGCGATGGTCAGCGGCCATTCGAGGATGTTGCCGATCAGCCCGACGGCGATCGAGGCGAGGTAGAGCCGGTCGAACCGGACGATCGAAGACGGACGCATGAAGGCTCCCCTGATGATGTCGACGGGTTATGCGGCGTCGAGGGTGAAATCCAGCCCGATATCGGCGGCCGGCGCCGACTGGGTCAGGCGGCCGACGCTGACATAGGTCACGCCGGTTTCGGCGATGGCGCGGATCGTGTCGAGCCGGACCCCGCCCGATGCCTCCGCCGGCACGCGCCCGGCGATCATGGTGACGGCTTCGCGCAGGGTCGGCGGGGCCATGTTGTCGAGCAGCAGGTGCGTGGCTCCTGCGGCCAGCGCCGGTTCGATCTGATCCAGCGAATCGACCTCGACGATGATCCGCTCGATGCCCGCCGCCTTGGCGCGCGCAGTCGCTTCGCCGACCGATCCGGCGACCGCGACGTGGTTGTCCTTTATCATGGCGGCGTCCCACAGCCCCATGCGGTGGTTGGTTGCGCCGCCCATCCGCGTCGCATATTTTTCGAGGATGCGCAGGCCGGGAATGGTCTTGCGCGTGTCGAGCAGGGTTGCACCGGTGCCGGCGATCGCGGCGACATAGGTCGCGGTCAGCGTGGCGATGCCCGACAGGTGCTGGACGGTGTTCAGCGCCGATCGCTCGGCGGTCAGCAGCGCGCGGGCATTGCCGCGCAGCCGCATCAGCGCGGTGCCGGCCGGCACGGCATCGCCATCGGCGACCAGCGCTTCGATCTGCGCCATCGGGTCGAGATGGCGGAAGAAGGCGGCGGCGATGTCGAGTCCCGCCACGGTGATCGCGTCGCGGCTGTCCATGATGCCGGTGAACACGGCATCGGCCGGAATGACGGCGGCGGCGGTGATGTCGCCATCGTCCCCCATATCCTCGGCAAGCGTGGCGGCGACGAAGGCGGGCAGGTCGAAACCGGGAATCATGAGGCAGGGTCCGCGCTGAAAGGAAGGCGTTGCTATAGGGGCGGGCGCAGGTGGGTGACAGGCGGTTTGCGGGCCAAAGTTCACTAAGTTCACACTCGTGGCGTTTTTGCGCGGCGTCGGCGGTGGTGGTCGGTCGAGACGTGTGGGCGGCGGGGGTGAGGGGGCGACCCGCTGATGATGGCAGGTAGGCGTCGTGTAGGAAAGATGGGCGCACCCCCGCGCAGGCGGAGGTGCGCTTGGAAGCCGAAGGTTGCGCCCCTACTTCCCCCGCTGCCCCTCGACGATGGCGATGGCGCGTTCCACGGCGACCTCGATCGACAGGGTGGTCGTGTCGAGCGGGGCGGCGTCGGCGGCCATGGTCAGTGGGGCGGTGGCCCGGCCCGAGTCGCGTTCGTCCCGTGCCCGGATATCGGCCAGCACCCGGTCATAGGTGACGCTCGAGCCGGCTTTCGCCAGTTCGGCGTGGCGGCGGCGGGCGCGGACCGCCGGCGTCGCCTTCACGAACAGCTTGGCATCGGCATCGGGCGCGATGACCGTGCCGATGTCGCGCCCGTCCAGCACCGCGCCACCGGGTTGCTGTGCGAACTTGCGCTGGCGGCGGAGCAGGGCCGAGCGCACCAGCGGATGCGCCGACACGATCGAGGCGGTCTGTCCGGCTTCATCGGTGCGCAGCCACGGATCGTCCAGCAGCGAATCGGCAAAGTCGCACGCGGCGACGCAATCCGCCTCCCGCGTCGGGTCCATGCCATCACGCAGCACGCGGGTCGCCACCGCGCGGTACAGCAGCCCGGTATCGAGGTGCGGCAGGCCGTAATGCTTCGCCAGCGCCCGCGCGATCGTCCCCTTGCCCGATGCCGCCGGGCCGTCGACCGCGATGATCACAGCGGCGCGCCAAGGCCACGCAGCAGCGTGGTGAAGGTCGGAAAGCTGGTCGCGACCGGGGCCATGTCGTCGATGGTGACCGCTTCGCGCGACACCAGCCCGGCGACGACGAAGCTCATCGCGATACGGTGGTCGAGCTTTGCCGCGACGGTGCCGCCACCGGGCAGCAGATCGCCGCCGGTGCCGTCGATGATGAGGCCGTCCTCGGTCTCCTCGACACGGGCACCGATCGCGCGCAGCCCTTCGGCCATCGTCGTGATGCGGTCGCTTTCCTTGACGCGCAGTTCCTCGAGGCCGCGCGTGACCGTGCGGCCCTTGGCAAGCGCGGCGGCGACGAACAGGATCGGGAACTCGTCGATCATCGACGGGGCGACCGCCGGATCGACGTCGATCCCGGTCAGCGACGAGGCGCGGACCACGAGGTCGGCGACCGGTTCGCCGCCCACGTCGCGCGGGTTTTCGAAGGTGATGTCGCCGCCCATCGCGCGCAGCACGTCGAACAGCGCGGCGCGGGTCGGGTTCAGGCCGACATTGGTGATCGTCACCTCGCTGCCCGGTACCAGCAGCGCGGCGACCACCGGGAAGGCGGCGGAGGACGGGTCGCCCGGCACGGTGATCGTCTGCGGGGTCAGTTCCGCTTCGCCGTGCAGTTCGATGATGCGGCCCTGCGGCGTGACCTCGACCGTCAGCTTCGCACCGAAGCCCTTGAGCATCCGTTCGCTATGGTCGCGGGTCGGGAGCGGTTCGACGACGCGGGTGATGCCCGGCGTGTTGAGGCCGGCGAGCAGGATCGCCGACTTCACCTGTGCCGAGGCGACCGGCAGGGTATAGTCGATCGGCACGGCGGGCACGATGCCGCGCAGCATCAGCGGCAGGCGGCCGCCGGGGCTGGCGGTGATCTCCGCGCCCATCTGCGACAGTGGTTCGATCACCCGACCCATCGGGCGCTTGCTGAGCGAGGCGTCGCCGGTGAAGGTCGCGGTGATCGCATGGCTCGAGACCAGCCCCATCAGCAACCGGGTCGAGGTGCCCGAATTGCCCATGTCGAGTGCGGTCGCGGGTTGCAGCAGTCCGCCAACGCCCACGCCGTCGATCGTCCACACGCCGTCGTCGCCGCGTGCGATCGTCGCCCCCATTGCCCGCATCGCGGCGGCGGTGGCGAGGACGTCCTCTCCCTCCAGCAGGCCGGTCACGCGGCTGGTGCCGACGGCGAGCGCGGACAGCATCAGCGATCGGTGGCTGATCGACTTGTCGCCGGGAACCGGGGCGGTGCCGGTCAGCGGACCGCTGGCGGCGACGGAAAGCGGGGTGGGAGTGGCGTCGTGCATGACCGGCGGCTTTGACAGCGCGTGCCCGCTATGGCAAGGCGCGGCCCGATCCGGGGTATCTGCCCCGTTCTTCCACAGCACCGAAAGGTTTGGGGCTACCCATGGTGAAGCCGGAATGGGGTACGAAGCGTACCTGCCCGAAATGCGCGACGCGCTTCTACGATCTTGGCAATGACGATCCCGTCACCTGCATCAATTGCGGCGTGCATTGGACTCCGGAACCGATCCTGAAGTCGAAGCAGCCACTGCCGTTCGAACAGGCGAAGGTCGAAAAGGAAGGCACCAAGGATGCCGACCTGGGCGACGATCTGGACATCGAGGGCGACGACGAGCCGTCGGCCGACGACGATGTCGACTTGGGCGGCGACGACGACCTGGGCGTCGACACGTCCGACGAGGACAACGAAGCCGAGCGTTGATCTTTTTGGCATGGTGGCCATAAAAAGCCGCTTGCCAAACCGGCGCCCTCCGCATAGAGGGCGCTCCTCCCCACCGGGGAAGCGAGGCCGCCGACCAGCGGCGGCTTCGAAAAATGACGGGGCCGTAGCTCAGCTGGGAGAGCGCTGCAATGGCATTGCAGAGGTCAGGGGTTCGATCCCCCTCGGCTCCACCATTTTCCAAAGAACCCCGCAGCGATGCGGGGTTTTTTGTTGTCGATCGTATAATCGTTGTGTCCGCGCCGCAAATATCGCGGCATTTCCGCGCGATTAAACCAGTATATCGTGCGCCGCCGCGATAGCGGCTAGCTGAACGCCCCTATGACAGGGGGCCATGACCTGCGGTATCGTTCGCGACTGCACCTATTTTCCGAACTGACCGATGCCGACCGGATGGCGATCGATGCGCTGCTCGATCGGCGGCAGCGTGTCGTCGCACCGCGCCGCGACGTGATCGCGGAGGGAGAGGTGCCGCGATTCGTGCATGTCGTGCTGGACGGATGGGGCTGTCGCTATCGCCAGTTGCCTGACGGGCGGCGGCAGATCGTGTCGTTGTTGCTGCCGGGCGACCTGTTCGATCCCTGTCCCCGGACGGTGGCGCGGACCGACCATGCGGTCGGGGCGATCACGACGATGGCGCTGGCGGAGGTCGTGCCCGAGGCGCTGGACGCGCTGGGTCGCGACCGGCCGGCGATCGGCCGTGCGCTGTGGTGGGACACGCATGTCGCGATGGGCAGGCAACGCGAATGGATCGCCAGCCTGGGCCTGCGCACCGCGCGTGAACGGATCGCGCTCCTGTTCTGCGAAATCTATTTCCGGTCGCGGGCGGGCGGGCGTTGCGCAGGGCTGGCGTGCGAATTTCCGCTGACCCAGGCCGATCTGGCGGAGGCGACCGGGCTGACACCGGTGCATGTCAACCGCATGGTGCAGGAATTGCGGCGCGACGGGTTGATCGCCTGGATCGGACGGACGCTGACCATCCTCGACCTCGACCGGCTGTGCGCGGTCGCGTCGTTCCCGCCGGCCTATCTCCACCTCGACGGGGCGTTCGCGATCGCCTGACACGGAGCGGCTGGTGCCATCGCCGACGTGTATTGCAATGGCAATACACGCGTGTCATACTCGACCAATACAGGGAGGTAGAGGCATGTATAGTGAAAGCGATGTGAATGGCGCGGTGGAGGCAGGCGTGTTGTCGCCCGACGCCGCCGACGCGCTGCGCGCGCATATCGCGCGGCAACGCGCGACCCCGGTGGTGGATGAGGAACATTTCCGGCTGCTGACCGGGTTCAACGACATCTTCGTCTCGGTCGCGCTCGCGCTGCTGCTGGTGTCGCTGGCTTGGATCGGCGGCGCGATCCTGACCCCGCTGGGTGGACTGGGCGTTGCCGGGGCGGCTTGGTTCCTGGCGGAATATTTCACCGCGCGGCGGCGGATGGCGCTGCCCAGCATCCTGTTGCTGCTCGCCTTTGTCGGCGGGGTCGCGGCGACGCTGTTCGGGATCGTCGTCGAACTCGATCCGCAAAACGTGCCCGATCGCACGACGGCGATGATCTTTGCCGGGATCGGCATCGTGTCGGCCGGGGCGGCGTGGGCGCATTGGCGGCGGTTCATGGTGCCGATCACGGTCGCGGCGGGGGCAGCGGCACTGGTCGCCACGGTGGCGGCGTTGCTGGTCGCGGCCTTTCCGACGCTCAAGGACAATTTCTATCCCGTAACGCTGCTCGGCGGGATCGCGGTGTTCGCCGCTGCAATGCGGTGGGACCTGTCCGACCGCGATCGCCGCACGCGCCGCAGCGATGTCGCCTTCTGGCTGCACCTCGTCGCCGCACCGCTGATCGCGCATTCGCTGTTCCAGCTGCTGGGCGTGTTCGGCCCGACCGTGACCCCGCCGATGGCGGCGGTGGTGATCGCGCTATATGTAGGCTTCGGCGTCGTGGCGCTGGCGGTCGATCGCCGCGCGCTGCTCGTCTCCAGCCTCGCCTATGTCCTCTATGCGCTCTACGCCCTGTTCGAAAAGGCGGGGGCGGTCGAGCTGTCGGCGGCGTTCACCGCGTTCGTTATCGGATCGGCGCTGCTCACCCTGTCGGTTTTCTGGCAACCGATGCGGCGCACGGTGGTTGGGCTGCTCGGCGGCTTGGGCGAACGCCTGCCGCCGGTGGCGATGGCCTGACACCATTTCCTTGGAAAGCGTACCTTGCGGCTCCGGGCGACCGGGGCCGCTTTTTTACAGGGCCGCTATTCCTCGACCAGCTTCATCAGCCGGCGTTCGACCGGGGCCAGTACCGGACCGAGGTCATGCCCGCGCTTCACGATCGCGCCGGCTTCACCGACCAGCGCCCACATGCCCTGCTTGTTGCGCAGGGACGGGCGCTTCTCTATTCGGAACTCGGGCCGTTCGGCCGCACGGCGAAAGGCGCTGAACACCGCGGCGTCGCGGCCCAGGTCGATCGCATAGTCGCGCCAGTGCCCGGCGGCGACCATTCGGCCGTACAGGTCGAGGATGCGGGTCAGTTCGACGCGTTCGAAGCCGACCTGCCCCGGCTGGCGCGGTTGGGGGAAGGGGGTGACGATGCCCATCAGGCGCGGTCGCGATGGTCCTGTTGCTCGGCCAGCAGCGCGTCCAGCTGTCGCTTGAGCGTTTCCACCTCGCAGCGCAGCAGTTCGATCCGCTGGGTCTGCGGATCGAAATTGTCGCGGCACGGGGTGCCATAGGGGACGAAGCGCGGGTCGGGCGCCTGCCCACCCTCGACCACCGTCGGACGGGCAGGAATGCCGACGACGGTCGTTCCCTCCGGCACATCCTTCGTCACCACCGCATTGGCACCGACCCGTGCGCGCACGCCGATCGTGATCGGACCCAGCACCTGCGCGCCCGAACCGATGATCGCGCCATCGCTGATCGTCGGGTGGCGCTTGCCGGCGATACCGTTGTCGGGGCTGGTCCCGCCCAGCGTCACATTCTGATAGATGGTGACGCCATCGCCGATCTCCGCCGTCTCGCCGATCACCACAAAGCCATGGTCGATGAAGAAATGCCGCCCGATCGTCGCACCCGGATGGATGTCGATCGCGGTCAGGAAGCGCGAGAAATGGTTGATCGTGCGCGCCGCGAAATACCAGCGCGCGCGGAACAGCCGATGCGACAGCTTGTGGAACGCGACCGCCCAGACGCCGGGATAGGTCAGGATCTCGGCGCGCGACCGCGGCGCAGGATCACGCGCCTTGATCGAATCCAGATAGCGCAACAGCCGCGCAACCATGTGCAGTCCCCTTGGTAATGTACCAGATGTAGGCGGCCCATCCCCGGTCGCCAAGTCGTACTGTAGGCGCAACAAACCCTATGTATCTTGTAGGCATTGTCGTTTGCCGTCATCACTGACCGCCGCTGCGCCATATCGAAGGGAATGGGATGTTCGAGAATATCGACTGGGCGCGTCTGGCCGAGTTCGTTGCCGCCGGATTTGCCGCCCAGATCGTCGATGGTGCGTTGGGCATGGCATTCGGGGTGATTTCGTCGACCCTGCTGGTGAGCGTGCTGGGCGTGCCGCCCGCCACGGCATCGGCGAGCGTGCATGTCGTCGAATGCTTCACGACCGGGGTGTCGGGGATCAGCCACGCATTGCACAAGAATGTGAACTGGAAGCTGTTCTGGCGGCTGGTGCTGCCCGGCATCGTCGGCGGGGTGACCGGCGCGTATCTGCTGTCGTCGCTCGACGCGTCGGTGACGCGGCCGTTCGTGATGACCTATCTGGCCGGCATCGGCCTGTACCTGTTGTGGCGCGGCCTGCGGAAGCCGCCCGAGCCGAAGGAGCCGAAGATCATCGCCCCGCTGGGGCTGGTCGGCGGGTTCCTCGACGCGGCGGGCGGTGGCGGCTGGGGACCGGTTGTTACCTCCAACCTGCTGGTGCAGGGCGCCACGCCGCGCACGACGATCGGGACGGTCAACACGGTCGAGTTCTTCCTGACGATCAGCATTTCGGCGACGTTCCTGATCCATCTGGGTCTGGAGGCGTTCACCACCGCCGTCGCCGGGCTGTTGATCGGCGGGATCGCCGCCGCGCCGTTCGGGGCGATGTTCGCCAAGCATATTCCGGCGCGCACGCTGCTGATCCTGGTCGGTACCGTGCTGACGATCACCAGCCTGTACAGCGTGTACCGGGCGCTTTCCTGACCCCGGAAGGGACGTCACCCCCGCCTGCGCCGGGGTGACGTCCGATCGAGGGTGGCGTTACGCGACCGCTGCGTGGACCGTCGCCACCGCCGCCAGCACCGCGCCGATGCGTACTGCGCCCTGGATGACTTCCGCCTTCACGCCGTGCTTCTTCAGCACGTCCTCGTGCGCATCGATGCACATGCCGCAACCATTCATCGCCGACACCGCCAGGCTGAACAGTTCGAAATCGACCTTCTCGATCCCCGGCGCGGCGATGACGTTCATCCGCAGCTTGGCGGGCAGATTGCCATATTCCTTGTTCTTGGCGAGGTGGACGAAGCGGTAATAGACGTTGTTCATCGCCATCACCGCCGCCGCCGCGCGCGCTGCATTGGCGGCCTCGGGCGACAGCTTGTCGGCGACTTCGGCCTCGGCGGCCTCCACCAGCGGCTTGTGCCCGGTGGCGTGCGCGCAGGCCAGCATCGTCCCGAACTTCTTCTGCGGGTCCAGCACCGTTTCGTTCAGCAGCGAGCCGACGTTCAGGCGGATATCCTTGGCGAAATCGGGCAGCTGGCCCGCAAATTCCTTAAGCGACATGGGGTATCTCCGTCAGATACACGACACCCCAGCCGACCGGGCGACAGGCCCTGGTCCGCGCTGGGGTGCCGAGAGAAGGGGGAGCGGACGAAAAGCCCGCTCCCGATGGGATCAGGCTGCGACCTGGAGGACGTCGTCGCCCTTGTTCCAGTTGCACGGGCACAGTTCGTCGGTCTGCAGCGCGTCGAGGACGCGCAGCGTTTCCGCCGGGTTGCGGCCGACGTTCAGGCCGTTGACCTGCACCGCCTGGATCACATTGTCCGGATCGATGATGAAGGTCGCGCGGAACGCGACATGCTCGTTCTTGTCGAGGATGCCGAGCTTGCTCGCCAGCACCGCGCCATTGTCGGCGATCCACGGGAAATCGGCGGCGGCCAGGTCCGCGTCCGACTTGCGCCATGCCAGATGGACGTGCGCGGTGTCGGTCGATGCGCCGATCAGCACGGCGTCGCGATCGGCGAAGTCGTCCTTCAGCTCGCTGTAACCGACGATCTCGGTCGGGCAGACGAAGGTGAAGTCCTTCGGCCAGTAGAACAGCACCTTCCACTTGCCGGGGAATGCGTCGTGGCTCAGCGTCTCGCCGGCCGGCAGCGCGCTGGTACCCTGCTGCACGGGAACGGTGAATTCGGGGAGCTTGTCGCCAACGGTCAGCATGGAATGCCCTTTCTTATGGTGCGGTGCGCACCGTGAATTGCTGCACCGCGATATAGGGTACGCGCCGGACCGATCCAATCGAAATTGCCCTTGGGATTGATCGATCGAGTGAATAAGTAAGTGCCATGTCGGTGTATCTGCCCACGCTCAAACAGCTCCAATATCTGGTCGCGCTGCGCGATGCCGGCCATTTCGGCCGCGCGGCGGAGGCATCGTTCGTTACGCAATCCACGCTGTCGGCGGGGATACGCGAACTGGAAACGCTGATCGGTGTGGTGCTGGTCGAGCGCACCCGGCGCGTGGTGCGCTTCACGCCGCTGGGCGACAGCATCGTGGCCAAGGCACGGACGGTACTGCGCGAGGCGGAGGAGCTGACCGACATGGCCCGCGCCGCCGGGCGGCCGCTGTCGGGTGAGATGCGGATGAGCGTCATCCCGACCATCGCCCCGTTCCTGCTGCCGCAACTGTTGCCGCGCCTGCGCCGCGACTATCCCGACCTGAAGCTGTACCTGCGTGAGGAGCCGAGCGCGGCGGCGTGTGAGGGGCTGCACCATGGCCGCACCGACTGCGTGTTGCTGGCGCTGCCCTATGCGTGCGGCGAGGTGGAGACGGCGCCGTTGTTCGACGACCGGTTGTTCCTGGCGGTGCCGGGCAACGACGCTGCCGACACGACACCGCTGGTCGCCGACGACATCGATGCCGAACGCCTGCTCCTGCTGGAGGATGGCCACTGCCTGAAGGATCATGCCCTGCGCGCGTGCGAACAGCCCGAGGCGCGGGGGCAGGCGATGATGATGGGCACGTCGCTCCACACTATCGTCCAGATGGTCGACAACGGCCTGGGCACCACCATGCTGCCGCAGATGGCGATCGATGCCGGCATCCTCGACAATACCGGGGTCAGCGCGCGGCCGATCGAGGCGCAGAACGCGTCGCGTCGTATCGCGCTGGTGTGGCGGAAAGCGTCCCCGCGCGAACGCGATTTTCGGCTGCTGGCAGAGGTGCTTGCCGCGCATCGGAGCTGAGCGTTCGGGCCGCGCGGGAACCCTTTGCCCCCAAAAACCGTATTTCCCCGGTCGATGCCGCCCTGGCATCGGACATGTTTTGACCGCAACCACCGGGAGAATACCGATGATTCGCGCAACCATTTCGGCCGCCGCGCTCACCCTGTCGCTGACCGCCGCCGCCCATGCCCAGACGACCACTGCCCCGACCGCGCAGACCGGGGTCAAGACCGGGACCGCCGTGAAGGTGCAGACCCCGGTTGTCGGTGTGAACGCCGGCGTGCAGGCCGACGCCAATGCCGCTGGCAAGGCGCCGGTGATGGTCGGCGGCGCACCGATGCTGCCGACCGCGACGATCGTCGCCAATGCATCGAAGGCCAGCAACCTCACCACGCTGGTGAAGGCCGTGCAGGCCGCCGACCTGACCGCCACCCTGTCGGGTCCGGGACCGTTCACCGTGTTCGCCCCGACCAACGAGGCCTTTGGTCGCCTCGCCCCCGGTACGCTCGACCAGCTGCTGAAGCCGGAACAGAAGGCGTCGCTGACCAAGGTGCTGACCTATCATGTGGTGGCCGGCAAGCTCGACGCGGCGGCACTGAAGTCGCAGGTCGAAGCGGGCGGCGGCACCGCCACGTTGACCACGGTCGAGGGTCAGCCGCTGAAGGCGACGCTGGAAAACGGCGCACTGGTGTTGACCGATGTCGGCGGCGGCAAGAGCTATGTCACGCAATATGACGTCGAACAGTCGAACGGCATCGTCCATGTCGTGAACGGCGTGCTGGCGCCGAAGCTCGGCTGATCCGGGTTCGGGCTGAAGGTTGAAGCCGGGCGGGAGCGATCCTGCCCGGTTTTTTTCTATAGGGATGCCATATCCCCACCACCCCCCCCGTTCGGTTCGAGCAGCTTCGAGCTTGTCGGGAAGCGTCCGTCGAGAACGGCAGTCCACGGGTGGAACATTCTTATGTCACCCCCGCGGAACCCCGTTCTCGATACGCGCTCTCGACAAGCTCGATCGCTACTCGAACCGAACGGGAGTGAATGAAATGTGGGCCGGAATCTACCAACCGCTCCTCCTGAGTAGCCGCTGAGCGAAGTCGAAGGGGCGTATCGAAGGACCGCCCCGAACGCACCATTACCCGGCCGCGCCCCACCGCGCCGCCGCGACATCATCGCTCTCCCGCGCCTCGACCCAGCGCGCCTCGCTGCCGCGCCGTTCGCGTTTCCAGAACGGCGCCCCGGTCTTCAACCGGTCGATCAGGAACGCGCACGCCTCCAGCGCGGCCCCGCGATGCCGGGCGGTCGTGGCAACGAATACCACCCGGTCGCCGGGCACCATCGGCCCGACGCGGTGGACGATCACCGCCTTGGCTAGCGTCCAGCGTTCGACCGCCTGTTCGCACAACCGCTCCAGCGCGCGTTCGGTGGCGCCGGGATAATGTTCGAGCGCCAGTTCGGTGACGCCGTCGTCGCCGCGCACCAGCCCGGTGAAGGTCGCCACCGCGCCGGCATCCGCCGCTTCGGCCAGGGCATGTTCGGCCGCCAGGTCGATCGGCGCGTCCTGCACCACGACGCGGATCATCCGCCGGTCACCGGGGGGAACAGCGCCACCTCGCGCGCGCCGGCAAGCGGGGTGTCGAGCGGCACGAACGCCTGATCCACCGCCGCGCGCAGTCGCTGCCGGTCGGCGAAGGCGGTCGCATAGCCGCCGCCGCGGGTACCCAGCCAGTCGACCAGATCGGCGATGGTCGTTACGTCGACGGGCGGATCGACCTGCTCGCTCCCGGTCCCGATCGCTTCGCGCATCCATGCGAAATACAGCAGGTCGATCGCCATTACGTGTCCATGTGCTTCAGGCCGAGGCGCAGATAGTCCCAGCCGGTGACGGCGGTCAGCACGGCCGCTCCCCACAGGCATACCAGCCCGGTGACATGGACGAAGCCATATTCGGGCACCGCGCCCGCCAGGATCAGCGCGCCGAACGCCACGAGTTGCAGCGTCGTCTTCCACTTGGCCAGCTGCGACACCGGCAACGACACTTGGATGCCGGCCAGGAATTCGCGCAGCCCCGACACGGCGATCTCGCGCAGCAGGATGACGAGCGCGGCGATCAGGTGGATGCCGGTGATGATCGCGACATCGTGCCGGGTGCCGACCAGCATCAGGATGACGGCGGCCACCATGATCTTGTCGGCGATGGGATCGAGGAACACGCCCAGTTTCGACACGGTACCCTGCGCGCGCGCCAGATAGCCGTCGAAATAATCGGTGATCCCCATCAGGCAGTAGAGCGCAAAGGCGATCGCATAGCCCGCCTGCCACATCGGCCACCACAGGAACGCGACCAGCAGCGGCACCGCGAAGATGCGCGACAGGGTGAGAATGTTGGGAAGCGTCAGCACAACGCCGCGCTTAGCATCCCCGGCCCGTCTCGCGAAAGCGGCAAAACGGCGTTGAAGCAGGCGGACGTGCTGGCTACACCCGGACCAACCAAGCCGACAGGCACGTAGATCAGGTCGTACCCGGAATGAATAATGCGCTGGGGTTGCTGAAGCAGCGCCGTTTCCTGCCGCTGTTCGTCACCCAGTTTCTGGGCGCGTTCAACGACAATCTGTTCAAGCACGCGATGGTATTGTTCGCGACCTATCAACTGTTCAAGGACCCGGCGAGCGAACAGAATTTCAATGCGCTGGCGACCGGCCTTGCGATCCTGCCGTTCGTGTTGCTGTCCGCCCTGTCGGGGCAGCTGGCCGACACGCATGACAAGGCGCGGATCATCCGCATCGTGAAGACTGCCGAGATCGGCATCATGGTCTATGGCGCGACGGGAATGCTGGTCGCGCGCACCGGCTATGTCACGACCGGCGTGGTGATGATGCTGAGCGCCGTGGTGATGCTGGGCGTCCATTCGACCTTTTTCGGGCCGATCAAATACGCGATCCTGCCGCAGCATCTGGAGGATCACCAGGTACTGGGCGGTACCGGGTTGATCGAGGCGGCGACCTATCTGTCGGTGCTGACCGGTACGATCGTCGCCGGCTGGATCAGCGTCGAATATGCCGCCGCGCTGGTGGTGGTCGTCGCGATCATCGGCTGGTTCACCGGCCGGCAGGTACCCCCGGCTCCGCGCAGCGGCCCCGAGCTGGTCATCAACTTCAACCCGTTCACTTCGTCATGGCATCTGATCGCGGCGACGATGCATATCCGCCGGCTGTTCCTCGCGATCGTCGCGATCAGCTTCTTCTGGACGATCGGGTCGGTGCTGATCGTGATCTTCCCCGTGCTGGTGAAGAATGTCCTGACCGCCGACCAGCAGGTCGCCTCGCTCACCATCGCGATCTTTTCGATCGGGGTCGCGATCGGATCGGTCATCATCAATGCGCTGCTGAAGGGCAAGATTTCGGCGCGATATTCGCCGGCGTCGGTCATCGCGATGGCGGTGTGCGTGCTGGCCTTCGCGTTCGAGGCGAAGGCGTGGGTGCCCGCGCCCGACGGCACGCTCTACGGCGCGCTCGATTTCGTAACCCATCCGCAATCGCTGCTGCTGCTGGCCACGCTGGCGATGATCGCGATCTTTGGCGGGATGTTCGTCGTGCCGCTCTATGCATTCCTGACGACGACGGTGACCAAGGACCAGACCGCGCGGACGGTCGCGGCGAACAACGTCGTCAACTGCGCGTCGATGACGATCGGCGCGATCGGCGTCATCCTGCTGACCAAGGCGGGGCTGGGACCAACCGACATGCTGCTGCTGGTAGCGGGCATGTGCCTTATCTCGGCGTGGCTTGCCTGGCGGCTCCACCGCGCCTGCGACGAGGGCTGCCCGGCCTGAGGCCCTCTACAGGAAGAACGTGTAGAAGCAGATGAAAAAGGCGGTGAAGCTGACGGTGAACAGCTTCAGGTCGCTGTCGTCGCTGCGCGCCGGCACGCTGGCGACCCGCGGCAGCGTGGCGCGGAAGGGGTGACGGGGGCGGGGAGCGTTCGGCTTCATCATGAGTGCGTTAACACATTCTTTACCTTTTCGTCGCGTGCCGTATTTTCGGGCAACCGTCCGATTGCGGGACGAGCCTCAAGGTTGCCGGAACCCGTTCCCTGCCCTCGAGAACCGGGATAGCGTCCGGGCCATGGACCCTGCCGTGCAGATCATCGATGTGCTGCGCGCCGATCCGCTGCGCTGGCATCTGCTGGGGATCGTGCGCGACCTCCACCTCCGTGATGGCTGGATCGCCGCCGGCTTTGTCCGAAACGCGGTATGGGACCATCTGCATGGTCGCACGCCGTCGCCGCTATCCGGGGATGTCGATGTCATCTGGCACGATCCGCACTGTCGGGATGCGGGGAAAGATCGACGACTGGACGCGGCGTTGCGCGCGGTCGCGCCCGATATCGCCTGGTCGGTCAAGAATCAGGCGCGGATGCACGAACGCAATGGCGACGCACCCTATGCTTCGGCGAGCGAGGCGATGCGCTACTGGCCGGAAACGGCGGCCGCGGTGGCGGTGCGCAGGGTGGGCAGCGACCGTTGCGAAGTAGCGGCACCGTTCGGGGTGGGCGACCTGTTGAGCCTCGTCCTGCGGCCTACTCCGCGCTTCATGGGTGTGGATCGGTGCATCTATGCCGAAAGGGTGCGATCGAAACGATGGCTGCACGCATGGCCGCTGCTGCGCGAAGCGATCGGGGACGACCGACAACAAAAAAGGCGCCCCGCCGAGTGGGCGGGGCGCCGTTGTCTGCCGTCAGGCCGGGGGTCTTAACGACCGCCCGGATTGCGGCAGCTGTCCTTCACGGTGCGCGAACACACCGGATAGCTTTCCTTCGCCGGCGGCGGCGGGGTCACCTGCGGCGGGGCGAATTGAATCTGCGCTCCGCCGGCCATCGGCGCGCCTGCCATCGGTGCGGGCGGGGCGGGGGGCGCCATCGGTGCCGGGGCGGCGGTCGTCGCCATCGGATCGGCCGGCGGAGTCGTCGGCGCTGCGGCTGGATCAGCTGGCGCCGGCGGCGGGGTCATGTTGTCGACCGGCGGGGTCGGCGCGGTGGTCGTACCCGGCTGCATCGTGGCGTCGGGGGCTGGCGTCGTCGGCGGCGTGGTCTGTGCGACGGCGGCGCTACCCATCAGCAGGGCGGCCATGAAAGCGACAGTCTTCATCGGAAAACTCCTTTTCGACTTGTTTCGTTGAGGCTGCGAACCAAACGTGCAAGTACGGAAAGGTTTCCGCTCAAGTTTTCAGCCCGTCGCGTCCAGGGCGTATCCTGCCGACCGCACGGTACGGATAATATCGGGCCTGTCACCGACATTGATCGCCTTGCGCAGGCGACGGATATGTACGTCGACGGTCCGCGATTCGATGTCCGAATCATGGCCCCATACTGCATCGAGCAACCGTTCGCGGGAGAAGACCCAGCCGGGATGTTCGAGGAAGTGTTTGAGAAGACGGAATTCCGTCGGCCCCAGCGGCACGACTTCCCCCCCGCGCCGCACGCGGTGGCCGACCGTATCCATCTCGATATCGGAATAGGTCAGCGCTTCCCCGGCCAGCGCCGGACGCACGCGGCGCAGCACGGCATTGACGCGGGCGACCAGTTCGCGTGGGGAAAACGGCTTCGTCACATAATCGTCGGCACCGGTTTCGAGGCCGCGCACGCGATCCTCTTCCTCGCCGCGCGCGGTCAGCATGATGATCGGTACGTTCTGCGTTTCCGCCTGGCGGCGCAGCTGGCGGCAGACCTCGATCCCCGACAGCCCTTCGACCATCCAGTCGAGCAGCACGATGTCGGGCGTGGCTTCCCGCGCGAGGAGCAGGGCTTCCTCGCCCTCGTGCGTGCGGACGACCTCGAAATCCTCGCGCTGGAAATGAAAGGCGATCAGTTCGGCGAGCGCCGCATCGTCTTCCAACAGCAACATGCGTGCCTTGCTCATGATTATCCTGCGAAGTCCTGGGTTTCACGCTCCGCCATCGTCTGACCGGTGGCGGCGAAATAGACCATTTCGGCGACGTTGGTCGCATGGTCGCCGATGCGTTCGAGGTTCTTGGCGACGAACAACAGGTGCGCGACCTGGCTGATCGTCTTGGGATTTTCGACCATATAGGTCACCAGCACGCGAAAGATGCTGTTGTAATAATCGTCCAGCGCGCTGTCGCGCTTGCAGATTTCGACCGCCGCCTGCGCATCGCGTGCCGAAAAGGCGTCGAGCACGTCATGCACCATGTCGGAGGCGAGCTGCGCCATGGCGGGCAGGATGCTCAGCGGTTCGATGCGTGGATCGTGGGTTTCGCCATGGATCGATGCGACCCGCTTGGCGATGTTCTTGGCATAGTCGCCGATGCGTTCGATGACGGCGGCGATCTTCAGCGCCGCGACCACCTCGCGCAGGTCGTCGGCCATCGGTGCGCGAAGGGCGATGACGCGGACGGTCAGCTTCTCGACCTCCGCCTCGATGGCGTCGATCGCCTTGTCCTTGGCGCGGACTTCCTTGGCGAGCGCGGGATCGTTGCGGGTCAGCGCCAGCATCGCGTCGCTGATCGCCTGTTCGGCAAGGCCACCCATTTGCGAGATCAGCGCGCGCAGATGGCCGATGTCGCGATCGAACGCCTTTACCGTATGTTCGTGGCCCGTCGCCATGTCGCTCCCCTCAGCCATATCGGCCCGTAATATAGTCTTTTGTGCGCTCCTGGCGGGGGTTGGTAAAGATGTCCGAGGTCCGGCCATATTCGACCAACGTGCCGAGATGGAAGAACGCGGTACGCTGCGATACGCGCGCCGCCTGCTGCATGTTGTGGGTGACGATGGCGATGGCGTAGCGCCCGCGCAGTTCGTGGATCAGCTCCTCGATCTTGGCCGTCGCGATCGGGTCGAGCGCGCTGCAGGGCTCGTCCATCAGGATCACTTCGGGATCGACGGCGATGGCGCGCGCGATGCACAGCCGCTGCTGCTGCCCGCCCGACAAGGCGGTGCCGCTGTCGGTCAGGCGGTCCTTGACCTCGTTCCACAGGCCGGCACGGGTCAGTGATCGCTCGACGATCCCGTCCATGTCGCCCTTGGACGCCGCCAGCCCGTGGATGCGCGGGCCATAGGCGACGTTCTCGTAGATCGACTTGGGGAAGGGGTTCGGCTTCTGGAACACCATGCCGACCCGCGCGCGCAGCTGCACCACGTCCATCGCGGGCGAATAGATATCCTCGCCATCCAGCCGGATATCGCCGGTGACCCGCGCCGACGACACGGTGTCGTTCATCCGGTTCATCGTGCGCAGGAAGGTCGACTTACCGCATCCCGACGGGCCGATGAACGCGGTGACATGCTCCATGTCGATGTCGATCGACACGTCCTTGATCGCCTGTTTCTGGCCGTAGAACACGTCGACGCCGCGCGCCGACAGCTTCGGGGTCGCGTTGTTGAGTTGGGTGTCGGTCATTACCAGCGGGTCTCGAAGCGATTGCGGAGATAGATGGCGAGCGCGTTCATCGCGAGGAGGAACGCCAGCAGCACGAGGATCGCGGCGCTGGTCTTTTCGATGAAGCCGCGGCTGACCTGATCGGACCACAGAAAGATCTGCACCGGCAGCACGGTCGCCGGGTCGGCAAAGCCCTGCGGCGGCTGGCTGATGAAGGCGCGCATCCCGATCATCAGCAGCGGCGCGGTCTCGCCCAGCGCACGCGCCATGCCGATGATCGTGCCGGTCAGGATGCCGGGCAGCGCAAGCGGCAGGACGTGATGGAACACCACCTGCACCTTCGACGCGCCGATGCCGAGCGCGGCGTCGCGGATCGATGGTGGCACCGCCTTGATCGCGTTGCGCCCGGCGATGACGATGACGGGCATGATCATCAACGCCAGTGTCAGGCCGCCGACGATCGGCGCCGAGCGCGGCAGGTTGAGCGTGCCGAGGAACACCGCCAGGCCCAGCAACCCGAAGATGATCGACGGCACGGCGGCCAGGTTGTTGATCGATACCTCGATCAGGTCGGTCCAGCGGTTCCTGGGCGCATATTCCTCAAGGTACAGCGCCGACAGCGTGCCGACCGGGAACGCGATCAGCAGCGTCACCAGCATCGTCATCAGCGAGCCTTTGAGCGCACCCCAGATGCCGACGGCGGTCGGATCGGTCGAATCGGCCGATTTGAAGAAGTCGGTGTTGAACCCGGTCGAGATCGCGTTCGCCCGCTCCAGCTTCGCGACCAGCGCTTCGGCCTGCGGGTCGCCATCGGCCTTCATCGCTTCCTCGATGCCCGGCGCGGCGGGGACGGGGATAGTGACCTTGCGCGAGAGGATCGACGGATCGGCCTTGATCGCGTCGCGCACGCTCAGCCACGCGCTGTCGGAGATGACGCGGTTGTCCTCGCCGAACGCCGAAGCCGCCGCACCGTTGACGGTGTTTTCGAGCCCCGCGCCGGCCAGCGCCAGATCGGCGCCACGCGTCTTCAGCTGGGCGCGGTCGACCTCGAGGCCGGCGGCCGGGAAGTCGATCGGCAGCGTGACCATCGTCCGCTGGAACCCGCCGATCCCGCTCATCAACATCGTGACGAGCAGGAAGGCGAGGAACCCGCCCGACAGGACGACGGCGGCAAGGCCGAACAGGCGGAACCGGCGTTCGGCGGCGTAGCGGCGACGGATGCGCTTCTGCATCGCGCCGGTCTTCCAGTCGGTCGGCACGCGTTCGGGCGTGGCGGCACGTTCGACGGCGGGGCTGCCCGCCACTAGGCTGGGGCTATTCATAAGCTTCCCGGTAGCGTTTCACGACGCGCAGCGCGACGACGTTGAGAAGGAAGGTGATCGCGAACAGCGTGAGGCCGAGCGCGAAGGCGGCGAGCGTCTTCGGGCTGTCGAACTCGGCCTCGCCGGTCAGCAGGTCGACGATCTGCTTGGTGACCGTCGTCGCGCTTTCGAACGGGTTGAGCGTGATCGACGCCGCGCCCGATGCCGCCATGACGACGATCATCGTCTCGCCGATCGCGCGGGAAACGGCGAGCAGCACGCCCGCGACGACGCCGGGTAGGGCGGCGGGGAGCAGCACCTTGCCGATCGTCTCGCTGGTGGTGGCACCCATCGCCAGGCTGCCGTCGCGCATCGACTGTGGCACGGCGGCGATCGAATCATCGGCCATCGACGAGACGAACGGGATAATCATCACGCCCATCACGAGGCCGGCGGCAAGCGCGCTTTCCGAACTGGCGAACGGCATCCCCAGCATCACCGCCAGGTCACGGATCGCCGGACCCACGGTCAGCGCGGCGAAATAGCCATAGACGACGGTCGGCACGCCGGCGAGGATTTCGAGGATCGGCTTCATCCACTTGCGGACGGTCGGACGGGCATATTGCGTCAGGTAGATCGCGCTCATCAGCCCGAACGGGATGGCGACGATCATCGCGATCACCGCACCGATGAAGAAGGTGCCCCAGAACAAAGGCACCGCCCCCAACGTCGCGCCCGGATCGGACGAGCGGATGACCTGCGGGCTCCAGTTGGTGCCGAACAGGAAGTCGGTGACCGGCACGATGCGGAAGAAGCGCCAGCTTTCGATCACCAGCGACAGGAAGATGCCGAGCGTGGTCAGGATCGCGATCAGCGACGCGACCAGCAGCGCCAGCATCACCGCGCGTTCGACCTGCGTCCGCGCGCGATAATCGGGGCGGATGCGGGTGAAGGCGAACGCGCCGCCGGCAAAGGCGAGCAGGATGGCAAGCACGGTGCCGATCCAGTCATAGCGACTTTGCGCTGCGGCGTAAGCGGGGGCGAGGACCTCCGCCTGCTGGTTGAACGCACCATACGCATTGCCCAGCGCCAGCGCGCGCGCCTCCGCCAGGATCGCCGAGCGTTCGAAGCCGGGGCCGGGCAGGCCGGCGGCGGCGGGCGCCTGCAACACGGCGTCGCGGACCAGCGCGGGCGATACCGCGCTCCAGATGCTGAGGAACAGCAGGGCCGGGGCCGCGATCCAGATCGCCATGTGCCACCCATGCTGGCTGGGCAGCGAATTGGGACGGTCGGCAGCGGTCGCCGGCTTGGCGAAGCGCGCGGCGCGGGCGCGGGCGACCATCCAGCCGATACCGCCGAACCCCAGCATCAACAGAATCAGGGTGAAGCCGTGCATCAGTGCAGCCCCGCCGGGTTCATCGCCGTCTGGCCTTCGATCTCCGCCTTCGACTCGGCGCGGACGGCGGCGGGCGCGGCGATCATGCCGCGCCGGGTCAGCGGGCCATCCGGGTCCCACGACTTCGCATACATGGCGAGGAAGTCGTTCATGCCGGGCACCGGTTTGATGTGCGCCTTCTTCACATAGATGAACAGCGGGCGCGCCCCCGGATAGGTGCCATCGGCGATGCTGTCATAGCTGGGCGCGATGCCGTCGATCGGCACGCCGTGCAGCCGCGCCTTGTTCTCCTCGAGATAGGAATAGCCGAAGATGCCGATGGCGTTGGGATTGGTCGACAGGTTCTGCACGATCAGATTGTCGTTCTCGCCCTTGTCGACATAGGCCGCGTCCTCGCGGATGCGGGTGCAGACATCCTCGTACCGGTCCTTGTCGCTGGTCTTGATCGCCTTGATCTCGGGCATCGCCGCCTCGCAGGCCGGCACCATGATGAGTTCGACCAGCGCGTCGCGCGTGCCGCTGGTCGCGGGCGGGCCGAAGAACTGGATCGGAATGGCGGGCAGCGCCGGGTCGATCTCGTTCCACATCCGCGCGGTATTCGGCTTGCCCAGCGGATTGGCCGACAGCGCCATATAGACGTCGCGCTTGCTGAGTTTCAGCTTCGGCCCGTTGTTCGATTCGGCCAGTGCGACGCCGTCGACGCCGACCTGCACCTCCATGATATCCTTTACGCCATGCGACAGGCAGGTGGCATATTCGGACTTCTTCAACCGGCGCGACGCGTCGAGGATGTCGGGATGCTGCGGGCCGATACCGGCGCAGAACAGCGCGGCACCCGCGCCGGTGCCGGTCGATTCGACCAAAGGCGCGCGCAGGTCGGGGTTGGCATTCACCAGCATCTCGGCGACGGCGGTGGTGAAGGGATAGACCGTCGACGACCCGACAACGCGGATATGGTCGCGCGACGTCTGCGGCTCGCACGCGGTGAGCGCGAGGCCGAGGGCCAGGACGGACGCGATCCGGCGGGTCATGCGGTTCCAGTTTCCAGAGGCGTGTACGGTCATTCGCGACGCTCGGCCGTCCTGTGTTACCATGGCGTTACGGCTTTATGACACCGTGGAGGGGCAGCAGGACGGAAACCGTCGTGCCGTCACCCACCACGCTGCCGATGTCGAGCCGGCCACGATGGCGCTCGACGATATGCTTGACGATGGCAAGGCCAAGGCCGGTGCCGCCCAATGCCCGGCTACGCCCTGAATCCACCCGGTAAAATCGTTCGGTCAGGCGCGGCAGATGTTCGATCGCCACCCCTTCGCCATGGTCGCGCACGACCAGCGCGGCCATGGTGTCGCGGTGGGTCAGACTTATTTCGACCGGCGTTCCGGCGCGGCCATATTTCATCGCATTACCCATGACGTTGTGCAGCAGCTGCGACAATTGCGCCCGGTCGCCGATCACCGCAACGTCGGGCGCGACCGACAGCACGATGTCGGCGCCGCGCGTCGGATTGGTCGCTGCCAGTTCGTCGCGGACCGCCGGCACCATCGCCGACAGGTCGATCCGCTGGTCGGGCGGGCGATATTTCTCCGCCTCGATCCGGCTGAGCGAGATCAGGTCGTCGATCAGCCGCTGCATCCGCCGCGCTTCGTCGTTCATGACCTTCAGGAAGCGTTCGCGGACCGCAGGGTCCTCGCCCGCCTCGTCCCGCAGCGTTTCGATGAAGCCCAGCAGCGAGGCGAGCGGCGTGCGCAGTTCGTGGCTGGCATTGGCCACGAAATCGACGCGCATCTTTTCGGTGGCGCGGTTGCCGGTGCGATCGACCAGATGGACGAGGCGGCGGTCGTCGGCGAGCGGACGAACCCGCATTTCCCAGCTCTGGTCGCGCGCGCCCAAGCCGACCAGCCCGACGGCCTCGCGATCGTCGCGCGTTCCGAACAGGCGTTCGGCGGCGGCAGGATGGCGGATGGCCAGCCGGACGTCGCCACCGACGATATGCTGGCCGAGCAGCGCGAGCCCGGCGGGATTCGCCGCCTCGACATGGCCCGCGGCGATGACGAGGATCGGTTCGTCGACCGCATCGATCGCCGCCTGGGTTGCGCCGAACACCTGCTGGCGCTGGGTATCGGGTGATTCGCTTGGCCCCCGTTCGGGCGGATGCAACCCCGCGACCAGCACGGCGGCGACCGCCCCCACCAGCACGACCGCGCTGGCGTTGATCCCGGCACCCAGCAACAGCGCCAGCAGGGCGACGCCGATCGCGATGACGAGGGCGAGGGGCAGGCGGGGGCCGAATTCGTCCATCGCCCCCGATTAGGCGGAAGTGGCGCACAAGGCCAGTGCCGCCGGCATTGCCCCGCGATTGGACGGGTTAACCCTCTTTGCGATTGCGAATTTCGCAGGGTTGGGGAAGATGGCGGGATGACCGACACGCCGACCCCCCCGACCGATGGCACGCTTGCGCGGCGCACGCTGCTGATCGGTGCGGCAGGCGCGTCGGCGGTGGTGTCGATCCGCCCGGCCCTGGCCCAGACCCAGGCGTCGATCATGACCTGCGAAATCCCGATCCCCGACCGGGCCCGCGCGGGACAGATGATTGCCGCCGATGGACAGGTCGTGGCCCCCGGCACGCCCGGCGCGTTTCCCGGCGCCAACCGCCCGTTCACCGGCGAACAGGTGAAGCTGGCGATGAAGGGGCAGAATCTGCCCGGTGCCGATGGTGACACCACGCGCGCCTATCTGAAATATGTCCAGCGGTTGCAGAACGGGACCAGCGGCTTCACCTGCTTCGCCTCGCTCCAGATGCCGCGCGGCTGATACGGCGGTGCCGGCACGCTATCGCGCGCCGCCGCCGGCTGCCCTGCGGATCGTCGCTCTCGACGCGCTCAGCGCCGTCTATCACCGCGCATCGGGGCAGACCCATGTCGTCGCCCCGCCGGTGCCGGAAATCCTCGACCTGCTCGCCGACCGGGCGATGACTGCCGACGAGCTGCTGGCGGTGCTGGCCGAACGGTTCGACCTGCCCGATGGCGATCCGGCGGCGCTGACCGCGCGGCTGGAGGAACTGGCCGATACCGGGCTGGTCGAGCGGACATGAGATACGCCACGACGCTACGCATCGGACCCGTAGGGTTCCGGATCGGCAGCGACTGGCGCGCGCCCGTTGATCGGCTGCGCGACCTCTATCGCGACTATCCGCCGCCGGTGGACGGCATCGTCGATTTCAACGTCCGCCTGTTCGCCGCGCGACCGTGGCGGCGGATCGTGCGGCCGTCGGTGATGATCGGCGGCGACTTCACCATTCCCGATGCCGCACCGTTGCCGCTGCGCCAGGGGTTGCTGGCGGCGGAAATGGGCATGAACCTGCAGATGGCGCTGGCGCAGCGCCGCTATCTGCTGCTCCACGCCTCGGCGGTCGAGCGCGATGGGCGGGCGCTGCTGATGACTGGGGAGTCGGGGGCGGGCAAGTCGACGCTGGCGGCGTTGCTGATGACGCGCGGCTGGCGGTTGATGGGCGACGAATTTGCGCTGCTCGATCCGGCAAGCGGGCTGGTCCATGCCTTTCCCCGCCTTGTCAGCCTGAAGAACGAAGCGATCGGCGTGATGGAGCGCGCCGCGCCCGACGCCCGGTTCGGGCCGCTGCTCGCAGCGACGCCCAAGGGCGACATCCGCCACCTCGTCCCCGATGCCGCCGCGATCGCCGCGATGGATCGGCCGGCCAACCCGGCGCTGCTGCTGTTCCCGACCTTCGGACAGGCGGAGGCGGTGCGACCGGTCGAACCTGCCGAAACGTTCGTGCGGCTGACCCAGGCATCGACGAACTATGTCGCAATGGGGGAACGCGGGTTCGATGCGCTGACCGGGCTGGTCGCGCGGGTGCCGGTGCGGGCGATCGACTATCCCGATACCGATACCGCGCTGGCACTGGTCGAGCGGCTGTGGAGCGAGCTGGCATGAGCGGGGCGCTGGTCGCCGCCGTGCTGGCCGATCCGTCGCGGGCGGAAACCCTGACGCCCGGCCAGTGGAACGCGCTGGTCGCAGCAGCGCGGGCGGAACAGCTGATCGGGAGCGTCGCGACCCGGCTGGAGAGGCGGCGCATTCCCGCCGCTCGGATCATGGCCGATGCCCGTGCCTCGGCCGAGCAGGGGCGGGTCGCCGCGTTATGGGAGGCGGAGGCGGCGCGCCGGGTGCTTGCGCCGCTGGGTGTGCCAGTCGTGCTGTTGAAGGGCACCGCCTTCGTCGCCGCCGGACTGGATGCCGGGCGCGGGCGATCGATCGGCGACCTCGACATCCTCGTGCCGCGCGACGCCCTCGACGCGGTGGAGGCGGCGTTGCTGGCGGCGGGGTGGGAATGGGTGAAGCCCGACCCCTATGACGACGCCTATTATCGCCGCTGGATGCATGAACTGCCGCCGCTGATCCATCGGGAGCGGGACCGGATGATCGACGTCCACCACACCATCCTGCCGCCGACCGCGCGACCGACGCCCGATGCGGCGCTGCTGATCGCCGACGCCGTGCCGCTCGGCAACGGGCTGTCGGTGCTGTCACCGGAGGACATGGTGATCCATGCCGCCGCGCACCTGTTCGCCGATGGCGACCTGCAGGGGGGCTTGCGCAACCTGTGGGACATCGACCGGCTGGTGCGGGAGTTTGTCGACCGGGATGCCGGGTTCGTGGCGTCGTTGACGGATCGGGCGGCACGGCACGATCTGTCGGAGGCCGTCGCACGGGCGCTGCGACTGGCGCGGCGAATCTACGGGACGCCGGGGGGCGAAGCGCCGGTCGCGTCTGACGCGCTGTTCGCCCGCCGCCTGCTGGCCCGCGACGGCTGGGGACGGTTGCGGCATAAGGAAACCGAGTTCGGCTTCTACGTCCGCTCGCACTGGCTACGGATGCCGCCGGCGATGCTGGCGCGGCATCTGTGGACGAAGTTTCGGAAGAAATAGGTCCCAGCGTTGGGACGTTGCATCTGACACTCACTCCAGCATCGCAGTGTCCAACGCCGAAACGGCCTGCTGTAGAATGCTGTCCGCCCATCGATCCGTGTTAGCTTCGCGTCGGAGCCAGTCATAATTCGCCGCGAGCATAAGGCAGGTTGCCTCTGGCGCGACAGCCACAAGGTCGCGCCAGGCGATAATCGCAGCGACCGTCAAATCTCCGGGGTAGAGATCGCACTCGGCCTGGGGATATTTTACGGCGAAGGTAGCTACGGGGTGGGCCAGCCACCTCAGCGCAAGCCGCTGCCCAACAAGCATCCGGCATTGCGCGCAGGTGAGGTCGGTGGCCGGACTACACCACGCATCTGCAACCCGGCGTTCCAATCCCGATCGGAAGAGGCCAACGCGTCCCGTTGCAGTGTCGCCTGTCAGATCACGGAGCGACGTCGACGGCAGTGTCTCACCCGGCAGGAAGTCGAGTATCCGAGTAGTCCCGTTCCGCGTATCGATCATGGGGTTGCATCGCCTTTAGTGCGCCGCGTTCTAACCCTGCCGGCTCCTCACCGCCACATGCCCCGCGTATCGTACAGCTGCTTGCCAGCCCGCGCCTCGACCGGCACCGCCTTGAACACGCTATGGTCGACCAGCACGATCAGGATGTCGTTCGCCAGACCCTGATCCAGCGATACCAGCCGCCCGCCGGCCAGCGACCGGGGCAGGGTGGTCACGAACGGCTCGACCAAGTCGATCCGGTCGCCATAGCGCGCGATCAGTTCGGCGGCGACCTTTACCGCCGGGCTTTCGCGCAGGTCGTCGATATCGGCCTTGAACGCGAGGCCCAGCAGCGACGCGCGGGCGTCCGGCGCTGCATCCAGCATCGCGACCACCCGGCCGACGACATGGTCGACCTTGCCGTCGTTCACTTCGCGCGCGGTGCGGATCAGCGGGGTCTGTTCGGGGGCGGCATCGACGATGAACCACGGATCGACCGCGATGCAGTGCCCGCCGACGCCGGGACCGGGCTTGAGGATGTTGACGCGCGGATGGCGGTTGGCCAGCTCGATCACGTCCCACACGTTCAGCTGCATCTTGTCGCACACGATCGACAATTCGTTGGCGAAGGCGATAGCGACGTCGCGACTGGTATTTTCGACCAGCTTGACCATTTCCGCGGTCCGCGCGGTGGTAACGGTGCAGGCCCCCTCGACGAACCGGCGATAGAAGCCGCACGCGGCCTCAGCGCACGCCGGGGTGATCCCGCCGATCGAGCGTTCGTTGGACACGAGTTCGAGGATGATCCGCCCCGGCAGCACCCGTTCGGGGCAATAGGCGACGGCAATGTCGGGCGCGTCCGACAGGCCTGGCAGCGCAAGATCGGGGCGCAGTTCCGCCAGCAGGTCGCGAATCTGTTCGGTGGTCCCGACGGGCGACGTCGATTCGAGAATCACCGTATTGCCCTTCGCCAACACCGGCGCGATCGCGCGGGTGGCGTTCAGGACATAGCGGAGATCGGGCACATGGCCCGGCCCGAACGGTGTCGGCACCGCGATGACGAAGATGTCGGACGGCGCCGGGGTCGTCGCGGTGGTCAGCCGGCCGAGCAGCACGACGTCGCGCACCAGCGTGTCGAGATCGGCTTCCTCGATATGGATGTCGCCGCGCGCCACCGTGTCGACGACATGCTGGCTGACGTCGATGCCGATGACCCGCGCGCCCGAGCGGGCGACGACGGCGGCGGTCGGCAGGCCGATATAGCCCAGGCCAACGACGCAGACGTCATAGGTGTCGGCGGCGGTGATCCGCTGTTCAAGCATAGAGGGTCTCCACGATGCGGGCGGAGGCATGGCCGTCTCCGAAAGGGTTGTGCGCCCGTGCCATCGCGGCATAGGCATGGGGGTCGTCGAGCAGCGTGCCGACTTCGGCGACGATGCGGTCCTCGTCCGATCCGATCAGCTTCGCGGTGCCGGCCATCACGCCCTCGGGGCGCTCGGTCGTCTCGCGCATCACCAGCACCGGCTTGCCAAGGCCCGGCGCCTCTTCCTGCACCCCGCCCGAATCGGTCAGTACGAGGTGGCACAGGTCAAGCAGGCGGACGAAATGCGGATAATCCTGCGGCGCGATCATCGCGACACGCGGATTGTGCCCAAGGATCGCGTCCATCACCGATCGCACCTGCGGGTTGGGATGGACCGGAAAGATTACGCCGACGTCCTCACGCGCGGCGATGCGGGCGATGGCGCGGGCGATATTCTCCATGCCGCCGCCGAAGTTCTCGCGGCGATGGGTCGTCACCAGCACCACGCGCTTGCCCGCGAACCGGTCAGCCAGTTCGTCCAGCGCCTGCGTCCGCTGTGGCTCGGCGGCGAGGCGTTCGCGCGCCATGTGCAGCGCATCGATCACGGTGTTGCCGGTCACCAGCACGCGTGTCGCCGGCACATTCTCGGCCAGCAGCGCGTCGGCGGCGGTCTGCGTCGGGGCGAAGTGCAGGTCGGCGATGCTGCCGACGATCTTGCGGTTCACCTCTTCGGGCCAAGGGTGGTAAATGTCGTGGCTGCGCAGGCCCGCCTCGACATGGGCGACGGGCACCTTGCGGTAATAGGCGGCCAGCGCAGCCACCATCGCGGTGGCGGTGTCGCCCTGCACGATCACCCGGTCGGGTTTTTCGTTGTCGAACACCGGACCCAGTGCATCCAGCAGCCGTGCGGTCAGGCCGTCGAGCGACTGTCCGGCGGTCATGATATTCAGGTCGATATCGGGGGTGATTCCGGCGAACTCCATGACCTGATCCAGCATCTCGCGATGCTGCGCGGTCACGACGACGCGGGTGTTGAATCCGGGATGGGCGCGAAGGGCATGGATCAGCGGGAACAGCTTGATCGCTTCGGGCCGCGTGCCGAAGACGACCAATATCCGCTGCACCCGCTTGTTCATCACACGCCCCCGCGACCGGAACTGGCCGCTACCATGGCCGGGTTAGCGGCGGGAGCTTAATATTTGGTGGGCGACCCGATCCTCCCCGGCACGGGGAGGAGCTTTACGCGTGATACCGCTCGGCCACCTTGTCCCGCGACGCGTTCGGCGCGATCTTCGCCTCGGCCGCTTCCAGCGCTTCCCAGTCCGCCACATCGGGCAGCGACGGGATGCACACCGCCTCGCCCAGTTCCAGCCCGCGCAGCGACGCGACGACCAGATCGTCCGACTCCATCACGCGTTCCGGCGGGAAATCGTCGACGCTCTTGCCCGCAACATGGTGGAAATCGGTCGCGGTGACGCCGGGGATCAGCAGCTGGACGCGGATATTGCCGTCCTTCGTCTCCGCCTGCATTACGCGGGTGTAATAGGCGACATAGGCCTTGGTCGCGCCATAGCCGGCATAGCTCGGCATCTTCGTGAACAGCGTGCCCGACCCGACATTGATGATCGTGCCGGTGCCCGACCGCTTCATGCCGGCCATCGCCGCATCGGCAAGGCGGCTGAACGCGACGACGTTGAGCAACAGCATGTCGGTCATGTCATCGCGGTCGCCTTCGCCGACCTTGCCCATCGCGGCGAAGCCGGCATTGTTGACGAACAGCGCGATCGGTTCGCCCGCCTCCAGCCGCTCCTCCACCACGTCGAGGTCGTCCGGGTCGGCGAGGTCGGCGGCGATCACCTCGATATCGATGCCGTGTTCGACTGACAGCTGTTCGGCAAGGTCGCGCAGCCGGTCTTCGCGCCGGGCGACGATCACCAGGTCATGGCCGGTCCGCGCCAGGTGATGGGCGAAGCTGAGGCCGATACCGGACGATGCGCCGGTGATGAGGGCGACGGGGCGGGTCATGGCAGTTCCTCGATGGAGAAAGGGATCAGGCGCCCAAACGCGCGAGCGTCGGGATCAGTTCGTCGAAATGATCGATCACCGCATCGGCGCCGAGGTCCGTGACCGGCTGCATCAGAAACCCGAACGAGCAGGCGATGTTCGGAATGCCGGCATTCTTCGCGGCATCGATGTCGAAATGCGAATCGCCGACGAACGCCGCGCGCCCGCCGCCACAGCGCTCGATCATCGCATCGATCGGCGCGCGGTTCGGCTTCGACTTGCCCGGCCCGAGCGTGTCACCGCCCAGGATGCAGGCGAAGCGGCGGGTCAGGTCCAGCTCGTTCAGCAACCGCACCGCCAGCCCCTCCAGCTTGTTCGTGACGATCGCGACCTTCACGCCCATGGCGTCGAGTTGGTCGAGTGCCGCCATAGCGCCGGGGAACGGCCGCGAATGCACCGCGATGTTCGCTTCGTAATGGTCGAGCAGCAGCCGGTGGAGTCGGGTCAGTTCCGCCTCGTCGCAGCCGCCAGTCGCCTCCATCCCCTGACGCAGCATGTGTTTCGCCCCGCCGCCGATCATCGGAATGACCTGTTCGCGCGTCAGCAGCGGCCGGCCCGCATCGCCCAGCGCATGGTTCACCGCATCGGTCAGGTCGCCACTGGTATCGACGAACGTCCCGTCGAGATCGAAGCCGACGATATCGAATGAAATCTTTGTCATGTGGCCGGCTTTGGCGTGCGCGATATGGAATTGGCAAGGGTCGTGTGCCACAGACTGCCGCCCATGAGCGCACAACCGATCGCCGCCGTGATCCTCGCCGCCGGGCAGGGCACCCGCATGAAGTCGACGAAGCACAAGGTGCTGCACCCGCTCGCCGGACAGCCGATGCTGTTCCACCTGCTGGACAGCCTGTCGGCCGCGAACGTCACCCGCCGGGTGGTGATCGTCGGCGCGGTCGGCGAACAGGTCGAGAAGGCGGTCGCGGGGCGCGGCGTGGAGATTGCGTGGCAGCGCGAACAGCTGGGCACCGCGCACGCCGCGTTGCAGGCGAAGGATAGGCTCGCCGACCATGACGGCATCGTGCTGGTCTGTTTCGGCGATACGCCGCTGCTGTCGGCCGATACCGTCGCGCGCCTGACCGCGCGGCTGGACGAGGCCGACCGGCCGGCGGTCGCAGTGCTCGGCTTCCGCCCTGCCGATCCCGCCGCCTATGGCCGGATCATCGCTGACGATGCCGGCAACATCGCTAAGATGGTCGAATTTAAGGATGCTTCGGCGGAGGAACGCGCGGTCGACCTGTGCAACAGCGGCGTGACCGCGGTGCGCTCCGTGGACCTGTGGGCGCTGCTCGAACGCGTCGGTAACGACAATGCGGCGGGCGAATATTACCTGCCCGACATCGTGATGCTGGCGATCGCCGACGGGCGCGGCGCGGTGGTGATCGAAACCGGCGCCGATGAAGTCGCCGGCATCAACAGCCGCGCCGAACTGGCGGCGGTGGAAAGCGCGTGGCAGGCCAAGCGCCGCGCCCGCGCGATGGCCGATGGCGTCACGCTGGTCGCGCCCGACACCGTGTTCTTCGCGCACGACACGCAGCTCGGCCGCGACGTGACGATCGAGCCGAACGTCGTGTTCGGTCCCGGCGTGACCATCGCCGACAATGTGACGATCCACGCCTTCAGCCATCTGGAGGGCGCGACCGTCGCGTCGAAGGCGGACGTCGGTCCCTATGCCCGCCTGCGCCCCGGCGCGGTGCTGGGCGAGGGGAGCCGCGTCGGCAATTTTGTCGAGGTGAAGAACACGACGCTGGGCGTGGGGGCCAAGGCCAACCACCTGACCTATCTGGGCGACGCCAGCGTGGGGGCGAACGTCAACATCGGCGCGGGCACGATCACCTGCAATTATGACGGTTATTTCAAATACCGCACCGAGATCGGCGAGGGTGCGTTCATCGGGTCGAACAGCGCATTGGTCGCGCCGGTGAAGATCGGCGATGGCGCGCTGGTCGCCGCCGGATCGGTCGTCACCCGCGATGTCGAGGCCGACGCGCTGGCATTGGTCCGGGCCGAGCGCGTCGACCATCCCGGCTGGGCGAAGCGTTTCCGCGCCCGGCAATCGGCCGCCAAGGCCGCAAAGAAATAACCAAGCGGGTATCCCGCCGGAGAGAAGACCATGTGTGGAATTGTTGGTATTATCGGCACCGAGAGCGTCGCCGACCGCTTGTTGGACGGCCTGAAACGCCTCGAATATCGCGGCTATGATTCGGCGGGCATCGCGACTGTCGAAGGCGGCGCGATCGAGCGGCGTCGCGCGTCGGGCAAGCTGAAGAACCTTGCCGCCGAACTGGCCGAGCATCCGCTGCCCGGCAATATCGGCATCGCCCATACCCGCTGGGCAACGCATGGCGGACCGACCACCGACAATGCCCATCCGCACGCGACTAACGAAGTGGCGGTCGTCCACAACGGAATCATCGAGAATTTCAAGCCGTTGCGCGAGGAACTGACGGCGCGCGGCCGGGTGTTCACCAGCGAGACCGATACCGAAGTCGTCGCCCATCTGGTCAGCGAACAGGTCGAGGCCGGAAAGTCGCCGGCCGATGCGGTGAAGGCGATCCTGCCGCGCCTGCACGGCGCCTTCGCGCTCGCCATCCTGTTTCGCCAGCATGACGACCTGCTGATCGGCGCGCGCCTCGGCTCGCCGCTGGTCGTCGGCTATGGCGACGGCGAAGTCTATCTCGGCTCCGACGCGCTGGCGCTCGCCCCGCTGACGCAGCGCATCGCCTATCTGGAGGAGGGCGACTGGGTCGTCTGCCGCCGCGACGGCACCGCCATCTTCGATCGCGACAATAATCCGGTCGACCGCCCGGTCACGCTGTCGGGCGTCACCGGCGCGCTGATCGACAAGGGCAATCACCGCCACTTCATGCAGAAGGAAATCTACGAGCAGCCGATCGTCGTCGCCCAGACGCTGCGCTCGTACCTGCAGCGGTTCGAGGGCAAGGTGACGCTGCCGATCCCCGATTTCGACCTGTCGGGCATCAGGCGCGTGACGATCGTCGCCTGCGGCACCAGCTTCTATGCCGGGATGGTCGCCAAGTACTGGTTCGAACAGTTTGCGCGGGTTCCCGTCGACCTCGATGTGGCCAGCGAGTTCCGCTACCGCGCGCCGGTGATGGAGGAGGGGGGCCTTGCCCTGTTCATCAGCCAGTCGGGCGAAACCGCCGACACGCTGGCCGCACTGCGCCATGCCAAGAGCGAAGGCCAGACGATCGCCGTCGTCGTCAACGTGCCGACCAGCACGATGGCGCGCGAGGCCGACCTGCTGCTGCCGACCCATGCCGGGCCGGAAATCGGCGTCGCCTCGACCAAGGCGTTCACTTGCCAGCTTGCCGTGCTTGCCGCGCTCGCCGCGAACCTTGCCAAGGCGAAGGGGCGGCTGTCCGAGGCGGAGGAGCGCAGCATCGTCCGCCACCTCGCCGAGGCACCCGCCTCGATCAACGGCGCGCTCGCCTATGACGAGGCGATCGAGGGCATGGCCGGCGTCATCGCCGCCGCGCGCGACGTGCTGTATCTCGGGCGCGGCACCGATTATCCGCTGGCGCTGGAAGGGGCGCTCAAGCTGAAGGAAATCAGCTACATCCATGCCGAGGGCTATGCCGCGGGCGAGATGAAGCACGGGCCGATCGCGCTGATCGACGACCAGGTGCCCGTCATCGTCATCGCCCCCTCCGGCCCGCTGTTCGACAAGACCGTCAGCAACATGCAGGAAGTGCAGGCGCGCGGCGGCAAGGTCGTGCTGATCTCCGACTATGACGGCATCCAGGCGGCGGGCGACGGCGCGGTGGCGACGATCACCATGCCGAAGGTCCACCCGCTGATCGCGCCGATCGTCTATGCGGTGCCGGTGCAGCTGCTGGCGTATCACGTCGCGGTTGCCAAGGGGACGGACGTCGACCAGCCGCGCAATCTGGCGAAGTCGGTGACGGTGGAATAACGCCAGGATCCTCCCCGCTCTGCGGGGAGGGGGACCATGCGCAGCATGGTGGAGGGGGATGTCCGCATACGGCACCGTTGCGTTGCGCCGACACCCCCCTCCGCCATCGCCCTCGGCGACGGTCCCCCTCCCCGTGCCGGGGAGGATCGCACCCGTACCGATCCCGTATCATTTCATTGCTGACGGACCCGCCGCCCCACGCCCCGGTTCCCACCTCCATGGCAACTTGGGGACCCGCAATGAACCTCCGCACGCTGGGCGCGACGACGCTCGCCCTGTTCTCGACCGCCGCCAACGCGCAGGCACCGCAAAAATCCATTCCCGGCTACACCGAAACCGCGCCGCCCTACGCGACCGAATCGGTGGTCAACCACCCGGTCACGATCGGCTGGCCCGAAGGGCGCACCCCCACCGCGCCGCGCGGCTGGGAGGTGGTGAAGTTCGCCGGCGGCCTCGACTATCCGCGCCAGGCGCTGCTGCTCCCCAACGGTGACATGCTGGTGTCCGAAGCGCGCACCAAGCCCAAGCTCGACGCCGATCCGGAGGTCGCGCGCGGACAGGCGCTGTCGAAGACCACCGGCTACAGCGCCAACCGCATCACCCTGCTGCGCGACGCGAACCGCGACGGCATCGCCGAACAACGTTTCGTGTTGCGCGACAAGCTCAACCAGCCGTTCGGGATGCAATATGCGAACGGTCGGCTGTATGTCGCCAATACCGATGCGGTCATCAGCTTCCCCTTCCAGCCGGGCCAGACCAGCATCACCGCGGCCCCCCGCACCCATGCGACACTGCCCGCTGGTGGCTATAACAACCACTGGACCCGCAACCTGCTGCTCAGCCCCGACGGGCGCACGCTGTTCGTGTCGGTCGGATCGGCGTCGAATGTCGGCGAACATGGCATGGACGAGGAACGGCGCCGCGCCGCGATCCTCGCCATCGACCTGACGACCGGGCGTGAGCGGACCTATGCCTCGGGCCTGCGCAACCCGGTCGGCATGGATTTCGTACCCGGCACGTCGACCTTGTGGACGGCGGTCAATGAACGGGACGAGATCGGCGACGACATCGCCCCAGACTATCTGGTCGGCGTGCGCGAGGGCGGTTTCTACGGCTGGCCCTACAGCTATTACGGCAAGCAGGACCCGCGCCACGCCAACGAGAAGCGCGAACTGCTTGGCCTCACGCTGCTGCCCGATGTCGCGGTCGGCGCACATGCGGCGGCGCTGGGCATCGCCTTTGCCAAACAGGGGGCGCCGACCGCGTTCGTCGCGCGCCATGGCTCGTGGAACCGGTCGAGCTTCAGCGGCTATGACGTGCTGGCGGTGCCGTTCGCCAATGGGCGCCCGACCGGTGATCCGCAGCCGTTCCTGACCGGCTTCGTCGCCGATGCGAAGAAGGGCACCGTCCACGGCCGCCCGGTCAGTGTCCAGACGCGCGCGGACGGCGCGATCTTCGTCGTGGACGATGCGGGTGACACGGTGTGGCTGGTGCGGCAGCGGAGTTGATCGTTCGCGCGACGCTCGCCCCGGTCGGCAGGGGGTGATAGGCTGCCGGCCATGCCGATCTACGCCCTTGCCGACGCCGCCCCCGACCTCGCCCTCGACAGCTGGGTCGCGCCGTCCGCCGACCTGATCGGTGCGGTACGGCTGGGAGCGGGGGTCAGCGTCTGGTTCGGCGCGGTGATCCGCGCCGACAATGGAGAGATCGCCATCGGCGCACGCAGCAATGTGCAGGACGGCGCGGTCCTCCATAGCGATCCGGGTGCGCCACTGACGCTGGGCGAGGATTGCACCATCGGCCATCGCGCGGTGCTGCACGGCTGCACCATCGGCGACCGCGTGCTGATCGGCATGGGCGCGACCGTGCTGAACCATGCGGTGATCGCCGAAGACTGCGTGGTCGGCGCCGGCGCACTGGTGACCGAGGGCAAGACCTTTCCGCCGGGAAGCCTGATCGTCGGCGCACCGGCGCGGGCGGTGAAGACGTTAAGCGACGAACAGCGCGCAGGGTTGAGGATGTCGGCGGCGGTCTATGTGGAAAAGGCGAAGCGGTATCGCGAGGGGCTATCCACCATGGAGCGAAGCGGATGAGGGCGTTCCGTTCGGCGTCGCTTCGCCTGTGGGCAGGGATATTCGTCGCGGTGCTTCTCTCGGGATCGGCATCGGCCCAGCCGGGCACCGTGCCATCCGTGTCGGAGCTGGCGCCGGCGGTCGTCGACCCCAATCCCGGTCCCTTCATCGTCGGGTTCGACCGTGATGGAACGCTGACCGGCGATGCCGATGGCGTCATCGCCAGCGCCGTACGATCGTGGATGATGGACAACCCGGACGTCTACACGATCTGCTATCAGCCCGGCGCGGACGAAGGGGCAGGACGAAGCGGATTTTTAGCGCTGCAACGGGTGGCACGGCAGCTGAAGGCGCACGGAGCCAAGGCTGTCGTCACCCGATCCGGCGGCCAATGTCCGCCCGACTGGTCGATCCGGGGTTTGGCTACGCCCTATGTCTATATCATGGGTGCGGTCCGGCTGTGATCGGAACGATTACAGCGTAACCCCCGATTTCCAGATGCCGATCGCGCGCTCCTCGTTCGCCTCATTGCGCGCCGGCTCGCCCGACGCGACCGCCACGATCTTCGCCAGCAACGCATCCGCCGCCGCGTCCTGCCCTTCGTCCAGCGCGACACTGGCGTCGAAGTCGATCCAGCCGCCCTTGCGCGTGGCGAGGTCGCGGTTGGTGGCGATCTTCATCGTCGGGACCGGCGACCCGAGCGGCGTGCCGCGCCCGGTGGAAAACAGCGTCAGCGTCGCCCCCGCCGCCGCCAGCGCGGTCGTCGACACCGCGTCGTTGCCGGGGGCGTCGACCATCGACAGTCCCGCGCGGCGCACCGGCTGGCCATAGTCCAGCACGTCGGTCACCGGCGCAACGCCGCCCTTCTGCACCGCGCCCAGCGACTTTTCCTCCAGCGTGGTGATCCCGCCCGCGATATTGCCGGGGCTGGGGTTTTCCGACACCGGCTCGCCATGGTCGAGGAAATAGCGTTTGAAGCGGTTGGTGACCTCGACCAGCCGGTCGAACACCGCTTCGTCGGCACAGCGCGCCATCAGCAATCGCTCGGCCCCGAAAATCTCCGGAATCTCGGTCATCAGCACCGTGCCGCCCGCCGCCGCCACGCGGTCGGTCATCCGTCCGATCAAGGGGTTGGCGGTCAGGCCCGACATCGAATCCGACCCGCCGCACTTCACCCCCAGCCGCAGCGCAGACAGCGGCACCGGCTGCCGCTGGGCCTGTGCAGCCTCGGCCAGGTCGTCGACCGCCGCCATGGCCTCGGCAAATTCATCCGCACTTGCCTGCGCCCGCACCGTCCGCACCCGCGCCAGGACATCGGCGGGGAGCCGGGCGAGCATCGTATCCAGCTGGTTCGATTCGCATCCCAATCCCAGCAGTACGACCCCGCCGGCATTGGGATTGCACGCCAGCGCGGCAAGGATCGCCCCGGTCCGGTCCAGATCGTCGCCCAGCTGCGAACAGCCGAACGGGTGATTGAACGCATGAACCCCGTCGACCCGCCCGGCATGGCGTGGGGAGGCCTGGAGCGCGATCCGCTCGCCCAGCCGCCCGACACAGCCGACCGTGGGCAGCACCCAAATTTCGTTGCGGGTCGCCACGTTCCCGTCGGCGCGGACATAGCCGGCAAAGCCCGGCTCCGTGCGGACCGCCGGCGCGGGCAGCGGGGCGGGGGTGTAGCGATACGCATCCTCCCCCGACAATGCGGTCCGGACATTATGGACATGGACATGCGCGCCCGTCGCGATGTCGGCCGTCGCGACGCCGAACGCCGCCCGATAACGCCGGACCGGCGCACCCGCCGCGACGGCGCGCACCGCGATCTTGTGTCCTTTGGCCACATCCTCGCGCGCCACGACGCTTGCATCGTCGAAGCGGACCAAGCCACCCGCCGCGACGGGATCGAGCAACAGGGCGACGTCGTCGTCGCGATCGACTCGGACGGCGCGGGCGGGATTCTGGTCGGCCATCCTGCACAAATAGACCGTTGCCAGCGCTGGCACAATGTCGCATCGATGGGGCCGAGGAGATTCCGATGACCGCGCTGCTGCTGCATCCCGACCGATTATTGCCCGCCGATCCGACGACGCGCGGCATCGCGCGCAGCCTGTACGCCGCCGTCCGCGACCTGCCGATCGTCAGCCCGCATGGCCATACCGATCCTTCGTGGTTCGCGACCGACCGACCATGGACCAACGCGACCGAACTGTTGCTGTCGCCCGACCATTATCTGTTCCGGATGCTGTATAGTCAGGGGGTCGCGCTCGACGATCTGGCGGTGCCGCGTCGCGACGGGACGGTCGTCGCCGACCCGCGCAAGGCCTGGGGGGTGTTCGCCGCGCACCAGCACCTGTTCCGCGGCACGCCGTCGCGACTGTGGCTCGACCATGTGTTCGGCGCGGTGTTCGGGTTCGATGAGGCGCTGAGTGCCGCCAATGCCGACACCTATTACGACCGTATCGGCGAGTTGCTGGCGACCGACGCCTATCGCCCGCGCGCGCTGTTCGACCGTTTCGGCATCGAACTGCTCGCGACGACCGAGGGGGCCGACGATCCGCTCGACCATCACCGCGCGATCCGCGCCAGCGGCTGGGGCGGGCGCGTCGTCACCGCGTACCGCCCCGATGCGGTGATCGATTGCGAACACGAGGCCTTTCGCCCGGCGCTCGCGAAGTTCGCCGAGCTGACGGGGGAGGACGTCCACAGCTGGACCGGCTATCTCCGCGCGCACGCCAGGCGGCGGCAGGACTTTATCGCCGCCGGCGCGACTTCGACCGATCACGGCCACCCGACCGCCCGCACCGCCAACCTGTCGCGGGCAGAGGCCGAGGCGCTGTTCGCAAAGGTCGTCGCCGGCACCGCCGACGCGACCGATGCCGAGCTGTTCCGCGCGCAGATGCTGACCGAAATGGCGCGGATGTCGATCGCGGACGGGCTGGTGATGCAGATCCACCCCGGCTCCTTCCGCAACCATAATCGCGGCCTGTTTGACGCCTTTGGTCGCGACAAGGGCGCCGACATCCCGACCCGCACCGATTATGTCGCGGCGTTGAAGCCGATGCTCGACGTCGTCGGCACGTCGAGCGACCTGACCGTCATCCTCTTCACGCTCGACGAATCGACCTACGCCCGTGAACTCGCGCCACTGGCGGGGCATTATCCGTGCCTGAAGCTGGGTCCGGCATGGTGGTTCCACGACAGTCCGGAGGGGATGCGCCGCTTCCGTGAGGCGACGACCGAGACGGCGGGCTTCTACAACACCGTTGGGTTCAACGACGACACCCGTGCGTTCCTGTCGATCCCGGCGCGCCACGATGTCGCGCGGCGGGTCGACTGCGCCTTCCTCGCCCGCCTCGTCGCGGAACACCGGCTGGGCGAGGATGAGGCGCACGCGGTCGCGTACGACCTGACCTATGGCCTCGTGAAGCGGGCATACCGGCTGTGAGGCTGTCCGACGCAACCCTGACCGAACTGCCGGCGTCGGTCGCGCGACCCGATTATGACCGGGCTGCGCTCGTCCCCGGCATCGTCCATATCGGGCCGGGTGCGTTCCACCGCGCGCACCAGGCGGCCTATGTCGACGGCATCCTTGGCGCAGATCCCCGCTTCGCGATCAGCGCGGTCGCGCTCAATTCGACGGGCGTGGCCGATGCGCTGACGCCGCAGGACGGGCTCTACACGCTGGCGCTGCTCGGGGCGGAGACGCGGTATCGCGTCATCGGGTCGATCACCGAGCTGCTGACCGCCCATCGGCGCGACGCCATCCTGTCGCGCATCGCCGTGCCGACCACGCGGATCGTCACCACGACGGTTACCGAAAAAGGCTATCACCTCGACGCCAGCGGCGCGCTCGACCTCGACCATCCGGCGATCGTCCGCGAACTGACCGGTGCCGAGCCGTCGACGCTGTCGGGCTGGCTGGTCGCCGGCCTTGCCGCACGGCGCGCGGCCGGGGGCGGGGCGATCACGCTGATGGCGTGCGACAATCTGGCGGACAACGGTCAGCGCTTCCGCCGTGCGATCCGCGACCTCGCCGCCGCGCGCGACCCCGACCTGACGGCATGGATCGACGATCATGTCCGCTTCCCCTCGACCATGGTCGATTCGATCACCCCGGCGACCGATGACGCGCTGCGCGCCACGGTCCGCGCCGCCACCGGCATCGACGATGCGTGGCCGATCCAGCGCGAGGGGTTCACCCAATGGGTGATCGAGGATGATTTCGCCGGCGACCGCCCGCCGTTCGAGCTGGCCGGCGCGCAGTTCACCCGCGACGTGCGCGGGTTCGAGACGGCGAAGCTGCGCCTGCTGAACGGCGCGCATTCGACGCTCGCCTATCTCGGCATTCTCATGGGGCTGGCGACGGTGCGCGACGCGATGGCCTGTCCCCCGCTCGCCGCCTTTGCCGAACGATTGATGCGGCAGGACATCGCCCCGTCGATCACCCCGCCCGCCGAGATGGACCTGTCCGCCTATATCGCCGACGTGCTGGCCCGCTTCGCCAACCCGGCGATCGCGCACCAGCTGGCACAGATCGCGTGGGATGGCTCGCAAAAGCTGCCCTATCGCCTGTGCGACACGATCCGCGACGCGCGCGCGGCCGGGCGTCCGGTCGAGCGGCTGGCGGTGCCGATCGCGGCATGGTTCCGGTTTCTGGAGATCCGCAAGGCGAGCGGCGAGGCGCTGGTCGATCCGCGTGCGGAGCCGCTGCTGGCACGGGCCGGGGATGTGCGGGCGTTGCTGGCGATGGGGGAGGTGTTCGGCGATCTGGGCGGGGACGCGACGTTCGTTGCCGCGATCGAGCGGGCCTATGCCGCGCTAGCGCCGGGTCGGGATCTGGCGGCGGCGTTGATCTGACGACCCCTCGCTGCCGCTCATACCCCGGCGAAGGCCGGGGTTACGATCAAGCACGTATGCGGTCTTACACCAACCCGCCCCCCTCATGCGCCAGCAACCACTGCTTGCGCGCCAACCCGCCGGCATAGCCGGTCAATTGCCCCGATCGCCCGATGATCCGGTGGCACGGCACGACGATGGCGATCGGGTTCGATCCATTGGCCATCCCGACCGCGCGCATCGCGCTCGGCCGGTCGATCGCGGCGGCGATGTCGGCATAGGCGACCGTCCGCCCGGCGGGCACGTCGCGCAGCGCGGCCCAAACCGCGCGCTGGAACGCGGTACCGCCGGTCGCCGTCGGCAGCGTATCGATCGCCGACAGCTCGCCCGCGAAATAGGCGGCCAGCGCCCGCTTCGCTGCGCTCTCGCCAGGCGCCGCTTCGATCCGCCACCCTTGCGGATAGTGCAGCCGTAGCAGCCGCTCCATGCGGTCGTGATAGTCGGCATATTCCAGCGCGCGCAGGACACCATCCCCATCGGTCAGGATCGTGATCGCGCCCACCGGGCTGGACAGGGTTTCGGACAGGAGCAGTTGCGTCATGCACGCGACCCTGCCGCCGTCGGGGTCGCCCCGCCAGCGGAAAGCGGACATCGCGCCACCGCCATGTCCGATTTCCGCTGGTGGCCCGTCGCCGCCCGGCTACAGTCGCCTCATGCTCGACCCCGACCAATGCTATGCCGCGATCGAACGGCGCGACCCGGCGATGGACGGGCTGTTCTTCACCGCGGTGCGCACCACCCGCATCTATTGCCGCCCGGTCTGCCCGGCGCGCACGCCGGATCGCGGCAATGTCAGTTTCTATGCCAGCGCGGCGGCGGCACAGGCGGCAGGGTATCGCCCGTGCCTGCGCTGTCGCCCGGAAACCGCACCCGACAGCCCGGCCTGGGCCGGTACGCTCGCCTCCATCCACCGCGCGCTGCGGCTGATCGACGACGGGGCATTGGCGGAGGGGAGCGTCGCCGACCTCGCCGACCGGCTGGGGATGAGCGACCGTCATCTGCGCCGCCTGTTCGTCGAACATCTGGGGCTGACCCCGCTCGCGATCGAGGCGACGCGGCGGCTGCACCTAGCCAAGCATCTGGTCCACGACACTCGCCTGCCGCTGACCGACATCGCCTTCGCCGCCGGCTATGGCAGCGTCCGGCGCTTCAACGAAGCGTTCCAGGCGGCATTCGGCCGCGCGCCCTCGGCATTGCGTCGCGACGGCGGGGCGGCGGACCCCGACGCGCCGATCGCTGTCACCATCGCCCATCGCCCCGACTTCGTACCCGCCGGGGCGGTGCAGGTGACCTTGCCCGAAGGCCATGCCGAGGTGACGCCGGGCCGGAACCGGACGCTGCGGATCATCCTGCGCGACATCCCGCTCCCGGCGCTCGGCCGTGCCATCGCCGCCGCCAAACGCGCGGTGTTCGCGGCAAGCTGAAAGCGCTTTCCTACAGGCCGGCGGCCGATCAGGATGGCTGCCGGTCTTTCGCATCGCTGGTCGTCAAAGCAGAAGGAATGGGTTCGCGCGAAGGCGCGGAGACGCGGAGGGGTTGCGTCCAGACGCGCCGTTCCCCGCGTCAGCGGTCTCGTGTTCGTTACCACCGGGAAAAGGGTTTCCCGATCGCGCACCGCTTGCCCCGAACGCAACTCCTCCGCGTCTCCGCGCCTCCGCGCGAACCAAAAATCCTGTTCTTTCTCCACGCCTTCGCGCCTTCGCGTGAGAAACTGCCTGCAAAAGCCACACCCGCGCACAAACAGCGTGCAAGTGTGAACTTCGTGAACTTTGGCCTCAAACCAGCCCGTGCCGCGCCAGCATCGCCGCCGGGTCGGGGTCACGCCCGCGGAACGCGCGGAACAGCTCGATCGCCGGCCGCACGGCGCCCTGTGACAACACCGTCTCGCGCAGCCGGTCGCCGGTCGCCCGGTCCACCGTGCCCGCCTCGGCAAAGGCGGCAAAGCCGTCCGCCGCCAGCAATTCCGCCCATAGATAGCTGTAATAGCCCGCCGCATAGCCCCCGGCAAAGATATGGGCGAAGGCATGGGGAAAGCGATGCCATGCGGGCGGTCGCACCACCGACACCTCATCGCGCACCGCCTCGATCACCGCCATCGGATCATCGCCTTCGGTGCCCAGGTGCAGCAGCAGGTCGAACATCGCGAACTCGATCTGGCGGACCAGGAACATGCCCGACTGGAACCGCCGCGCCGCCAGCATCCGGTCGAAAAGATCGCGGGGCAGCGGTTCGCCGCTGTCGACATGGCCCGACATCGCCGCCAGCACCGACGGCTCCCACGCGAAATCCTCCATCAACTGGCTGGGCAGCTCCACCGCGTCCCATTCGAACCCGGTCGTGCCGGCAATGTCCGGGCGCGGCACGCGGGTGAAGAGGTGGTGGAGGCAATGCCCCGTTTCGTGCAGCAGCGTCGTCACGTCGTCATGGCTGAGCAACGGCATCTCCCCGCCGGTCGGCGCGAAGTTGCAGACCATATATGCCACCGGCAGGCTGGCATCCTTCAGGTACGGCCGGGCAGGGGCCATCCATGCGCCGCCCTTCTTGCCGGCGCGCGCGTGCAGGTCGAGATACAGGCCGGCGAACACCCCGTCCGCGTCGCCCACGTCATAGTAGCGCGCATCGGGATGGTATGTCGCGACATCGCTCCGCTCGGTCAGCGTCAGCCCGAACAATTGGCCCAGCAGGTTGCGCCAGCCGGACAGCACCCGGTCGACCGGGAAATAGGCCTTGATGACCGACTGGTCGATCGCATGGGCATGGCGCTTCAGCCGGTCGCCGACGAAACCCACGTCCCATGGCTGGAGGTCGTCGATCGCCAGATGTTCAGCGGCAAAGGCCCGCAGCTCGGCGATCTCCGCCTCGGCATGGGGCCGCGCCCGCTGTGCCAGGTCGCGCAGGAACGCCAGTACCTCGCCGACATCCGGCGCCATCTTGGTGCTGAGCGACCGCGCGACGGGATCGGGGAAGCCCAGCAGCGCCGCGGCCTCGCGCCGCAGTTCGAGGATGCGGCGAATGCGGGGGCCATTGTCGAACTTCCCCGCATCCGGTCCCTGGTCCGACGCGCGGGTGCCATAGGCGCGGTACACGTCGGCGCGCAGGTCGCGATCCTCGGCAAAGGTCAGGACGGCGACGACGCTCGGCTGTTGCAGCGTGACGACCCATCCGGTCAGCCCGCGGGCCTCGGCCGCCGCCGCCATCATCGCCCGGTCGGCATCGGACAGCCCGGCGAGTCGCGCTTCATCGGTCACGTGCAGCGTCCACGCATCGGTCGCGTCCAGCACCGCGCTGGCGAACTCGGTCTGCAGCGCCGACAGCTCGGTCGCGACTGCCTTGAACCGTTCGCGCGCGGCGTCGTCCAGTGCGACCCCCGCCAGCGTCCGGTCGCGGATCGACCGTTCGACCGCCACCCGGTCGGCATCGTCGAGCGCGGCGAAGTCCGGCGTCACCGCCAGAGAGCGCAGCGTGTCGAACATCACCCGGTCCTGCTGCGCGGCGATGCTGCGTTCGGTCAGCACCGCCTGTCCCGCCGCATGGGCCGCGCGCAGTTCGGGCGTGTCGGCAACGGCGTGGAGATGCCATACGCTCGACCAGAAATTGTCGAGCGCGACATCGGCCCGCTCGACTGGCAGCCAGGTGTCGGCAAAGCTCGGATCGGTGGTCGTGGCGGCTTCGGCCACCGCATCGCGCTCGGCCAGCAGCGCGTCGAGCGTGGGGGCAATCGTGTCGGGCGTGATCGCGGCGAAATCGGGAAGTGCAGACAAGCGTTGTTCCTTCAGCATTCGACGACATTGACCGCCAGGCCACCCTGGCTGGTCTCCTTATACTGGCTCTTCATATCCTCGCCCGTCTGGCGCATCGTTTCGATCACCTGGTCGAGGCTGACGATGTGGCGACCATCACCATGCAGCGCCAGATATGCGGCGTTGATCGCCTTGATCGCGCCCATCGTGTTGCGCTCGATACAGGGGATCTGCACCAGCCCGCCGATCGGATCGCAGGTGAGGCCCAGATTATGTTCCATGCCGATCTCGGCGGCATTCTCGACCTGCGCCGGGCTGGCCCCCAATGCGGCGGCAAGGCCGGCGGCGGCCATCGAACAGGCGACGCCGACCTCGCCCTGACAACCCATTTCGGCCGCGGAGATCGACGCGTTCTGCTTGTAGAGGAACCCGATCGCCGCCGCCGTCATCAACAGCGACTGCGCGCCGGCGCGGGTCGATCCATGGACGAAGGTCTCGTAATATTTGAGGACGGCGGGGATCACCCCCGCCGCGCCGTTGGTGGGCGCAGTTACGACGCGGCCGCCGGCCGCATTCTCCTCGTTCACCGCCAGCGCCCACAGGCTGACCCATTCGAACACGACGCTGGGGTCGGTGCGGGGGCCGCGCTCCAGCAGCTTTTCGCGGATGGCCCGTGCGCGGCGCTGCACCTTCAGTCCGCCGGGCAGTTCGCCGGTGCCGGCACAGCCCCGGTCGATCGACCCCAGCATCGCCGCGCGGACGGCATCGAGGAAGCCCAGCGTCTCCGCCTCCGGCCGCCACGCGCTCTCGTTCGCGGCGACGATCTCGGCGATCGACTGGCGGGTGTCGGCACATAGCGCCAGCAGGTCGTTGCCGGTGGCAAAGGGGTGGGGGAGCGTCAGGTTGATACGCGGCGGTGCCTCGCCCTCCGCGCGGATCGCGCCGCCGCCGATCGAATAATAGCGGCGGGTGATGCGGCTGCCATCGGCCAACACGGCGGTACACGCCATCGCATTGGGATGGCCGGGCAGGAAGCCGGGGTGGAACACGACATCGCGCTCGGGATCGAAGGCGATGGCGTTAACCCCGGCCAGCATCAGACGGTGGCTGTCGCGAATCCCGGCGACGATCCCTGCCACCGCATCGGGATCGACCCCTTCGGGCGTAGCGCCGGACAGGCCCAGCAGCACCGCGATGTCGGTCGCGTGCCCCCGACCGGTCAGCGACAGCGAGCCATAGAGGTCGCAATAGACCCGCTCGGGCACGATTCCGTCCTCGGCCAGCATCGTGGCAAAGGCATAGGCGGCGCGCATCGGCCCGACGGTATGCGAACTCGACGGGCCGATGCCGATGGTGAACAGGTCGGTGACGCTGAGCGGGCTCATGCGGCGGCTCCCAGGACGGCGGCAAACCGCTCGGCCGCCGGGCGCCAGTCGATTCCCCGCGCCGCCAGCCAGGCATCGTCGAAATAGGTGTCGCTGTAGCGAAGCCCCGAATCGCACAGGATCGTGACGACCGATCCTTCCGCACCGACCGACGCCATCTCGGCGATCAGCGCGGCACAGGCGACGATGTTGGTGCCGGTCGAGCCGCCGACCGGCCGGCCGAGCCGCTGGCTGAGCGCGCGCATCGCGCCAATGCTGTCGGCATCGTCCACCGCGATCATCCGGTCGATGGCGCTGGGCACGAAGGACGGCTCGACACGCGGGCGGCCGATCCCCTCGATCCCCGAACATTCGCCCTCGACCGTGGTGATCGTCGGATCGGCGAAGTGGCGATGGAACACCGACCCCTGCGGATCGGCGACGCACAGCCGGGTGCTGTGGCGGCCATAGCGGATGAAGCGCCCCAGCGTCGCCGACGTGCCGCCCGTGCCCGCGCCGCACACGATCCAGCTGGGTTCGGGGTGATCCTCCTTGGCCAGCTGGGCGAAGATCGATTCGGCGATGTTGTTGTTGCCGCGCCAGTCGGTCGCGCGCTCGGCATAGGTGAACTGGTCGAGATAATGGCCGCCATGCGCGTCGGCCAATGCCTGTGCCGCGGCATAAACCTCGCGCGGATCGTCGACGAAATGGACCTCGCCGCCATGGAAGCGGATCGCGGCGATCTTGGCGCTGGCGATGCTCTTCGGCACGACCGCGACGAACCGCAGCCCCAGCAGGCGGGCGAAATAGGCTTCCGACACGGCGGTCGAGCCGCTGGTCGCCTCGACCAGCACCGTGTCACGCCCGATCCAGCCATTGCACAACCCATAGAGGATCAGCGAGCGCGCGAGGCGATGCTTGAGGCTGCCGGAGGGATGGACCGATTCGTCCTTCAGGTAGAGCGTGATCCCCGGTGTCGCCGGCAGCTCCAGCCGGATCAGGTGCGTATCCGCCGACCGGCAGAAGTCCGCCTCCAGTCGCCGGATCGCCTCTCGGGTCCAGTGGCGGTCGTCCGAACGTGCAGCGGCAGGGGCGGGGGACAAGGTGAAGCTTCCTCTCATATGGGGTCCGTGCGTCACGCGCGGGTACGTCCTTATGACGTGCAGGGTCCCGGCGGGGAAGATGGCGTCCGAAACAGGCCCGCCACGGCATATTCCAGCCCCGCCACGCGCAAAAACGGCATGGAACCGAAAAAACTGCAAAAACGTTGTTGACGCCTTCCGAAGCGGCCCATATAAGCAGCTTCACCGGACGACGAGACGCTCTCTGCTTCTTCCGCCGGTCGCCTCGCTGGCCTTCGGGCCGCTCCGCAACAACGGATAGCGAGTTTGCTCTTTTTCTAACCGGGACGCGGTGCCGATCAATTGATTGGCGCCTCTGTTCCGGTCCTCCTATCGCCGGTTCGCTGGCGCTTCAACCGAGAGGTTCGAGGCAGGATAGCTCTTTCACATTGTTGATGTAGATGAAGGGACATGTGGGCGGCGGCTTGCGGTCTTGCGCATTCAAGGTGCGTTTGGATCGTTTAAAGTCAAGCTGGCTCATATGTCTAATTACAACCACCATATTGT
>NZ_CAJYQD010000019.1 GCF_913776855.1 uncultured Sphingomonas sp. | reverse complement strand
TCGCCCAGCCCCTTGAGGGCGGCGAGGTGGGCGAGGGTCCCGCCGATGTTGCCAGCGCCGATCAGCGCGATCTTCTTGCGAGCCAAGACGTCTCTCTCCGTAGCAAGTCGGACGCGGTCCTGCCGCGACGCGGGCGCTTTACGGCGTTTTGACAGGCAAAACAACCCTAAAGCCGCCCTTAATGATAATAGATCGCAAGTGCAATAATGGGCGACCGTGGCGGAATTGCGTGGATATTGGCGAAAAGTGTGTAAGAATCGTCATCGCCCTTGCCATTTGGTATCTGAAACAGCGATTCGTGCGCCACGGTAGCGCGACTCTGCTGGAAAGCCGCGCGGGCTTTGCTATGCAGGGCGGGAACAAGCGATTGCTTACAAGGTTAGCTCGATGCCCAACGCCCGTATCTATCAGATCCCCAAGAACGCGATGCAGTCGGGTCGCGCCAAGACGCACACCTGGATGCTGGAATTCGAGCCGGCCGAAGCGAAGCAGGCCGATCCGTTGACCGGCTGGGCGGGGTCTGGCGATACGCGCGAGCAGGTGAAGCTGAAATTCCCGTCGCTCGACGCGGCGACCGACTATGCGACGCGCGAGGGAATCGCGTTCCATGTCATCCCCGCACCCGAGCGGACGTTGAAGCTGCAGGCCTATGCGGATAATTTCAAGTGATCGGTCGCGCGCTGGCGGTAACGGCGGTCGCGCTGGCGACCCCGGCACTCGCCGCTACGCCGATCACCGGACGCTATCTGACCGAGGACGGCGCGGGTGTGATCGAGGTCGCGCGCTGCGGTGACAAATTGTGCGGGCGGTTGGTTCGCATTGTAAAGGCAACGCCGGGCGCGCCCACCACCGATGTCAACAACAGCGACCCTGCGCTGCGGTCGCGGCCGATCCTGGGAATGCCGATCCTGTCGGGCTTTGCCGATGCCGGCAGCGACTGGCGCGGGCGCATCTATGACCCGCGCAACGGCAAGAGCTACAAGTCGATCGTGTCGAAGAATGGCGACGGATCGCTGAAGGTGCAGGGCTGCATCGCGTTCTTCTGCCAGACGCAGGTCTGGAAGCCGGCGCGGTAGGTCAGGCGGCGAGCAACGGTGCCGGCAGGAGGATGTCGGGCAGGGTGCGAAAGCCAGGCCGGGCCAGCAGATAGCCTTGGATATACCGGATGCCGAGGTCGCGCAGCACGGCATATTCCTGCGCCGTCTCGATCCCCTCGGCGATGATCGTCATGCCGAGCGCGGTGGCGATGCGCACCATGCCCTCGACGATCAGCCGGCGGGGGACGTTGACGTCGATGCCGCGGATCAGGTCCATGTCGAGCTTCAGATAGTCGGTCTGGAAATTGGCGAGCAGCCCCAGCCCGGCATGGCCCGCGCCGAAATCGTCTAATGCCGTGGCGAATCCCATCGCGCGATAGGTTTCGACGATCGTGCGGACATGGCCGGTGTCGGCCATCTCCTCATTCTCGGTAAATTCGAAGATCAGCCGGTCGGTGGGAAAAGCGTGGGTGCGCGCCGCCGCCAAGGTTGCCTGGATGCAGGCAACAGGGGAATAGACGGCATTGGGCAGGAAGTTGATCGACAGCCGCGCACCGGTGGACAGGATGCCCGCCGCGACCGCGCCTTCGATCGCCGCCGTGCGGCATTGCTGGTCGAAGGCGTAGCGATTGTCGGGCGTGACCTGTGCCAGCACCTGTGCCGCGCTCTCGCCGCCCTCGCCGCGGACCAGTGCCTCATAGGCGAAGGGCAGGCCGGTATCGGCGTCGACGATCGGCTGAAACGCCATCGCGATCGCGAAATCGGGCTGGTCGTCGCGGCAGCCCCTGCATCCTGATCGCATGGTTAGGTGATCCCTTCTGCTGCCTGCGTAAGGGGTGCAGGGTTTCGGGGTGGTTAACCTGGATATGGCTGACGTGAAAAAAGGCCGGAAGGGGGAGTCCCTTCCGGCCTTTTTCTTGAGGCTGGATCGCGCGACGGCAAAGCCGCCGCGCGTCGGTCGGGTGACAGACACCCGCCGGCCGGATCGATGTGAGTCCTGCGCGAGCCATCGCTCGCGCAGGCCACATTCGATCAGAAGTCCATGCCGCCCATGCCGCCCATGCCGCCGCCGGCGGGCATGGCCGGAGCCTTGTCCTCGGGCAGTTCCGAAACGGTCGCTTCGGTGGTGATGAGCAGGCCGGCGACCGAGGCCGCGTTCTGCAGCGCGGTGCGGACGACCTTGGTCGGGTCGATCACGCCGGCGGCGACCAGGTTCTCATACTGGTCGGTCGAGGCGTTGAAGCCGAACGACGTGTCGCTCTGGTCGAGCAGCTTGCCCGAGACGACCGCACCGTCATGGCCGGCATTCTGCGCGATCTGACGCACCAGCGCGGTCAGCGACTTGCGAACGATGTCGACGCCGCGCGTCTGGTCGTCGTTCACGCCGGTCACGCCGTCGAGCGCCTTGGTCGCGTACAGCAGCGCGGTGCCGCCGCCGGGGACGATGCCTTCTTCGACGGCTGCGCGGGTCGCGTGCAGCGCGTCGTCGACGCGGTCCTTGCGCTACTTCACCTCGACCTCGGTCGCACCGCCGACCTTGATGACCGCGACGCCGCCGGCGAGCTTGGCGAGACGCTCCTGCAGCTTTTCACGGTCATAGTCCGACGTGGTGACGTCGATCTGCTGACGGATCGCGTCGGTGCGGCCCTTGATCGCATCGGCTTCACCGGCACCATCGACGATGGTGGTGTTGTCCTTGTCGATCGTGACGCGCTTGGCGGTGCCGAGCATCCCGAGGGTGACGGTTTCGAGCTTGATGCCGAGGTCTTCCGAGATGACTTCGCCCTTGGTCAGGATCGCGATGTCTTCGAGCATCGCCTTGCGACGATCGCCGAAGCCCGGCGCCTTGACCGCCGCGACCTTCAGGCCGCCGCGCAGCTTGTTGACGACGAGGGTCGCCAGCGCTTCGCCTTCGATGTCCTCAGCGATGATCAGGAGCGGACGGCCCGACTGCACCACCGCTTCGAGGATCGGCAGCATCGCCTGCAGCGACGACAGCTTCTTCTCGTGGATCAGGATGTACGGGTCGTTCAGTTCGACCTGCATCTTTTCCGGGTTGGTGATGAAGTAGGGCGACAGATAGCCGCGGTCGAACTGCATGCCTTCGACGACGTCGAGTTCGAATTCGAGACCCTTGGCCTCCTCGACGGTGATGACGCCTTCCTTGCCGACCTTTTCCATGGCCTCGGCGATCTTTTCGCCGACTTCACGGTCGCCATTGGCCGAGATAATGCCGACCTGCGCGACTTCCGACGAACCCGACACCGGCTTCGAACGGCCCTTCACGTCCTCGACCACCTTGGCGACGGCGATGTCGATGCCGCGCTTCAGGTCCATCGGGTTCATGCCGGCGGCAACCGACTTCATGCCTTCGCGAACGATCGCCTGGGCCAGCACGGTGGCGGTGGTGGTGCCGTCGCCCGCGATGTCGTTGGTCTTCGAGGCCACTTCGCGCACCATCTGCGCGCCCATGTTCTCGAACTTGTCCTTCAGTTCGATTTCCTTGGCGACCGACACACCGTCCTTGGTGATGCGGGGCGCGCCGAAGCTCTTGTCGATCACGACGTTGCGGCCCTTCGGCCCGAGCGTCACCTTCACCGCGTCGGCGAGGATGTCGACGCCGCGCAGGATGCGTTCGCGGGCGTCACGACCGAATTTTACGTCCTTGGCTGCCATGGTGGCTACCCTTTCCAGATGTCAAAGTTCACAAAGTTCACACTCGCGACGCAAGTGTGACGGGATCAGAACCGGTCGCTCAGCCGACGATGCCGAGGATGTCCGATTCCTTCATGATGAGCAGGTCTTCGCCGTTCACCTTCACCTCGGTGCCCGACCACTTGCCGAACAGGATGCGGTCGCCGGCCTTGACGTCGAGCGGGGCGACTTCGCCCTTGTCGTTCTTGGCACCGGCGCCGGCGGCGACGACTTCGCCTTCCTGCGGCTTTTCCTTGGCGGTGTCGGGGATGATGATCCCGCCGAGCGTCTTCTCTTCGGCTTCGACGCGGCGGACGAGCACGCGGTCGTGCAGCGGACGGAAGTTCATGCGCGATTTCCCTTTTGCGTTAACTGAACAGGTCTTGGCACTCGCCCGGAAGGAGTGCCAGCGCCCCGGATATGTGAAGGCGTTCAGCGAGCGTCAAGGCGCCGGGGAACAATTTTGCAGTCGGAGCGTGGCGCGGTTCAGACAGGCCGCACCAGTCCCAGTCTTTCGCGCCGCCGCCACCGATCGACCAGCAGCAACGCGACGACCACCAGGCCGAAGGCGAGGCCGATCCACACGCCGACGCCGGTGAGCGGCGTCCAGAAGCCCAGCACCACCGAAACAGTGAAGCCGACCGCCCAATAGCCGATCAGCGCGATCACCATCGGCACTCGCGTATCCTGCACCCCGCGCAGCACGCCCGCCGCCACCGCCTGCGCCCCGTCCGCCAATTGGAAGATCGCGGCGATCGCCAGATATTGCAGCGCCAGCGCGATCATCGCCGCATTGGCGGGCGCTTGCGTATCGACATAGACCGACAGGAAGGCGCGCGGGAACAGCCACAGCGTCAGTGCGGTGAACCCCATGAAGCCGGAGCCGACCGCCAGCGCCGACCATCCCGCGCGGGCGATCCACAGCCGGTCACGCGCGCCATAGGCGAGGCCGACGCGGATCGTCGCTGCCTGCGCGATGCCGAACGGCACCTGGAAGAGGAAGGCGGCGATCTGCAACGCGATGGCGTGGGCGGCCACTTCGGTCACGCCGATCCGGCCCATCAGGAACCCGGCGGCGGAGAACAGTGCGCCCTCGAACGTCATCGTCGCAGCGATCGGTACGCCCAGCACGACGATCTGGCGCAGCCGCGGTCCTTCGCCGCGCCACCAGTTGCCGAACAGGCGAAACCGCCGCAGCCGCCGGTCGATGACGAGGACGGCGGCATAGGCGAGCATCATCGCGGTCGCGGTCGTGAGGCTCGCGATCGCCGACCCCTCCAGCCCGAGCGCCGGAAAGCCCAGATTGCCGAACACCAGCAGCCAGTTGACGAGGACCGACACAGCGAGGCCCATCGCGGTGATCGCCATCGCCCAGCCGGGCCGGCCGAGCGCCGAGGCGGTGATCCGCATGACCGTGCCGGCCAGCGCCGGGATCATCGCCCAGAGCAGGATGTCGAGAAAGGCGTCGGTCCGCGCCGCGACCCGCGCATCCTGTCCGGCGAGCAGCAGCAGCGATTCGCCATGCGCCATGACGGCCATGAAGGGCACGCTGCCGATGACCGCGATCCACGCGGCCATACGGAACGACCGGCGCACTTCGCGCACCGCATGGCGACGCTGGCCGAGTTCGGCGGCGATGATCGGCGCGGCGGCCCCGACCAGCCCCGACATGGCGAACAGGATGACGCTATAGACATAGACGCCCAGCGTCGCGGCAGCGAGTTCGACCTCGCCCAGCCGTGCGACGAACACCACGTCGACGGCATAGACCGCCATCTGCAACAGGTTCGCCCCGACCAAAGGCGCGGCGAGGCGCAGCGTCGCGGCGAGTTCGGCGCGGGCGGTCGCGGGCGCGGCAGGGGCGGCGGCGTGGGTCATGGGTGGCGTGTAGTCGGTTGGGGCGGTCGATGCCAGTTGGTGGCAACCCGCTCGTCATTCCCGCGAAGGCGGGAATCCATAGACGCCGACGTTTCGGCAGGAAACGCACAGGTAGCGTCTATGGACTCCCGCCTTCGCGGGATTGACTGGGGGGGAGTTATCCTCCCCGATGACGCCACCCCTTTTTCCCGATAAAGCCGCAAGATGACCGACGATGCCGAGCCACGGCCGACCCGCGCGCCGCGGCGCGATGCCGCGCTGCGCCGCGATGCGTTGATCGCCGCGGCCGCCGATTGCTTCACCACCTATGGCTATGGCGTGCCGCTGGAGACGATCGCGGCCGCCGCCGGGGTCGGACGCGCGACGCTGTATCGCAATTTCCCCGACCGGGCCGCGCTGGCGCTCGCGATCTTTTCGCGCGGGGCCGACCGGTTTGAGGCGATGCTGGACCCCGGCCTGCCGATTGGCGAGACGATCGAGCAGCTGGTGCGCGCCGGCGCGGAATCGCTGGCGCTGTTCGCACGGATCGCTGCCGAACTGCACCTCGACCATGCCAATATCGGCCGGTTCCAGGAACTGCGCGGGCGGATGGAGCGCATCCTTGCCCCGGCGCTCACGGCGGCACAGGCGCGCGGCGAGGTCGCCGACGACATCTCGCCGCGCGACCTGGTGCTGACGATCCGCATGGCGAGCAGCCTGGTGCAGCCGTTCCTGTCGGACGAGGAGGTCAGCGTGCAGGTGCAGGTGGCGTTGCGGCTGTTGCTGAACGGCCTGCGTCCGCGCTGACCGGATCGGTCCAGCCGAGGCCCAGCGCCTTGTTCACCGCGATATAATATTGGGTCAGCTGGGCGCGGGCCTGCGTCACGGCGCCGGTCGCCGACAGCTGCTGCCGCTCGACATCGAGCTGGTCGATCAGCGTCGTGGTGCCGGCAGTCACGCGCTGCCGGTTGAGCGCGGTGGCGCGCTTCGCGGTCGCCTCCGCCTGCACCAGCTGGCCCAGCTGCCGGCGGCTGTTGCCATAACGCGACAGCGCGGTTTCGGCATCCTGCAACGCGTCCAGCACGGTCTTGCGATAGGTCGCGTCGGCCTGATCGCGCTGCGCCTCGCTGACACGGGTGGCGGCGCGGTTCTTGCCGAAATCGAGGAACGACCAGCTGAGCGACGGCGCGGCGATGGCGGCGATATTGCCCAAGTCGAACACGTCACCGGGGGAGGTGCCGCCCAGCCCCAGCAACCCGAGGAAGCGGATGCCGGGCAGTTCGCGCGCCTTTGCCACGCCGATCCCGGCGGTGCCGGCGGCGAGCTGGCGTTCGGCGGCGCGGACGTCGGGGCGGCGTGCGATCAGCGATGCGGGATCGCCGACCGCGACCTGCGCCGGGGGCAGCGGCACCGGTGCCACCGGGGCCAGCGTCGCGTCGAGCGCGCCGGGCGTGCGGCCGGTCAGCACCGCCAGCTGGTTCCAATATTCGTCGCGCTGCGCCGCCAGCGGGATCGCCTGTGCCTGGGTATTTTCCAGCTGGGTCTGGAGCCGTTCGACCGACAGTTGCGACGCGGTGCCGGCGGCCAGGCGCTGGCGGGTAAGGGCCAGCTGCTGCTGTTGCAGGCGGGTCGTCGCGTCGCTCAAGCGGATGCGGGCCTGCACGTCGCGAAGCGCGACATAGGCCTGTGCGACGGCGGCCGACAGCGACACCTGTACGTCCGCGAGATCGGCGACGCGCGCCGCTTCGGTTGCACGCGCCTGTTCGTTCCGGCGTCGCCCGCCGCCGAACAGGTCGAGTTCCCAGCTGGCATTGGCGCCGACATTGTAGAACTGGACGCTGGTGCCGCCGCTGCCCGGCTGGACCGGGGGCAGTTCGGCGCCGATGACGGTGGCGTTCGCGCTGACGCTCGGCAATTGCGATGCGCGCTGCTGGGTCGACTGGGCCTGTGCCTCGCGGACGCGGGCGAGGGCGAGGTCGATACTGGGGCTGTGCGCCAGCGCGTCGTCGACGAGCCGGTCAAGCAACGGGTCGTTCAACCCCTCCCACCAGCGCGCAAGGCCGGGGGCGGGGGTGAAGGCGGCATCGGTCGCGCGCGCAAAGCGGCCGCGCTGTACCGCGTCCGATGCAGTGGCGGGCGGGCCGGCATAGTCCGGGCCGACGGTACAGGCGCCGAGCAGCAGCAGGGCGGTCAGGGAAAGGCTTCGCGTCGTCATCAATGCACCGTCGCCGGTTTGGCGCCCTTTGGCAGGGGCCGGAGGAACAGGACGAGGGGCAGGACGCAGAAGGTGCCCATGCCCATGATCCAGAAGATGTCGTTGTAGGTCATGGTCAGCGCCTCGGCCGAAATCTGCTGCGACAACAGCCGCAGCCCCGCCGCCGGATCGCCGACCGCGCGGCCGAGCTGGGCGATATAAGCCTGCACATCGGGGCTGTTGGCGTTCAGCGTCTCCTCCATCCGGCGCGAATGGAAATACATCCGCTGGTCCTGCAGGATCGAGATGCCGGCGAGCGAGAAGCTGCCGCCGAGATTGCGGAACGCGTTGAACAGGCCGGAGGCGTCGCCGGCATCCTCCGGCGGGACCGAACGCACGCACGCCTGGCTGAGGAACAGCATCGCCAGAATCTGCCCGACGCCGCGCAGCAACTGCGACGCGGTGAAGTCGGGACCCGACGACTGCGCGGTCAGGTTCGCATCGAGCAGCGCGGCGCTGCCCATGATGAGCAGCCCCATCGACACTGCGATGCGGATGTCGATCCGCTTCAGCAGGATCGGGACCATCGTCATCAGGATCAGGCTGGGGATGCCCGACAGCAGCACGACCTTCCCCGCCTGCAACGCGTTATAATCGGCCAGCGCCGCAAGGAACTGCGGGATGGCGTAGCTGGTGCCGTAGAGGACGACGCCCAGCACGACCCCCATCAGCGCGACCGCGCCGAATTGGCGGTCGAGCAGCAGCTTCAGCTTGATGATCGGGCGTTTCGCGGTCGCCTGTCCCCAGAATAGCAGGACGAAGCCGATCGCGCTGGTGAACGCCATCCAGCGGATGAGTTCGGAATCGAACCATTGTTCGCGCTGCCCATCCTCGAGGAACACGGTGAGGCCGCCGAGACCCAGCGCAAGGCCGGCGATGCCCAGCCAGTCCGCCTCGCGGAACAGGTGCAGCTTCGCCTTTTCATGCGGCAGCCCGACCAGCAGCAGCGTCACGAGGATCGCGCAGATCGGCACGTTCAGGAAGAAGGCATAGTGCCAGCTGATATTTTCGGTCAGCCAGCCGCCGACCAGCGGCCCCAGTACGGGTCCGAGAATGGCGGTCACGCCGAACACCGCGATGCCGACCGGCTGCTGGTGCGGGGGCAGGCGCTGGGCGATGATCGTCTGTGCGGTCGGGATCATCGCCCCGCCAGTGAACCCCTGTCCGACCCGGCCGATAATCATCATCGGCAGGGTGGTGGCAATGCCGCAGATGACCGAGAAGACCGTGAACAGCGCGGCGGCGATCAACAGGAAGGTCCGCATCCCCAGCATCCGCTGCAACCAGCCGGCCATTGGGATGATGACGATCTCGGCGACCAGATAGGCGGTGGCGATCCACGTCCCTTCGGTCCCGCTGGCGCCGATTTCGCCCTGGATGGTCGGCAACGCGGAATTGACGATCGAGATGTCGAGCGTCGCCATCAGCGCGCCGAGATTGCCCGCGATGACCGCCAGCCATGCCGCAAGGTCGGCACGCTGTTGCGGCGGGGCGGTGGTCACGCCCGCGCTGGCCATCTCAGCGCTCCGCCTGCTCGCGCAGCTGCTTCAATTCGCCGCGCGCGCCGCGGGTGTCGACCGTGACCGATACCGACAGGCCGGGTACCAGCAGGCGGCGGGCGGCCGGCGTGGCCTCGATCGAGATGCGTACCGGCACGCGCTGCGTGATCTTGGTGAAGTTGCCGGTCGCATTCTGCGGCGGCAGCAGCGAGAATTGCGCGCCGGTGCCCGGCGCCAAGCTTTCGACCCGGCCCTTGACGGGTACGCCGTCCAGCGCATCGACCTCGATCTCGACCGGCTGGCCCGGCCGCATCAATGCGAGCTGCGTTTCCTTGAAGTTGGCGGTGATATAGAGCCGGTCGAGCGGCACGACCGACATGAGGCGCGTACCGGCCTGCACATATTGGCCGATGGTCACCGTCTTGTCGCCGACGCGGCCGGCGATCGGCGCGGTCAGCTGGGTCGCGCCGACATCGACGCTGGCGGCGGCGAGCTGCGCGCGCGCAGCCTGTCCCTGTGCGCGACCCTGCGCGACCTGGCTCTGCAGCGAACCGACGCGGCGCTGTTGCGCAGCCACCGTAGCTTCGGCGGCACGAACGTTATCGGCCGACTGGCGCGCGGTCACCTCCAGCTGGGCCAGCGTCTGGCGGGTCTCGGCACCCGATGCGGCGAGCGGGCGATAGCGGGCGACTTCGGCGGCGTCATAGGCCGCCTTGCTGCGGGCGGCGGCCAGCTGGGCGCGCGCCTGATCGATCGCGGCATATTGTTCGGTGATCTGCGCGCGTGCGGTATCGGCCTGCGCACCGGCGACGGCGATCTGCGCTTCCGCCTGCGCCGCCTGCGCCCGCGCATCGCGCGGATCGATGCGGACCAGCGGCTGGCCGGCCTTCACGTCCTGATTCTCGCCCACCAGCACGTCGGCGACATAGCCCGATACCCTGGGCGCGATCGTCACCATGTCGGCCTGCACCGTCGCGTCGTCGGTTTTCTGAAGAAACTTCCCGTTGTTCTGATAGTCGAGATACCACCAGATGCCGACGACCGCCGCGACCACGGCCAGCGCGATCACGATCCATTTGGCCCGGCCATTGTCGCGCCTGGGATCGGCGCTGTCCTGTGCCGGCTGGTCGTCGTGCTGTTGCTCGCTCATCGGTCGCTGATCCGCAGTGTCGCGCCGCCCTGTCACGACGCGATCCTAATGAAGATGCCTTATTAAGTGGACGTTTTGTCCGGATCAAGGCGACGTTGGGTGCGCTGCACAAAAAATCAGGCGAGGATCGAGCGGTCGGCCATGCGCAGCGTGGCGAGGATGGTGGCGATCACCAGCTGGTCGTCATGGTGCAGGAAATGCCCGCCGGGCAGGCCGACGACCTGCGCATGGCTGCCGCGCAGCGTCGGGCACAGGCTTGCCTCTTCCTCGCGGCCATAGATGCAGATGACCGGCGCCCAGTTCAGCGCGCGCATCGTCGCGGTCGGGCGGGCATCGGGGGTGCCGTGATAGAGGATGCCGGTCGGGTCGGAACGGAAATAGACGGTCTGTGCCGGTACGACGACGCTGATCGCGGCGATCCGCGCACGCAGGTCGGCGGGCAGGTCGGGTGCGGTGGCCGACACCATGTCGGCACCGAACGACTGGCCCATCAGGATGACGCGCTGCGCCCCCGTTTTTGCCATGGCGGTGCGGATCGCGTTCGTGACGATGGCATCGACCTGTTCGCGGGTCTTGCGCGTGCCGAAATTGACCGGCGAGCTGACGCCGACCACCGGGATGCCGTGCGCGGCGAGCGCGGGGACGACTTCGCTGCCCAGGCCGAAGCGCAGCCCCATGTCGCCCGAGATATAGACCGCGACGACCGAGGGATGCTTCTTGCCCCCGTCGAACCAGCGCAGCGACTGGCTGTCGATGAGGTGCAGCGAGGGAGCGGCAAGGCCGAGCAGCACCAGCAGCCCGGCGATCAGCGCGCCGATGCCGAACCTGCGGCGAAGGCGACGACGACGGTCGATACGGTTCATGGCTGTGGTACTTTCGGTTCGGTGCCAAGCCGTTCGGCGGCCGGGGCGGGAGGAAGGTAGAGCGCGGGCTGCGGCCGGGCGATCAGGCGGGAGAGGTCGCGAAGCCCACGCAGCAGGCCGATGCCGCCGGGGCCGGCAATGTAGCGCGGCTCCCATCCGGGGGCGAACTTCTCCTTGTAGGTCCGAAGACCCCGAAAGCCGTAGAAGCGTTCGCCATGGCGAAAGATGAACGCCGCCGCCTTGGCCCAGGCGGGGGCGAGGCGACGATCCTCGATTCCCGACAAGGGCGCCATGCCGAGCGAGAAGCGGGCATAGCCCTGCTGCTGCGCCCACAGCACCAGGTTGACCAGCAGGAAATCCATCGTCCCCGGCGGCGTGTCCGACCGGTGGCGCATCAGGTCGACCGAGGCTTCCTTGCGGTTATCGGTCAGCCACAGATTGGCGAAGGCGACGATACGGTCGTCGATCGTCACCACCGCCATGTCGAAGAACGACAGATAGTCGCGGTCGAAATGGCCGAGGCTGAACCCCTTTTCCCGCTGCGCCTTGGCCTCCAGCCATCCGTCGGACACCGATTCCAGTTCGTCGAGGATCGACCCCAGCTCGCTGGCGGCAACGATGTGCATCGTCGCGCCCTTGCGCGCCACCGCCCGTTCCGACTTGCGCAGCGCGCGCAGGCGGGGGGTGTCGAGGGTGAAGGTGGTCAGGTCGACCACCGCATCCTCGCCATATTTGACGATACTCAGCCCCATGCCGATCGCGATGTCGAGGACCGGCGACGAAATCTGATAGAGCAGCAGCCGCCCCTGGTCGCGATCGGCGAGGTCGCGCAGGTTCCACAGCAGCTCGCCCCACGCCTCACGCGGGCCGACCGGATCGCCCATGACGACCCAGCTGGCGCCATGCACCTGATACATGACGAAGGCGTCGCCGGCTTCGGACAGCAGGAAGCGCTTGTCGCCGGTCAGCGCCAGCATCGTGTCGGTACGGTTCGCGCTGGCGAGGATGCGGCGCACCGTCGCCGAATCGACCGGCGAAAGCGCGCTGCGTGCGGCGGCGGCGGTCGGCGACATCAGCCGCCATACGCAGGCGCCCGCCAGCATGACGACGACGCCCAGCGTCGCGCGCAGGAAGCGCGGGGCATCGCTGTGCAATGCGAATTTCCACCACAAATTTTCGGAATAATCGACATGGCGATAGGCGAAGAAGCCAGCCCACACGGTCAGGCCGATGACCGCGGCGACCGATGCGACCCAGCCCGCGCCGACCGGCTGTCCGGTCAGCGCGGTGCGGCGGTAGAAGGCGCTGCGCGTCCATTGCAGCAGCGCGGCGACGGTGAGGCAGGCGGTCGCCTCCTCATAATCCAGCCCCTTGCCGATCGAGAACAAGGCGGCGGCGATCAGCAATGTGCGCGTGGCGAGGAATGCGCCGTCGAGCCGGCGATACAGGGCGGGGGCGAGCAGGAGCAGCGCGGTCCCGGCCAGGCTGGCCGCGATCGAGCTGAACTCGATCAGGGGCAGCGGCAGGATGGCGGCCAGGTCGCCCATGCGGGCGCGGACCGAGGGGAGCGAGCCGGACAGCAGCAGCATGGCGCCTGCCATGAAGGTCGCGACGCTCAGGCCGAGCGGGGCGACGCCGGTCGCGACGGCGCGGACGCCGGACAGGAACCGGCTCGACCGGCGCCGCTGGCGCGCACCTTCGTGCCACGCGAGGATGAGGATGCCGAAGCCCAGCGGCAGGAGATAGTAGAGGACGCGGTAGGCGATCAGCGCGGCGAACAGCGTCGCGCGGTCGATCGGCACGACCGCCAGCACGACCGCCTCGAACACGCCGATGCCGCCGGGCACATGGGTCACCACCGCCGCGACGATGCCGAGGGTGTAGGCGAGGATGAAGGCGGGCAGCAGCGCGGGCGCGGCGCCGGGGATCAGCACGAACAGCGCGGCGCTGGCGCAGGCGATGTCGACCAGCGCGATGGCGATCTGGAGGATCAGCACGCCGGGGCCGGGCAGCGGCAGGGTGAAGCCGAACAGGCGGATCGGCGCCCGGACGACGGCGCAGGCGCCGAGCAGCAGGACGGTCAGCGCGGCGATGCCCCAGCCGGTCGCCTGTACCTCGTTCGCCGACAAGGTGAGGCCGGCAAGGTCGAGCGCGCCGGGATGGAGCAGCAACGCGACGCCGGTGACGCTGACGACGCCTGCCCAGAAGGTCCCGCTGGCGATCGCGACGACGCGCGCGACATCGGGGCCGTCCAGCCCGGCGGCACTGTAGATGCGGTAGCGCGCCGACCCGCCGGTCAGCAGCGCGAGGCCGAGATTGTGACTGAGCGTATAGCTGGTGAACGAGGCGAGCGCGGCGGTGCGCCACGGCAACGGCCGGCCGATCGTGTGCAGCGCCAGCAGGTCGTAGAAGGTCAGTGCCAGGTAGCTGCCGGCGGTCGCCAGCAGCGCGAGGACGATCTTTGCCGTCGACAGGTCGTGCAATGCGCTGCGCACATCGGCGAAACGGATTTCCTGCGTCAGATGCTGGAGCGCGGCAAAGCCCAGCGCGATCAGGACGAGGACCACCAGCACGCCGATCGGCGTGCGATAGCGGTCGAGCAGGCGGCGCAGCTCAGCCATGGGGCACCTGTTCGATCCGCGACCAGCTCTGGCTGCGGCAGATTACGCCGCCCCACAGGCAGCCGCGAATGCGCAGTGTATCGGGGTTCGGCAGGTCGATGCGCGAGGCGAAGCGGCGGCCCATGTCGGGGACGAACACCGTGCCGGTCCACGCGCCGCTGCCGTCGGCCGCATAGTTTTCGAGCAGTTCGGTGCCGAGCAGCCGTTCTACCCCGCCATCCTTCGCATCGGCGCGGGCCGACGGACTGGCCCACACGACCCAGCCGCACAGATGCTGTCCGCACGCCCCGGTGCGCACCGCGACGTTGTTGTGCGGGCTGAGCCACAGCCCGGCAGGCGACGGCATCGGCGCATATGCCCCCGCCGGCACGGTCACCACCATGCCCAGCACCGCCATGATTCCGCCAAGCCCGCGCATCGTTCGATTCCCCTTCATGATGCGGGGAATAGCGGCCGGCGGGTTGCCGGTGGGTCAGCGCGCGCTGAACAATCGGTAATGTTGGCGGATCAGGGAGCGGGCGGAGCCTACCCGTTCAATGCATAGGTGATGATGAAGCAGGCGGCGGTCAGCAGCAGCATGGCGAGGATGAACGTCGCATCGGCGATTCGCTCCGGCCAGTGCAGCCGCGCCGTCCCCTGGACCCGGAGCGCGAAATAGCTGCTGAGCGTCGCGATCAGGAACAGCAGCGCATCGACCGACAGCAGGTCGTCTGCCACCGTCTGGCGCGCGCGCAGCGTGATGGTGACGTGCAGCAGCCCGATCCCGGTCAGGCAGACCCCGACCATGGCCGAGGCGATCGGGCAGATCATCCGGCAGGTGCGTTCGTCGAGCGCGATCCGGCGGCGATGCGTGACGGACGGGGAAGATTTGCGCGGTTCCATGGCGTCGCATGGCACCCGGACGGGGCGAGTCGTCAAGCGCCAAGCGGCCCGTGATCCGATCGTCGGATGTGGCGGCGAAGCCACGCCGGCCGCAGAAACCGGGGTTTTCGCGCATCATATCGCCAAAGCCCATTCGGTTCGCTATGGGCCGCATCGCCCGATCGCGATGCCGACGCGTTGGGCGTGCGACGCGCTACGAAGCTGTCACACTTCGCCAATAGGGCGGCACGTTCATTCGGCAGGGGAATTTCGATGACGAGCGCAGCGCTGGAGCGGGATGGACGCCCCGGCCCGAAACTGGACAACGGCTTCGGTCGTGCCGGTACGTTTGGATTCGCCACGGCGATCGTCGCCGCACTCGGCTATGTCGTCTATAACGTCTATCACGATGCGGCGGCGGCGAGCGTCGATCCGCTGACGCTGATGCCCTTTGCGCTGCTGGTGCTGGCGCTGATCATCGCGCTGGGCTTCGAATTCGTGAACGGCTTTCACGATACCGCCAATGCGGTCGCGACCGTCATCTACACCAATTCGATGCCGGCCCATGTCGCGGTGGTGTGGTCGGGTATCTTCAACTTCCTCGGCGTGCTGTTTTCGACCGGGGCGGTGGCGTTCGGCATCATCTCGCTGCTGCCGATCGAACTGATCCTGCAGGTGGGGTCGTCGTCCGGCTTCGCGATGGTGTTCGCGCTGCTGATCGCGGCGATCGTGTGGAACCTCGCCACTTGGGCGCTGGGCATTCCGTCGTCGTCGTCGCACACGCTGATCGGTTCGATCATCGGGGTCGGCGTCGCCAATGCGATCCTGCAGGGGCGGAGCGGATCGGCCGGCGTCGATTGGGACAAGGCGCTGGAAACGGGCAAGGCGCTGCTGATCTCGCCGCTGATCGGGTTCGGGGTGGCGGCGTTGCTGTTCCTCGCCATGAAGACGCTGGTGCGCAACCGCGCGCTGTACGAGGCGCCGGTCGGCGACACGCCGCCGCCGCTGTGGATCCGCTGCCTGCTGATCTTTACCTGCACCGGCGTCAGCTTCGCGCACGGGTCGAACGACGGGCAGAAGGGCATGGGCCTGATCATGCTGATCCTGATCGGCACGGTGCCCACCGCCTATGCGCTGAACCGTGCGGTGCCCGCGCAATATGAGGCGCAGTTCGCGACCAACAGCGCGGCCGCCGTGCGCGTGCTGGCGCCGCAAGGTGACGGGGCGAACCCCGACGATGCGACCGCCCGCCGCCAGGCCGAACGCTATATCACCGAACGCCGGCTGACTGCCGAAACCGTGCCCGCCGTCACCACGATGGTCGGCGCGATCGAGCAGCAGGTTCGCGAATATGGCACGCTGGCCAAGGTGCCGGCCGCCGTCAGCGGCAACATGCGCAACGACATGTACCTGACCTCGGAAGCGGTGAAGCGCCTGTCCAAGGAATCGACCCTGTCGCTGACCGAACGCGACAAGAAGGTCCTGACCGAATATCGCGGGTCGCTGGATGCCGGCACCCGGTTCATCCCGTTGTGGGTGAAGGTCGCGGTCGCCTTTGCGCTGGGCCTGGGCACCATGGTCGGGTGGAAGCGGATCGTCGTGACGGTCGGCGAGAAGATCGGCAAGAACCACCTGACCTATGCGCAGGGCGCGTCGGCCGAGCTGGTGGCGATGGGCACGATCTTCGGCGCCGACAGCCTGGGGTTGCCGGTGTCGACCACCCATGTCCTGTCGTCGGGCGTCGCCGGCACGATGGCGGCGAACCGGTCGGGGTTGCAGGTGTCGACCGTGCGCAACCTGTTGATGGCATGGGTGTTGACGCTGCCGGTGTCGGTGCTGCTGTCGGGGTCGCTGTACCTGCTGCTCAACCGCGTCTTCTGACGGACGGGGCGGGGAGCGAGCGATGCCGACCGCCCCGCCGCTGCGCCGCGATCCCGTGGCGTGGGCGATCCTGATCCTCGTGTGGTTTTCCTGCGCGTGGTTCGGGTCGTGGGAGTTCAATCCCAACAACGCCGTCCGCATGTTCGCCACGCTGTCGCTGGTCGATGACGGCGATGCGACGATCGACGAATATGCCGCGCTGACGATCGACAAGGCGCATTTCGGCGACCATTATTATTCGGACAAGGCGCCGGGCATCACCGTGCTGGGCATTCCGGCCGTCCTGTTGGCCGATGCGGTGTCGGGACAGCGCGCCCGTGATTTCGTGCCGGGGTTCGAGAATCGTGAATTCAACCGCTTTCTGAAGATCCGCATCCGGCTGGTCGCGATCACGATCTGTGCAGTGTTGAGCGCGTTGGCGGCGATGCTGCTCTACGATCTGGTGCGGGGCATCACCGCCGATGTGGAGGCGGGGGCGGTCGCCGCGCTGTCCTATGGCCTCGGCACGACCGTCTGGGGATGGTCGACGACGATCTTCGGCCATGCGCCGGTCGCTGCGCTGCTGGTCATCGCGACCTGGGCCGTGTGGCGGGGAACCGGGCCGGGGCGGTCGTGGTGTCATGCGGTCATGGCCGGGTTGGCGCTAGGCTGGGCGGTGCTGATCGAGCATTCGGCGCTGATCGCCGGGCTGCCGGTCGCCGGCTATGCGCTGTGGCGGCTGCGGTCGCTGCCGCGCGCGGAAGCGGTACGGACGGTCGTCATTGCAGCGGCGGTCGGGACGAGCGCGCTGGTCGTGCTGGTCGGCTATAACCTGATAGCGTTCGGGACGGTGTTCCGGCTGGGCTATTCAGGTGTCACCGACTTTGCGGGGATGCAGGAGGGGTTTTTCGGGCTGACCTACCCCAAGCCCTATGTCCTGTACGAACTGATCGTGGGGGAGCGGCGGGGGGTGTTGTGGGTCGCACCGATCCTCATCGTCGCACCTTTCGGGATCGCCGCGCTGGTACGCGATCCGGCGACGCGCGCGGTCGGCTGGCTGGCAGTCGCGGGGGCGGCGGTGCCGTTCCTCATCAACGCCAGCTATTACTACTGGGACGGCGGCAATGCGACGGGCCCGCGCCATGCGCTGCCAGCGGTCGGGTTCCTGTGCATCGGCATCGGCGCGTTCTGGGCGCAGGCAACGCGCTGGTCGCGGGCGGCAGTCGGGGTGCTGCTGGCCGGATCGGTCGTCCTCAACATGGCGATCGCGAGCGCCGAGATCACGGCGCCCGGCGGCGAGCCGCGCGCGCTGGCGGTGGCGGTGTTCCGCGAGCGGTTCGATCCGGGGTATCTGCGGACGGTGGCCGATGAATGGCTGGGGTACACGCCGTGGCAGGGGTTGGCGATCTGGGCCTTGGTCGCTGGCGTGTTGACGGCGGCGTTGGCGGTGCTGGTGCGTCGGGCAAGGATAGAAGCAAGATAGGGGTTCGCGCGGAAGCGCGGAGACGCGGAGGGAGTGCGTTCGGGACGGAGCGCATCCGCGACAGCGGCCTCTCTCCCTGTTGCCTCCCGAGCAGGCGTCTCCCAATCACGATGTCGGTGCCCGGAACGCAACGTCTCCGCGTCTCCGCGCCTCCGCGCGAACCTACTCCGCCGCTTCCGCCCGCGGCATCGGAATGTCGAAGCCGAACCGTGCCTCGACCGCCGGGTCGAGCCACGCATGGATATGCGCGCGGTCGGCGTCAGAGATGTCGGCATAGGCGGTCGGCGTGAACGGCCGCTTGCCCTGCCCCTTGTAGCTGTCCTGCGACACGAACGGTTCGGCCATCGTCAGTCCGGTGGCAGCGGACAGGTCGGCGATGACCCCGGCGGGGTCCGCGACGAAGGCTTCGTGGCTGAGCAGCGCGACATGATGCGCGCGGTCGTACAGCCCGCTCCAGTGGCGCAGCTTGGCGGTGCGCTTGGCGAGCGGGTTGGCAAAGCGTTCGCCGGTATCGGGGCAGCGTTCGTGCAGCATCTCGCGCCCCAGCACCGGATGATCGTCCTCGACCCCCCAGAATTCGCGGTCCCAATAGCTGTGCCATGGCGCGCGGATGAAGTCGGAGAAGTCGAGCGCCTTCAGCTCCGGATGCGCGTGCCAGGGTTGGCGGTGGAGGCTGCGCACCCAGTCGACGGGATCGCGCGCGACCGCCAGCACCATGACGTCACGCGGGAACAGGATCTGTTCGGGCACGAACCAGTGCTTGAAGCCATAGGCTTCGGTAAAGGCATCGCGGCCGAGATTGGCCTCGATCGAGCGGATCAGGACGTTGGTGCCGGAGCAACGCTGGCCATAGACCTGGATGCTGCGGATCGGCGCATCGCCCCGCCGCAGGAGGGTAAGGCCGAGGCGCGGGGTCGTCCAGCTCATCATGCGTCGTCTATTCCCATGCGAATCATCGGAAATCATTGTGATTCCGAAATAATTTTCGCTTGTCGGGGCTACGCAGGGAGCCGGAAAGGGTTCCGCCGCGTTGGTATGCGCAAGACGGGTTTCTCCGAGGAATGCCATGACGCTGCGACCGGTTACGTTCTTCATCCATCATCAGGGCCGCGGCCATGCCAATCGTGCGATGGCGATCATTCGCGAGCTGCCGCCCGAGCGCCGCGTGACGATCCTGTGCGCACGGCCGGACCTGTTCGACGGGTTCGACCGTCGGGTCGAGATCGTGCCGCTGCCCAACATGATCGGTGCCCCGGTCCCGACCGCGGCGTTGTTCGACCAGCCGACGCCGGAGGTGTTGCACTGCGTACCGCTGGGCGTCGAGGCGACGCGGCGGACGATGCGCACGATCCTCGACCATCTGGACGATGTGGCGCCCGCGCTGTTCGTGGTCGATGTGTCGGCGGAGATCGCCCTGCTGTCGCGTATCGCCAGTGTACCCGCAATCAAGATCCGGATGCACGGCGACCGGACCGATCCGGGGCATCTGGGCGCGTATCAGGCGTGCGTCGGACTGCTGGCGCCGTTCGACGAAACAATCGAACAGGACGATTTTCCGGCCTGGGGCCGGGCCAAGACCTGCTACACCGGCGGCCTCTGCACGACGACCGACAGGGTGCCGACGAAGGCGGAAGCGCGGGCGCGACTGGGGATCGATCCCGACCGCGAGGTCGTGCTGGTGCTGACCGGTGGCGGCGGGGCAGGCACGCCCTATGCCCCGCTGACCATGGCGGCGCGGGCGGTGCCGGATGCGCTGTGGCTGGTGGTCGGGCCGGTACATCGTGAAGGGCATGAAACCGATTTCGGCAATCTGGTCGAAAAGGGCTGGGTCGATGGCGTCACTGACCATATCGCCGCCGCCGATGTCGTGATCGCGTCGGCGGGCGATAATACGGTGCATGAGATCGCGCGGGTCGGCCGCCCCTATATCTGCGCACCCGAATGGCGCTATTTCGCCGAGCAGACGCGCAAGGCCGACCGGCTGGCCGAGGTCGGGGCGGCGGTGGCGCTGCACCAATGGCCGGGGTCGCTCGGGCCGTGGCGCGGGTTGCTCGATCAGGCGAAGGCGCTCGATCCGGCGGCGCTGGCGGCGTTGTACGATGCGCAGGCGGCGGCGGTGGCGGCGGATTATATCGAGGGGCTGGCAGTGCGGCTGTGGGCCGAGGCCCCCGCCGCGCGGTCGAACAGCGCGGCAGCGGTCAGCCACATCGCGCCGAAGACGGTGGTGGAGATCATCGCTTCGTAAAGGCCGGCGGTGCCGGGCGATGTCCAGCCCGCGCTCCAGCCGGCGATGCCGACCATGAGCTGCGTCACCGCCGCCGCCCGCATCGCGCGGGCGACACCGGCGGCGCGCAGCCGGGCGAGCAGCGTGCCGCCCACCGCAACCAGCAGGACCACGCCGAAGATCACGTTCGCGTCATTGTCCTCGCTACCGAAGATGCCGACCGCCGCGTTGACCCATAGCAGCAGCGCCGCCGCCGCGACCGCGACCAGCGTGCCGGCGCGGTAGCTGACGTCGCGCGACATCCGGCTGCCGAGTTCGATCGCACCGCCCGCCGCGCCGAGCAGCACGGCGGCGAAGACGTAATCCGCCGGGGTCCATGGCGCGCGGGCAAGGAGCGGCACGGCGAGCAATGCCGCAGCCCCGGCCCAGCCGAGCAAGCGCAGGTTGATCGAGCGGGGCATCGGCGGTCCTTTCGCGGTCTTGTTGCCGACGGTCATGGCACGCCGGTGTCGAGTGCGGAGGGACGGGGTGTGCAGATATGGTGGAGAATGGCGGGTTCGCGCAGCCCGATCCTAGGCCGGATCGACATTCATCGTAGCCAGATCATGGCAGCGGCGAGATGGACGAAGCCGGTGAAGTGGATGATGCGGCGGTCGTAGCGAGTAGCGAAGCGTCGGAAATGTTTGAGGCGACCGAAGC
>NZ_CAJYQD010000018.1 GCF_913776855.1 uncultured Sphingomonas sp. | reverse complement strand
CCGCGATCTCGTCGAACGGGTTCATGCTCATCTTGACGTTGGCGAGGTCGACCCCGCTGCCGTCCGCCTTCACCCGAGGCTTCACATTATAGTCAAGCACCCGCTTGACCGGCACCAGCACCTTCATCGGGGCTCCTCTCGATCCAATAACCGGTTCGCGCTTTCCCTAAACGTAAACCGATGGTTTTCGCAAGTCCGGTATGGTGAGGCTCCCCTATCCCTCCCCTTCAGGGTGCAGGTTGGGGATGGTCACCACGAGCGGAGCATATGCGGGAATGCCCCACCCCCGGCCCCTCCCCTGAAGGGGAGGGGAGGTTATTCAGACTAACGAAAAAGGGGCCCGGACGTTGCCGTCCGAGCCCCCTTTGCCGATCTTATCGCATTGGCGATCAGGCCGCCTTCTGCACCTCGGCGACGATCTTCCTGGCGGCGTCGCCCAGATCGTTGGCGGGGACGATGGCGAGGCCCGAATGGGCCAGGATGTCCTTGCCCTGCTGCACGTTCGTGCCCTCCAGCCGGACGACCAGCGGCACCGACAGGTTCACTTCCTTGGCGGCTGCGACGATGCCCTCCGCGATGATGTCGCAGCGCATGATGCCGCCGAAGATGTTGACCAGGAGGCCCTTCACCGCCGGATCGGACAGGATGATCTTGAACGCGGCCGTCACCTTCTCCTTGTTGGCGCCGCCGCCCACGTCGAGGAAGTTGGCCGGGAACATGCCGTTCAGCTTGATGATGTCCATCGTCGCCATGGCGAGGCCCGCGCCGTTGACCATGCAGCCGATGTCGCCGTCGAGCTTGATGTACGCCAGGTCGTACTTCGACGCCTCCAGCTCCATCGCGTCCTCTTCGGTGGTGTCGCGCAGTTCCATCAGGTCCTTGTGACGGAACATGGCGTTGCCGTCGAAGCCGACCTTGGCGTCCAGCACGACCAACTGGCCTTCTTCGGTGACGGCGAGCGGGTTGATCTCGATCTGCTCGGCATCGGTGCCGAGAAACGCGTCGTACAGCTTCGACGCGACGCTGGCGGCCTGCTTGGCGAGGTCGCCCTTCAGCTCCAGCGCGGCGGCGACGGCGCGGCCGTGATGCGGCATGAAGCCGGTCGCGGTGTCGATGTCGATCGAATGAATCTTCTCGGGCGTGTCATGCGCCACGGTTTCGATGTCCATGCCGCCTTCGGTGCTGGCAACCATCGACACGCGGCCGGTCGCGCGGTTCACGAGCAGCGCGAGGTAGAATTCCTGCGCGATGTTGGCGCCGTCGGTGACATACAGGCGGTTGACCTGCTTGCCCGCATCGCCGGTCTGGATCGTGACCAGCGTGTTGCCGAGCATGTCGGTCGCATGGGCGCGCACTTCGTCGAGGTTCCACGCGAGGCGGACACCACCCTTGGCGTCGGGGCCGAGTTCCTTGAACTTGCCCTTGCCGCGGCCACCGGCATGAATCTGCGACTTGACGACGTAGAGCGGTCCGGGGAGCTTGCCTGCGGCCTCGACGGCTTCGTCGACGGTCAGCGCGGCATAGCCGGCGGGGACGGGCACGCCGAACTTCGCGAGCAGTTCCTTGGCCTGATATTCGTGAATGTTCATGGGATTCGCCTTCCGCCTCTCGGGTGGTTGTACGCAGGTTTGCGAAGTTGCCGGGCGTAAAGCACATGCGCGCAGGCGAATCCAGCCCGAAAGCGCAGTAATGCAATTGCGTCGCAACTGCTTCAGGGCGGCGGACCAGCCGATCGCAGCCGGAAGCGCGCGCAGCACCGATCGGCGGTAAGCCGTCGCAATGTCTTGCCCAAGCCGCTATATCGCCGCCATGCACTGGGCCATCGGCATTCTGATCTTCGTCGCCACCGTGATCTTCATGGAAGGGTTCGCCTATGTCGCGCATCGCTGGCTGATGCACGGGCCGGGCTGGTTCCTGCACGCCAGCCACCACGCCCCGCGCCATGGCAACTGGGAGTGGAACGACCTGTATGCCGCGATCTTCGCAGTGCCGTCGATCGTCCTGCTGCTGGGCGGGGTGCAATGGGGCTGGTGGCCTGGCACGATCTGGATCGGGGCGGGCATCGCCGCCTATGGCGCGATCTATTTCGGGTTCCACGACATCATCGTCCATCGTCGGCTGAACCACCGCTATCTGCCGAAATCGAGCTATATGAAGCGGATCATTTCCGCCCATCGGCTGCATCATGCGGTCGAAAGCAAGCATGGCACGGTCAGCTTCGGATTCCTGTGGGCGCCCAGGCCCGAAGACCTGAAGGCCGAACTGAAGCGCCGCGGCAATGCCGGGGTTCGCGCGCCGACCGCGCAGACCCGCGATCCCGTCGAGCATCCATGACCGCCGGTGGCTGGCAGGCGCGGGCGCTGTCGTGGGTGCTGGCGATCTTCGCCACGCTAGCGATGGTCGGCGCGGTGGCAACCATGTCGACCAGGGGCGGATCGTCGCGTTCGGGTTCGGAAGCTGGCGTCGACACCGCCGAACGGATCGATCCGCGCACCGGCACGCCGCTTCCGCCGCCCGCGCCCTTTACGACCGGCGCGCCGCGCGTCGAAACAGCGGAAAGCGCCGCGATGGCGCAACAGGCCGCCGCCACGCGCAGCGTCTCCGACGGGCTGGCCGTGCTGACCTATGCGGTACTGGCACTGGTCGCGGTGCTGGCGGTCGGGGTGCTGGCGCTGTTTCGCATTGCGCAGGCGTTGCAGGACCGCCGGGACTGACACGGTGATCGTCGACCCGTTCTTCTATGCGCTGGCGGTGCCGGCGGTGGTACTGCTCGGGCTGGCCAAGGGCGGCTTTTCCGGCATGGGCGCCCTGTCGCTGCCGATGTTGGCGCTGGCGATCGACCCGGTACGCGCGGCGGCGATCCTGTTGCCGATCCTGATCGTGCAGGATGTGGTCGGCATCTGGGCATTCCGCGGGACGATCGACTGGCGAGTGATCGCATGGATGCTGCCGGGCGCGGGGCTGGGAATCCTGCTCGGCTATGGCTTTGCCAGCACGGTACGGCCCTCGGCGGTACTGGCAGTGGTCGGCGCGATTTCGGTCGCCTTCGGACTGTGGCGGCTGCGGATCGAACGCCGCGGGATGCCGGTCGCCGCCCGGTCGCCCGGCTGGGTCGGCACGCTGTTCGGCGTCGCGTCGGGCTTTACCAGCCAGGTCGCCCATGCCGGACAGCCGCCGTTTCAGCTATGGGTGCTGCCGCGCCAGTTGCCGCGCGACGTGCTGGTCGGCACCACCGCGCTGTTCTTCGGCGCGGTGAATTGGCTGAAGGTCCCGGCCTATCTGGCGCTCGGCCAGTTCACGCGGGCGAACCTGCTGACCTCGGCGGCGCTGCTGCCGGTGGCGGTCGCATCGACCGTTGCCGGCGTGTGGCTGGTGCGGCGGGTGTCGGCACACCGGTTCTACACCGCGATCTATGTGCTGATGATCGCGGTGGGGGTGAAGCTGGTGTGGGACGGAGTGACCTGACCGTTCAGGCGGGCTGGGCGGAAACCGTGCGCCAGCGTGCGACGCCGACCAGCAGCCGCGCCATCATCGCCGCCCCCACCGCAATGCCGATCGCGGTCGCCAGCGTCGCCTGCGCCGGAACGATCGCGCCCCATGCCCCGCAGGCGAAGCGGACGACGAACACGCCGAGATACAGGATCAGCGGCAACGGCGACCCCGGTTGGCGGACCCGTCCCCCCGGCAACCGCTGACCACGCGGATCGGGGAGCAGCACACCGCTTGCCGCGCCCAGTGCTGCGCCGATTACCCAAGCCCCCAGCGCGGATGCGGCCCCGGCCTGATGGGCGAAGGCGGAAACCCCTGTCACGCTCCACAGGAAGAAGGCGATCGACGGCAGCAGTGCGACCGCCACCGGCACCTCGCGCGTCCGCAACCGCCGCACGCCAAGAAAGATGAGGCCCGCCAACAGGGCATAGACCCATGTCGGCGCCCCGGTTGCGATCTGACCCGGATGCATGATGCTGTTCCTTCCCCCAAAGGATGATGCCCCCACGCTAGCGCATCGCCGACGCATGGCAAGCCGCTACGACGATTTGCGACAGCCGCGCGCTGCGTTGCAACGTGACTGTCCTCTCCGGCCATGACAGGATCGCCACCGGCCCTGCCGACACGGACGAACGACTCGCCCGGCGACAGGAATGGATGGGAGAGGATCGATGTCGCGATTGGTCAGGCAATTGTCGGCCTATGCCGAATATCATCGCAACGGGCATAATGTCGCGACGCATATGGTCGGCATCCCGCTGATTCTGTTCGCCATCGCCGTGTTGCTGTCGCGACCGGCGTTCGCGTTGGGCGATGGGGTGGCGGTGACGCCGATGATGGTGGTCGGCGTGATCGCGGCGATCGGGTATCTGCGGCTCGACCTGATGTTCGGCGCGTTCCTCGCGGCGTTCCTCGCGCTGATCACCTGGATGGGAAGCGGGATTGCCGCGTGGTCGACCGGCGCGTGGCTGGCGGTCGGGCTGGGCAGCTTCGTCGTCGGCTGGACGCTGCAGTTCGTCGGCCATTATTTCGAAGGGCGCAAGCCCGCCTTCGTCGACGATCTGTCCAGCCTGTTCGTCGGGCCGCTGTTCGTGGTGGCCGAAGCCGCCTTCCTGCTCGGCCTGCGCCAACCGGTGCGGCAGGCGATGGAGGCGGTCCACCGCTCGGCCTGAGCGGGACGGGGCGGCGCCCCGTCCGCCCGCTCAGTCGAACAGGCTCGACACCGACGATTCGTCGGCGATGCGGCGGATCGCCTCGGCCAGCAGCGGGGCGATGGTCAGGTGGCGGATCTTCTTACCCTGCGCGATCACGTCGTGGTTGCCGATCGAATCGGTGATGACCAGCTCTTCCAGCGCCGACGCCTCGACCCGCGCGACCGCGCCACCCGACAGGACGCCGTGGGTGCAATAGGCGACGACGCCGACCGCGCCGGCCTGCTTCAGCGCAGCGGCGGCGTTGCACAACGTGCCGGCCGAATCGACGATATCGTCGATCAGGACGCAGAAGCGGCCCTCGACGTCGCCGATGATGTTCATCACTTCCGATTCGCCGGCACGCTCGCGCCGCTTGTCGACGATGGCGAGGGGCGCGTTGTGGAGCCGCTTGGCGAGGCTGCGCGCGCGGACCACGCCGCCGACGTCGGGCGACACGACCATCAGGTTATGTTCGCCAAAGCGCGTCTTGATATCCTCCGACATCACCGGCGCGCCGTAGAGGTTGTCGGTCGGAATATCAAAGAAGCCCTGGATCTGCCCGGCGTGGAGGTCGACGCACAGCACGCGGTCAGCGCCGGCCTCGGTAATGATGTTGGCGACCAGCTTGGCCGAGATCGGGGTGCGCGGGCCGGGCTTCCGATCCTGCCGGGCATAGCCGAAATAGGGGATTACGGCGGTAATGCGCCGCGCCGACGCGCGCTTCAGCGCGTCGATCATGATCAGCATTTCCATCAGGTTGTCGTTGACCGGATAGCTGGTCGACTGGACGACGAACACGTCCTCGCCGCGGACATTCTCCAGCACCTCGACAAAGATTTCCTCGTCGGCGAAGCGCCGTACGCTGGCCTTCGTCAGCGGGATTTCCAGATAGTCCGCGATCGCGGTCGACAGGGGAAGGTTGGAATTGCCCGCCAGCAGCTTCATGGGTGTACCCGTATCCATGATGGAAAGAATGCGTGCGCCATAGAGCGCGCGGACGAATTGTGAAACCCATGTGACGCAAAGGGATGAGACGATGGTCGAGGTGACCTTCACGCCGTGCCCTGAGGATTATGTCGCGGTCCAGCGGACGATGTTCGCCCGCTCGCTGCGGTCGCGCAAGTTCATCGGGCGTACGGCCGGGCTGCTGGCGTTCATCGGCGTCGGTGCCATGGCGATCCCGTTTCTTGTGGATGGAACGGCATCGTCCGCATTGCTGCCGGTCCCCGTCGCGGCAATGGGTGCGCTCGCGATCATCATCGGCGGCAACTGGCTGTTGCTGCCGCGGCGCGCACGGCGGTTGTTCATGCAGCAGAAGACGCTGCACCACGAACACCGCACCATGTTCGACGCCAGCGGTTTTCGACAGGCGAGCGTCCGCGCGGAGATTGCGCTGCCATGGGGCGAATTGCTGGGCTGGCATCTCGGGCGTGACGTGCTGCTGCTCTACAGCAACGACCACCTCGCTTATTTCATCCCGGTTCGTGCTTTTGGTCCAGAGCAGTTGGCGCAGGTCGAGGCGGTCCTGATGCAGGCAAACCTGCCGCGCCGCTGATGCGGTTGCCGCCGCCACGCACGCTCCCTAAACGACGCGCATGACCGTCACCCGTTTCGCCCCCAGCCCGACCGGCTTCCTCCATATCGGCAATTTGCGCACCGCGCTCCACAACTGGATGTTCGCAAAGAAGGCGGGCGGGCGGTTCCTGCTCAGGATCGACGATACCGATGGCGCACGCAGCGAGGAGCGGTTCGTCGACGCCATCCGGCGCGACCTCGCCTGGTTGGGGCTGGTGCCCGATGGCGAGGAACGCCAGTCGGCGCGGTTCGACCGCTATGAGGCGGTGTTCGCCGAAATGGTGGCGAGTGGGCGGATCTATCCAGCCTATGAGACGCCCGAGGAACTGGACCTGCGGCGCAAGATCCTGGCAGGACGGGGCCTGCCGCCGGTCTATGATCGCGCCGCGCTGAAGCTGACCGATGACGATCGTGCGCGCTTGGAGGGTGAGGGGCGGCGACCGCACTGGCGCTTCCGGCTGGAGGCGGAGCCGATCGAGTGGGACGATATGGTCCGGGGGCCGCAGAAGTTCGACGGCGCGCTGCTGTCCGACCCGGTGGTGCGGCGCGCCGACGGGTCGTGGCTGTACCTGCTGCCCTCGGTCATCGACGATGCCGATATGGGAGTGACCCATGTCGTGCGCGGCGAGGATCACGTGTCGAACACCGCGACCCAGATGCAGATGTTCGCGGCGATGGGCGCGGTGCCGCCGGCCTTTGCGCACGAGGCGCTGCTGGTCGGCAACGAGGGCAAATTGTCCAAGCGGCTGGGGTCACTCGGCGTCGAGCATTTCCGTGCAAGCGGGATCGAGCCTGAGGCGGTCGTCGCGCTGCTGGCGCGGCTGGGGACCAGTGATCCGGTCGAGGCGGTGGTCGATACCGCGCCGCTGATCGCCGCGTTCGATTTCGGCCGGTTCGGGCGCGCGCCGGCGCGCTTCGACGAAGCGGAACTGGCACAGGTCAATGCCCGGATCGTCCACCAGCTGCCGTTCGATCGGGTCGCGCAGGCACTGCCCGACGGCATGGACGCGGCAGCTTGGAATGCGGTGCGCGGAAATCTGGAGCGGGTGGCCGACGCCGCCGATTGGTGGCGGGTGGTGACCGGGCATGTCGACGCCGTACCGGTCACGGCGGAGGATCGTGCGTTTCTGGACCGGGCGGCGGCGGTTGCGGCGGGGCTGGACTGGGCCGACCCGTGGGCGGAACTTACGGCTGCGCTGAAGACGGAAACCGGACGCAAGGGCAAGGCGCTGTTCCTGCCGCTGCGCCGTGCGCTGACGGGGATGGACCATGGGCCGGACATGGCCGCACTGCTGCCGCTGATCGGGCGCGAACGGGCGATCGCGCGACTGACGGGCTGACGCGCACGTCAACTTTACACCGCCCTCGACAGGGTATCTCATCGCATCGGCCGACTGGACGGCGGGAGACACGAATCGAGAAGGACGGTGACATGGCATATCAGGGACAACGTGGCCTGAACCCGGTGGGTTTGGGGTTTGCGATTGCGATCAATGGCGGCCTGCTGGCCGTGGCGATCCTGACGGCGACGACGGTGGTAACGCGTCACGATCCGTGGCAGCCGATCGAAGCGGTCAACGTGCCGATCGAACCGCCGCCCCCGCCCATCGATATGCCAAAGCCGGTGGAGAAGGCGCTGCCCGATCCCGCCCCGGTCCAGCCGATCTTCGCCCCGCCCGCACCGATTCCGGCGCCGGGGCCGGTAATGACCACCACGACCGTGATGCCGACCGCGCTCCCGCCGCTCGACCCGGTCGTGGCCGCGCCCGGTGGGACCGGCACCGGCAGCCCGGTAACGGTCGCCAGCCCGCTGCCGATACTGATCAATGCCAGCATCGATCCGCGCTATCGTGCCGATTTCCAGCCCGATTATCCCGCGTTCGAACGCAACCAGGCGCGTGACGGCGTGGTCGTCGTCCGCGTGCTGGTCGGCGCCAACGGCCGGGTGAGCGCGGTCGAGCAGGTCAGCGCGACCAGCGATGCGTTCTTCGATGCGACGAAGCGGCGCGCGCTGTCGAAATGGCGCTTCCGCCCCGCGACCCGCGACGGCGTTGCGGTGGAAAGCTGGCGCGAGATGACGGTGCGCTTCACCATGGAGGATCGCTGACCGGGCGCCGGGCGCGGGGGCTGGCGATTGTCCGCCCCTGCGCCTATCTTGCACCCCGTGAAGCTCCGCCATCTCTTCTCGCCGGTCCATGCCATTCGCGATTTCGTGACCTTCGCGCGCGCGCGCGAAAAGCATGAATGGTGGTTCCTGCTCGCATCGGTCTGCATCGTGCTGGTGATCGGATGGGGGTTCGTCCACGATTCCTATTTCGAACGCGCGTACAAGCCGAACATCATCTATGTCGAAAGCTGGCCCGCGAACCGCACCGACGAAGAGATCATCGCCCAGCAGCAGATCGACCTGGCCAAGGAAAAGGCCGAGGCCGCCGCATTCGAACGCGATCGCGCCAAGCGGCAGGCCGAATGGAAGAAGATCGACGACAAGCTGAAAAGCTGGGGCATCTGACCCGTTCGCACCCTGCAGGGGCCGCCGACGACGCGCGCTGGATGGGCGCGGCGCTGACGCTGGCCGAACGGACGCGGGGGCAGACCGCGCCCAATCCCAATGTCGGCTGCGTGATCGTGAACGACGGCCGGGTCGTCGGGCGCGGCTGGACCCGACCCGGCGGCCGCCCCCATGCCGAGGCGGCGGCGCTGGAGCAGGCCGGGGATCGGGCACGGGGCGCGACCGCCTATGTCACGTTGGAGCCTTGCGCCCATGTGTCGCCGCGCGGGCCGGCCTGTTCCGACCTGCTGATCGACAGCGGGGTGGCGCGGGTCGTCGTCGCACTGACCGATCCCGATCCGCGCACCGATGGACAGGGGATCGCCCGGCTGCGTGCCGCCGGAATCGCGGTGACCTGCGGCGTGCGGGCCGACGATGCCGCGCGCGGCATGGCCGGGTTCCTGACCCGGCGGACGCTGGGGCGGCCGTTCGTCACGCTGAAGCTCGCCTTGTCGCTCGATGGGGCGGTGTCGCGTGCCGATGGGCAGAGCCAGTGGATCACTGGAGCCCAAGCGCGGGCGCACGGCCATCTGGAGCGCAGCCGGCATGAGGCGATGCTGGTCGGGCGCGGCACGGCCGAGATCGATCGCCCGACGCTGAACGTCCGCCTGCCCGGCCTTGGTCAGCGCAGCCCGCAGCGGGTGCTGCTGTCGGCGGACAGCGCGGTGCTGGAGGGTTTCGCGATGCTGGCGAGTATCGGGCAGCTAGCCGATCTGCCCGGTGACCATGTGCTGGTGGAGGGCGGGGCGGCGACGGCGGCGGCGTTCCTGCGCGCCGATGCGGTCGACCGGCTGCTGCTGTACCGCGCGCCGATCCTGATCGGTCATGGCCGCACCCTGCCCGACATCGGCCTTACGGATCTGGCACAGGCGCATGGCCGCTGGCGGTTGCACGACGCCCGGATGCTTGGCAGCGACCGGCTGGAGGTTTACGAGCGCGCCAGATAGGGAGTGGAAACGAAGCGTGTTCACCGGAATAGTCAGCGACGTAGGGCGCATCGAATCGATCGACGGACCGGGCGATCTGCGGGTGCGGATCGGCTGTGCGTACGACACCGCCACCATCGACATGGGCGCGTCGATCGCCTGTTCGGGCGTGTGCCTGACGGTGGTGGGAAAAGGACCGAACTGGTTCACGGTCGATGTGTCGGGCGAAACCGTGTCGCGCACCGCCGACCAATGGGTCGCGGGACGTCCGCTGAACCTCGAACGCGCGCTGAAGCTGGGCGACGAGCTGGGCGGGCACATCGTCACCGGCCATGTCGACGGCGTGGGACAGGTGGTCGACGTGACCGCCGACCATGATTCGACCCGCGTGACCTTTGCGATCCCCCGCAGCCTCAGCGCGTTCGTCGCGGGGAAAGGCTCGGTGACGATCGACGGCGTGTCGCTGACCGTCAACGACGTGACCGACACCGCCGATGGCACCCGCTTCACCGTCAACCTGATCCCCCATACCCAGGCGGTCACGACGCTTGGGACCCTCGCGCCGGGGCAGTCGGTCAATATCGAGATCGACGTCCTCGCCCGCTATCTGATGCGAATGGAACAAGTCCGTGGCCAATCCTGAACTGGCGGGCCTCCGCCACGCCTTCCTCTCCAGCCCCGAAGAGATCATCGACGAAGCCCGCAACGGGCGGATGTTCATCCTGGTCGATGATGAGGATCGCGAGAATGAGGGCGATCTGGTCATCCCGGCACAGATGGCGACGCCCGATGCGGTCAATTTCATGGCGCGGCACGGGCGGGGCCTGATCTGCCTGGCGATGACCAAGGGGCGGGTCGAACAGCTCGGCCTCGACCTGATGGCGCGCAACAACGGGACGCGGCACGAAACCGCCTTCACCGTCTCGATCGAGGCGCGCGAGGGGGTGACGACCGGCATCTCCGCCGCCGACCGTGCGCGGACGATTGCGGTGGCGATCGACGCGTCGAAGGAAGCATCGGAGATCGTGACGCCGGGCCATGTCTTCCCGCTGGTCGCGCGGGAAGGGGGCGTGCTGGTGCGCGCCGGCCATACCGAGGCGGCGGTCGACGTGTCGCGTCTTGCCGGACTCAACCCCTCCGGCGTGATCTGCGAGATCATGAACGAGGACGGCACCATGGCGCGGATGGACGATCTTGTCGGCTTCGCGCAGCTGCACGGCCTCAAGATCGGGACGATCCGCGACCTGATCGCGTACCGCCGGCGCCACGATCATCTGGTCGAAAAGCGGGCGGAAACCGTGTTCGACAGCGAATGGGGCGGCGAATGGCGCGCCATGACCTTCTGGAACAAGGCGACCGGCAGCGAGCAGGTTGCGCTGGTCAAGGGGCTGATCGATCCGGGCAAGCCGACGCTGGTGCGGATGCACGCGCTGTCGCCGTTCGCCGATCTGTTCGGCGAAGGAGGGGCACGCGGCGGTCTGCTGCGCCAGTCGATGCGGATCATCGGTGAGGAAGGCGCCGGTGTCGTCGTCGTCATCAACCGCCCGCGCCCCGATGGCCTGACGCTCGCCATCCATGCCCGCAGCGGCGCGCCGGTGCCCGACATGGAGGAGCTGCGCGATTACGGTGTCGGCGCGATGATCCTGAACGAACTGGGCGTCGAGGACATGGTGCTGCTGACCAACACCCATCACACGCTGGTCGGCCTCGACGGCTATGGCCTCAAGATCGTCGGCGAACGGCCGATCACGGAGAATTGATATGGCGAAGATATTGATCGTCGAGGCGCGATTTTACGACCATCTGAACGACCTGCTGCTGGACGGCGCCCGCGCCGCGATCGAGGCGGCAGGGCATGAGCATGAGACGATCACCGTGCCCGGCGCGCTGGAAGTGCCCGGCGCGATCGCGATCGCCGATGCCGCCGAAACCTATGACGCGTTCGTCGCGCTGGGCGTCATCATTCGCGGCGAGACCTATCATTTCGAGGTCGTGGCGAACGAAAGCGCGCGCGGGTTGATGAACCTGAGCCTCGAAGGCGTACCGGTCGGCAACGGCATCCTGACCGTCGAGGACGAAGCGCAGGCGCTGACCCGTGCGAAACGGCACGAAAAGGACAAGGGCGGCGAGGCTGCCAAGGCTGCGCTGGCGATGCTGGAACTGCGCGAGCGGTTTTCGGTCTAGCTAAATCCTCCCCGGCACGGGGAGGGGGACCAGCCGCAGGCTGGTGGAGGGGGCTGTCCGCAAACGGATCGCTGGAGGAAGCCCCCCTCCACCACCGCTGCGCGGCGGTCCCCCTCCCCGTGCCGGGGAAGATTCAGATCGGTGCCACCTCACCGACCGGACCCACCTCCGCCGGCTCACCGCGCGAATAGACCCCGGTGAGCAATCCTGCCGCCAGCACCCGGCCCGCCATCGCCTCGACCACGGCACTCCGCCCCGGATTGGGGTCGAGATGCGGGGCTTGCCTGAGCGCGAACAGCTGAAACGCATAGCGATGCTCGCCATGTCCGGTCGGCGGATCGGGCGGCAGCCAGCCTTCGCGCAGATAGCTGTTGCGGCCGACATCGCCGTGCGTCGCGTCGCCGTCGCCATCGGGGCGGATGTCGCCTTCGGCCAGTTGCCCGTCCGCCGCCGCGATGTCCCACAGGATCGCATGGACCAGTGGCTGGGGCGAGGGCGCGTCGGCATCCTCGACGATCAGCGCCAGCGACGTTGCGCCCGCCGGTACCCCGCGCCAGTGCAACGGCGGCGACACGCCCGTGCCATCGGCAGTGAAGCGGTCGGGCAGGCGCTGCCCATCAGCAAAGGCGAGGCTGGCGAGGTCGAGGCTGTCGAAGCTGCCGAGCGCCGGATCGACGATCGTCAGCTTGGACGCGCCGGCGCGGACGTTCCGCAGCAATGCGCCCAGCCATCCCGGAACATGTTCGAGCATGACGGTCCTTTCGATGCTATTCCGACCAACAACCGGCAAAGGGCGGGGCGGGGTCCGTTGAGACCGGAAATAATGCGCTCGGTCGCGCGGGACGCAACCGGATACGAAGTGTGCCTGTTGCGTTGCAGCAAAACGAATTGCCGCAGGAGCCGTCCATGTCCGCCTCGACCGAACCGCCGCGCCTCGCCCTCGCGCTGCAGGGGGGCGGCGCGCATGGCGCCTATGGCTGGGGCGTTCTCGACCGGCTGCTGGAGGAGGACCTGCCGATCGTCGCGGTCAGCGGCGCATCGGCAGGCGCGCTGAACGGCGCCGCGCTGGTCACCGGGCTGGTGGCGGGCGGGCGACAGGGCGCGAAGGACGCGTTGGAGCGGCTGTGGGACACGGTGTCGCGAACCTCGCCGTTGCAGGCGTTCGACCTTGGCATGTGGGCGCCGCCGCTGTTCGAACCGGCGCTGCGCCGCTCGCTGGAGGTCGGCAAGCTGGTCGGGCGCTATGTCGCGCCGCTGTCGCCGGGCTTGCGCGACATGCGCGCGCTGCGCCGCGTCGTGGAGGAAAGCATCGACCTGTCACTGCTGCGCGTTCGCAGGGCGATCCCGCTGTCGATCGCCGCGACCCGTGTTGCGACGGGGGCGGCGCGGCTGTTCGACAATGACGCGATCACGCTCGACGCGCTGATGGCGTCGGCGTGCCTGCCCGACCTGTTCGGACCGGTGACGATCGACGACGAACCCTATTGGGACGGCGGTTTTTCGGCGAACCCGGCGCTCGAACCGCTGATCTTCGGCGGCCATGGGCAAAGCGACCTGCTGATCGTCCAGATCACGCCCTTCGCGACGCAGGACACGCCCGAGACGCTGGTCGAGGTGATGGGGCGGATGAGCGATATCGGATTCAATGCGTGCCTGCTGCGCGACCTCAAGGCGCTGACGCAGGTGCAGGCAATCGCGCGCCGCGCGCCGCCGATCGACGCCAATTTCACTGCACTGGCCAACACCAACCTGCACCTGATGGAGGCATCGCCGGCGCTCGCGGCACGCGGCCCCACCGGCAAGATCGATACCCGCCGGTCGCAGCTGGAGGCGCTGCGCGAACTGGGACGCGGCACGGCGGATGCGTGGCTACGCGACCATGGGGCCAGGCTGGGGCGCGGATCGACGCTGACCGCACTGCCCGAAGGAGTCGCGGCCTAGGCGGTGACGATCGCCCCGCCGACGACCGCGACCGGCCACGGCGTCAGCGACTGCCCCGGACACGGCCCGCCAAGGCATTTGCCGTCCGCAATCGCAAACAACGCCGCGTGCCAGCTGCACGTGATCGCACTGCGATCCGGCGTCAGATAGGCGTCGAGCGTCTGCGCCAGCGGCAGCCCCATATGCGGACAGCGGTCGACATAGCCGAACACCGCGCTCCCCTGTCGCACCACGAAGCCGTGAAAACGCCCGGCGCGCAGTTGCAGGACGTAATTGCGCGCGGTGCCATCGGGAATGTCGGACAACGGCCCGATCGTAACGCCGGCCGGCGTCGCAAAGACGCGTTCCTCGGTCATCCGGGCAGCTGCGCCTTGGCGAAACCGGTCCACACATCGTCGTAGTCGAGCTGCATCGTCGGCGTGGCCATCGCCCAGGTGGTCGGCCGCACGACGTGGCGGGTTTCGAACATGAACGCCATGGTGTCGGCGATCCGGTGCGGTGTCAGGTCGGTGGCGACCGCCTTTTCATAGCTCGCCTGATCGGGGCCGTGGCCGTTCATCTGGTTGTGGAGCGACGCGCCGCCGGGCGCGAAGCCGCCTTCCTTCGCATCATAGGCGCCGGTGACCAGCCCCATGAACTCGCTCATCACGTTGCGGTGGAACCAGGGCGGGCGGAACGTGTCCTCCGCCACCATCCAGCGCGGGGGAAAGATCACGAAATCACAATTGGCGGTGCCGGGCGTCTCACTGGGCGCGGTCAGCACGGTGAAGATCGACGGGTCGGGATGGTCGAAGCTGACGGTGTTGATCGTGTTGAAGCGGGTGAGGTCATAGCGGCACGGCGCCAGGTTGCCATGCCACGCCACCACGTCGAACGGCGAATGGTCGAGCGTAGTCGTCCACAGCCCGCCCTGGAATTTCTGCATAACCTCGCAGGACACGTCGCTGTCCTCGAACCATGCCGAGGGCGTTTCGAAGTCGCGCGGATTGGCGAGGCCGTTGGCGCCGATCGGCCCCAGATCGGGGAGGCGGAACAGGCTGCCGTAATTCTCGCAGACATAGCCGCGCGCCGCACCATCGGGCAGGCGTACCCGGAACCGCACCCCGCGCGGGATCAGCGCGATCTGCAGCGGGGCAATATCGATCCGGCCCAGTTCGGTATCGATCGCCAACGCACCCTGCTGCGGTACGATCAGCAACTCGCCATCGGCGGAAAAGAAGGCGCGCTCCATGTCCTTCGTCGCGGCATAGAGATGAATGCCGACCCCGCTCTGCGCCGCGACGTCGCCGGTCGCGCCATAGGTGACGAGGCCGTCGACCCAGTCGGTCGGCTCGGTCGGCAGGGGCAGCGGATCCCAGCGCATCCGGTTGGGGCTGGGCGGCGTCTCGATCGGCGCGGACTGGAGTTGTCGCGCGCCGGCATAGGGAACGAACGCGCCATGATTGGCGGTCGGGCGCAGGCGGTATAGCCACGAGCGGCGGTTCTCGCTGCGCGGTGCGGTGAAAGCGGTGCCGGACAGCTGCTCGGCATACAGGCCGAACGGCACGCGCTGCGGGCTGTTGCGGCCGATCGGCAGCGCGCCGGGGACCGCTTCGGTGGCGATGTGGTTGGCGAAACCGGGGTGGTAGGTCATGGTCACCTCATGATCCTCCCCGGAACGGGGAGGGGGACCGTTCGCATCGCGAACGGTGGAGGGGGCTGGCCGCAAATGGTCCGCTGGTGGATGCCCCTCCTCCACCAGCTTCAGCCGCCCGCCGGGCCGTCAGTCTCGGCGAAGCCGCGCCTTATGGCCCGGCTCCGATGCGCTGGCCGGTCGACGGCAGCGCCTGCGCGCTGCACCGCGACCGAAGCCTTTGCTTCGGTCTGGGTCAGGCGTCGACCGTGATGACCCCGCGTCGGATCTGATCCAATTCAATCGACTCATACAGTGCCTGGAAATTGCCGTTCCCGAACCCCTCATTCCCCTTGCGCTGGATGATCTCGAAAAAGATCGGCCCGAACATCGGTTCGGTAAAGATCTGCAACAGCAACCCTTCGTCACCGACATTGCCGTCGATCAGGATGCGGTTGCGCTTGAGCCGCTCGAGGTCCTCGCCATGGCCCGGTACGCGCTTGTCGACCAGTTCGTAATAGGTCTCGATCGTGTCCTGCAGCTTCACGCCCCGCGCGCGCAGCTTTTCCACCGTTTCGAAAATATCCTCGGTAGTGAATGCGAGATGCTGGATGCCCTCGCCATTATAGTCGCGGATGAATTCCTCGATCTGGCTCTTGTCGTCCTGGCTTTCGTTCAGCGGGATGCGGATCGCCTTGTCGGGTGCGATCATCGCCTGGCTGAACAGGCCGGTCGCCTTGCCCTTGATGTCGAAATACTTTTGCTCTTCGAACCCGAAAATCTGGTTGTAGAAGGTCGACCAGGTCCGCATCTGCCCGCGCTTCACATTGTGGGTCAGGTGGTCGAGCAGGTCGAGGCCGACATTGTTCTCGGCCTCCGCCTCCGCCGCGCCCGGCATTGCCTCCCAGTCGTCGTACAGCGAGCCGGCATCGCCATGCCGATCGACGAGGTACAGCATCGACCCGCCGATCCCCTCCAGCGCATAGCCATCGCCCAGCACCCCGCGCGACGCATCGGCCGGCTTGGCACCGCGCGCGACTGCCGCGTCGAACGCCGCCTTCGCATCCGCCACGCGGAACGCCATGCCTGACGCCGAAGGTCCATGCTGCGCAGCAAATTCCGCAGCATGGGCGTCGGGAATACGGTTCAGCAGCAGGTTGATTCGGCCCTGCTTGTAGCGGACCACGTCGCGGGTGCGGTGCTTCGACGCGGCGACGAAACCGAACTGTTCCAGCTGCTTGGCCATGCGGTCGAGGTCGGGCGCGGTGAATTCGCAGAATTCGAACCCGTCTAGGCCCATCGGGTTGACGTCCATGTGGTCCACGGCTGCATCCTCTCAAATTCGTATCAATTGATACCAATCTGATCCCAACCCATCGGCGAGTCAAGCGTCTCCCATGGCGGCGGCGACCAGCGGGCGGCGAGATGGTCGACAAAGGCGGTGACCGCCGGGCGCGGATCGGCGGCATGGATGGCGTGGATACCCAGGTCGCGCGGTCCCTCCCACGCCGGCAGCACCCGCACCAGCCGCCCGTCGGCCAGCGCCCGCCCGACGTCCCAGAGCGAGCGCAGCGCGATGCCGACCCCGGCCAGCGCCAGTTCGCGCACGACCTCGCTCGAATTGGTGCGGACATGGCTGCGTCCGGTCACCTGCACCCGCCCGCCGGGGCGCAGCAGCGTCCAAGGCAGCTGTCCGTCCGCAGCGAGCAGCCGGTGGTCGGCGAGCGCCCTCGGATGCGTCGGAGCGCCGTGTTCGGTGATATAGGCCGGGCTGGCACATACCACGCGGCGATTGTCGGCTAGCCGCCGCGCGACATGGCCGGCGGGCGGATCGGCGGTAATGCGGATCGCGCAATCGATCCGTTCGGCCGCCAGGTCGACAAGTCCGTCGGACAGCGACAGTTCGAGCTGTACCGCCGGATGGTCGCGCAGGAAATCGCCCAGCTGGGGTGCGATATGCAGCCGCGCGAACGAGGTCGGCGCCGCGATACGCAGCGGTCCGGCGGGCGCGGCGGCGGCCCCGGTCACTCGCGCTTCGGCGGCGGCCAGCGCCGACAGGATGGGGGTCAGGTCGGCATGGAGTTGCGCCCCGACCGGCGTCGGATGCAACCGCCGGGTGGTCCGCTCGATCAACCGCGCGCCCAGCCGCGCCTCGAACCGGGCCAGTCGTTTCGACACCATCGCGGGTGAGGTATCCAGTACCCGCGCGGCGGCGGCGATGCTGCCGGTGTCGAGGATCGCGGCGAACAGTTCGTGGTCGGGATCGAGCGGCATTCGTTCCTCACCGGCATGGCTGTACTGCGATTATGGGTGGTTCCGGCGGGAAAGGCGAGGGCGTATGCTCCGCTCGTATCGTCATTCCGGCCTGCGCCGGGATGACGAATTGGAGAGAATGCCATGCCGGAAACCTTCGTCGAACGCGCCGGGCTACAGGTCGCGACCGAACTCGCCGCCTTCCTCGAACGCGACGCCCTGCCTGGCACCGGCATTCCGGCCGACTCCTTCTGGGAAGGGACCGCGGCGATCCTCGCCCGGTTCGCGCCCGAAAACCGCGACCTGCTGCACCACCGTGACCGTTTGCAGGCACAGCTCGACGCATGGTTCGTGGCGCGGCAGGGCCAGCCGATCGACCCGGCTGAACAGGCCGCGTTCCTGCGTGAGATCGGCTATCTGGTCGCGGAGCCGACGCCGTTCACCGTCCATCCGGCGGATGTCGATCCGGAGATCGCGACGCTGGCCGGGCCGCAGCTGGTCGTGCCAATCCTCAATGCGCGTTTCCTGCTCAACGCCGCCAATGCGCGCTGGGGCAGCCTGTATGATGCGTTGTACGGCACCGATGCGATCCCCGGTGCGGCGGCACCCGGCGGCTATGATGCCGCGCGCGGAAGCCAGGTGATCGACCGGGCCAAGGCGTTCCTCGACGAAGCCGTGCCGCTCGCCACCGGCAGCTGGCGCGACTGGGCAGGGGGCACGCCCGACCTTGCCGATCCGGCGCAGCTGGTCGGGCGGGCCGGGGACAATTGGCTCCTGCGCCATCAAGGGCTGCACATCGAACTGGTCATCGACCGTACCCATCCGATCGGCAGCGGCGACCCGGCGGGACTCGCCGACATCCTGCTCGAATCGGCGCTGACGACCATCTGCGACCTCGAGGATTCGGTCGCGGCGGTTGATGCCGCGGACAAGGTTGCCGCCTATGCCAATTGGCTGGGGCTGATGCAGGGCACGCTGACCGCGCAGTTCGCCAAGGGCGGGCGCGAGGTCACGCGGACGCTGGCCGACGACCGGCGCTACACGACCCCCGATGGCAGCGAACTGGTCCTGCCCGGCCGGTCGCTGCTATTCGTGCGCAATGTCGGGCATTTGATGACGACGCCCGCTATCCGCCTGCCCGATGGTGGCGATGCCCCGGAAGGCATAATCGACGCGATCGTAACCAGCCTGATCGCGCTGCACGATTTGAACGGACCGCGCGCCAACAGCCGTGCGGGATCGATCTACATCGTCAAGCCGAAGCAGCACGGCCCGGAAGAGGTGGCCTTCACCGACCGGCTGTTCGATGCGGTCGAGGATTTGCTGCACCTGCCGCGCCACACGATCAAGGTCGGGGTGATGGACGAGGAACGCCGGACCTCCGCCAATCTCGCGGCCTGCATCCACGCCGTCCGCCACCGGATCGTGTTCATCAATACCGGCTTTCTCGACCGTACCGGCGACGAACTGCACAGCGCGATGCACGCCGGGCCGATGATCCCCAAGGGCGAGATGAAAGGCGCCGACTGGATCGCGGCGTACGAGGATCGCAACGTCCAGATCGGCCTTGCCTGTGGCCTTGGCGGGCGGGCGCAGATCGGCAAGGGCATGTGGGCCGCCCCCGACCGGATGGGCGACATGCTGGCGGCAAAGATCGCGCATCCGATGAGCGGGGCTAGCACCGCCTGGGTCCCGTCCCCCACCGCCGCGACGCTGCACGCGCTGCATTATCACGCTGTCGATGTTGCGCAGCGACAGGCGACGCGCGCGGCCGAACCGGTGGCGTCGCTCGACCGGCTGCTGACCCTGCCGCTGGCGCTGGGGCGCAACTGGGAGCGGGAGGAGGTCGCGCGGGAGCTGGACAACAACGTTCAGGGCATTCTCGGCTATGTCGTGCGCTGGATCGATCAGGGGATCGGCTGTTCGAAGGTGCCGGACATCCATGACATCGGATTGATGGAGGACCGCGCGACGCTGCGCATTTCGTCGCAGCATGTCGCCAACTGGCTGCTGCACGGCGTCTGCACGACGGCGGACGTCGACGCGGCGTTCGAACGGATGGCGGTCAAGGTCGATGCGCAGAACGCCGGCGACCCGGCCTACCGCCCGCTGGCCGACGGCATCGCGCTACAGGCGTCGCGGGCGCTGGTGTTCGAGGGGCTTGAGCAGCCCAATGGCTATACCGAGCCGTTGTTGCACGCGTATCGGGCGGTGGCAAAGGCGGCGGGGTGAGATAGGAGCCTGATCCAATCCGTCTGCAACAGGCGTCATCCCAGCGAAGGCTGGGATCTTTTGGTGGTAGCACGGGAAAAGGGCCGCTTGAGGCCCCAGCCTTCGCTGGGGCGACGTTTCTGGTCGAACGAATACAATTTCAGGTCGTGGCTCCGTATTTTTCGACCCGTCGACTGAACTCGGCTTCCAACTGCGGATGCGCCTCAAAGGCTGGTTTCATCACGTTCAAGCTGATTTCCGCCAGCGCAGAAGCGATACCTAATCGAAGCTCCTGTCTTCAGGCAGATGCTCCAAAAGCAGGTCATACAGACGGACCAGCTCTCGAGATGCGACGGTCCCGCCGGTCGCGAGAATACGTGCGATGTCTTCATCCATGACGAGTTACTCCCGTCATTACGCCCCCCACCGCCGGCTCCAGCGCATTGATCGCGGCATGGACCCGCGCCTCGATCTCCTCGCGCGGCAACCCGGCCGGGATCGGATCGAAGAAGCGGATCGTAATCACCCCCGCCCGGCTCGGCCCTTTGCGCGGCATACAGCGCCCGCTGTCCAGCGCCACCGGCACGACGGCCATGTTCAGCGCCTTGTACAGCCCGGCAAAGCCCGACCGCAGCGGCGGGGCCTCGCCGACCGCGACCCGCGTGCCTTCGGGAAAGATCAGCACCGACCGGTTTTCTACCCGCGCCACGGCGGCTTCCTTCAGCATCTGGCGTAGCGCCTTGGATGACGCATCGCGGTCGACGCCGATCGCGCCATAGGCTTTCGCGGTCCTGCCCCAGAAGGGCATGTCGATCAGCTCGCGCTTCATCACGATCAGCGGGCCGTCGATCCGCTCGGCCATTTCCAGCGTCTCGAACATCGCCTGGTGCTTGACCGCAAAGAGGTACGTGCCGGGCGGCCGCGTGCCCTCGACCCGCACCCGCACGCCCAATATCCAGCGCGCCAGGAAGCGGTGGGTGCGGATCCACACATGGGCATGGACATGCATCGCCCGCTGCCCGAACCGCGCGGACAAAGGCGCGCTCAGCACGATCGGCACCGACGCACCATAGAACAGGATGCGGAACAGGATCGTGCGGACCCACGCGATCACAGGTCGATCCCCAGCCGCATCACCAATCCCCGCACGATATATTTGTTATATTCGCCGAACAGCAGCGCGAAGCCGGGATTGGCCTTGACCGGATCGCGCACGATCTCGACCGAATTGCCCAGTGCATGGCGCAGCTCCATCGCGGCGCGTGCCATATGCCAGTTGGAGGTGACCAGCCGGACCGAGCGATAGCGGTTGCGCCGCACCCAGTCGGCGGTCTCGTCGGCGTTGGAGCGGGTATCGACCGCCTCATGGCCCAGGTCGACGCAGCAGCGGAACAGCCGGCGCGGCGCACCGTTCGCGGCGGCCAGCTCGCCCGGCCGCACATCGGGGTCGACGCCGGTGACCAGCATCCGCTTCGCCTCGCCGCGTTCGATCACCGCCAGCCCACGCTCGATCCGTCCCGGCCCACCCGTCGGCACAACCACGCCGTCGGTCCGGCGCGGGTCGGTGAGCGGCGTCGGCAGCGTCACCGCGAACAGCGCGAAGCCCAGCGCATAGAGCAGCAGCACGACCGCAAGGATGCGCCCCATCACAGCACCCCCGCCAGCCGCCGCAGTACCGCGATCCGCGCCGCCAGCATGGCCAGCGCGGTAAAGGCGAAGGGCAATGCCGCGACCACCGCCCAGTCGAGTGGCATGAGCGTGACGCCATCGACCAGCTGCGATTCCAGCGTCGCCATCCGTTCCCCCAGCGCCGCGATTACCAGTCCGCCCGCCAGCACGCCGATCAGGGCGCCGGTCAGCGTGTCCTGCCCGATACGGCGCTGGAACAGGCGTGCGATCTGAAGGTCGGTCGAACCCAGCATATGCAGGATGTCGATCGTTCCGCGATGCGTATCAAGCCCCGCCCGTGCCGCGAGCAGCACGACGGCGGCGGTGGCACTCGCCATCACCAGCACCAGCGCAAACGCGGTCAGCCCGATCGCGCCGACGAAGCTGCGCACCGGGGCCAGCCACGTCGCATGGCGATCGACCCGGATGCCCGCACCGACACCCCTGGCCAGTGCTTCCACCCGCGCCACCGCCGCGTCGTCGCCGCTTCGCAAGTCCACATCGATCATCGCCGGCATCGGCAGGTCGGCGTCCAGCCCCGCCTCGCCCAGCCACGGCTTCAGCAGTTCGGCCAGGCGCGCACGATCGACTTCGCTTACGCGCGTCACATCGGCCGATGCCTGCAACCGCGCGAGCAGGCGGACGACCTCCGCATCGCGCCTTGCCGCGTCGCCCTCGATCACCTGCACCGTCAGCCGCGCCGCCAGTTGCCGGTCGAGCGCACCGCCGGCATTGCGCGTCGACAGGCCCAATGCGGCGCTCAGCGTCGTCAGGAAGATCATGATCGCCATGATCCACACCATCGCGCGGCGTCCCTGCCGGTCGTCGAGCAGCGGCTGTACGCCGGCACGCCGGGTCATGCGGCGCCGATGCCGGTAACACCGACCAGCCGCCCGCGGTCGAGCTGCATCAGCCGCGCGCCCGCCACCCGGTCGAGCAGGTGGTGGTCGTGCGTCGCCATCACAACGGTCGTGCCCAGCCGGTTGAGCGAGGCGAACAGCTTCAGCAACCGTTCGGCCATGTCGGGGTCGACGTTGCCGGTCGGTTCGTCGGCGACCAGCACTTCGGGCCGGTTGATGACCGCGCGGGCGATGGCGACGCGCTGCTGCTCCCCGCCCGACAGTGTCGGCGGACGGGCATCGGCGCGGTCAGTCAGCCCGACCCATGCCAGCATTTCGCCCACCGGCTCGGCGATATCCTCTTCCGGCATCCCCGCGACCCGCAGCGGGAGCGCGATATTGTCGCGCGCGGACAGATGCGGCACCAGCCGGAAATCCTGGAACACCACCCCGATGCGGCGGCGAAAGCCGGGCAGGCGGCTGCGCGGCGATGTCACCATGTCTTCACCGAACAGGCGGATCACGCCCCGGCTGGGTCGCTGCGAGAGATAGAGCAGGCGCAGCAGCGACGTCTTGCCCGCGCCCGATGCTCCGACCAGGAAATGGAACGTGCCGGCGCTCAGCGTAAAGCTGACGTCGCTCAGCGTTTCCGGCCCCTGACCGTACCGAAGACCGACATTTTCGAACTGAACGATGCTGGCCACGGGCGCCCTTGCTTCCACCGGTCCTTGTGCCCATCGCACATGGGGGCAATTGTCTCAAGCACCACGCAATCGCGCCTTGCCATCGACCGCAAACCCGCCGTAGATTCAGCGCCAGTTTTAGTCGCGCCCAGTTGGCTCCGTACGTGGCGGCCCGGCGCGGCCCATGCAGGGGGCAGGGGACGACATGATCCTCGAATGTACGCAATGCCATATGCGGTATCTGGTCGCTGATTCGGCGATCGGCCCGGCGGGGCGCACGGTGCGTTGCGCGGGATGCCGGCATAGCTGGTTCCAGCCGCCGGCGATGCTCGACCTCGGCACCACGGCGGCGGTAACTCCGCCCACCGAACCGGCGCGCGTGCCGCAACCGGCGATGGCCGAAGCGGTCGCCGACGCGCCGCGCCCCCGGACCGCCCCACCGACCGCCGCCGCGCCCGACCTCCCCTATGCTGAAGCGTCGCGTCCCGCACCCTTGCGCGCGCGCAGCACCGAACCGCGCCGCTATGTCGATCCGGAGGCCGAGCGGGCCGAGCGCGGCGAACCGATCAATGCCTTTGCCCATCAGGCGCCGTTCGTGCCGCGCCGCAATCCGGCGCGCCGCCGCACCGCGATGGCGGTCGCCGCCGGAGTGGCGATGCTCGCGGCCTGTGGCGGCATCCTCTATACCGGCACGCCCGGCATCGCCGAACAGCTGGGCCTGCCGATCGCATCGAGCGCCAGCGACGCGCTGAAATTCGCAATCAACACACCCGAACGCCGGCTGCTGTCGAGCGGCAACGAACTGTTCGCGGTATCGGGCCGGATCATCAACGAAACCGGCAGCCGCCAGCGCATTCCCGACATTCGCGCCGTGCTGAAGGACAGCCAGAACCGCGACGTCTATAGCTGGACGATCAAGCCGCAGACGCGGGTGATCGGGCCAAGCGGAAGCCTCAGCTTCAACAGCGCCGCGCTGGACGTGCCCGCCAATGCCAAGGAACTCGAACTGAGCTTCGCGTCGGGACTGTAGCGGGCAGTTACGTCGCTCTCCCGCATCCCCGCGCAGGCGGGAATCCAGGGTAACTGGCGGCGATGTTCGCGGCCCTGGACCCCCGCCTGCGCCGGGGTACGGATCCAGACGATGCGCGCCGCGGTTCCGCTAAGTGGCCGTTGACTGCGCACCGTAGCGGACTCCCCAGCCCACACCGGGTTACGTCGAAGGCCGTGGCACCCTCACGCCGCGATCGGAAAGCGCAGCAACCGGTCCTCCAGCGCGATCAGCGCCTCGGCACCACCGCCCACCGCGCGCACGATCTCCGGGTGATGCGCGTCCAGCCCGCCGGTCAGCGACCCGAACGCCGGCAGGATCAGCTTGGTCGCGCTCGCCACGAAACACCGCCGCGACACGCCGCGCCCGCGCAGCTTCAGCCGCAGCTTCGGGTGGAAATGGCCCGACAGTTCGGGGCGGGGGTCGGCCGGATCGGCCTCGTGGCGCAGCACCACCCCGTCGACCACCGCTTCGTCGACCACCCGCCCGCCGCAATGGTCGGCGACCACCCGGTCGTGATTGCCGGTGATCCACGTCCAGTCCGCACCGCCGGTCAGCGCACGCAACCGGTCCTGCGCCTCGGCCGACAGCCGGTCGCACCCGCCGATATCGTGGAAACTGTCGCCCAGGCACCAGATTTCCGCCGGCCGCGTCCGCGCGACCACCGCCTCGATCCCGGCCAGCGTTTCCAGCGTGTCATAGGGCGGCAGCATCTGCCCGAACTGCGCGAACCAGCTCGCCTTTTCGAAATGCAGGTCGGCCAGCAGCAACGCGCGCCGCGCCGGCCAGAACAGGGCACCGGCGGACAGGGCGTCAAAGGCGTGGCCGGCGAACGAAAGGCGAACCATGGCCCGGCTATAGCGCAGCCGCCGCGTTGCTCAAGCCATGCGGGCGTAACGATCGCCCGGCGCGATGGGGCCCGACTGTCCTACACCGCCACGACCTGTCATGGTCGCTGCCGCTCTTTCTCACGTCCGTTTATCCTGCTGTGCGATGTCCCCGATCGGATGCGCTCCGAAACTGTGGCGAGTGTGAACTTTGTGAACTTTGGAGCCTGCGAACGGCCAGCCCGAAGCTGCGATGGCTTCAGGATTACCCGTTTCTCCTGAGCAGCCACTGCGCTTGTCGAAGGGGCGTATCGAAGGACCTTCCGTCAGGTGCTTCGACCTCGCTCGGCACGAACGGTCGGAGCCTGTCTCATCGGCCTCCAGGTTCAGATTGCCCCTACAGCCACAGGTCCACGACATGGATCGCCAGCCCGACCATGCCGCCGACCAGCGTCCCGTTGATGCGAATATATTGCAGGTCCCGGCCGACCGCGTTTTCAAGCCGCCCGGTAATGGTCTGCGCATCCCAGCCGCGCACCGTGTCCGACACGAGGCGCACGATCCCGTCGCCATAATCGGCAACCCCGCCCACCACCGCGCGGCGAACGAAGCGGTTCACCTTGGCCTTCAGTACCGGATCGGACTGCAACGTCTGGCCCAGCTGCCGCATCGCCTCGCCGATCGGGCCGGCGAGCGCCCGGTCGGGATCGCGCGCGGCGCGCAGCATCCCGCCACGAATCTTCTCCCACACCCCCATCCACCAGCCGGCCAGCGCCGGATTGTCGATCAGGTCGTTCTTCAGCCGCTCGACCTTGGCCTGCATCTCGGACGAATGTTGCAAATCATGGGCCAGCAGCGCGAGGCCTTCGTTTGCCTTCGCGCGCAGCGGGTGGGCGGGGTCTTCGGCGACCTCTGCCAGCATCTTGTGCAGCCCCTTCACCACCGACGACGCCAGCGTCTCGTCCAGCCCGGTCCAGCGCAGCACTGCGCCAGCGCGCTTCTGCACCATCGCGCGGACCAGATCGTCGTTGGCGTCGAGCGTCTTGGCGGTCCAGCGGATGATCGCATCGACCAGCGGCAGATGCCGGTCGTCGGCGATCGCCGCCTCCAGCGTGCGGCCCAGCGCCGGCGACACCTGCATCGCACGCAACCGGTTGGCGAGCGCGCCCCGCACCATCGTCCCGAACTGATCGGGGTCGAGTCCCTCCAGCACATTGACCGCCAGCCGGGATGCGCCGTGGCGCAGCCGACCGCTGCGCGCCGCCGGATCGGCCAGCCACTTGCCCGCCGCCCCCGCCGCATCGACCCGGTGCATCCGCCGCGCGACGACCCGCGCGGTGAGGAAATTGTCGCGCAGGAACGCGGCCAGCGTGTCGCCGATCCGATCCTTGTTGCGCGGAATGATCGCGGTATGCGGGATCGGCAGCCCGAGCGGATGGCGGAACAGCGCGGTGACCGCGAACCAGTCGGCCAGGCCGCCGACCATTGCCGCCTCGGCAAAGGCCTGGACGAAGCCCCAGGTGGGATGCACCCCCTCCATCCGCCGCGACAGCATGAACAGCGCCGCCATCGCCACCAGCATGAACGTGGCAAGCCGTCGCATCCGGCGTAAGGGCGCGGGAACCGCGTCGCCGGCGCGAGTGATGCTGAAGGGGGAGGCCATCCCCGAAACAATCGCCGGATGGCCGGAAAGTTCAATAGGGGCGGTACGCTGCCCCCGCCAAACACGTCACCCCAGCGCAGGCTGGGGTCTCCGGCGGTTCCTGCTGCGTGCTGTCACCGGGAGACCCCAGCCTCCGCTGGGGTGACGCTTGTGTCGGGGCGACGGATGGCTGCTACTCCGCCGCCGGCAGCGACTTCGGCCCGTCGCCGGGCGGCAGCGGCGCACCGGGCTTGTGGTCGATCGCGAGGCCATCGGCATCGCCCGGACGATAGGTGAGCAGGCGACGCGACAGACGCGGGCCGACCCAGCGTTCGAGGCCGACCGCCAGGCTGAACGCGCCCGGCACGATCAGCAGCGTCAGCAGCGTCGACAGCGTAAGGCCGCCGATGACCGTGATCCCCATCGGCGCGCGGAACGATCCGTCACCCGACAGCGCCAGCGCGGTCGGCACCATGCCCGCGACCATCGCGACCGTGGTCATCACGATCGGCTGCGCGCGCTTGTGCCCGGCATCGAGGATCGCGACCTCCTTCTCGACGCCCTTCTCCATCTCCTCCAGCGAGAAATCGATCAGCAGGATCGAGTTCTTGGCGACGATGCCGAGCAGCATCAGCAGCCCGATATAGACCGGCATCGAGATCGGATTGCCCGAAATCCACAGTGCCAGCAGCCCGCCCAAAGGTGCCAGGAACAGCGACCCCATGTTCACGAAGGGCGGCATCACCCGCTTGTAGAGCAGTACCAGCACCGCAAAGACGAGGAAGATGCCAGAGATCACCGCGACGATGAAGTTCTGGATCATCTCGCCCTGCCACTTCGCCTGACCGACGGTCAGTTCGGTTACGCCCAATGGCAGGTTCTGCATCGTCGGCAGCGCGTGGATCGCCTTTTGCGCGACGCCGGTCACGACGCCGGGGGCAAGATCGGCCCCGACGACCAGGCGGCGTTGCTGGTTGATGCGATCGATCTTGGTCGGACCTGCGCCAAAGCCGATATCGGCGACGACCGACAGCGGCACCGACCCGCCATTGGCGGTCGGCACCGGCAGGTTCTGGATCGTCGACAGGCGCGAACGGGCGTCGCGCGACAGCGCGACGCGGATCGGAATCTGCCGGTCGCTGAGCGAGAAGCGCGCGCTGTTCTGGTCGATGTCGCCCAGCGTCGCGATGCGGATCGCCCCCGACAGCGCGGCGGTGGTGACGCCAAGGCTGGCGGCAAGGTCGCTGCGCGGACGGATGATGATCTCCGGCCGCTTCAGGTCGCCCGACACGCGCGGCGCGACCACCATCGGCAGCTTTTCCATCTCCTTGACCAGCTTGTTCGCGGTTTCGTTCAGCTTGACCGGATCGTCCCCGCCCAACGTGATCGACAGGTCGCGGCTCGACCCGCCCCAGCCGAACTGCGACCGGAACGACACCCGCGCATCGGGGATCGCCGCCAGCTGCGGGGCAAGCCCGCGTTCGAACTCGGTGCTCTTGACCGAACGCATCGCGGCAAAGGACGCATCATCCATCAGCCCGAAGAAGTGGCGCACGCGCTCGCCGAACGCCGGCTTCTCGATCAGCTCGGCGGTGACGCGGCCATTGCCGGCATAGCTCGACGAATAGACCGACTTCACCAGCGGCTGCGCCGCCAGCAGCTTCTCCACGCGCTTCACGACGACGGCGGTCTGTTCCAGCGTGGTGCCCGGCACCATCTCGACCGTCGCGGTCACCCGCTCGCGATCCTGCGGCGGCTGGAACGTCTGGGGCAGGACCATGAACATGACGACGGTCAGCGCCAGCGCGACCACGCCGGCGACGATCGTCGACCAGCGATGGCGCAACGTCCAGCGCAGCACGCCCATGTAGCGATCCATCAGCCAGCCCTCGCCATGGCTGGCCGACCCGTGTGCCTTCAGGAAATAGGCGGCGATCATCGGGGTGATGAGACGCGCGACGGCAAGGCTCATCAGCACCGACGCGACGACGGTCAGGCCGAAATTCTTGAAGAACTGGCCCGAAATGCCCGGCATCAATCCGACCGGCAGGAAGACCGCGACGATCGCCATAGTGGTCGCCAGCACGGCGATGCCGATCTCGTCCGCCGCGTCGATCGATGCCTGATAGGCGGATTTGCCCATGCGCATGTGGCGGACGATATTCTCGATCTCCACGATCGCATCGTCGACCAGTACGCCCGCGACCAGGCTGAGCGCCAGCAGCGTCATCTGGTTGAGCGTAAAGCCCAGCATGTCCATGAACCAGAAGGCGGGGATCGCCGACAGCGGGATGGCCAGCGCCGAGATCATGGTCGCACGCCAGTCGCGCAGGAAGATGAAGACGACGATGATGGCGAGCAGCGCGCCTTCGTACATCGCGGTCATCGCCGAATGATACTGGATCTCGGTGAACTTGACCGAATTGGACAGCAGGGCGAAGCGGACCTGCGGGTTGCGCTTCTGCAGGTCGGCCAGTTTCTTTTCCGCCTCGTGGAACACGGTGACGTCGGACGCGCCCTTCGCACGCTTGATATCGAACGCCAACACCGGGCGGCCATTATATTCGGCGCGGCTCTTGGGTTCGGCATAGGCGTCGCGGACTTCGGCGATGTCGGCCAGGCGGACCGAGCGACCGCCGGCGACCGGCACCTGCGTCTGCGACAGGGCATAGGCGGTGGCGGCATTGCCCAGCACGCGAACCGATTGCTGCGACCCGGCGATCTCCGCCTGGCCGCCCGCCGCGTTCAGATTGACCTGGCGCAGCGCCTGGTTGACCTGGCTTGCGGTCAGCCCCTGCGCCTGCAGGCGCGCGGGGTCGAGCGTGACGCGGATTTCGCGGTCGACGCCGCCGACCCGTTCGACGGTCGCCATGCCGTCGATCGACAGCAATTCCTTCGACACCGTATTGTCGACATACCAGCTGAGCTGTTCCGGGGTCATGTCGTCGGCGATCGCGGTCCACGACGCGATGTCCGAATCGGTCGTGTTGGCGCGATAGACCTGCGGTTCGAGGATGCCGTCGGGCAACTGGCTGCGAATCTGGTTCACCGCCTCGCGCACGTCGTTGACCGCGCGGTCGATCGGCGTCCCGATGTCGAGCTGGATGACGGTGGTCGACGTGCCCTCGGTCACGCTCGATTCGATCTGGTCGATGCCCTGCAACGCGCGCACCGCCGCTTCGACCCGCTGGGTCACCTGCGTTTCGAGTTCGGTGGGGGCGGCGCCCGGCTGGCTGATGACGACGATCGCGACCGGGAATTCGATGTCCGGGTCCTGGTTCACGTCCATGCGCATGAAGCTGACGATCCCGGCGATCGTCAGCGCGAGGAACAGGACCAGCGGCGGCACCGGGTTGCGGATCGACCACGCCGATATGTTGCGAAAGCCCATGGCGCTATTCCTTGCGTGCAGGCGCGGCGGCGGCGCGGACCGGCACCACCTGCTGCCCCGGATTGAGGAACGCGCCGGCGCTGGCGACCACGCGTTCGTTGCCCATCAGGCCCGACGCGATCAGCGCGCCTTCGTCCGAAACCTCGGCCACGCGGACGTCGCGGCGTTCCGCCTTGTCCTGCGCATCGAGGACATAGACATAGCTGCCCTTGTCGTCGCTCAGCACCGCCGATTCGGGCAGCAGCGGCGCGGTCGACGCACCCGCGCCGATCCGGGCGCTGGCAAAGCCGCCGGGGCGCAGCGCGGGGTCGTAGCGCAGCGCGATGCGGGCGATGCCCTGCCGCGTCTGCGGATCGATCACCGGCGATACCTGCCACACCTCGCCCTTGAACACGCGGGTATCGCCGACCGGTACGACCTCTGCCGGCACGCCCGCGCGGACGGTGGCCAGATCGGCCTCCGACAGCTGGGCGCGCATTTCCATCTGTCCGCCCATCGCGATGCGGAACAGTACGCCGCTGCCCCCGCCGATCACCTGCCCCGGTTCGACGGCGCGGGTCAGCACCAGACCGGCGGCAGGTGCGCGGATGTCGAGCCGGCGGTTGCGCGCCTGCGTCTCGGCCAGCTGCGCCTGCGCCACGCCGACACGGGCATTGGCGGCGTCGCGGGTCGCGGTCTTGCGATCGATATCGGCCTTCGACACGAATCCGCGTTCGACCAGCTGCTTTGAACGGTCCAGTTCGGTCTGTGCGATCTGCGCATCGGCGCGGGCGACGCGGACTTGCGCCGCCAGCGATTCGGCGGTCTGCGCCTGCACCGACCGATCGACCGTGGCGAGGACCTGTCCGGCGCTTACCCAGCTGCCCGGTTCGACCAGCACCTGCGTGACCAGGCCGCCCTCGCCGACGACGCCGACCGGCATCTCGCGCCTGGCAGCCAGTGATCCGGTGCCGGTGACGGTACGCATCACCGTGTCGCGGCCGGGCGTGACGACGGTGACCTTGGGCAGCGAGCCCGTGGATGCGGCGGCGGGCGCGCTCTTGGCGGCCGGAGCGTCACCGCCCTTGCGGCCGAATGCCCAGAAGGCGCCGACCACGACCAGCAGGATGACGACGATCCCGACAATCACCGCGCGGCGGCGCGACCGCGGCGCGTCCTCCGGCCCGGTCAGCATAGGGCGGTCGCCCGCGATCGACGTCGATTCGTAATTCATCCACCCCATCCCATTGGAGGCCCCCAGCCCGGTCTGCGCTGTATTATCTCAATACAGCACCGTTCTCAAGCATAGACATCGCGTTTTTCGATAAGAACGACAAGCCTCGCATCGTTTGCGTTCAGCGTGCGTTTTGACGCGGCCCCGTAACGACCTGGTTCGTTGCGATTGTATTCGAAAGGGAAATGCCGATGTTCCGTTCCGCCCTGATCCTGGCCGCCATCGGCGGCGCGCTGCCCGCCGCTGCGCAACAGGTCGTGCCTGCCACCACGCCGGTCCTGATGGATGCGACGCTGCTCGACGTGGTTGCCGAGGGAAAGGCGACGCGGGTGCCCGACATCGCAACGATTCGCGCCGGCGTCGTCAGCCAGTCGCCGACCGCCGCCGCCGCGCTGTCGGACAATGCACAGCGGATGACGCGCGTCGTGGCGGCGCTGCGCAAGGCGGGGGTGGCCGAGCGCGACATCCAGACCGCGCAGATCCAGCTCCAGCCGCAATATCGCTATGCTGAAAACCAGCCGCCGGCGATCACCGGCTATCAGGCGAGCAACAGCGTGTCGGTCCGCTTCCGCAACGTGGCGAAGAGCGGGTCGATCCTCGACACGCTGGTGGCGCAGGGCGCGAACCAGATCGAGGGGCCGAACCTGTCGGTCGATGCTGCCGACGCGGCGCTGGACGAAGCCCGCACCGACGCGATCCGCCGCGCCCGTGCCCGCGCCGAGCTGTACGCGAAGGCCGCCGGGATGCGCGTCGACCGAATCGTGTCGATCGTCGAGAATGGTGGCGACCAGCCGCCGGTGCCGATGCCGATGATGGCTTCGGCGCGCATGGTGAAGATGGCCGATTCGACCCCGCTGGCGGCGGGCGAACAGGACCTTACCGCGACCGTCTCGGTACGCTTCCTGCTGCGTTGATCGGGGGGGTGGCTCCCTCCATCCGGGCGAGCCATTGTCGTCATTCCCGCCCGCCGCGGGAATGACGACGATCAGCCCAGAAACCTGTCCGCAACGTCCGCTGGCACCCGGACCAGCCGCCCGGTCCGCCGGTCGAGTACCGCCCAGGTCGTCCGCGCATCGACCTTCACCCGCCCATCCGCGCCGGTGAAGCGCATCAGCCGGTCGAACCGCGCCCCGCGCGGTGCCTCGCCGACCCAGGTTTCGGCGATCACCGTTTCCCCGGCGGCGACATTGCCGCGATAGTCGATCTCGTGCCGGGTGATGACCCAGACATAGGCGGCCTGCTGCTCGGGCGTCGCGACCGCCGTCCAATGTTCGACCGCCACGTCCTGAATCCAGCGGACCCAGACCGCATTGTTTACATGGCCCAGTTCGTCGATGTCGTCGGGACCCGCGGTGATCGAGCGGGTGAAGCGGGGGGTGGTCATTGCGGGACGATCGGCTCCGAAGCGGGACGCGGCTTCAGGCCGCTGTCCGACAGGCGCCATGCCCGTTGTTCGGCGGTCGCGCCATCGATATTGCCGGTCCGATGTAGCGTGACCGGTCCGGTGAGCGATACCGGCGTCCCATCGGTCAGCTTGCCGGTGACGCGGACCGGTATCTGGATATAGCGCTGCCCGGCACCCGCATCGATCCGCCCCGGCGTGCCGATCGTCGCGCGATAATCGGCATATTTTGCAAAGGACTGGGCAAATGCGGCCTGCGTCATGCCCGACGCTTGTCCGCCACCACCCCATAGCCGCCATGCATCGGCATAGCGCCGCTCGCCGATCGCGGCGAAATAGGTCCGCAGGACCTGTGCCGCGTCGTCCGCGCCCGGCTCGGCCGTCGCGTCGCCTGGCGTAGGGGAGGGGGAAGGCGGCGGCGCGCTGACACCGGGAATGCCCTCGCCCGCCGGAATGCTGGTCGCGGGGGTGACCGGGGTCGGTGCGCCGGCGGCGGGGACCGGTTCGGCAGGCGCGGCGGCATTGGCCATCGCGTCATTCTCGGCCGGTCCGCCGCCGCCGCCGCACCCGGCCAGCAGCAGCGCCAGCGCCGCGCTGCCCGCGATCCTCACGGCTTGATGGCCTGCCCGGCGCTGTCGTCTAGGTCGTCATCCTCGGCCAGATTATCCTCGTCGAAATCGGCCTGCAGTTCGTCCTCTTCCTGATCGCCCTGTCCGGTGACGGTCGTGTCGTCATCCTCTTCGGCAAGTTCGTCGTCGACCATGTCGAGTTCGTCCTCATCCGCGTCGTCCGACATGCCGAGATCGGGCTCGAGGTCGGTCAGGATCGTTCCGTCACTCGGGCCATCGCGCGTCGCTTCCAGGATTTCGGCACGCTGGCTTTCGTCATAGCCATCCTCGTCATAGCCGTCGTCGCCGGTACCCTGTCCGTTTACCTGATGCCCGCCCATTGCGCGTCTCCTATCCAGTCAGGCTGGGGAAACCCGTATGCCGCCGGGCAGGTTCCTACCCCCGGCGCAACAGGCGGCCATGTTCGGTGCGAAACACGACGAGCAGAGCGATCAGCCCCAGTCCCAGGAACCCGCCGTACAGCGGCACCGTCGTCCCGTCGAACGACTGGCCGATGACCGCGCCCAGCACCGCGCCGACCAGCATCGACACGAAACCCTGCAGCGACGAAGCGGTACCGGCGATCGACCCCATATTCTCCATCGCCATCGCCGAGAAATTGGAGGTCGCAAGGCCGAAACAGGCCATCATCATCGCCTGCAGCACGATGAAGCTCGCCAGCGATTCGATGCCCGCCAGCGTCACCGCCAGATGCACGGCGGCGACCGCGACCAGTCCCAGCAGCGCGGCGTGCGAGATCAGCCGCGTGCCGAAGCGCATCACGATCCGCGAATTGAAGAACGATCCCGCCGCCATCGTGCCCGCGACACAGGCGAAGACGATGGTAAGCAGCTTGGGCCGTTCGAACGTCACTTCCATGATCTGCTGGATCGATCCGACGAATCCGAACAGCCCGCCCGACAGCAACGCTGCGGCGATGGTGTAGCCGACCGCATAGCGATCGCGCAGGACCATGCGATAGCCGGCAAGGATGCGCGCCGGCTCCAGCGGCTGGCGCTCCGATACGGGCAGCGTTTCGGGCATCCGCGCGACGAACCAGGCAAGGATCATCACGGTGACGATCGCGATGCCGCCAAAGATCCAGCGCCACGACGCGAATGCCAGCACCAGTTCGCCGAACGACGGTGCCAGCACCGGGGCGGCCATGAAAAAGATGAATGCCAGGCTCATGACCCGCGCCATCGCCCGGCCGGAATAGCAGTCGCGCACCAGCGCCACCGTCACCACCCGCGCGCCCGCAACCGCTGCGCCTGAGGCGAGGCGTGCGATCAGCAACAGCACGAAGCTGCCCGAAATCGCCGCGATCAGGTTGGTGATCGCGCTGGCGATCAGGCCGAAGATCAGCACTGGGCGCCGGCCATAGCGGTCGGCCAGCGGACCATAGGCCAGTTGCGCCACCGAAAAGCCGATCAGAAACGACGTGATGACGAACTGCCGCGTATTGGGTTCGGCGACGTCCAGCGCAGTGCCGATCGCCGGGAGCGCGGGCAGCATCGAATCGATGCCGAGCGCGGTCAGCGCCATCAGTGCCGCGATCAGCGTGACGAACTCGCCGAACGGCAAGGGCGACCGGTCGGCGGAGGGCAGGGGCGTTTCGGCGGGGGATTCGATGGTCTGCGACATGGCGGGGCCTCCATGGCGCATGTCGCCCGCCGGGTCACGTAAAGGATGGCCCTGTTCGTCCGCCCGCCGCATGTCTATCGTCATCGTTCGTACCCGTATCTTTCAGGATGTTGAGACTCATGGCCGACACGCCGCTTTCGCAGGTTCCGCTGATTTCGATGGCGCAGGCGGAGCAGGACCCCGATGGCTTCGCGCGCGAATTCGGCGGCTCGTTCCAACGCTTCGGCTTCGCGATGGTGTCCGACCATGGCGTCGACCAGGGCGTGATCGATCGCGCCTGGGCGATGACCAAGGCGTTCTTCGACCTGCCCGAGGAGGAAAAGCGCCGCTATTTCGTCGAGGGCGGCGGCGGTGCGCGCGGCTACACCCCGTTCAAGACCGAAATCGCCAAGGGCGCGACCCATGTCGACCTGAAGGAATTCTGGCATGTCGGCCGCGAACTTGCCGCTGGCCATCGCTATGGCGACGTCATGCCCGCCAATGTCTGGCCCGACCGGCCGGAGGGGTTCCGCCAGGCGTTTCTCGACCTGTTCGCCGCGCTCGATGCCGCCGGCGACCGGCTGCTGTCGGCGATCGCGCGCTATCTTGGACTGGAGCCGAACTGGTTCGACCGTGCGGTCAAGGACGGCAATTCGGTCCTGCGCCTGCTCCATTATCCGCCGGTCGCCGCCGACGCCCCTGAAGTCCGCGCCGGCGCGCATGAGGACATCAACCTCATCACCCTGTTGCTGGGCGCGGAGGAAGCCGGGCTCGAACTGCTCGACCGCGACGGCCGCTGGCTGCCGGTCGCACCGCCGCCGGGCGCGATGGTCGTCAATGTCGGCGACATGCTGCAGCGGCTGACCAACCATGTCTTGCCCTCGACGACCCACCGCGTTGTCAATCCGGCTCCCGAACGCCGCGGCCATTCGCGCTATTCGATGCCGTTCTTCCTGCATCCCGCGCCCGATTTCCTGATCGAGACGCTGCCCGGCTGTATCAGCGAGGAACGCCCGAACCGCTATCCGACGCCGATCAGCTCGCACGACTATCTGTACGAACGGCTGGTCGAGATCGGCCTCATCAAGAAGTGACCGGAGAGGGCGAGGGCTGGCCAACGCCCTTCCCCTCCCGCATTCCACCCTCTAGAGACATGAAACCGGCCGGGGCGATGCTCCGGCCGCAATTTTGTTACGTGTGAAACCAGAGGAAACTATGACCGAACCGCTCCGCGTCGCCATCGCCGGCCTTGGAACCGTGGGTGCGGGGGTCATTCGGCTGATCGAAACCAATGGCGAGCTGATCGCCCGGCGCGCCGGTCGTCCGATCGAGGTGGTTGCCGTCTCGGCGCGTGACCGCTCGCGCGACCGCGGAGTCGATCTGTCGCGCTATCAGTGGGTCGATGATACCGCCGCGTTGGTCCATGCCGGCGATGCCGATGTCGTGGTCGAACTGATCGGCGGATCGGACGGCCCGGCGCTGACGCTGGCGCGCACGTCGCTGGCGGCGGGCAAGAGCTTCGTCACCGCCAACAAGGCGATGATCGCGCATCACGGCCTCGAACTGGCCGAGGCTGCCGAGGCAAAGGGCGTCGCGCTGAAGTTCGAGGCGGCGGTGGCCGGTGGCGTGCCGGTCATCAAGGGTCTGCGCGAAGGGGCGGCGGCCAATGAAATCTCGCAGGTGTTCGGCATCCTCAACGGTACCTGCAACTTCATCCTGTCGAAGATGGAGGCGGAAGGGCGCGACTTCGCCGAGGTACTGGCGGAGGCACAGGCGCTGGGCTTTGCCGAAGCCGATCCGAGCTTCGACATCGACGGCGTCGATGCCGCGCACAAGCTGTCGATCCTCGCCAGCATCGCGTTCGGCACGCGCCCGGCGTTCGATGCGGTGGCGGTGACCGGCATCCGCCACGTGCTGGCCGCCGATATCGCCGAGGCGGCGGCGCTCGGCTATCGTATCCGGCTCGTCGGCGTGGGCGAAGCGGGACCGCACGGGCTGTTCCAGCGCGTCCATCCGCACCTCGTGCCGCTCGACCATCCGCTGGCGCATGTCACCGGATCGCTGAACGCGGTGGTGGCGGAGGGCAATTTCGTCGGGCGGCTGTTCTTCCAGGGGCGCGGGGCGGGTGACGGCCCGACCGCCAGCGCGGTGGTCGCCGACCTGATCGACATCGCGCGCGGCGAGTTCGGCCCGCCCTATGCGATGCCCGCCGCCGCGTTGACCGCCGCCAGCCCCGAACAGGCCGGCGAGCGGCGGGGCCGCGCCTATGTCCGGCTGCAGGTGGCGGACAAGGTTGGTGTCCTCGCCGAAATCGCTGCGGCGATGCGCGACGCCGGCGTGTCGATCGAAAGCCTGATGCAGCGCGGCGCCAATGCCGATGGCAGCGTGCTGGTCGCGATCGTCACCCATGAAGGGCCGGAACGCTGCGTCGCGCAGGCGCTGGAAAAGCTCGAAAGCTCGGTCAGCGTGCTCGGCAAGCCGATGTGGATGCACGTTCTGGGCGGGTGAAGGATCAGGCGCCGCCCCGGCGAACGCTGGGGCGTCCCACGGCGGTGCGTGCGCTACACGTAACGGCGACATCACAGCCCGCGCTCGGGCTGCTATGCGCGGGATAGTCATCGCTGAGGCGTATCCCCGCGAAGGCGGGGATTCAGAGCCACCAACCTATGGTTGCGATCTCGACCCTGGCCCCCCGCCGGCGCGGGGGTACCGAGAAGCCTCATGCCATACGGGCAATCAGGGCAGCGGGATCGCTGATTCCGCCTTCGCCCGTGCCCGCCGTTCCGCCCGCGCCGCATTCGCGCGCTGGACGAAGCAGCCGGTCTGGCCACCGACGCCTGCGGTCGAGCAGCTGCCCGTTCCGCTGCCGCCGACGTTCAGATTATCCTCGACCCGCGTTGCCCAGCTTTCGCCATCGCGGGTCGGTTCGGCGTCGCGCAGTTCCTTCGGGATGCGAAAGCGTTCACGCTCGCTGCGGCGGACGCAGACGACGATTTCCTCACCGCTCGAATTGGTCGGGCATTTATCGTTGCCATAGATGACCAGCGTGCCGTTCTGGACCTGCGCGGCGGCAGGGGCGGCGGGCAGGGTGAAGGCGGCGAAAACGGCGGCACCGGCCAGAAGAAAGCGGGTCATCAGGTCCTCCTGCCGGGGTAACGCCCGGTCGGTCAAATACGTTTCGAAACTTCGATGGCGACGCGGCATCCCGCGCGGATCGCCGCCGACAGCACGGGGTAAGCGGGCGCGCGTTCGGCACCATGCGCCAGCGCCGCTTCCTTATGCTCCAGTTCCTCCGCCTGAAACCTTGCGATCGCCTCGCTTAACGCGGGATGATCGTCGCCCAGTTCGGCAAGCTGGTCCTCATAATGTTTGTCGATTTCGGTTTCGACCGCCGCGGTGCAGGCCATCGCCGCCTCCGGCCCGATCGCCGCCGTGACCGCGCCCAGCGCAAAGCCGGCCACGTCCCAAAAGGGCTGGATCAGCGTCGGGCGCACGCCGCGTTCGGCGATCAGCGCGTCGAAATAGGCGCGGTGTTCCGCCTCCTGCAACGCCATGCCCTGGATCGCCGCCGACATGGGACTGCGGTCGCCCATCACCGCCAACTGCCCGGCATAGATGCGGGTCGCGCCATATTCGCCCGCCTGATCGACGCGGATCATCGATTTCAGGCTATCGGGCCTGCGGTCGCCAGGCCGCCACTTGCTCATGTCCGCCTCCGAGTCGCGAGGATGAGTACCGCCAACGCACCAGTGATCGAAAGGATCGCGTTGAACCCGGCCAGCGACACACCGAACAGCGTCCATTGCGGCACGTCGCAGCGCACGACCGGCTGTGCCACGATCGCCGCCAGCAGGTCGCCGCCGGTCGCGTGCAGCGTGTTGGCGCAGGCGGTGATTCCCTGCCACCAGTGATATTCGACCCCGGCATGGAACACGCCGATCAGCCCGCTGACGAGGATCGCTACCCCGGCCAGCACGATCAGCGCCCGCTTGCCCGAGGTGCGCGGCACAACGAACGACAGCGCGGCAAGGGCGATGGCGGCATAATGCGGCCAGCGCTGCCAATGGCACATCTCGCACGGATATAGCCCGCCCAGAACTTGTGACGCCAGCGCACCCGCGATCAGCGTGAGCGGCAGGAGCAGCGCGATCCAGCGCGCCAGCGGCAGGTCGTTGGCCCGCATCGGATCAGCGCTTTGCCGGCTTGGGCGCCGGGGCCGCCGCCATGCGCGTGGTCGGCCCGACCCGGCCCATCGTCTGGAGCGCATAATAGAGCTGGAAATCGTCGATGCCGCGCTTCTTCAACGCCTCGGCACTTTCGGCGAAGCGCGGATCGTCCTTCGTATCCTCGGTCAGCGTCTTGTCGTCGACGCCGGCCTCGTTGACCAGATGGCGGCGCAGGTCGGCCTCGCGATAGACCGGGCGGCTCTTGTAATCGGGGTCCGAAATCTGCGGCACCTTCAGGTCGGGGTCGATGCCCCCTTCCTGTACCGATCGGCCCGACGGCGTGTGGTAGCGCGCGGTCGTCAGGCGGACGGCGGTGTTCTTCGACAGGTCGAAGATCGACTGGACCGATCCCTTGCCGAAGCTGCGCTCGCCCATCACGATCGCGCGGTGATGGTCCTGCAGCGCGCCGGCGACGATTTCCGATGCCGACGCGGTGCCCGGATTGGTTAGCACGATGATCGGCAGCCCCTGCGCAAGGTCGCCCGGCACCATCTCCTCGGCGAAATAGCGTTCGGTATCGGCCTTGTCGCGCCCGCGCTGCGACACGATCTCGCCGCGCGCGAGGAAGGTGTCGGACACCTCGATCGCCTGGTTCAGCAGACCGCCGCCATTGTCGCGCAGGTCGATGATATAGCCCTTGGGCTTGTGGCCCAGCGCCTTGTCGATCCCGGCGATCGCGGCGCGGGTGTCGGCGCCGGTCGTCTCGCTGAAGGTGTTGATGTTGATGACGCCGATGCCGTCCTTGACTTCCCACTTGACCGGCTTCTGCACGATCGTGCTGCGCACCAATGTCAGTTCGATCGGCTTGTCGCGGCCGGGGCGGACGATGGTCAGCGACACCTTCGATCCCGTCGGCCCGCGCATCTGCGCGACCGCTTCGTCCAGCGTGCCGCCGACGATCAGCTTGCCGTCGACATGGGTGATATAGTCGCCCGACTTGATGCCCGCACGCGCCGCCGGCGTATCCTCGGTCGGCGTGATGACCTTGACCGCGCCGTCCTCCAGCGTGACCGACAGGCCGAGGCCCGAATAATTCCCGGTCGTGGCGATGCGGAGGTTCTCGAAATCCTTCGCATCCAGATAGCTGGAATGCGGGTCGAGCGCGGCGAGCATCCCGCGCATCGCGCCTTCCATCAGCGTCTTATCGTCGACCTTGTCGACGTAGCTCGCCTTCACCCGGTTATAGACGTCCATGAAATTGTCGAGTTCGCGAAAGCTGCCGGCATCGGCCTGCGCCATCGCGCCGGTGGCGACGGGAACCAGCGCCAGCGCGCCGACGATGGCGGTGGCTTGGAGGAACGAACGGGACATACGCATAAACGCTTGGATGCTTTCGACTGCGGTACGTTTGTCACACTAGCGGTAAAACGTGCTGCGATCAAAGCGCTGTCTGATCGCGGCCCGCTGCATCGGACCGCCGGCATCGCCTGCCGGTCGTACCCCCGCCTGCGCCGGGGGTTACGCTGCGAAGGTCGATCCCCTTCCGATCGAGCGACCCTCAGAACGACGACCAGTCGTCCTCGTCCATTGCCAGCGCGGTATTGCCGGCGACGCGGGGCCGCATCGGGACGACCGTCGATGGCCGGGGCGGTGCCGCGGGGACCCGGCCGGGACGCGGCGCGGTGTCGCCCACCCGAAAGCTGCTGATCTGCCGCGCCATGCCGTCGGCGTCGGAGGCGAGGTTGCGGACCGCCGCCGTCGCTTCCTCGACCATCGCCGCATTCTGCTGCGTCATGCCGTCCATTTCCGACACGGCGGTATTGATCTGGTGCAGGCCCGTCGCCTGCCGTTCGGCGGAGGCGGCGATATTGGCGACCAGCCCGTCGATCTCGCCGATGCGACTGATGATCCGGGCGAGTGCGTCGCCGGTGTCCCCGACCAGCTGTACGCCGGTGCCGATCTGGGTCGAGGAGGCGGTGATACGCATCTTCACGTCCTTGGCCGCGTCCGCCGAACGCTGTGCCAGTGCGCGGACCTCGCTCGCGACGACGGCGAACCCCTTGCCCGCGTCGCCCGCGCGCGCGGCCTCGACGCCGGCGTTCAGCGCCAGCAGGTTGGTCTGGAACGAGATGCCGTCGATCACGCTGATGATGTCGCTGATCTCGGCCGATGCATGTTCGATGCCACGCATCGCCTCCACCGCGCGGCGGACGATCTCCCCCGACTGGTCGGCTTCGTGCCGCGCTTCGCTGACGATACGGTTGGCCTTGGCCGCACCGGCGGCGGTTTCGCGGACGGTGGAGGTGATTTCATCCATCGCAGCGGCGGTTTGCTCCAGGCTGGCCGCCTGTTGTTCGGTCCGTTGCGACAGGTCGTCCGATGCCTGGCGGATGTCGTCGGCGCCGTTGTTGATGCTGCTCGCCGCATCGGTCACGGTGGCGAGAGTCGCCTGCAGCGCGGCGACGGCGGCGTTGAAATCCGCCTTGATGCCTGCGAACGGGCCGGTCAGGTCGGCATCGATGCGCGACACCAGATCGCCCTTCGCCAGCCGGGCCAGCGCCGCGCCGAAACTGTCGACGATCAGCGTCGTCTGTTCCTCCTTGGCCCGCTCCGCCGCCACCAGCTGGTCGCGCAGCGCCTGCGTCGCACCGGCCAGCTGGCCCAGCTCGTCGCGGCGCCCGGTCGCAGGTACCGTCGCGGCCAGATCGCCCGACGTCATGCGCTTCAACGTGTCGACCAGCGCCAGCAACGGAACCACGACGAACCGGCGGGTCGCGATGCCGATGGCGACGATGACGGCAAAACTCGCAACGGTCGTGATGGCAAGCAGCAGGCTGGCGAGGCTGGCCGTGGCCGTCGCCTGTTCGCCGACATCGGACAGATGTGCCTCGATCGTATCGGATAGCGTACCCATGCCGTGCTCCAGCTTCTCGAACGCGGTCAGGAACACCGGCAGCAGCGCGGTAGCGCGTGCGGGATCGTCGGCGGCGGCATCGGTGATGCGACGGGCGGTGGCGATATAGGCATCGACCAGCGGCTGGATCTGCCTGGCCTGCGCCGCGACCGCTGGCGCATCGGCATAGGCCGCATCGGCCTGCAGCGCCTTGCGCAGCGCCGCCGTATCCTCCGTCAGTGCCCGGCGGTTTGCGGCGAGGTCAAGATCGCCGGCAGACGCGGCACGCAGCACCGACAGCACGTCTCCGCGAATCGCATCGTGCATCATGTCGGCGGTCATATGGTTGCGGAGCAGCGCCGAACCGCGCGTGATGTTGTCGCGCGCCGCCGCCTGCTGCCTGTTGGACCAGAGCGATGCGCCGGCCGACACGAATACCAGCAACGCGATCGTAGCGATCGCCGCCAATACCATCCGGTTGATCGAGTGCATATTGCCGTCCCTCCGCATCCGTCGTTCGGTACGCTATGCACGAAGATCGGATAATATACGGTTACAGGGCTGTTGACGTTTTGGAGAGGTGTTGACGCACACCTATAGAATCGCCGCCAGATCGACCGGCACGCCGCGTCGGCGTAGTTCGATCGTGACCGTCGGCGCATCGCCCTGCGGTGCGCGTCCGATCGGGGTACCGGCCACTACCCGGCCGTCGACCGGCCCGACGCTGGCGGCAAGGCCGGTGACGGTCGTCGTCCAGCCATCGCCATGGTCGAGGATGACGACCCGCCGATACCCGCGAAACCGCTTGCTGAACGCGATCCGGCCCGGCGCCGGGGCAATGACGGTCGCACCCGGCGCGACGGTCAGCGTCAGGCCCCGCGCCCGCACCCCGCTATCGCTGATCTCGCCGAACCCGGTCGCGACCTGGCCCGTCACCGGCAGACGATAGGCGGGCGGGGGCAGTGGGGACGGGGCACCCTCCGGCCGCGGCAGGGGGCCGGCCAGTGCGGCCAGCGCGACGCGGGTGTCCCGTGCCTCGCCCAGTTCCTCCAGCCGGTCGACGATGTCGCGCGCCTGTTCGCCCAGCGCGATCGCCCGGTCCGATTCGACCATCGCCCCACGGGCCAGCGCGCGCGACCGCAACCGCTGTGCCGCCTCCGCCCGGAGCAGCGCGAGGCGTTCGTTTTCCAGCCGCGCATTGCTGGCGGCCAACGTCGCCAGTGCGACCCCGGCCTGCGACCGCAGCCGCGCGGCATCGGCTACCCCGGCCCGGACCACGGCGGTGCGCTGCTGCATCGCGGGCACCACCGTGCCCAGCACGGCGCGGACATGGACCAGATCGTCGGTCGATCCCGGCTGTGCCACCGCCAGCCATGCCGGACGGGTGGCAAGCGACTGCAACGCGCCGACCAGCCGCGCGACCGGCGCCTGGCTCGCCGCCAGGTCACCACGGCGCCGGGCCAGCAACTCGCCGATCAGCGCGACGCGGGCCTGTGCCGCTTGGCGGTTCGCTTCGGCAGCGGTGATACGCGCGGCGAGCGCCGCCTGCGCCGCACCGGTCCGGTCGGCGCCGACCCGTGCCGCCCGTGCTGCCCGTTCCAGCCGTTTCGACCGGGCGGCGGCCTCGACCGCAGCGCGCTTTGCAGCGCCCAGCCGTTCGCGTCCCGACTGGACCGGATCGTCCTGCGCCCATGCCGTCGCCCCCGCCAGCGCGGCGAGTACCACGATCGGGACGAGCGCGCGCCTCATCCTTCGCGGTGATAGGGGTGGCCGGCCAGAATGCTGGCCGCGCGCCACAATTGTTCGGCCAGCATCGCGCGGGCCATCAGGTGCGGCCATGTCGCCTTGCCGAACGCCAGCAACAGGTCCGCCTGCGCCCGCTGCGTATCGTCAAAGCCGTCCGCGGCACCCAGCAGGAACCGCGTCTCGCGCACGCCGTCGTCGCGCCACCGGCCCAGCTGCGTCGCGAACGCCATCGACGGCAGGTCGCGGCCCTTTTCGTCCAGCATCACGATCCGCGTACCCGGCTCGACCGGCGGCACCTTTCCCCCGGTGTCGGGCAGTTCGGTGATCTTTATCGGCCAGCTGACCCGCTTGAGATAGCGGTCGATCAGCTCGGCTTCGGGACTGCGCCCGATCCGCCCGCGCGCGACGATATGCAGCAGCACGGGCGGGTCCGGTTCAGGCGTGCGCGGTCGGGTTCAGCGTGTCGCCGAACGCCCACATCCGCTCCAGATTGTAGAAGGTGCGAACCTCGGGGCGGAACAGGTGGACGATCACGTCACCGGTATCGATCAGCACCCAGTCGGCGGTCGGCAGCCCTTCGATGCGCGACGGTCGGCCGAATTCGGCCTTCACCCGCTCGGCCAGCTTCTGCGCCATCGACGCCACCTGCCGGCTCGACCGGCCGCTGGCGATCACCATGTAGTCGGCGATGCTCGATTTGCCGGCAAGCGGGATCGATACCGTCTCGACCGCCTGGTCGTCGTCGAGGCTGGCCAGCACCATGCGATGCAGCGCTTCGGTTTCGTTCATGGCATCGGTCGGGTCGGTAGGGGTCGGCAAGTTCATCAGCTTTCAGGGGCCTGTGCGCCGGACCGGTCGGACGGGATCATCCGGCGGTGCCAGGCGGGATCGGCGGCGCGGATCGCGGTCGCCGACGTCGGATCGGGACGGAAGCGCAAACGGACCAGTGCCGGCAAACTCCACATCGTCCATCGTTTCGCCTGGCCTGCGGGCCGCGCATGGCGCCGCAACCAACCCATCGCAGGACTAGCGAGGGCACGTCCATCATAGCCCGGACGCGCGATCACCGCAATCGCCACCGTCCGCGCGATTCCGCGCCAGTCGCGCCACCGGTGAAACTCCGCCAGATTGTCCGCCCCCATCAGCCAGATGAAGCGATGCTGAGGATACAACCGCACCAGTTTGCGTAAGCTATCGACGGTATAGCGCGTCCCCAGCCTGCGCTCGATCGCGGTCGGTCGGATCGGCGCATGGCGCGCCACACGCTTGGCCGAGGCCAGCCGTGCAGCAAGCGGTGCCATGCCGGCGGCGGGCTTCAGCGGGTTGCCCGGCGACACCAGCCACCACACCTCGTCCAGCGCCAGCGCACGCTTCGCCGCCAGCGACACCCGGCGATGGCCCTTGTGCGCCGGGTTGAACGATCCGCCCAGCAGCCCGATCGCCTTCGCCTTCAAGGCCGGGTCTGCCCGCTGCCCCGCACGATCCACTTATACGTCGTCAGCCCCTCCAGCGCGACCGGACCGCGCGCGTGCAGCCGCCCGGTGGCGATGCCGATCTCCGCGCCCAACCCGAACTCGCCGCCATCGGCGAACTGCGTCGAGGCGTTCCACATCACGATCGCCGAATCGACCCGCGCCAGGAAATGCTCGGCGGTCGCGACATCTTCAGTGATGATCGCATCGGTATGGTGCGACCCATGCGCAGCGATATGCGCGATCGCCGCATCCACGCCGTCGACAAGTTTTACGGACAGGATCGCGTCGAGATATTCGGTGTCCCAGTCGTCGGCATTGGCTTCGAGGATGTCGGAATGCAGCGCGCGCACCTCACCATCGCCGCGCAGCTCACACCCCGCGGCGATCAGCCCGGACAGGATCGGCAACGGGTCGGCATAGCCGCGGTCGATCAGCAGCGTCTCGGTCGCGCCGCACACCCCGGTGCGCCGCAGCTTCGCATTTACCACGATCGCCTGCGCCATCGCCGGATCGGCGGCGCGGTCGACATAGCTGTGGTTCAGCCCGTCGAGATGCGCCAGCACCGGCACCCGCGCTTCGGCCTGTACCCGCGCGACCAGGCTCTTGCCACCGCGCGGCACGATCAGGTCGATCATCCCCTCCGCCCCCAGCATCGCGCCGACCGCCGCGCGATCGGTCGTCTGAATCAGCTGTACCGCCCCTTCGGGCAGCCCGGCGCTCGCCAGGCCCCGCGCCATCGCGGCATGGATCGCGCGGTTGCTGTGGATCGCCTCGCTCCCGCCGCGCAGGATCGCGGCATTGCCCGCCATCACTGCCAGCGCCCCGGCGTCCGCCGTCACGTTGGGACGGCTCTCATAGATGATGCCGATCACCCCGATCGGCACGCGCACCCGGCTCAGCGTCAGGCCATTGGGCCGCTCGCTCCGGTCGATCACGTCGCCGACCGGGTCGGGCAGCCCGGCCACCGCCTCCACGCCCGTCGCCATCGCCTCCAGCCGCCCTGCGTCCAGCCGCAACCGGTCGAGCATCGCCCCCGACAGCCCGTTCGCCTCGGCCGCGGCAATGTCGCGCGCATTGGCGGCAAGGATCGCATCGCCGTCCGTCCGGATCGCGGCGGCGGCGGCCCGCAACGCAGCGGCCTTCGCGGCGGTCGGCGTCACGGCCAGTATCTGTGCGGCGGTCCGGGCGGCGGTGCCAAGCGCTGCAAGCGACGGGGATGCGGTGTTGGGATCGGTCATGACAACTCTTCGGCGGCGGACGCCTTGATGTCGCGCAGTTTGCCCGCCAGGTCCAGCCGCGTGCCCGCATAAAGAGAAGGGCGGGGGATTGCTCCCCCGCCCTCGGATATTCGCAATACGCTACTGGATCAGAAGCGTGCGCGGAAACCCGAATAGAAGCTGCGACCGCGATAATCGTAGATCGCCGAACCCGCACCCGTTGCCGTCGAGCCGAGCGGCGGGGCCTGGTTGAACACGTTGTCGACGCCGGCGAAGAATTGCAGACCGTCACGACGCGTGTCGCCGCTGCCCTGCACGCCGCCCACGTTCCATTCGAACCGAAGGTCCGAATAGGTGATGACCGGATATTCCTGCGGCGAAGTTGCGTCGATGTTCGATGCGGGCAGGCCGTTCACTCCGCTCCGGAACGATTCGTAGGCACCGGTGAACTGCTCGCCGATCAAGCGGAAGCGATAGCCGAAGTTGAAGTTCTTGATGCCCAGGTCGAGATCCAGCCGGGCTTCATCCTGCGGATCGCCCAGTTCGCTCATGATCCGGTTTTCGAAGCTCGGGTTGGTCACGTCTTCGAAATTGCTGCGCTTCAGCACGTGGACGTAGAGCAGGTTGGTCGTCAGGCTCACATCCTGGCTGAACCGCGCACGATAGATCAGCTGGGTGTCGATGCCGCGCGCCTGGCGCTTGGCAAAGTTCAGCGGCGCCACGATCAGCGAGTTGCCCAGGATCGCGCCCGGCAGTTCACCGTTCGGGCCGGTGCCCGGACCGGCGAAGCGCGTGAAGGCGCTGCAGAACACGTTGTCCAGCGTGGGGAAGTCGTAGCAGTTGTTGAGGATCTGCTGCGCACTGACGCTGGTGATGATGCCGTTCACGGTGATGTCGTAATAATCGACCGTCAGCGACAGGCCCGGCGCGAAGCGCGGCTGGAAGACGGCACCCAGCGTGTAGGAGTCGGAGGTTTCCGCCGCCAGGTTCGGGTTCGATCCGCTGACGATCGGCAACGAGTAGGTGATCGATCCGAGATTGGCCAGATTGCCCGCGCCGACCGCGGTGGTGCAGTTGGCACGACGCGTCGTGGAGCCACCATTGATCGCAGTGATGTTGCAGGGATCGGTGATCGAGCTGAAGTTCGGGACCAGCGGGAAGCCGGTTTCCGACACGTTCGGTGCGCGAACCGCGCGGGCATAGTTGGCGCGCAGGCGGATGTCGCTGATCGGCGACCACTGCACACCGCCGTTATAGGCATAGACGGTGCCCGTGCCGCCCTTGTAATCCGACACGCGACCGGCGCCGGTCAGCGACAGTTCGTGGAAGAACGGAACTTCCTTCAGCAGCGGGACGCGAAGTTCGCCGTAAGCTTCCTTCACTTCGAACGACGGCGGATCGAACACCGGGATCGAAACGGCGTTGTTGAAGCCCTGCGTCGTGAACGGGTCCTGACGATAGAACGCCTTCTCCCGGCGATATTCACCGCCGATGGCAAAGCCGATCGGGCCGCCGGGCAGTTCGAACAGCTGGCTGAGGTCGCCCGACACGAATGCCTGGCCGACGATCTGCTCCAGGCTGGCCTTGTTCGCAAAGGTGCTGCTGAAATAGGCGATCGCATCGGCATTGCCGGTGCCGGCCCCGAACGGGTTGTACGGGCGGCAGGCGGCAATGTCGGCAGCAAGGCGTGCGGCGTTGGCAGCGCGGTTTGCGACCGAGACGGCATCCGTCCGTGCGTCGGCAACCGCCGCCGTCGCGTCGAACTGCGACCGGCACTGGATCGCGCCGGTTACCGGATTGCGACCGGCATCCATCGCCAGCGAGAAGCGCTGGCGGTCGATATAGCCTTCGGTGATCGACGACTGGTCGAACCGACCATAGTTGCCCGAGATTTCATACGACCAGTCGTCGTTGAACGTCCCGCGCACGCCCAGCACGGCGCGATAGGTGTCGCGACGGAACTTTTCGTCACGCAGGCCGACGTCCAGCAGGTTCTTGGCCAGGATGAAACGATAGGTGCCGGCGGCGATCGCCGCCCGGTCGGCGGCGGTAAGGTTTCCGGCGGCGGGGCAGGTCACCGTCAGGCTCGGGTTACAGCCCGAATTGAGGATGAGGTTCGAGAGCGTCGTACGGTCCGCCGCATTCAGGAACGGGTTGTCGATGCGCGGACGCTCGCGGAAATCGCCGACATTGCCCTGGTTGCCCGAACCCGTCTGAATGAATGTCGGTCCGGCATTGTTGCCGACGGCTTCGGTGCGGTTGAACTTGCCCTCGAAGAAGACTTCGAATGCCGGGCTGAATTCGAAATGCGACAGCAGGTTGAAGTTGTAGCGCTGCAGTTCGGGCAGGACTGACAGCGTGCGGCCTTCACGGCCGGTCTGGCCGTTGCCGCCCAGACGGTTGGCGTTGATGCCCGTGCCGAACGGCGTGCCGGTCTGCTGGACCAGGCGTCCTTCCGGCGTGAAGAGATAGTTGCAGCTGAACGCCAGACCCGAATTGTTCGGCGCGCCGTTGTTCGCCAGCGTCGCGTTGCCACAGGCAGCGCCCAGCGCATTGCGCTGGTTGATCGGGATCAGGCCGTACGGGTTGATCGTGCCGCTGCGCACGTCGCGCAGGAAGATCGCGTCGGGGAAGCCGTCGCTACCATTGGGCAGGCCGCCGGTGTCGGCATCGACGGTGAACAGGCCGTCCTGCTGGCGGAACGCGGGCACGTCCGATGCGAACACGCGTTCCTGGCGCGAATATTCGCCGTGGAGCGTGATGTTGCCCTTGCCGTCGGCGAAATTGCGGCCGGTCATGGCGGAGATATATTGCGATCCGCCAAAGCCGGCACCGGCGATGCTGGCCGATCCGCGGATCTGCGAACCTTCGTAGGAGCGACGCAGGACGAAGTTGACGACGCCCGCGATCGCGTCCGAACCGTACACGGCCGAGCTGCCGCCGGTGACGATATCGATCCGCTCGACCAGGTCGTTCGGGATCGAACTGACGTCCACCGAAACCGCGTTAGACAGGATGTCGGCGGCGACGTGGCGGCGGCCGTTGACCAGCACCAGCGTGCGCGACGTGCCCAGGCCGCGCAGATCGAGCAGGTTCAGGCCGGCGATGCCGATGCCCAGGCCCGGATTCTGCTGCGAGAAGGTGCTGCGCAGCTGCGGCAGGTCGTTCAGCAGCTCACCGACATTCTGGTCGCTGTTCTGGAAGATCACGTCGCCCGCGATCGAGGTGATCGGCACGTCGGCGGTCAGGTTCGGCGTGCGGATGCGCGATCCGGTGATCGTGATGGTTTCGGACGGTTCCTGCTGGCAGGACGCGCGCGGATCGTCCGGCAGGCACTGATCGCTGGAGGTAGCCGCATCGGCTGCCGTTCCGGTCGATCCGGTCTGTGCAAAAGCGGCGTGCGGCAGCAGCGCGACGCTGGCGAGCGCCGTCGCACCGAGAAGTCGGTTGAAGTTCATGATTGGCCCCGTTTTGTGCCGGCGTTACGACCGGCGCTGGCCCTAGAAAATATCGGGACGGGGCTTCAGGCAAGGCGCGTCAGCGCACCAATATGTTTTCGTAATGTGAATGTGACATGAATGTCACGTTACAGTAATGTCATATTGGCGCGCCGCGCAATCGCATAATAATGTAATCAATATGCGTAACTAAATTATTCGGAAACGCGATATTGTAATTCTCTTACCGCTCGACGCACATCGCGATTCCCATGCCGCCGCCGATACATAGCGTCGCCAGCCCCTTCTTCGCGTCGCGGCGCTTCATCTCGTACAGCAGAGTCGTCAGCACGCGCGCGCCCGAGGCGCCGATCGGGTGGCCGATCGCGATCGCGCCGCCGTTCACGTTCACCTTGTCCGCGGTCCAGCCCATGTCCTTGCCGACGGCCAGCGCCTGTGCGGCAAAGGCTTCGTTGGCTTCGACCAGGTCGAGGTCGTCGACGCTCCAGCCGGCCTTTTCCAGCGCACGGCGCGATGCGGGGACGGGGCCGATGCCCATGATCGACGGATCGACGCCGGCGGTCGCCCAGCTCTTGATCGTGGCGAGCGGTTCGAGACCGCGCTTGGCGGCTTCGTCGGCCGACATCACGACCAGCGCGGCGGCGCCGTCATTCAGGCCCGATGCGTTGGCGGCGGTCACCGTGCCGTCCTTCTTGAACGCCGGACGCAGGCCCGACACGCCGTCGATGGTCGCACCGGCGCGGATGTATTCGTCCTGGTCGACAATCGTGTCGCCCTTGCGGCCCTTGATCGTGACCGGGGCGATCTCGTCCTTGAAACGACCCTCGGCGCGCGCGGCCTCGGCCCGGTTCTGCGAGCGGACGGCGAATTCGTCCTGCTCGCCGCGGGTCAGTTCATATTGCGCCGCGAGGTTCTCGGCGGTGATGCCCATGTGATAGCCGTTGAAGACGTCGGTCAGGCCGTCCTTGATCATGGTGTCGACCATGGTGCCATCGCCCATCTTGGTGCCGGCGCGCAACTGTACCGCATGGGCGGCGAGCGACATGCTTTCCTGGCCGCCTGCAACCACGATCGTCGCGTCGCCGGTCTGGATCGCCTGTGCCGCCAGTGCGACGGCGCGCAGGCCCGATCCGCAGACCTGGTTGATGCCCCATGCCGGCACTTCCTTGGGGCATCCTGCCGCCATCGACGCCTGCCGCGCCGGGTTCTGGCCATGGCCAGCGGTCAGCACCTGGCCCAGGATCACTTCCGAAACGTCCTCCGGCGCGACGCCCGCCTGATCCAGCGCGGCGGCGATCGCCTGCCGCCCCAGTTCGTGCGCGGGCACGGTGGCAAAGGAACCCAGGAAACTACCAACAGGCGTACGCTTGGCGGCAACGATGACGACTTCGGACATGGGCAATCCTTCTCCCTAAGGGTTCGGGCGTTCTCTACTGTGCGGAACGGCGCTTAGCCAGTGCGCAAGCGGTTCCCACAGGACGCTACGGCCCCGCCGCCCGACGATCATACCGACATGGCCGGCCGGCACCATCCGTTGGTCGGGCAGGCCGATCGCGCTGGCGGCGGGAACGATGCGGTCGTTCTCGGCCACGAACTCGACCATCGGTACCGGCGGACGGGGTGACACGACCCGCCCGCCGACACCCCAGCGCCCCCGGCCCGGCAGGTCGGCATCGAACAGGTCGTCGAACAATTCGCGTCCCGCAGCATAGGGAAGCGGCGCACCGCCATTGGCCCAGTCCTCCAGCGCGACGAACGCCTGCCCCGCCGGACCTGCGGAATCGAGATCGGCGAACTGCACGAATTTTTCGACCGTGCGCGCGGGATCGATCTGCCAGAACATCGACTGCAGCAATTCCATCGGCAGCAGCCCCAGTCGCTCGGCGGTTGGCTGGGCGGCGGTCCACATATCGGCGATCGCCGCGCGGCCGGCATCGCCGAACCCGTCGAAGCGCCACGGTGTCGCGATCAGCGCGATCCCGGCCACGGGCACGAACGCAGCGGTCGCCAACGCGATCGTCCCGCCCAGACAATAGCCGACCAGCAACGGCGGTTCGTCCAGCGTCGCGCACAGCCGCGCTACCGCCTGCGCATGGTCGCCCAGCTCCATCGCCCGGTCGTCGGGCGTGGGCGTGCCCCAATCGACCAGCAACACCCGCAACCCCTGTCCCGCCAGCCAGCGCAGCAGCGAAGTGTCGGGCGCCAGGTCGAGAACGAACGGCGGGTTGATCAGCGACGGGACCACCACCACCGCCCGCCCGGCACCGCCATAATCGCGCAGGCTGACGCGTCCGTCCCGCGCGATCGCCTCGGGAGCAGGGGCGCGGCGCAGGCGCGGCGCATCCTGATACGCGCGCAATCCGGCCAGCGCGCGGGTGCGGCGGTCGGGGTCGTTGAGCGTTTCGCTGCGCAGCATCGACAGAAAGAGTGGCAATGGGCGCGGCCCGTGTTGCGGCGCGGTATCAAGCGGTGTACCCATCCTGTCATCTTTCGCGCAAAGGTTTTTCCATGAAGAAGGCAGCGGCCGACGGCAGCCCCGTCATCATCAAGAAATACGCCAATCGCCGGCTCTATAATACCGAGACGTCGTCCTACATCACGCTCGAGCATCTGGCGGCGATGACGCGCGAGCATCGCGACTTCAAGGTGGTCGATGCCAAGACCGACGACGACATCACCCACAATGTGCTGACGCAGATCATCATGGAAGAGGAAAGCCGGGGGCAGACGTTGCTGCCGGTGAGCTTCCTGCGCCAGCTGATCACGCTGTACGGTGATTCGATGCAGGCGATGGTGCCGGGCTATCTGGAGGCGTCGATGGACAGCTTCCGCCGGAACCAGGAACAGTTCAAGACCGCGGTCGAGGGCGCCTTCGCCCATTCGCCCTTCGCCGAGATCGCCAAGCGTAACTTGGCGATGTTCGAGGCGGCGGCCCACGCCTTCAAGCCCGGCGCCCCCGGAGCGCCCGGCACTGCAGGGGCGACGCCCTCGCCGACCCCGGCAGCGACCACGTCGGAGGGAGCGTCCAAGAACGACGAGATGTCCGCGCTGCGTGCCGAACTCGCGCGGTTGCAGGACAAGGTCGACAAGCTGGGGTAAAACGGCAGGACCTGTTTTTCCTTTCCCGTTCGGTTCGAGCAGCTTCGAGCTTGTCGAGAAGCGTCTGTCGAGAACTTGCGCAAAGCGGAACCGCGTTCTCGATATGCGCTCTCGACTTCGCTCGATCGCTACTCGAACCGAACGGTGTGGGCGGGGCGGGGGGCGGTTACCGCCCCCCGAACCCCTCACCTCGGCTTGACGAACCGCAGCGTCATCCGATCGCTTTCCCCGATCGCAGCATATTTCGCGCGGTCGGTATCGCCCAGTCGATAGGTCGGCGGCAGCGTCCACACCCCCTGCGGCCAGTCGGCGGTGTCCTTCGGGTTGGCGTTCACATTCGACCGCCCCGCCAGCTTGAACCCGGCCTTGGTCGCAAAGGCGATGACCGAGCTTTCCTTCATATAGCCCGACTTTTCCTCGGCCGCAGCGTCGCGTGCTTCGGGCAGGCGGTGTTCGACCACGCCCAGCACGCCGCCCGGCTTCAACATGCGGAACATCGCGTCGAACGCCGCCTGCGCCTGATCCGCCCCGCCGAAGCGCCAGTTATGGACGTTCCGGAACGTCAGCACCTTGTCCGCCGTGCCGTCAGGTACGCCGACCGTTCCGGCAGCGACCGGGAAGGCCACGACCTGGGCCTTGCCGAACCCCGTCGCGTCGCGTGCCTGCAGCTTCGTCACCATGTCGACGGTGCGGGGCAGCGGCCCGGCGGCGATATAGCGGCCCTTTTCGCGCAGCATCGGGGCCAAGATTTCACTGTACCAGCCATTGCCCGGCCAGATTTCGACCACGGTATCGCTCGGCTTCACGCCAAAGAACGCCAGCGTTTCCGCCGGGTGGCGATAGCGGTCGCGCGCCACATTGGCCGGGCTGCGCAGCGGCGATGCGATCGCGCTGGCCAAGGGTCCACGCGGTGCCTGGGCCGGGGCTGGGGAGAGGGCGACCAGCGCGGCACTTAGGACTGGCAGGAACAGGGCGGTTCGACGCATGGGGAAACTCCTGACGGGAGGAATAGGTGGACGACGCACACAGGCTGTTATGGACGATTGCGGGCGTCGCGGCGATGCTGTTTGCGGTGTCGGTGCTGGCGGAACGCCGCCGTACCTTGCGTCGTGATCCCGATCGCGTCGGCTGGATGCCGTGGATGCTCGTGCAACTGATCGCGGTGCTGCTGGTCGTGTTCGCGGTGGCGATGGCGTTGAAATAGGAAAGCCCGCCGCATGACGTCGCCCGAGTGAAGGCTGCGGCCCCACGCGGCTCCTGTCCCGCCTGATAACCGGGAGATCCCAGCCTCCGCCGGGATGACGTTCGAGTAAGGGGGGACTGTATCAACCCCTAATAGAAACGCGCCAGCGTCAGCGACCGTTCGGTCCCGTCGCACAGCGCCAGCTTCACGACCCGCCCCGGTGTGTCCGTGCCCCAGCGGACATCGACCCCGCCATCGGCGGTCAGCGCCACCGGCTTGCCATCGACGGTGCAGATCAGCTCGTCGGCCTTCCACCCCGCCTTTGCCGCAGGACCCCCGGCCATGACGTGCAGCACGCGCAGCCGGGCGCGGTCATAGCCGAGTAGCAGGCCGCTGGTCGATTTGAGCGGCGGGGACGGGGCGGTCGGGTTGGGGGCGACCACCATCTGCCCGGCGGCGGGGTCGAGCAACACGCGGTAGCGCAGCAACAGCCCGGTGCCGACCCGTCCCGCCACGCGGACCTGCCTGGTAAAGCCGCCATCGCCCTCGATCCGGAGTTCGATGGGGCCAGTCGGCACCCCACCCAGCGCAACCTGATCGGTCACGGTCAGCCCGGCCTCGACCACCCCGCCCGCGCCGAACGCGATGGTCGAGGTGACGCGCGCGCCCTTGATCCCGCCTGCGCGCCACTGGCTGCGCGCGATGCTCAGCGATCCGCCGTCGCCGGTGTCGATCAGCAGCGGGCGGACACGGTGCTTCCCGAGCGTCGCCTCGGTCAGATACAGCCCGCTGCCAGCCTGCAAATTCATCGGGACACGCGTGCCGGCAAAGGGCATTCGGCCGCTGGGCAGCAGGCGAAACCGGCGATTGGCGAAGTCGATGTCGATCGCATTGGGTGCGATCAGGTCGGTTCCGACCAGCACCTCGGCATCGCCGGAGGCACTGGCGAGCAATTTCGGCAGGTCGATCACCGCCACCCGTCCGCCGCTGCGACTGAACGCGCCGAACGCGACCGTCTTCGTCGCGGCCCAGTCGACGCGGATCGCCCCGCCCAGTGCGATGCCGGCGGCGGCGTCCTTCGTATCGATCGACAGTTTCGCTCGCCGCGCGAACTCCCGGCTGACCGCGCTGTGGTTGAGGCCGGTGTCGAGCAGCGCCTGTGCCGCCACCCCATCGATGGTCATCGCGAAGCGTAGATGATTGGCGGCGGTCAGTGTGAAGGGTACCCAGCGCGCTTCCGCATCGCTGGCGAGTTGCCCCTGCGCATGGGCGGCGGCGGGCGCGCAGAGCAGCAGCGCGAGGATCAGGCGGAGCATCACCACGCGACTGTAGGCGCGCCAAGTGCCTGATGCTACAAGCATGCCTCCAGCAACGCCTGGTCGAAACCATATTGTTTCGCCTTGTCGAGCGTGTAGGGGCGCATCCCCATCGAACGATATTCGCCGATGATCTTGCCGTCGGCGCTTTCGTCCAGATATTCGAACTTGAACAGTTCCTGGGTGACGATCACCGGGCCTTCCATCCCGATTACCTCGGTAATGTTGGTCACGCGGCGCGAACCGTCGCGCAGGCGCTTCACCTGCACGATCAGGTCGACTGAATCGGCGATCTGGCGGCTGATCGCTTCCTTCGGCACCTTGATGTCCGACATCATCACCATGTTCTCCATACGCGCCAGGCATTCACGCGGGGAGTTGGAGTGGAGCGTCGCCATCGATCCGTCGTGGCCGGTGTTCATCGCCGCCAGCAGATCGAAACACTCGCTGCCACGGATTTCGCCCAGGATGATCCGGTCCGGGCGCATACGCAGCGCGTTCTTCACCAGGTCGCGGATCGTGATCTCGCCTTGCCCCTCCAGATTCGGCGGGCGGGTTTCGAGGGGGAGCCAGTGCGGCTGCTGCAGGCGCAATTCGGCGGCGTCCTCGATCGTCAGCACGCGCTCGCCGGGGTCGATCATCTTCGACAGGGCGTTGAGCATCGTGGTCTTGCCCGAACCGGTGCCGCCGGAAATCACGATGTTGAAGCGGCTGGCCCCGGCGACCTTCAGCGCGGTCGCCATCTTCGTGCTCATCGACCCGAAACCGGCCATCATGTCGATGGTGATCGGCTTGGCCGAAAACTTACGGATCGAGATTGCGGTGCCCTTGAGGCTCAAGGGCGGCACGATCACGTTGACGCGGCTGCCGTCCTTCAGGCGGGCGTCGGCCAGCGGCGTGGTCTGGTCGACGCGGCGGCCGACCGAGTTGCAGATGCGCTGCGCGATCTGGAACAGATGTTCCTCGTCGCGAAAATTGATGTTGGCGAGTTCGAGCTTGCCCTTGCGCTCGACAAAGGTCTGTTCGGGGCCGTTGACCATGATGTCGCTGATTGCCGGATCGGCCAGCAATTCCTCGAGCGGCCCCAGACCCAGCAGTTCGTCGACCAGCACCTTTTCCAGCGCGAACTGCTCGCGCCGGTTGAGCGTCAGCTTCAGCTCGGCCAGCACTTCCCCCACGATCGGGCGAAATTCCTCGGCCAGTTCGTCCTTGGTCAGCGTCGCGGCGGCTTCGGGATCGACGCGTTCGAGCAGGCGGGGCAGCACCTGTTCCTTGATCCGGTGGATCGAGGTTTCGAACCCCTCGACCCGGCTGTTGCCGGCCTCGCCCGACAGTGCCTGCCGATCGGCAAGGCGCTGCATCGCGTCGCCGACCCCTTGCGGCAAGGCGCTGGCCTGTTCGCCGGGCATGGGTTCGAGGTCACCGCCGGGCAGCGGCACTTGCCCCAGCGACGGGAATTGCGCCGCGCCGTCCAGATCGGCCGCACGCGCTGGTCCCGATCCCTGCATCGGGCGGGCGACGCCGAAGGAAGGCCTGCCGCCCGATCCGCCCAATCCGCTGCGCCGTCCGAATGCGTTCACGCCTGCCACCCCGTCGAATTCCTGGGCGTGAGCCTAGACGACAAGCTTTTACAACTTCCTAACCATCGATCGCCGGGCGACCCGGACGCGGAAGGGGCGGGGCATGTCACCATGCCCCGCCCCCCGAACGTCCCTGAAGGCTGTCGCGATCAGATATGGATCGGCTTGCCCTGCACCGCCATCGCCGCTTCCTTCAGCGCCTCGGCATGGGTCGGGTGCGCGTGGCAGGTGTAGGCGATGTCCTCACTGGTCGCGCCGAACTCCATCGCCTGTGCCGCCTGCGCGATCATCGTGCCGGCCAGTGACGACACGATCCACACACCGATGACGCGGTCGGTCTTGGCGTCGGCGATGACCTTCACGAAGCCGTCGGTGTCGCGGTTGGTCTTGGCGCGGCTGTTGGCGGCGAAGGGGAACTTGCCGACCTTGATCTCGCCCTTTTCCTTGGCAGCCTCTTCCGTGAGGCCGACGCCGGCAATTTCAGGCATGGTGTAGACAACCGACGGGATCACGTCGTGGTTCACGATGCCGGTCTGCCCGGCGATGAATTCCGCGACCGCGACGCCTTCATCCTCGGCCTTGTGCGCCAGCATCGGGCCGTGGACCACGTCGCCGATCGCCCAGATGCCGTCAACCTTGGTGCGGAATTCCTCGTCGATATCGACCTGTCCGCGCTGGTTGACCGCCAGGCCCGCCTTGTCGAGCGCGAGGCCTTCGGTGTTCGCGCGGCGGCCGATCGACACCAGCACCGCATCGGCGGTCAGCGTGGTCGCCTCACCGCCGGCGGCGGGTTCGAGCGTCAGCGTGGCGGTGCCGCCATCGACCGACGCGCCGGTGACCTTGGTCGACGTCTTCAGGTCGAAGCCCTGCTTCTTGAACAGCTTGGCTGATTCCTTGCGGACCTCACCGTCGAAGCCCGGCAGGATCTGGTCGGCATATTCAACCACGGTGACCTTGGCACCCAGGCGACGCCACACGCTGCCGAGCTCGAGGCCGATCACACCGCCGCCGATCACCACCAGATGCTCGGGCACCTTGGGCAGCGCCAGCGCACCGGTCGAATCGACGATGATCGCCGCGTCGTTATCGACCTGCACGCCCGGCAGCGGGGTGACGCTCGAACCCGTCGCGATCACGATGTCGCGCGCGGTGACAGTGCGGTCGCCGACCTTTACCGTGTTGTCATTCTCGAACGCGGCATAGCCCTTCAGCCATTCGACCTTGTTCTTCTTGAACAGATATTCGATGCCGCCGGTCAGTTCGCCGACCGCCTTCTTCTTCTCGGCATGCATCTGGTCGAGGTTGAGCGACGCACCCTGGATCTCGACACCGAACTTGGCGAGGTGACCGCCGGTCGCTTCCTCGTACAGTTCGGATGCGTGCAGCAGCGCCTTGGACGGGATGCACCCGACGTTCAGACAGGTTCCGCCCAGCGTCTCACGCCCTTCGGCGCAGGCGGTCTTCAGCCCCAGCTGCGCCGCGCGGATCGCCGCGACATAGCCACCGGGGCCGGCACCGATCACGAGGACGTCGAAGTCATATTCAGCCATGATGTGTATCCCGTCCTAGTCGTTGTGGGCGATCACGCGGATCGCGCCGTCGCCGGTACGGCGGCATTGTGCCGCAAATTGTCGCAGGGCCGGTATCCCCTGCGTCACATAGTCAAGCGCGTCGGCGCTGCCGAAGGTATCTGCCAGATAGACATCCGCCTTCGCCATTGCAGGTGGATCGAACCGGCGGGCGAGGGTGGCGTCGTCTTGCCTGTCGAGTGCGTCGGCGAACGCCTTCATCAGCGGCGGCGCGATCAGGCCGATCCCGCCCTCGCCATTCTCGTCCGCACCCAGCTCAGGCAGCGCGGCGATGATGATCCCAAGCGTATGCCCGACATCCTCGGCCGATCCGGTCAGCAGATAATGGACCGCGTGCCATGCTTCGCCCAGATCGAGGAAGTCGAGATTCTCGACGCCTTCCTCGAACAGGAACTCCTCGAACACCGATGGGTCGGCGACCAGCCGGTCGATGTCGGCATCGCCGGCCCGACGCAGATAGATCACCATGCCCATCGGTCTTCGTCCGCCTCTTAGAGGTCGATCAGCAGGCGCGTCGGGTCCTCGATCGCGTTCTTCAGCGCGACGAGGAAGGTCACCGCCTCGCGACCGTCGATCAGGCGATGGTCGTAGCTGAGTGCCAGATACATCATCGGACGCACCACGACCTGTCCGTCACGGACGACCGGGCGTTCCTCGATGCGGTGGAGGCCCAGCACCGCCGACTGCGGCGGGTTGATGATCGGGGTCGACATCAGCGACCCGAACACGCCGCCGTTCGAGATGGTGAAGGTGCCGCCCTTCATCTCGTCCATCTTCAGCGTGCCGTCCTTGGCGCGCTTGCCGAAATCGCCGATCGTCTTCTCGACGCCCGCGACCGACAGCTTGTCGGCGTCGCGGATGACCGGGACGACGAGGCCGCCCGGCGCCGACACGGCGACCGAGATGTCGGCATAGTCGCGATAGACGATCTCATCGCCCTCGATTGATGCGTTGACCGACGGAATGTCCTTCAGCGCCATCGTCGCGGCCTTCACGAAGAAGCCCATGAAGCCGAGGCGGACGCCATGCTTCTTCTCGAACAGGTCCTTGTACTTGGCGCGCGCCTCGATCACCGCCGTCATGTCGACGTCGTTGAAGGTAGTGAGCAGCGCGGCGGTGTCCTGCGCTTCCTTCAGGCGGCGGGCGATCGTCTGGCGCAGGCGCGTCATCTTCACGCGCTCTTCGCCACGGGTCGGGGCGGCGCTGGCAGCCGGCGCTGCGGCGGCCGGGGCGGCAGCGGCAGGCGCGGCGGCGGCCGACTTGTCACCGGCGGCGGCGACCACGTCTTCCTTGGTGATGCGACCGTCACGGCCGGTGCCCTTGACCTTGGCCGGGTCGACACCGTGTTCGAGGATCGCGCGGCGCACCGATGGCGACAGCGCTGCGGCGTCGACATTGGTGTCGCCGGCGGCCGGGGCCTGCTGCGCGGCGGCCGGGGCAGGGGCGGCGGCGGGGGCAGCGTCCTGCTTCGGGGCATCGGCCTTCGGCGCAGCGGCGCCGTCGCCCGATTCGATCGTGGCGATCATCGCGCCGACCGACACGGTGTCGCCCGGCTGCACGGCGTGCGCGCCCATGACACCGGCCACGGGTGCCGGAACCTCGACCGACACCTTGTCGGTTTCAAGCGAAGCGATCGGTTCGTCGGCGGCGACCGCCTCACCGGGCTTCTTCAACCATTCGCCCAGCGTCGCTTCGGTGATCGATTCGCCCAGCGTGGGGACCAGAACTTCGGTTGCCATCGGATCTTCCTCATCTCCCCCGTGTCGGGGGTAATAACACGGTTAGGATGCGGCCTTGCCGGTGGCGCGATCGCCCTCGGCCTGACGGGTGCGGCGGATTTCGTCGCGGACATTGTGGCCGAGCGCATCGGCGACCAGCGCGCCCTGTTCGGCCTGGTGGCGCTTCATCAGCCCGGTGGCGGGCGATGCCGCCGCCGCGCGACCGGCATAGCGGGCGCGTGCGACTGGGGCACCGGCTTCGGCAAGGGCCTCCTCGATCGCCGGTTCGGTCAGGAACCACGAACCGTTGTTCTTCGGCTCCTCCTGCGCCCAGACCACGTCGGTCAGGTTGGGCAGGTTCTTCAGCCGTGCGACCAGCGCATCGGTCGGGAACGGATAAATCTGTTCCACGCGGACGATCTGCGTCTGCGTATCGCCCGCCGCGTCGCGTGCTTCGATCAGGTCGAACGCGACCTTGCCCGAACACAGCACCAGCCGCGTCGTGTTGGCATCCGCCGGGGCCGACGGATCGGACAGCAGCCGCTTGAAGTGCGTACCCGGCAGGAAGTCCTCGGTCTTCGACACCGCCATCTTGTGCCGCAGCAGCGACTTGGGTGTCATGATGACGAGGGGCTTGCGGAAATTGCGATGCATCTGGCGACGCAGCAGGTGGAACAGGTTCGCCGGCGAGGTGACGTTGGCGACCTGCATATTGTCGCCCGCGCACAGCTGCAGGAAGCGCTCCAGACGTGCCGAGCTATGCTCCGGACCCTGGCCTTCATAACCGTGCGGCAGCATCATCACGAGGCCGTTGGCGCGCAACCACTTGGCTTCGCCCGCCGCGATGAACTGGTCGATCATGATCTGCGCGCCGTTGGCGAAATCGCCGAACTGCGCTTCCCAGATTACCAGCGCCTTGGGGTCCGCCAGCGCATAGCCATATTCGAAGCCCAGCACGCCATATTCGCTGAGCGGGCTGTCGAGCACTTCGAAGCTGCCATGCTCGATGGTCTTCAGCGGCACGAACTTGTGTTCGTCGGTCTGGTCGACCCACACCGCGTGCCGCTGCGAGAAGGTGCCGCGACCCGAATCCTGCCCCGACAGGCGGACGCCGAAGCCTTCCGACAGCAGCGAACCGAAGGCCAGCGCCTCGGCGGTCGCCCAGTCGAAGCCTTCGCCATTGCCGAACATGCCGCGCTTGGCGTCGAGAACACGGGCCAGCGTCTTGTGGACCTGCAGGTCGTCGGGGATCGTGGTCAGTGTGCGGCCGAGCGAGTCGAACAGCTTCTGTTCGATGCCGGTGTCGACCGAGCGGCGCGAGCCTTCCGGGTCCATCGGCGCGTGCAGCCCCGACCAGCGACCGGCGAACCAGTCGGCGCGGTTGGGCTTGTAGCTCTTGGCGTTCTCGAACTCGCCTTCGAGCAACTGGGTGAACTCGGCGGTCTTGGCGGCGACGAACTCGCCGTCGATGACGCCTTCGTCGGCGAGGCGCTTGCCATAGATTTCGCTAACGCCGGGATGGCCCTTGATCTTGGCGTACATCAGCGGCTGGGTGAAGGACGGTTCGTCGCCTTCGTTATGGCCGAAGCGGCGATAGCACCACATGTCGATCACGATGTCGCGCTTGAATTGCTGGCGGAACTCGATCGCCATCTTGGTGGCGAAGGTCACCGCTTCGGGATCGTCGCCGTTGACGTGGAAGATCGGTGCCTGCACCCCCTTCGCCACGTCCGACGGATAGGGCGACGAGCGCGCGAACTGCGGCGACGTCGTGAAGCCGACCTGGTTGTTGATGATGAAGTGGACGCAGCCGCCGGTATTGTAGCCGCGGATACCCGAGAAACCGAGGCATTCCCACACGATCCCCTGGCCGGCGAACGCCGCATCGCCATGGATCAGGACCGGCAGCACCTGTTCGTGCTTCTCCAGGTCGCCACGGAAGGTCTGCTGCGCACGCACCTTGCCCAGCACGACCGGGTTCACCGCTTCGAGGTGGCTGGGGTTCGCGACCAGCGACATATGGACCGACACGTCGTCGAAGCTGCGGTCGGTCGAGGTGCCGAGGTGGTACTTCACGTCGCCCGAGCCGCCGATGTCGTCGGGGTTGGCGCTGCCGCCAGCGAATTCGTGGAACAGCACGCGGAACGGCTTGGCCATCACGTTGGTCAGCACGTTCAGGCGGCCACGATGCGCCATGCCGTACACGATCTCGCGCACGCCCAGCTGGCCGCCGTACTTGATGACCGCTTCCAATGCCGGGATCATCGATTCACCGCCGTCGAGGCCGAAGCGCTTCGTGCCGACGTACTTGCGGCCGAGGAACTTCTCCCACTGTTCCGCCTCGATGACCTTGGCGAGGATCGCCTTCTTGCCTTCGGGGGTGAACTGGATCGCCTTGTCGCGGCCCTCCATCCGGTCCTGAAGGAAGCGGCGCTCCTCCACGTCCGCGATGTGCATATATTCGAGGCCGACATTGCCGCAGTAGTTTGCGCGCAGGATGTCGACGATCTCGCGAACGGTCGCCCATTCGAGGCCGAGCGTACCGCCGAGATAGACCGGCGTATCGATCTCGGCATCGGAGAAGCCGTAATATTCGGTGCGCAGATCCTCGGGCATCTCACGGGTGGCGAGGCCCAGCGGGTCGAGGTTAGCGGCAAGGTGCCCGCGGACGCGATAGGTGCGGATCAGCAGCTGCGCGCGGATCGCGTCGCCGGCGGCCTTCGCCACGTCAACCTTGGGTGCAGCAGGCGCGGCGGCCGGGGCGGGCTTGCCGCCCCGCGCGGGCTTGGGCGCCGGCTCCATCTGCGTCGGGTCGAGCGCGGCGGTCAGCGCATCGGTCTCGGTCAGCGGCCAGCGCTTGCTCTGCCAGCTGGGGTGCTGGGTCGCACCTTCCAGCCCGTCGAACCACTGGCGCCAGCCGGCATCAACCGACGAGGGGTCCTCGCGGTAGCGACCATAGAGCGTTTCCACGAATGCCGGGCTGACGCCGGCGGCGATGTCGAAATCCTGGCCTTCGTAGCCCATGGTCACTTCCTGTCGTTCAGTCCCGGTCCAACCGGGATGTGCCCCGCGCGTTCCGTCGCGCAGGGCACGTTCGTTCAACCGTTCAGCACTTCGAGCAGCGTCGAGCCGAGTTCGCTGGGCGATGCCGCGACCTTGATGCCTGCTGCTTCCATCGCCGCGATCTTGCTTTCCGCATCGCCCTTGCCGCCCGACACGATCGCACCGGCATGGCCCATGCGACGGCCCGGAGGCGCGGTGCGGCCCGCGATGAAACCGGCCATCGGCTTCTTGCGGCCACGCTTGGCCTCGTCGATCAGGAACTGCGCGGCCTGTTCCTCCGCATCGCCGCCGATCTCGCCGATCATGATGATCGACTGGGTCTGGTCGTCGGCCAGGAACAGTTCCAGCACGTCGATGAAGTTGGTGCCGTTGACCGGATCGCCACCGATGCCGACGGCGGTCGTCTGGCCAAGGCCGGCGTTCGAGGTCTGGAACACCGCTTCATAGGTCAGCGTGCCCGAGCGCGACACGACGCCGACGCTGCCCTTCTTGAAGATCGACCCCGGCATGATGCCGATCTTGCACTCGCCCGGCGTCAGCACGCCGGGGCAGTTCGGACCGATCAGCCGCGACTTCGAACCCGACAGCGCGCGCTTGACCTTGACCATGTCCAGCACCGGAATGCCTTCGGTGATTGCGACGATCAGCGGGATTTCGGCGTCGATCGCTTCGAGGATCGAATCGGCGGCGAAGGGCGGCGGAACGTAGATGACCGAGGCGTCGGCACCGGTCTTCGACTTGGCTTCGGCGACGGTGTTGTAGACCGGGAGGCCCAGATGCTCGGTCCCGCCCTTGCCCGGCGTCACGCCGCCGACCATCTGCGTGCCATATTCCAGCGCCGCCTTGGTATGGAAGCTGCCGGTTTCGCCGGTCATCCCCTGGGTGATGACCTTGGTGTTCTTGTTGACGAGGATGCTCATGCGTCTGCTCCAGCGTACCCCGGCGAAGGCCGGGGTCCAGTTGCGAAGGCGGTCATGGTCGTGCGATCCGATCGTACAGGTCGTCCCAGTCGGGATTGAGGCCTTCGATCTCGCGCAGTTTCCAGGCTCGCTTCCATTCCTTCATTCGCCGCTCGCGCAGGCGGGCGGAATTGATGTCGTCATGCACCTTGTACCAGACGAGGCGATGACAGTTTCGTTTGTTGGTGAAGCCATCGACCGTCCCGTTGCGGTGGTCGTAGATGCGTTTCACCAGGTCGCTGGTCGATCCGACATAGATCGTCCCGTTACGCCCGCTGGCCATGATGTAGACGAAACCGCGTCGTTCCATCATCGGCCTTTACCCAACTGGACCCCGGCCTTCGCCGGGGTACGGTCGTTGTGCGGGATTACGCCAGCGTCTCGTCGATCCCCTTGCAGGCGACCAGCAGTTCCTTGACCGCGTCGACCGAGACCTGGAGGTTGGCCTTGGCTTCGTCGCCCAGCTTCACTTCGACGATCTTCTCGACGCCGCCGGCACCGATCACGACGGGCACGCCGACATACAAATCATCGACGCCATATTCACCCGACAGATACGCCGCGCAGGGCAGGACGCGCTTCTGGTCGTACAGATAGGCTTCGGCCATCGCGATGCCGCTGGTGGCGGGCGCGTAGAAGGCCGAACCGGTCTTGAGCAGGCCGACGATCTCGCCGCCGCCGCCACGGGTACGCTTGACGATCGCGTCGACGCGCTCCTTGGTCGACATGCCCATTTCGATCAGGTCGGTGACCGGGATGCCGCTGACGGTCGAATATTCGAGGACCGGGACCATCGTGTCGCCATGGCCGCCCAGCACGAAGCTGTTGACGTCCTTGACCGAGACCTTGAACTCGTCCGCCAGGAAGTGGCTGAAGCGCGCGCTGTCGAGGACGCCGGCCATGCCGACGACCTTGTTGTGCGGCAGGCCGCTGAATTCGCGCAGCGCCCACACCATCGCGTCGAGCGGGTTGGTGATGCAGATGACGAACGCGTCGGGGGCGTTGTTCCTGATGCCCTCGCCGACGGCCTTCATCACCTTCAGGTTGATGCCGAGCAGGTCGTCGCGGCTCATGCCGGGCTTGCGTGCCACACCGGCGGTGACGATGATGACGTCCGCGCCCGCGATGTCGGCATAGTCGTTGGTGCCGGTGATCGTCGCGTCGAACCCTTCGACCGGGCCGCACTGCGACAGGTCGAGCGCCTTGCCCTGCGGCACGCCTTCCACCACGTCGAACAGAACGATATCGCCCAGCCCCTTGAGGGCGGCGAGGTGGGCGAGGGTCCCGCCGATGTTGCCAGCGCCGATCAGCGCGATCTTCTTGCGAGCCAAGACGTCTCTCTCCGTAGCAAGTCGGACGCGGTCCTGCCGCG
>NZ_CAJYQD010000017.1 GCF_913776855.1 uncultured Sphingomonas sp. | reverse complement strand
ACGACCCGCGTCCTCACCGAGGCTTCGGTGCAGGGCAAGATCGACAGCCTGAACGGCCTGAAGGAAAACGTCATCGTCGGCCGCCTGATCCCGGCGGGCACCGGTGCCGGCATGAACCGCCTGCGGGTCGCGGCATCGTCGCGCGATGCGGCGCTGCGCGTCCAGCAGCGGGCACTGGCAGGCTTCATCGCGCCGAACTCGGCCGAGGAAGAACATGCCGCCGAACTGGCCCGCTCGGCCCGCGATGGCCAGGGTGCGAACGACCCGCTGGCCGATGTCGTGCCCTCGGGCACCGGCACCGACGCCGATGCAGGCGAGTATCTGAACGACTGATCGTTCGGGTCTTCGCAAGTTGAACGAGCCGCCGTCCGGGCAACCGGGCGGCGGTTTCGTTTTCGGGGACTGGCGAGCGCGGCGCCCCGACGTCACCGCCGGCTACAGGCCGGGGTGCCGGTCGGTGCGACCTTCCCTCCCGGCCCTGCACCCCCTACCCTGCCGCGCAAATCAAGGGGGACCCATGCACCGCATCCTGTTCGCGCTCCTGCTGCTCGCCGCGCCGGCAGCAGCGCAGACCTATCGCCCGCCCTTCGACCCCTCGGCGCTAAAGGGTCCGCGAACCGGACCGGCCAACGAGGTCGCCGTGCTCGGTTCGGCGCATTTGTCGCAGCTGCCCGATCGCTTCCGCCCCGAAGCGCTCGGACCGCTGCTCGACAGGCTGGCCGCATGGAAACCACAGGCGATCGCGATCGAGTCGCTATCCGGCGCGCAGTGCGACGAACTGCGCCGCTACCCCTATCGCTATGCCGATACGGTGCCGTCCTATTGTCCCGACACCGGCCCTGCGCGCGCCGCGACCGGGCTGGACGTTCCCGCCGCCACTGCCGCGTTCGAAAAGATGCTGGCGGAGTGGCCCGCCGCGCCCGCGCCGGCACAGCGGCGGCGCCTGTCCGCGACCTTCCTTGCCGCCGGCGAGCCCGCGTCCGCGCTGGTCCAGTGGCTCCGCCTGCCACCCGCCGAACGCCGCGCGGGCGACGGGCTGGACGCCAAGCTGATCGAACGCCTGAGAAAGCTGGAAACCCACCACGACGAAAGCCTGATGATCGCCGCCCGCCTCGCCGCCCGGCTGGGGCTGGAGCGGATCTATGCGATGGACGATCACACCGCCGATCGGATGATGGCGAAGGCCGACGAAGCGCCATATGGCGCGGCGATCCAGAAGGCGTGGGACAATCCGGCCGGGGCGCGACGCCGCGTGCTGGACGAAGCCGCCCAGCGCGACCTTTCGACCGGTCCCGGAATCCTGACGATGTATCGCGCTTTCAACGCACCGGACATGGCCCCGATAATCTATGCCAGCGACTTCGGCGCGGCGCTGGAGGAGCCCTCACCCCGGCGCTACGGCCGGCAATATGTCGCCTATTGGGAAACCCGCAACCTGCGCATGGCAGCAAACATCCGCGACATGCTCGGCGAACGGCCGGGCCAGCGCGCGCTGGTCGTGGTCGGCGCGTCGCACAAGCCGTATCTCGACGCCTATCTGCACCAGATGCACGACGTCCGGGTCGTCGATGTGATGCCGCTGCTGCGCTGAACCGGAGCCGGCGGGGCGTCCGGTCGTTGTCCTTGTCCAACAGGGAGAGGACATGCCATGGCGCAGGACGATGTGACCGCCGACACGCTGGCCGACAGCGTCGACGACGCCATGCTGGCCAAGACGCGCCCGCCGGTCGGCGCGATGGTCCTGCTGGGCATCGCGGCGGGTGCGCAGATCGGGTTCGGCGCGATCGGCTATCTGGTGGCGCAGGCCGGGATGGCGCCCGGTGGGGCGACCCAATTGCTGTCAGGCGTCGCTTTCTCGGTCGGGCTGATGCTGGTGATGGTCACCGGCACGCAGTTGTTTACCGGCAATACCATGCTGGTCCTGCCCGCCGCGCAGGACCGGCTGGGCATCGGCGAGACGCTGCGCGACTGGAGCGTGGTGTGGATCGCGGACCTGATCGGCAGCCTCGCCATCGCGGCGTTGTTCGTCGCATCGGGAGCGACCGGTGCGATCGACGGCGCCGTGGGACAGGCCGCGCTGAAGACCGCAGACACCAAGCTGACGAAGGATTGGTTCGAACTGTTCGCGTCGGGCGTGCTGGCCAACATGCTGGTCTGCCTCGCCGTCTGGATGGCGACCGGGGCGAAGAGCGTCGCGGGAAAGATCGCCGCCGTGATCGGCCCTGTCGCGCTGTTCGTCGCGGCGGGGTTCGAACATTCGGTCGCGAACATGACGTTGCTGCCGGTCGCCTGGGGACTGGACCCGGCGGCGGTGCCGGTCGGATCGCTGCTGGGCAATCTGCTCCTGGTGACGGCGGGGAACATCGTCGGCGGGTCGCTGGTCGCGATCACGCTCGCCGCAGGGCATCGGGTGCTGGCGAAAAAGCAACCGACCCGAAAATGAAAGAGGCCGCCGGGGTCTCTCGACGCCCGGCGACCTCAAGCATGGTCAGCGGCCGGAAGCTCCAGCCCGGGAGACCATGCGAGCCGCCTGCATGGGGTCACGGCGTTGACTGGGGGAGGATACCCCCCGCGCGTGACCGGCCTGCGTTAGCGGCGCGTCTCCCGAACGAACTGAACCGAACCCACTGCTGAACCATGAGACATCGGATCACCTCCTTTCGCTAGTTAAAGCCGTCACGCACCGATCGGTGCGCACGCAGAAGGTGGGCCATCCTGGACCCACGTACAAGACTTGTAATGCGTACGGTTCCGGCCATACTCCGCGCCCTGCCCCGCCCGAGTCAGCGGCCCGCCGGCCGACAGCCGCGTACGACCCGGCCGATCGCCGGGTCGCCCGGAATGCGCAGCACCGGCCCCGTGCCCGCCGCCACGCCGATCACGTCCGCCCGCATCAGCGCGTCGAGAAACGTCTGTCCGGTCGTCACCGGCGTTTCCAGCGCGCCATCGACTACCTGCACTGGAAAGGTCGCGGCGGCATCATCGGTGAACAGCGCGATCGACGACCCTTCCACAACCCCACGCGACAACAGGATATGACGGGCAGCGCGGTCGCACCGCAGGGCAAAGGCGATTCGCCCGTCGGCGGTGTAGAGCGCGGCGTCGCGCGTCGCCGACCAACTGCCAGCAAGCGGCACCGCGCCGTCGAGTTCGGGCGTCGGCAACTGTCCGGGCTTCCGCGGACGGGGCGACGGGGCCGGAGTCGGCGATGGCGCAGGGGTTGCGCTCGGCACCGGCGCGGGCGGCGGCGGCTCGCTCGAACAGGCCGACAGCGCCAGCAGCACGACCAGCGCCCGCCCCCGCATCAGCGGCGGCAATCCTCGGTCACCCGCAGCACTTCGGCCCAGGCGGGCAGGACCAGCCGGCCGACCGGCGCCCCTTCGACCACGAACCGCCCCCGGCTGAACCCGATCGCATCGAGCAGCCGGTCGCTGGCGGGCAGCGCCACGCCGACGCCGCCGGCCATCGGCTGAAGGTTCAGCGTCCGCTGCGTGCTGGTGGTGCGGATCGTCACGCTGCCCGCCACCGGGCGCGCGCTGGCGAACAGCATGGTCACCTGTCCGGCGGCGCGATCGCAGGTCAGCGTCGCCACCGGCGCGGCGCCGCGCGCGCCATAGGTCGCCGTCGATCCGCCGCCCAGCCCGCGATATTGCCAGTCGCCCGGCGTGCGCGGCAGGTCGCGCCAGTCGGCGACGGGGGCTACCGGCGTAGGGCGCACCGGCACCGGGCGTTGGACGGGGGCCGGCACCTCTTCGGTCGCAGGCGGCGCACCAGGCGGTACGCACCCGGCCAGAAGGACGACGGCGGCGAGGGGGAACAGAATACGCATAAGCCCCTTATGGGCGATGCGGCCTGCAGCCTCAACCGGGGATGGGCCGGCATGGGTCGCCGTTCCGGCGAAGGCCGGAATCCATGGATGGGTAGACGTTGCGGTAACGTCGCGAACACCCGACACAATGGATCCCGGCCTGCGCCGGAATGACGACAGGTCGGGGATGCTACCGCCCGCGCCCACCCCCGCCGGCCATACGCATCGCCTTCTGCTTGCCGTAGCGCGTCTTGCGCGTCCCCGGCTTGCCCTCGTTCGACCGGCCCATGATCGGCGCCTTGTGCTCGCTTGCCGGAAGCCCCAACTCCTCATTCTCCAGCGACCGGATTTCGTCCCGCAGCCGCCCAGCGGTTTCGAACTCCAGGTTCGCCGCCGCCTCGCGCATCTGCTTTTCGAGACTTTCGATGTACGACCGCAGGTTGTGGCCGACCATGTGGCGCGGGCCGTCCTCGTCGATCTCGACGGTCACCTGATCGCGCGAGGCGACATCGGCGATGATGTCGCCGATCTGGCGCTTGATCGTCGTCGGGGTGATGCCGTGCGCCTCGTTATAGGCGCGCTGCTTTTCGCGGCGGCGGTCGGTTTCGGCGATCGCGCGTTCCATGCTGCCGGTCATCCGATCGGCATAAAGGATCACCCGCCCGTCGACATTGCGCGCCGCGCGACCGATCGTCTGGATCAGCGAGGTTTCGCTGCGCAAGAACCCTTCCTTGTCGGCATCGAGGATCGCGACCAGCCCGCATTCGGGAATATCCAGCCCTTCACGCAACAAGTTGATGCCGACCAGCACGTCATACACCCCCATGCGCAGGTCGCGGATCAGCTCGATACGCTCCAGCGTCTCGACGTCCGAGTGCATGTAGCGCACCTTGAGGCCCGCCTCGTGCATGAACTCGGTCAAATCCTCGGCCATGCGCTTGGTCAGCGTCGTGACGAGCGTGCGGTAGCCGTTCTTCGCCGTTTCCTTTGCCTCATGGATCAGGTCGTCGACCTGCTCCTCGACCGGACGGATGGTGATCGGCGGATCGATCAGGCCGGTCGGGCGGATGACCTGTTCGCTGAACACGCCGCCGGTCTGCTCCATTTCCCAGCTGCCCGGCGTCGCCGACACGCACACCGTCTGCGGCCGCATCGCGTCCCATTCGTTGAAGCGCAGCGGCCGGTTGTCGATCGCGCTGGGCAGGCGGAAGCCATATTCGGCCAGCGTGATCTTGCGGCGATGGTCGCCGCGCGACATGCCGTTGATCTGGCCGATCGTCTGGTGGCTTTCGTCGACGAACAGCAGCGCGTTCTCGGGCAGATATTCGAACAGCGTCGGCGGCGGTTCGCCGGGCAGGCGGCCGGTCAGGAAGCGGCTGTAATTCTCGATCCCCGCACATGAACCCGTGGCGGCGATCATCTCGAGGTCGAAATTGGTGCGCTGTTCCAGCCGCTGCGCCTCCAGCAGCTTGCCCTCCATCACCAGTTCCTTCAGCCGCTCGGCCAGCTCATGCTTGATCGCCTCGCCCGCCTGTTTCAGCGTCGGGCCGGGCGTCACATAGTGCGAGTTCGCATAGACGCGGATCGAGTTGAGGTTCGCGATCTTCTTGCCCGTTAGCGGATCGAACTCGGTAATCTCCTCGATATCGTCACCGAAGAACGTGATACGCCACGCGCTGTCCTCATAGTGCGACGGGAACAGTTCGAGGCTGTCGCCGCGCACGCGAAAATTGCCGCGCTGGAACGCCATGTCGTTGCGCTTGTATTGCAAGGCGACCAGCTTGCGCACGATCTCGCGCTGGTCGACGACATCGCCCTTCTTCAAATCGAAGATCATCGCCGAATAGGTTTCGACCGACCCGATACCGTACAGGCACGACACCGACGCGACGATGATGACGTCGTCCCGCTCCAACAATGACCGGGTGGCGGAGTGCCGCATCCGGTCGATCGCCTCGTTGGTCGAGCTTTCCTTTTCGATATAGGTATCCGACCGCGGCACATAGGCCTCGGGCTGATAGTAATCATAATAGCTGACGAAATATTCGACCGCATTGTCGGGAAAGAACGACTTCATTTCGCCGTACAGCTGCGCCGCGAGAATCTTGTTGGGCGCGAGGATCAGCGCAGGGCGCTGCAATTCCTCGATCGTCTTGGCCATCGTGAACGTCTTGCCCGAACCGGTGACACCCAGCAGCACCTGATCCTTCTCTCCCGCCTTTGCCGCCGCGACCAGTTCGGCAATCGCGGTCGGCTGGTCGCCGGCGGGTGCATAGTCGGACTTGATGACGAAGCGTTTGCCCGCATCCACCTTCGCCGGGCGCACCGGGCGGTGGGGGATGAAGGTCTGTCCGGTTTCGGGTTCGGACAGGTCGGTGCGGATCATGATCGCCATGCGCCCGAATATGGGTGGCGCGGAACGGGACGGCAACATTGCCGCTCGACACAATCGTCAAAGCCGATAGCTTGGAAGCCAAAGGGGACATTCGATGCGCACACTGATCGCCACCGCCGCCTGCCTGCTGGCCGCCACGCCCGCCATGGCCGAACCCGACTGGGCACCCGCCGTCCGCGCCGATTACAGCGCGTCGCTGGGCGAGATGTGGGACTGGTTCCATCGCAACCCGGAATTGTCGTTCAAGGAGGTGAAGACCGCCGAGCGCATGGCGACCGAGCTGCGCAAGGTGCCGGGGATGCAGGTCACCACCGGTGTCGGCGGTACCGGCGTGGTCGGCGTGCTGAAGAACGGCGCTGGTCCCACCGTGCTGGTCCGCGCCGATATGGACGGCCTGCCGGTCGAGGAGAAATCGGGCCTGCCCAATGCCAGCAAGGTACGACAGGTCGGCGTCGACGGCGTGGAGGCGCCGGTGATGCACGCCTGCGGCCACGACACCCATATCACGTCGATGGTCGGCACCGCCCGCCGGCTGGCCGTCCTGAAGGACCGGTGGAAGGGCACGATCGTCTTCATCGTTCAGCCCGCCGAGGAACGCGTCGGCGGCGCGAAGGCGATGGTCGCCGACGGCCTCTACAGCCGCTTTCCCAAGCCCGACTATGCGCTGGCCTTCCACGTCGCCGCCGGGCTTCCCACCGGCATGGTGTCGGCATCGGAGGGCATCCAATATTCGTCTTCGGATTCGGTCGATATCGACGTGCCGGGCATCGGCGCGCACGGGGCCAGCCCCCATGCCGGCAAGGACCCGGTCTATATGGCGTCGCAGCTGGTGATCGCGCTGCAGGGCCTCATCAGCCGCGAACGCCAGCCGCTCGACCCCGGCGTCGTCACCGTCGGATCATTCCATGCCGGCCTGAAGCACAACATCATCAGCGACATGGCCAAGCTGCAGGTGACCGTCCGTGCCAATGACGAAGTGACGCGCAAGCAGCTGCTCGACGGCATCCAGCGCGTGACGACCGGCATCGGCACGCTGAACGGGATGCCCGCCGACAGAATGCCGACTGCCAAGGTGATCGAGGGTACGCCGACCACGATCAACGACGGTCCCCTCGCCCGCCGGCTGAACGCGGTGATGGCGACTACCCTGGGTCCGAAGAACGTCGTGCCGTTCGAACAGACCGGCATGGGCGCGGAGGACTTCGCCTATCTGGTCCAGCCCGATTCCAGGGTGAAGGGCTATTATTTCGCGGTCGGCGGCACCCCGATGGCGGATATTGTCGCGGCGAAGAATGGCGGTCCGCCGGTCCCGTCGCACCATTCGCCGCTGTTCAAGGTCGCGCCGGAACCGTCGATCGTCACCGGCACGATCGCGATGACGGCGGCGGTGCTGGATTTGCTGGGGCCGCAAAAGGCGGGGTGACACCCTCCTGCTTCGTTCGGCCCCATACCCCCGCTCGGTTCGAGCAGCTTCGAGCGCAGTCGAGAAGCGTCCGTCGAGAACCCTGTCTTCGAGGCAACCCCTTCTCGACTGCGGTTCTCGACAAGCTCGAAGCGAACGGGAGGGGGGAAAGGGTAAGGCCAAAAGCCCCTACCCAAACACCGACCAATCCGCCTTGTCCGCCAGCAACTCCAGCGCCCTGACCCCTAGGATCGAATTGCCCTGCCGGTCGAGATTGTTCGACCACACCGCGATCGATGCGACCTGGGGCACGATCGCCAGGATACCGCCGCCCACCCCGCTCTTGGCCGGCAGCCCGACCCGGTAGGCAAAATCTCCCGACCCGTCATATTGACCGCTGGTCGTCATCAGCGACAGCAACCGCCGCGTCCGCTTGGCGCGCTCGTCGCCCTCGCGATCGCCGGTCCGCGCGGTGCGGGTCAGGAACAGCCCGGCCTGCGCCAGCGACTGTGCGCTCAGCTCGATCGCGCATTGATGGACATAGGCTTCCATCACCTCGTCGATGTCGCAGTGCAGATTGCCGTGATGCTTGGCAAAGCTCATCATCGCACGGTTCAGGTCGCCGCCCTTGCGCCCGCTTTCCAGCACATCGTCGTTCAGGATCACGTCGGCCAGCCCGGCCTCTCGCCGCACAAACTCGACTACCGCGCGTGCCGACGCGTCGTCGCCCTTATGCTCGACCAGGATGTCGCACACCACCAGCGCGCCGGCGTTGATGAACGGGTTGCGCGGCACGCCCTTGTTGCGTTCGAGGTCGACGATCGAATTGAACGGATCGCCCGACGGCTCGCGGCCCACCCGCTTGAACACCTCGTCGCCGCAGGCCTCCAGCGCCAGTTCCAGCGCAAATACCTTGGCGATGCTCTGTACGGGAAAGCGGATATGCGAATAGCCGCCATGATGGAGCTGCCCGTCGGCGGTCGCGACCGCCATGCCGAACCAGTCGGGCGGATAGTCGAGTCCGGCATCGGCCGCCGCCTCGATCTCGGCCGCGTTGGCGGTGATCTCCTCCGTCACCTCGGCAACGATGCGGGCGAGGTCGGTCATGACGTTTCCTTGTTGCGAGACAGCCGAGAGCAATAACACGCGCCGATCGCCAAACGAACCGTACCCCGGCGCAGGCGGGGGTCCAGAGCCACAAACGGCAGCGCCTGCTACCCTGGATCCCCGCCTGCGCGGGGATACGTTCTTCAGATCGTCACCAGATTGTTCAGATTGATGATCGGCAACAGGATCGCCAGCACCATCATCAGCACCAACCCGCCCATCAGCAGCAGCACCATCGGTTCGACCAGCGCCACCAGGGTCGCGACCAGCGCGTCGAGTTCACGCTCCAGTTCGCCCGACGCACGGTCGAGCGCGGGGGCCAGCCGTCCCGACGTCTCGCCCGACGCGACGATCGCGACCAGCATCGATGGGAAAATCTCCGCCTCCGCCATCGCCGCGCGTAAGGACAACCCCTCGCGCACCCGCGCCGCGACGGTCAGCGCCTTGTCGCGGACGAAGCGGTTGGGGGTGACGGCGGCGGCGGCGTGCAGCGCCTCGACCAGCGGCACCGCGCTGCCGACCAAGGTCGCGAGGCTGCCGGCGAAGCGCGCCGCATTATGCTGGCGACTGAAGCGGCGGAACGGCGCGCGCGTCGCCAGCCGCCGGTCGACGCGCAACCGGTTGGCCGGCACCCGCAACCACCGCGCACCGACCAGGAACAGCACCAGCCCCCCGACCGCGACGTACAGCCCATAGCTTTGGATGAATGCCGACAAGGCGATCAGCGCCCGCGTCAGGAACGGCAATTCCGCCCCGCGCGACACGAACACACGGACGATATCGGGCACGACATAGACCATCAGCAGCACCATCATGCCGAAGCTGACGGTGGCCAGCAGCGACGGATACAGCAGTGCCAGCTGCATCTTCTGCCCATTGGCCTGCCGCGTCTCGACGAAATTGGCGAGGTGGTTGAGGACGTCAGGCAGTCGCCCCGACTGTTCCCCCGCCGCCACTGACGCGCGATAGAATTCGGGAAACGCCTTGGGATGTCGCGCCAGCCCCTGCGCAAAGCTGCGCCCGTCGAGGATCGCGGCGCGCACGTCGAGCAGCAGCGCGTTGACCGCCGCATTGTCCGCCTGTCCGGCGACGATGCGCAGCGATTCCTCGATCGAAATGTCCGACCCGACCAGCGTCGCGATCTGCCGCGTCATCGTCGCCAGCGCCTTGGCCGAAACCCCGCGGCGGAACAGGCGGGGGAGCTGGATGCTGCCGAGCTTCGGCCCCTTCTCGGCGGCTTCCTCGACCGACAGCGGGAGTTCGCCGCGCTCACGCAGCGCCGCGCGGGCGGCGGCGGGGCTGGAGGCTTCGATCACGCCTTTCACGGTCGCGCCGGTGCGGGATGCCGCGCGGTAGGTGTAGGCGGTCATGGCAGCCCCCACCCCATCCCAAGCAGAAATCCGTTCGGTTCGAGCAGCTTCGAGCCTGTCGAGAAGCGTCCGTCGAGAACGCCCGCCCAGCGGAACCCCGTTCTCGATACGCGCTCTCGACTTCGCTCGATCGCTACTCGAACCAAGCGGGTGGGGTTAAGGGCGGTGAAACTCACCCCTCGTCCCGCACGACCCGCGCGACCTCCTCGACCGTCGTCACCCCGGCACGGACCTTGGCCACCCCATCGTCCAGCAGCGCCGGGTTATCGACCCGCGCCGCGCGCTCCAGCTCGGCTTCGGCAGCACCATTATGGATCATCGCCTGCAACCGGTCATCGACCGCCACGACCTCGTACAGGCCCGCGCGCCCGCGATAACCCTCGTGATGGCACGCCTCGCACCCGCCCTTGCGCCACAATTTCTTGCCCGGCTTGATCGCCCCGCCCAGCAGCACGCTGTCCGCCTCGGTCGCGCGGTCCTGCCAGCGGCACTCCACACACAGCCGCCGCACCAGCCGCTGCGCGACCAGCCCGACCAGCATGGGTGCCAGCAGATACCGCTCGACCCCCATGTCGATCAGCCGGGTGACCGATCCGATCGCGGTATTGGTATGCAGCGTCGACAGCACGAAATGGCCGGTCATCGACGATCGCACCGCCGTCTGCGCCGTTTCCTGATCGCGGATTTCGCCGACCATGATGACGTCGGGGTCCTGCCGCAGGATCGCGCGCAGACCCCGTGCAAAGGTCATGTCGGTACGCGGGTTGACCTGCGTCTGCGCGATGCCGGCCAGTTCATATTCGATCGGGTCCTCGACCGTCATCACGTTGCGGCGGCGGTCGTTCAGCCGGGTCAGTGCGGTATAGAGCGTCGTCGTCTTGCCCGATCCGGTCGGCCCGGTGACCAGCAACAGCCCGTGCGGCCGCTCCAGCAACCGCCCGAACACCGCCTCGTCCCGCTCCGACATGCCCAGGCCGGCAAGGTCGAGCATCATGCCCCCGCGCTCCAGCAGGCGCAGCACCACCCGTTCGCCATGCTGGGTCGGCATGGTCGACACGCGCGCATCGACGTCGTGCCCGCCGATGCGCAGCGTCACGCGGCCGTCCTGCGGCGTGCGGCGCTCGGCAATGTCGAGCTTCGCCATGACCTTGATCCGGCTGACCAGCAGCGGGGCGAGCGCGCGCGGCGGCTCGACGATGTCGCGCAGCACGCCGTCGATACGGAAGCGGACGACGAGGCGCTTTTCCTGCGTCTCGACATGGACGTCGGACGCGCCCTCCTTGATCGCCTCCAGCAACAGCGCGTTGATGAGGCGGATCACCGGCGAATCGTCGCGCGCGTCGAGCAGGTCGTCGACCGCCGCCGCGCTGTCGGCCAGCGCCGCCAGATCGGTTTCGGCCAGTTCGATGTCGGCGGCAGTCGACGCACTGCCGCCATAGCTCGCCTGCAACGCCGCATCGAATGCCCCATCATCCAGCGCGACGAAGGGCACGCCGGGCGCCACCCGCTGCACCTCCAGCATCGCGTCCAGCGTCGCGTCCGCCCGGTGGACGCATTCCATGCCGCCCTTGCCGAGGCGAATCAGCACGCCGCCCTTGCGTGCATAGCCATAGGGCAGGCGCACCGGTTCGGCGTGGAGCAGCGTGTCGGTCATGGCTGGAACTCCACGGTCGCATTGACCCGGCCTGACGTGGCGCCACGCTGCATCGCCACGCGCCGCACGCCGATGGTGCTGGTCGACGCGACCGAGCTGAGCCACGTCACCACCGCCGGATAGGGTGCGTCGGTCAACGTTGCGGTGATCGCGCCGTTCGCCTCCGCCACCACCGGCTGCAACCCGGCGGTCGCGGCGGTCGAGGTAATGACCGACTGCGGCGGCCCGCTGGCGATCGTCTGCGGCGCGCTTTCCAATCGGCCGGCGGCTCGCACCCGCGCCATCAGCGTTTCGGCCTGACGAATGTCGGCGCGGGCCTGCGCGCGCGCCGCCTGCACCGGCTTCACCACCCCGTACACCAGCACCACCCCGGCCAGCAGCGCCGCCAGCGTACCGACCAGCACCCGCTCGCGCGTGGTCAGCCCCTGCCACCAGCTGTCGAAGCGGCCCAGCGCCGCCTCGATCCGGGCATTGCGTTTCAGCAGGACGATCATGCCCCGCGCGCCACGATGCGCAAAGTCCCGCCCGGCGCCGCCACGACGTGTGCCGCGACCCCCGCCGCCGCCAATGCCGCACGCACCCGGTCGGCCATGCCGGTTTCGGGCGACTCACATTCGATCGTCAGGACATTTCCTTCGAAGGTCATTGTCCGCACCACCAGCACCGGTCCGATCGGATTGAGCGCCCCGCCGACCCGCGAGAGCAGCGGCACGAAGCGGTTGCTCCCGGTCGGGCGCGGCAGCAGGTCGGCGACGCGTACCATGAAATCGTCGCCCCCGGTCGGCACCGACGGCGCGGTCGTCGCGACCAGTTGTTGCAGCGCGTCCTGTCGCCGATCGGCAATGCGTTGCAGCATCAGCGTATCGGCCACCGCGATCGCGCCATGCGCCAGCGCGGCGATGCCCAGGATCATCGCGACCTTGCGCGTGGTGCTGGGCCATGCCGTCCGCCGCCGGGCATAGGCCCCCTGTCGCAGGTCGATCGGCGCCGCCGCCACCCGATCCGCCAGCGATGCCAACGGAAAGGCCACGCCATCGCCCGCCATCGCCTCCGGCAACGGATCGCCCGACGCCGCGACCTTCGGCCGCCCCGCCGCCCCCCACGCCGCGACCAGCATGGGCGACGGCAGCGCGAATCCGGTGCCGTCGGCGGCGCGGACCAGCGCGCGGGCGCCGGTCACCTCGACGCTCCACCCCTCCACCGGGACCGGCAGCACCAGCGCATCGGGCACGAATGCCGCCCCGGCGATGCCCGCCGCCTCGGCGATCGCGATCCACTCCGCCATCACGCCGTGCCGCACGACCGCTACCAGATAGCGCCGATCGCCCACCGCATCGCCCAGCGCCAGATGCACCGCATCCAGCGGATCAGCGATCCGGTCCTCGATCGCGAAGGGCAATGCCGCCAGCCGCTTCCCCCGGCTGGGCAACGGCAGGTCGACGCTCAAGAGAAGGACCGATTCGGACGGCACGAGCAAGGTTGTTGCCGCGACCGCCCCATCGACTAAGATGGCTTCGCCGCCCGCGACAGCCCACACGCCGGTGGCCGGACCGGCGGGCGCGGGTTCGATTGTCACAATGGCTTCATCGTGTGGACGCATTGGGGCGTGGATGCGCATCTTATTCCGAAAGTTTCGTGACACCTTGGCCGCGAACCCCGCCGCCCGCAAGGTTTCTGTCCCAACCCATGAAGCGGGCCTGACGTTGGTCGAAATGATCGTCGTGCTGGCGATCATCGCGCTGGTCGCCGCGCTGATCGTGCCCAACGTCATCAACCGCCCCGATCAGGCGCGGGTGACGACCGCCGGCACCGACATCAAGTCGATCTCCGGCGCGCTGAAAATGTACCGGCTGGACAATGGCGATTACCCGACGACGACACAGGGGCTAAAGGCGCTGGTCGAAAAACCGACCCAGCCGCCGGTCCCCGGCGCCTATCCGCCCGACGGTTACCTGTCGCAAATGCCGCAGGACCCGTGGGGCAATCCGTACGTGTATGAATCGACCGGCGGCCGCTTCACGATTCGGTCGCTCGGCAAGGACGGTAAGCCCGGCGGCGAAGGTCTCGACGCCGACATCGACGGATCGGCGCGCTGATCCACGCCGCCGCCCATCGTCATGGCCAATCCGGCATGACCCTGATCGAGATGCTGATCGTCCTCGCCATCATCGGCGTGGCGGCGGGCGCGGTCAGCCTGGGCATCGGCGCCGCCACCCGCGCGCCCAATGTCGAGACGGAGGCTCGTCGCCTTGCCGTCCGGCTGCAGGCGGCGGCAGACGATGCGATGCTCGGCGACCGGCTGATCGCGCTGACCACCGACACGCACGGCTATGGTTTTGCGCGGGTGGGGCCGAAGGGGCTGACCCCGATCACCGACGATGCGCTGGCGTTCCACACCCTGCCCGGCGGCATGGTCATGGCGCTCGACACCGCGCCGCCGGTGATCCTGGGGGTCGATGGCACCGGACAACCGCTGGGTGCGACGGTCACCGGCGGCGATCAGACGTGGCGCGTGCAATATGACGGCGTGACGGCGCGTGCGACAAAGGTGACGCAATGATCCTCCCCGGCACGGGGAGGGGGACCATGCGCAGCATGGTGGAGGGGGGCGTCCGCGCACGCAACTGTTGCGTCTGCGGCCCTCCCCCTCCACCATCCGCTGCGCGGACGGTCCCCCCCCCCGCGGGCGGGGAGGATACAGATGCCGGCTTTTCTTTGATCGAGGCGATGGTGGCGCTGGCGGTATTGGCGATCGCCACGGTAGGGCTGATCGGCGCGGTCGAACAGCACATCGATTCGACCCGTGGCGTCGAACGACGCGCGATCGCGATGTGGGTCGCCGAAAACCGGCTGGCCGATCTGGAAGTGGGGACGCCGGAGGCGAATGGGGAAACGGTGGACATGCTGGGGCGGAACTGGAGCGTGGCGGTGAACCGGACCGCGACCAGCGACCCCGCGCTCGACCGGGTGACCATCACCGTCGCCCCCGCCGGGGAAAGCGCGCCCCTCGCCCGGCTCGACGGATTCCTGCGCAAGGACGCGGCATGATCGTCGTCGAACGGCTCCGTTTCCGCGAACGCTGGGTCGACTGGCTCGCCGCCGCCGCGATCGTCTCGGTCGCCTTTGCCCTTGCCGGCCTAGTCTGGCGGATTGCGGGTCATGCCGATACCGGGGCGATCACCGTGCCCGGCGACGCCCGCGCCCGCGCGGTCACGATCGACAGCGGCCCCGCCATCGCCTGGAGCCCGTTCGGCAGCCCGACCGCCGCCGACGCGACCAGCCCCACCGGTATCCAGGCGATCCTTAAAGGGGTCGTCTTTGCCCGCCCCGCCGAACTGTCGATCTCGTTCGTGTCGATCGGCAACGAACCGGCCAAGCCCTACAAGGTCGGCGACGCGCTGGCCGGCGCGCAGGTCACGGAGATTCGCCGCGACCGCATCATCCTGAACAATGGCGGTCGGCTGGAATATCTCGCCTTTCCCGATCCGTTCGGACAAGCGACGCCGACGCCGGGCACGCCCGCCCCCGCCGCCCCCGGACAGCCGATGGCCCAGCCCGCCCCCGCCGCCGCCGCCCCGCCGCCCAGCGCCCAGGCAGTTCTCTCCCGCCTCAATGCCACGCCGGTCGCCGGCGGCTATGCGATCGGCGCCAACGCCCCGCCGGGAATGCGGCAGGGCGACGTCGTGCAATCGGTCAACGGCGCCGCCATGACCGATCCCTCTGCGGTCAACTCGGCCATCGCCAGCGCCGCCGCATCGGGGCAGGCACAGGTTACCATCCTTCGCGACGGCAAGCCGATCACCGTCTCCATTCCCATCCGTTAGGGCCTATCCCCGTGCGCCATCCGATCCGTACCGCGTTCCTGACCCTCGCGCTCGCCGCGACCAGCCTGTCGCCACTGGCCGCGCAGACCCAGGCCGCCGACATCGTCGTCAACATGCGCGGCGTGGAGATCGCCGACGTGGCCGACCAGATCAGCCGCATCACCGGCCGCACGCTGATCCTGGACCCGACGGTGAAGGGACAGGTGACCGTCACCTCCGCCGAACCGCTGTCGCCCGGCGGGGTGTGGGAACTGTTCCAGTCGGTGCTGCGCGCCAACGGCTTCGCCGCCGTCCGCTCCGGTTCGGCATGGCGCATCATCCCGCAGGCGAATGCGGTCCGCGACGGCGGCGTGCGTCAGCGGGGCGTCGGCGGACAGGAACTGACGACGCGCATGGTCCGCCTGTCCAACGTGCCTTCCGCCGATGCCGCGCGGATCGTCCGCCCGCTGGTCGCCAGCTTCGGCAGCGTCGAACCGCTGACCCAGCCCAACGCGATCGTCGTCACCGACTATGCCGACAATGTCCGCCGGATCGAGGCGCTGGCCCGATCCCTCGACGGCGGCGGCGGATCGACCTTCGCGACGATCACGCTCACCAACGGCAACGCCGCCGATATTGCGACCGCGATGCAGGCGGTGCTGGGCGAAGGCGGCGCGCGCGTCGCCGGTGATCCACGCAGCAACACCATCCTTGTCCGCGGCACCCCCGCCGGCGTGGCAGAGGCCCGCCGCATCGCCCAGTCGCTCGACGCGCGCGGCGGCAGTGCGCAGATGTCGACCCGCGTCTTCCGCCTGAACTATGCCGATGCCGAAAGCGTGACCGAGGTGCTGCGCGGCATCCTCGGCCAGCAGCAGTCGGCGACCAATCCGGTCGCGCGCAGCCTCTCTACCGTCAGCCAGCGCAACAATGCCGGCAATGCGCTGTCCGGCCTGATCGCCAATGGCGGTGCGAACGCGGGCGCGCTGGCCGGGGCCGCAGGGGGCCTTGGCGGCGCGACCGGCACCGGCGGCAGCATCAGCACCGTGGGTCAGAACCAGCCGACCACTCCGGCACAGGGCTTCACCACCCCCGACATCACCGTCCAGCCCGCGCCCGACATCAACGCCGTCGTCGTGCGCGGCACGCCGACCGCCATCGCCCAGATCGAACGCTTGATCCCCGACCTCGACGTCCGCCGCCCGCAGGTGCTGATCGAGGCGGCGATCGCGGAGATCACCGGCGACGATGCCGAACGGCTGGCGGTACAGATCGGCACGGCCGGCGCGGCGCTGACGCAGGTCCGGGGCGCGGGCACGTCGTTTGACAATGGCGGAGCCTCGCTCGGCCGTATCCTCGGCGTGCTGGGCGTCCCCGCTGCGAGCCTGCTGGGCGGCGGCCTGTCGGCCAATATCGGCATCGGCAACGACTTCTCGATCCTCGTACAGGCGCTCAGCACCTCGCAAAAGGCGAACCTGCTCTCGACGCCGCAGATCACCGTCCTCGACAACAAGCTGGGTGAGTTCGTCGTGGCACAGGAGGTGCCGTTCCGCACCGGATCGATCCTGACCGGCAACGGCAACGCCAATCCCTACACCACGATCGAGCGCAAGGACGTCGGCATCACGCTGCGGGTCCTGCCGCGCATCAACGCTGGCGACACCATCCGGCTGGAGGTCAGCCAGGAAGCATCCTCGATCGCCCAGACCCAGGTCAGCGGCGCGGCGGACATCGTGACCAACAAGCGCTCGGCCAACACCACCGTCCTTGCCGACAACGGCCAGACGATCGTGCTGGGCGGCCTGACCAGCGACGATTACCAGCGGTTGCGCAGCCAGGTGCCGATCCTCGGCAGCCTTCCCATCGTCGGCGAGCTGTTCAAGGGCCGCAACGAAAGCCGCCAGAAGCGCACACTGTTCGTCTTCCTGAAACCCACCATCCTCCGCGACGGTGCCGATGCGGCAGCGGCCGCCCGCAACCGCTACGACCGGTTGCGGCAGGAGGAAGTGTTGCAGGGCGACAAGCGCAGCCTGCTGCTCAATCCCCCCGCCCCGCGCCTGACGATGGAAATCGACGGAATTTATTGAGGGGCGGTACGGCCGCCCGTTACCGTAGCTTACCCAGAGTAGCGCTGTGTCGCGCCAATACTACCTACCCCCGCGCAGGCGGGGGTCCAGGGTAACGAACGGCGGCGTTTCTGGCTCTGGCCCCCCGCCTGCGCAAGGGTACGGCAACCCCATGGTGGCGCAGGCGCGACACCTCCCGAACCGACCAAAGTCACCCCGCCACCCCCAATCGCTTGCCCAGCCACCGGTCGATCAGGTCGATCGTATCGGGATCGGAAATCGGCCAGCCGCGATATTCCGCCTTGCCGCCCTCGGTCGTCACCAGTGGCTTGAAGCCATGTTCGACCTTCGGCATCCGCGCCACCGTCGCATCGGGATTGCCCGCCAGCGCACCCAATGCGGAGGGGATGGCAAGTCGGTTGCTCACCACCGTATCGCCCGCGGCATAGAGCGCCAGTACCGGCGCCTTCACCTGCCGCAGCTCCGCCCCCGGCCCGACGGTGTAGAGCGAGGACGTCGCCGGATCGCTCAGCGTCTTCACCGCCCCTTCCGCCTGCACAGCGGTCCAGCCCGCCGTGACGAACGCATCGACCACGCCTGCCCGGCCCGCCGCAATCAGCCCCGGCGCCGCCCCGCCGGTCAGGTCGTCTAGGTAGCGCCGCGTCGCCTCGATCACACCCGCCAATGGCTCGGGCTTCATCCCCGACGTCGCCAGCTGCTCGTGCATCGAATCGAGGAACAGCTTGCCCCGCTCGCCCGCCGGGGCCGACAGCATCACCACCGCCGCGATCGGCGGTGCGGCGACGCGCGGCGTGGCGACCGCCAGCGCCGGGCCGATCACCCCGCTCTGGCTCATCCCCAGCACCGCGATGCGTGACGGATCGATCACGTCGCCCCGTGTGCGCAGCCATCCCAGCACCGCCGCCGCGTCACGCTCAGCCACGTCGATCGCGTCGAAGAAGGTGCCGGTCGACGCGCCCACCCCGCGCTTGTCGAAGCTCAGCGTCGCGATCCCCCGCGCCAGCAACTTCTGTTCGAGCAGCGGATAGATGCCGTGCGGCGACTCGCCCGCGCCGCCCAGCAGCAGCACGACCGGCGGTCGCTTCACCCCAGGCGGCAATTGCAATTCCCCCGCCAGCGTAACGCCCGGATCGGACGTGATCCGGACCGCTTCCTTGTTCGGCGGCGTCTGGGCGAACAGCGGAGCGACCGGCACTCCGATCAACAGGGCAAGCGGCAGCAGGCGTCGTGCGGCGATCATCGTCGGTCACTCCGTTGGACAGGTTGGGCAAGGGAAAGGGTCGACCGCGCGGGCCGGTCAGGTCAGGCGCTGGACCAGACGGGCAGGTCGTCGTGCCAGCGCACCGCCAGCCACACCAGCACCAGCTCTCCGCAGACGATGGTCAGCTGCGGCAGGGCGCACGGGCTATACAGGAACAGGACCCCCGAAAAGGCGAAGGTCGTCGCCAGCATCGCCGCCCCGATCCGCGCGTAGCGGGTCACCCGCTCCCAGTCGCGCTCCAGCAATGCCCAGGCGATGGCGACATGCCCGATACCGGTCACGCCGGTCAGCAGCACGAGCAGCGGCACGCCGTTGCGGTTGCCGACATTGACCGCGCCCTGCGGCCAACCGCTGCCCAACACGCCCACGCCGACCTCCTCGAACGCCAGATAGGGAAAGCCCAGCGCCGCGCTGACCAGCAACAGCCCCGCCATCGGCACCAGCACGCCGACCGCCAGCACATGCGCCGCCACCGCGAACCGCCCCTCGGCCTCGCCCAGCATCGTGCGCGCGGCGCTCGACAGGCAACCGGCGGCAAAGCCCAGCGCCTCGCCCGCATCCGCCGCTTCGAAATATTCCGCGCGCATCGCCTGCGCCCAGTCGCGTCGCGCCTCGCCCAGCCAGCAAGTCGCCAGCGCCATCAGCAGCCGGGCGAGCGCGTCGCTCATGCCGGCACCGCCCTCGACGAACCGCCGTCGGGCGTGCCGTCCGCGATCGACCACGCCAGCGCCAGCCCCGCGCCGGTCAGGCGATAGGCATGGCGCGGCGGGCGTCCGGGCTGGGTCGGTTCCTGCCACTGCGCCTCGACCAGCCCCTGATCCCCCATTCGCATCAGCAGCGGATAGAGCGTGCCCGACAACAGTCCGGCCTGCTTCATCAGGTCATAGCCGTGCCGCCATTCCTGCGGCCGGTCGGACAAGAGCCGCAACAGCGCGATCATCTGTTTCGAAGGGCGTCGTTCGCGAACCATGGCACAGATCAAACATATGTAGATTTAAGAGTCAACGCCCGGTGCTTTCCTACTTGCCACGCCACTGTCAGGGTGGCTGACCGATCCAGCCACCCCCCTTCGCGACGCGACAGCCATCGCTCTGGTGCAATTGCGCCGCGAGTGTGAACTTCGTGAACTTTGGACGCAAAACGGGCGGCGGTCCTTCGACCACCGCCCGCCCTGTGCCCGGCGGAACGCCGCGCTTACAGCGCGACCACCCCGCCGTCGTTCTTGGTGATGACGATCGTCGCCGACCGGGGGCGGGTGCCCGCCGTGCCCGCCGCGCTCGCCGAAATCACGCTGCTGCCGCTGGTCGGCAGTGCCGGCCAGTTGCTGCTGATCGCGGCGACGTTGCCGCCTTCGCCGGGATGCTGGATGTTCACGAACAGCGACCGGCCGTCCGGCGTCGATTCGATGCCGGTGATCTCGCACTGGACCGGCCCGACCAGGAAGCGGCGCAGCGCGGTGCCCGGTGCCTTGCCGATGCGGGTGGTCGCGGTGCTGGTCGCCGACACGCCGGTGTTGGTGATCGTCTTCGTCCCCCCATCACCGACCGATCCCGGCATCGCAGCCAGCATCATGCAGTTGGTGACGTCGGTGTATGCGCCGTCATCGGTCTGGATCCACAGCACCGGCGTCACCTGCCCCGATGCGTTCGACGGCCGGCCGAACCACAGCCCGTCGGGGCTGGAGAAGTCGTTGGTCGCATCCAGCGCCGACAGGTTGATGTTGGTCGGATCGAGGTCCGATCCGGCGCCGAACGCATAGACGTCCCATGCAAAGCGCGTCGCCTCGGTCGTGTCGCCGGCTTCGCGCAGGCGGATGATGTGGCCGTTGGCATTGCCGGTCGACCGCGAGCTGCTGTTGACCTTCGGATCGATGTACGACCGCGGGTTGGCGGCATCGACATTGGCCGGCGCGCGCGACGAATTGTTGGTCAGCGTGCAGTACATCTCGCCGGTCGCCGGATTGACCGCGGTCCATTCCGGCCGGTCCATCCGCGTCGCGCCGACCGCATCGCCCGCCAGCCGGCAATGCGTCAGCACATCGGCCTGATCGGCGAAGGGATACAGGCTGTTGGCGGCGGTCAGGCCGTTCTGGCCGAACACCAAGGCGATCCATTCGCCCGACCCGTCGGCATTGAACTTCGCGACGTACAGCGTGCCGCTGTCGAGATACTTGTCGCCGATCGCCAGCCGGTTGCTGGCTGTCGCATCGGCGTCCGACCACGCCGTGTTCGACACGAACTTGTAGATATATTCGTTCTGCGCGTCGTCACCCATGTAGAAGGCGGGCTTGACCCCGGCGAAGACGCGGCCGGGGCAGCAGCCTTCATGGTTCATCCGGCCGAGCGCGGTGCGCTTGCGCGGGGTGGAGGTCGGGTCATAGGGGTCGATTTCGACGCACCAGCCATATTGGTTCGGCTCGTTGCGGAAATCGCCGGTACCGTTCAGCGGCTTGGTCGGGTCGATCGTCGCGTTGAACTTGCCGATCAGCGTCTGCCCGGTGGTCGCCTCCGCTGCCGTGGTCCAGCCGTAATTGCCGCTGCGCTGCGACAGGCCATAGCGGGTGAACGCCTGCGTCGACTTGGCACCGACCAGCGCGGTGCGGGTCGTGTTGTCGCCGCTGTCGCGCCGGAAATAGCCTGCCCAGTTTTCCTCGCACGTCATGTAATTGCCCCACGGCAGGTGGCCGTTGGCGCAGTTGTTGATCGTGCCGCGCCCGGTCGTGCCATCGGGCGAATAGGCGGTGAACAGCAGCGGGCTGCCCTTTACCGGGCCGCTGAACGCGGTCGGGGTATAGGGGGTGATGCGGCGGTTCAGCGCCGATCCCTGGACATATTTCCATTCGCCGGTCGATGCGCGGGTCACCTCGACCACCGACACGCCGTGGCATTCCATCTCCTTGACGACTTCCGACGTCGGCCGCGCGCCGTTCACCACCGTCTGCCCGTTCACGTGCAGATACTGCTCCGAGATATTCTCGTGGTTCATCACCAGCAGGCCGCGCGTCGAATTGGTCGCGTCGGGCGTGTTGGCGCTGGCGGCGAGACCGAAATAGCTCATGCCGTCATGGTGATCGCCCGCGCGCGCCGAATAGCCGGTGTCGGTGCCGTTATTGGCAAACGCCGACGTCGCGGCGTTCAAGGGATCGCCCAGGCGATACAGCACGCTGGCGGTATAGCCCGACGGCACGCTCACGATGTCGGCCAGGCTCTTGGCGACGGCGGTGAAGCCCAATGTCGGCGGCGACACGGCGACGGTGATGTCGCTGCTGCTCGCGGCACCCTTCGCATCGGTCGCGGTATAGCGGAAGACGAGGTTGGTCGCGGCCGACACCGCCGGCGCGATGAACGTCGCGGTGCCCGGCGTCGTGCTGCTGATCGCGACGGTCGGACCCGACACCTGGGTAAAGACCTGGCTAACGATCGCATTGTCGTCGGTCGCGGTGCCGGTCAGCGTGACGACACGCCCCGCGCTGGTCGCACCGCTCGACGTGGCCCCGACGACCGGCGCGGTATTGTCGATGCCCTGCGCCTTGTCGTCGCACGCCGCGAGCAGCGCGCCGCCGAACACCGCGACCGCCGCGGTCGACGCACCGCCGCGCAGCGCCTGGCGCCGCGAATAACGCTGGTCGACCAGATCCTGCAGGCTCGGCCCGGTGCTGGGGTTGGTTTCGATGTCGCCATCGTCATAGCCGATGGTCAGGTCGGTGTTCGTCATTGGTTTTCCCCGCATATCTGGACACCGGCCATGCCGGCACCCTCCCTGCCCCCTCGTTGGCGCATCGCTGCGACAGCGCGGTTGCGGATCGATGAAGCCTGCGTGGCGAAACGACGACAGTTCGATGACTGGCTTGTGCCCCCGCCGATGCCGGGCGTAGGGAACGGGCATGGCCGCCGACCCCCGCCCCGCCAATGACAGCGCGCCGATCCGGCCCAGCCTGTTCGACCGGGCGGTCGGCGCGGCCCGGCGGGAGCGCGCGCCTACCCCGCCCCCCGCGCCCACTCCGCCCCGCGCGTCTCTCGACCGGGCATCGCTGCTGCTGGCCGCCGCGATCCTCGCCACGCCGCTGCTCACCTGGGGCGGTGCCGCCGCCCTGACCGCCCGCGCACAGGACGAAGGCCGCGCCATCGCTCGCCGCGCCGCGCCGCAGATCGCGGAACAGGCGGCGGCACAGCGCGCGCGCGTCCTGCTGCAACAGACATGGCGCCTGCCGACGCTGGGCAGCACGCTCGAGGCAACCGCCCGCGATCTGCCAAAGGATGCCGCGCTGTTGCGGGTCGAGCGCGACGGCGCGGGCCATATGTCGATGGAGGTCGTCGCCCCCGATCCCGACCGGGTGGTCGCGGCGCTGCCCGGCCTGCGCGCGACGGCGCAGGCGCGTACCGATGGCGACGGGCGGATGCGCGTCACGCTGGAGCAGCGGCGGTGATCCCGCGCCTGCCGCTGATCGCGTGCGGCATTGCCGCGCTGCTGGTGATCCCCGCCTGTGACGCGCTCGGCGACCTTGCCGCCGCCCGCGCCGCACGCGATGCCGCCGGGGTCGAGGCAAGCGCAACCGTCCCGCCGCTCGCCACCGCCGACGCGGCCTTTCCGTCTGACAATGCCGCCGATGCCCGTGCGCGCCTGACCGCGCGGGTGCGCGCCGACGCCGCGCGCGGCGGGGTGCTGATCGAAACCCTCGTCCCCGATCCCGCCGCCCCGGCACCGCTCGCCGTCCTGACGCTGCGCGCGTCGGGCACCGAAAAGGCCGTTATCGCCTTTGCCGATACGCTGGAGCGTGCGCGTCCCGCCATCCGGGCGCAGGCATGGCGGCTGACCGCCGCGCCCGGCGGCGTACGGCTCGACGCGACGCTGGTGGCACCGTGGCGGGGCTGAGCCTGCGTCAACACGCGCTGCTGGCGGGCGCGGTGCTGATCGCGCTGGCGGTGCCGCCATGGCTGTTGCGCGAAACGGCACCAGCGACGGTCACGTCCGTCGCCACGCCCCCGCTCGCCGCGCCGGCCACACCGCCCCCCTTGCGCGCCGCCTTCGCCCGCACGCTCTTTGCCCCGCCTGCCGCCGACGCGCTGCCCGCCGATGCGCCACAGCTGCTGGGCGTCGTCGGCCGGCTCGGCCGGGACGCGGTGGCGCTGGTGCGCGGCAGCGAAGGTACCCGCACCCTGTCGCCCGGCGACAGCATCGATGGCTGGCAATTGCGCAGCCTCGCCATCGACGCCGCCTATTTCACCCGTGGCGGACAGAGCGCGCGCGTGCCGATGCCCGGCAGCGACGATCAGCGATAGGCGATCTTCACCCGCACGTCGTTGCCCATCGTCCGGTCGTTCAGCGGCGCCAGATAGGCATCGCCCCGCTTGGACAGCTCCAGCGCCTGTGTGCCGCTCGACGTCACTGCCGTCGCGCTGGCCAGCGCCTGTTCGGCGCGATGGAACATATGCACCCGCTTGCTCTCGCACCCGCCGATCGCATCGAGCAGCCCCATCAACGGCATCGCCAGCAACGACGCCTGCGCCTTGGCCATCGACAGCATCACCCGGCATTGCAGCCGCAGGTCGCCCAGCCGCCGATCGGTCGGCGAAGTTCCCGCCGACAGTACGACCGGCCGCAGCGACATACCCTGCGATTGCGCAGGCGCGGTCAGGAACCATCGCCCTTTCGGCAGGTCGCCGAACGCGATCCGGCCATCGCCGTCGATCGCCACCGGCACCGTCTGCCCGGCCTCGTTGCGCAGCGTGATCGGCACCGTCGCCGCCGGAATCCGGCTGCGCCCACGCCACAGTTCGAACCGCAACGCACCGCCGGGCGCCAGCGCGCCGCGATCCTCGGCAAACCGGCGCTGCCCGGCGCGCAGCACCTTTGCATCCAGGTTCAACGGCTTGCCGGCAGTTACCACGATGTCCGGGCCGTCCGGCTCGACATCCTGCGCCATCGCCGGAGCCGCCGTCAACAACGCCACGCCCGCCACCAACTTCCGCATCGTCGAACTCCCGATCGTTTCGGTTACGACATCAGCTGCGGATTGCGGCGGAACGATGGTCACATCGCGACGATCCGCGTCGCTAGCCGCTCCGCCTCCGCCGCGTCGTGCGTCACGTACAGGATCGGCAGGCGCAGCGCGTCGCGCAGCCGCTCGATCGTCGCCATCACCTCTTCGCGCCGCGCGCGGTCGAGCGACGACAGCGGTTCGTCCATCAACAGGAACCGCGCGCCCGACAGCAGCGCCCGCCCGATCGCCACCCGCTTCGCCTCCCCCCCCGACAAGGTGGCGGGCCAGCGGTGCAGCAGGTCCCTCAGCCCCAGCAACGCGACCATATCATCGAACCCGATCGGCGGCTCGCCCCGCCCCATGCCATAGCGCAGATTGGCCGCGACCCGGCGATGCGGGAACAACCGCGGCTCCTGAAACACATACCCGGCACGGCGATCGGGCACCGGCACGTCGATCCCCCCCGCCGCGTCGAACAGGGTGACGCCGCCGACCCGGACATGGCCGGCAGCAGGACGCAGCAGCCCGGCGACCATGTTCAGCACGCTCGACTTGCCCACCCCCGACGGGCCGAACAGCACCGTCAGCCCATTGTCGCGATCGTCGTCGGGCACCACCGCGCCGATCACCGCCGCGCCCAGCCGGACGGTCACGTCGATGTCAAAGGACATGGACCCTCCGCCCGCCCCGCCGCGCCAGCCCCTCGGACACGATCAGCGCGATCAACGACAGCGCGACCGACATGACCGCCAGCCGCACCACGCTCGCCTCACCGCCCGGCACCTGCAACGCGCTGTAGATGGCGAGCGGCAGCGTCGCCGTCTCCCCCGGTACGTTGGAAACGAAGGTGATCGTCGCGCCGAACTCACCCAGCGCCCGCGCGAACCCCAACACCATGCCCGCCAGTACGCCCGGCAGGCTGAGCGGCGCGGTCACGCTCCAGAACACCCTTGTCCGACTTGCCCCCAGCGTCCGCGCCGCGCTTTCCAGCCGCCGGTCGACGCCCTCGATCGACAGGCGGATGGCGCGCACCATCAGCGGCAATGCCATCACCGCCGCCGCGATCGCCGCGCCGCTCCATCGGAACAACACGCTGACCCCGAACCACGCCTCCAGCCACCGTCCGATCGGCCCGGTCGGCGCGAATGCCAGCAGCAGCAGCCACCCGGTCACCACCGGCGGCAATACCAGCGGCAGATGGACGATTCCGTCCAGCAACACCCGGCCCGGAAACCGCCCCCGCGCCAGCACCCACGCCAGCGCATAGGCGACCGGCAGCGCGGCCAGCATCGCCACGCCCCCGATCTTCAACGACAGCAGGACGATCGCCCATTCGGCGCTGTCGGGCATCAGCGAGGGCTGAATCCGTATCGCACGAAAATGGCCTTACCCGCCGGGCTGACCAGGAAGCGGCGGAACCGCTCACCCTCGACATTCTGCGACGCCTTCAGCCGGGCGATCGGATAGGTGATCGGCGGATGGCTGGCGGCGGGAAAGACGCCAACGACGCGCACCTTCGCCGACGCCTTCGCATCGGTGGCATAGACGATGCCGAGCGGCGCGGCACCACGCTCGACCAGCGCCAGCGCGGCGCGGACATTCTCCGCGCGTACGACCGACGGCGCCGCCGTGTCCCAGCCGCGCAACGCGGTCAGTGCCGCCTTGCCATAGCGTCCGGCCGGCACCGCATCCGGATCGGCCATCGCCAGCCGGCCACCGTTCAGCGCTGGCCGCAGGTCGACGCCCGGCCGCAACGCCACGCGCACCCGGCTATCGACCGGCGCGATCAGCACGAGCCGGTTGCCGAGCAGATTCACGCGGCTTCCGCGCGCCAGTAATCCGCGCTTGTCGAGATCGTCCATCCATTCGACATCGGCGGACACGAACAGGTCGGCGGGTGCCCCCGCCGCCGCCTGCCGCGCCAGCGCCGAACTGGCGGCGAACGACAGGGTCGGACGGGCATGGCCCTTCTTCGCCCACGCATCGGCGGCGGCGTTCATCGATTCCTGCAGGCTGGCGGCGGCAAGCACCACCGGCGGGCGCGACTGCGCGGTCGCAGGGGCGGCCAGCATAAGGCCAGCCAGCAGCAACAATATTCGCCGGATCATCCCGCCCCCTTGAACCCCTTTGCCCGCAACTGGGACCATGCCTTCGCGATCAACCGCGTCCGGTCATCTGCCCGATGGCGTTGCGGCCAAAATTCGCGATCATCTCGCTGACCTCGCGCGCCTGCGACATCGACCGCGCGCCCTGATCGCGCAGATAGTCCGACTGGATTCGCATCACCTCGTTCAGGTCATTGGCCTGCGCGGCCGCCCGCATCGCGCGGAACGCTTCCTGCGTATTCGCTTCCGCCTGCGACAGGATGGTCAGGCCCAGCTGCGACCCCTGCTCGGTCATCGCGCTGCCGGCAGCCCGCATCCGCTCGGTCGCGTCGGCAGCGGGATTCGAATCGGTATCGACCATGGGCAGCTCCTGTTACAGGCAAAATTATCCGTATCGCCCGACGCTCGGAACGCCGGAAAGTTCCCGCCAAATCGGCAATCGCTGGCCCGAACGTTCCCCCGATCGGCTCGACGAGCCCGATTCTGACAGTTTGCTGACTGGCCTGAAAAAATATTTTCGGCCCGTCGTGATACTATACCGTCACATCGCACCTGCGAACAGCCGGCCACAGGTTCGTGCCAATTCGGAACACACACCTCCCGTTGGGCGATTTTGCGGTGCAGCAATTTTGAGCCGGACCATACGCCAAGCTGCTAAATTGCAGCATTTTTCGCCCGATTTCCGCATTTCATAAATTTGCAATCGTCGTTTTTTTAGGACAGTTTGTCGCAAGAGAGAAAAAACGGAGAGGGTGAGCAGGATGCACAGCAAGTATTCGGGTCGTACGACGATCGTCACCCTCGCGGGCCTCGCCGCGCTGGGGTGGGCCGGTGTCGCACTGACCGTGCAGCTGGTAATGAACGTCCTCTGACACGCAGTCGCTGTCAGATACCGAAAGGGCCGACGCTGTAGCAGCGCCGGCCCTTTTTCATTGCGTAACGGCGCGGCTCGTGGCCGCACCCATTAATTGTCGTCGCCCATCCGCAGAGCGGCGATGAACGCTTCCTGCGGGATGCTGACCGACCCGTATTCACGCATCTTCGCCTTGCCCTTTTTCTGCTTGTCCAGCAGTTTGCGCTTGCGGCTGGCGTCGCCGCCATAGCATTTGGCGGTCACGTCCTTGCGCATCGCGCTGATCGTCTCGCGCGCGATCACCTTGCCGCCGAT
>NZ_CAJYQD010000016.1 GCF_913776855.1 uncultured Sphingomonas sp. | reverse complement strand
CGCATGATCCGCGTCCTGACCCTCGACCTGGTGGACGATGCGGCGGCGATCGCCGAGTATGAACGCTGGCATGTGCCCGGCAACGTGCCCGCACCGGTGCTGGCCGCGATCCGGGCGTCGGGGGTGCAGGAGATGCAGATTTTCCGCCACGGCACGCGACTGGTGATGACGATGACCGTCGCCCCCGATTTCGATCCCGACGCAAAGGCCGATGCCGACGCCGCCGACCCCGAAGTCGCGGCGTGGGAGGCGCGCATGGGTCATTTCCAGCGTGCGCTGCCCGGCGCCCCCGATGGCAGCCGCTGGACGCCGATGACCCCGATCTTTGCCTTGAGCGACCATCCATGATCGCCCCCGGCGCCCCGCCCCGCTCCACCCCGGCTGGCACCGGCGGCCGCTTTGTCACGCCGGGCTTTGCCGCCGGCTTCGCGGTCGTCGTCAGCCTGTTCTTCCTCTGGGCGATCGCCAACAACTTCAACGACCTGCTGATCCGCCAGTTTCAAAAGGCGCTCGACCTGAACCGGGCGCAGGCCGGGCTGGTGCAGTTCGCCTTCTACATCGGCTATTTCGTCATGGCGCTGCCCGCCGGGCTGGTGCTGCGCCGCTTCGGCTATCGCGCGGGCATCCTTGCCGGCCTCGCCTTCTACGCGGTCGGGGCGCTCCTCTTCTATCCGGCGGCGGAGCTGCGCGAATATGCCGCGTTCCTCGGCGCGCTGTTCGTCATCGCCTCGGGCGCGGCGTTCCTCGAAACCGCCGCCAATCCCTATATCGTCGCGTTCGGCGATCCGGCGCGTGCCGAACAGCGGCTCAATCTGGCGCAGGCGTTCAACGGCCTCGGCGGCGCCATCGCGCCCATCATCGGCGCGAAGTTCATCTTTTCGGGCGTAGAGTATGACCGCGCTCAGCTCGACGCGATGGCTCCGGCCGCCCGCGCCGCCTATCGCGCGGCGGAGGCACAGATGGTGCAGCTGCCCTATCTGGCGCTGGCCGGCATCGTCGTGCTGATCGCCATCGCCGTCGCCATCGTCCGCCTGCCCGAGGTCCCGCGTGAAACGGGCGGCAACACGCTGCAGGGGCTGCGGTCGGTGCTGGGCGTCCCCGCGCTGCGTTGGGCGGTGGTCGCGCAATTCTTCTATGTCGGTGCGCAGGTCGGGGTGTGGAGCTTCTTCATCGACGTGGTGAAGACGATCAGCCCCGCGACGCCCGAACGACAGGCGGCCTACCTGCTGTCGATCAGCCTCGCGCTGTTCCTCGCCGGGCGATTGATCGGCACGATCCTGATGCATCGCATCGTCGCGACCCGGTTGCTGGCGGGGTTCGCCATCGCCAATATCGCGCTGATGCTGGTCGCCGCGCTCGGCCACGGCACGACCGCGATCTATGCGCTGATGTTCAGCAGCTTCTTCATGTCGATCATGTTCCCGACGATCTTCTCGCTCGGCGTCCGCGACCTCGGCCCCCGCGCGCCGCTCGGGGCGCCCCTGATCGTGATGGCGGTGATCGGCGGGGCGGTGTTCCCGCCGCTGATGGGCTGGCTCAGCCACGGCATGGTGTCGATCCAGACCGCGATGCTGGTACCCTGCGTGTCGTTCGCGATGGTGCTGGCCTTTGCCCTGACCGTCCGGAGCGCCGTTCAGCGGTAGAAGCGGACCTTCGCCAGTTCCAACCACGCCCGCCCGCCCGGATCGCCGGTCAGGCGAAACGCGACGCTGCGTAAGGCGGTGGCGTCGAGCGGGGTGTCGCCGCTGGCAAAGGCGCTGAACGGCAGGCGGATTTCGCGGCGCTCGCCCGTTGCATCGAAAAACGCCCGCCCCGTCCCGCGCGCACCATAGACATCGAACGCCACGCCATAACGCCCGACCCCGCGCGCCTCGAACGCGATGCCGGTAAAGCCCCGCGCATCGGCAAGGTCGATCGCCCCCTTCGTCAACGGCAGCACCAGAGCGGCGAACGGCCGATCCGCCGCCCCCAGCCGCGCGACGGCGAACAGGTGCGGGTCGTGCGGGCGATCGGGACGCACGATGTCGAGCCGGCTGTGGTCGGTCCCCGGCTCGGTGCTTTCGACGGGCAGGGTGTCGAGATCGGTCCGCCCGTCACCCCGCGCGCCGGTATCGATCGGCCCGGCCATCGCATGGACCGGCATCGGCGTCGCCTCGGATGAATCGATCCGCTGCCGAAGCGCGTTCAGCGGCATCTCCTGCCCGGCGACGAACACCCGGCGAACATCGTGCAGGTCGTCGATCGCCACATCCGGCCGGCCGCCGACCAGCAACAGGTCGGCCCGCTGCCCGACCGCGATCCGGCCATGGTCGCGCCGGCGCAGGATGTCCGCCGCCCCGCCGGTCGCCGCGACCAGCGCCTCGGCCGGCGTCAGCCCCAGTCGGCTAAGCAGCCTTGTCTCGCGCACCGCGCTCGACCCGTGATAGACCCCACCGATCCCGGCATCGGTACCGACCCCGATGCGGATGCCCGCCGCGTGCAGCGCGCGGACATTGGCCTGCATGATCGCCCAGCGCTTCGATTCCAGCGCCGGGATCGCTTCGGCCGGGCGCGCCATCCGCGCCGCCTCCGCCGCCCGTTCCGGTGCGGCCAGATGCCGCCATTCCATCGACACGAACGTCCGATCCTGCTGCGGCTCGTACACCACCAGGGTCGGGACATAGGCAACGTTCTTCGCCCGCATCAGCGCGATCAGTTCGGCATCCACGGCAGCGTCGCCGACGCCGTGGCCCAGCGCATCGACCCCGGCAGCGGCGGCGATCTTCGCACCCGCCAGCGTCACCGTGTGGGTGATGACCGGCAGCCCCGCTGCATGGGCATCGGCGACGATCGCCGCCAGCGTCGGCACGTTCATGCTGGCAAGGTCGGGCGAGCGGCCATAGCGCCAGCCATCGGCAAACACCTTGATGACGTCGGGCTTGTACGACAGCGCGGTCTTCATCGCGACATGCGCGGCGCGCGGGGTGGTCGCGGTCAGGGTGAAGAAGCTGCCCCAGCCATATTCGGTGCCATGTCCGCCCGGCACGCCCAGCCGGATGGCGAGGTTCAGGCGCGGCGTCGGGATGCTCCTATCGGCGGCGATGGCGCGGATCGGCTCGAGCATCTCGCCCGACAGCGAAAAGTCGTTGGCGCTGGTGATCCCGTTGGCGAGGTGCGAGGCCCATGCCTTCCCCAGATCGTCGGGACTGCCATAGCCCGACGCGCGCAAATGGGTGTGCAGGTCGTGCAGGCCGGGCAGCAACGTCAGCCCGCGCGCGTCGATCACCCGGCCCCCGCGCGGTCGCTTCAGGTGCGGACCGACCGCGGCGATCCGGTCGCCGACGACCAGCACGTCGCCCGGCACCGCCGCTGTGCCGGTCCCGTCGAACACCCGTGCCCCCCGGATCAGCACCGCCTCCACGCGCTCGGCCGGCCGGTCGGCGGCGATCAGCAGCAGGGGCAGCAGCGCGAACAGGAGGCGGTGGAGCATGGCTCCATATGTACCGACTATACCGCCCGCGTCCAACGGTTGCACAGGCACGGGCACGGCGTAGGATGGTGCCCATGCAGACGATAAAAGCGATAATCATCGGGGCGGCGGGCGCAATGCTGGTGGCGGCCGCGCCCGATCCGGCAGTCGAGGCGGCGGTACGCGCGGCGCTGGCCAAGGCACCGGCGGGCACCCGCTTCGGCATGGTGGTGCGCGATGCCGCCGGTGTAGAACAGGTCGCGATCGAACCCGACCGACGCTTCGTACCCGCCTCGAATACCAAGATCTTCACGACGCTGGCGACCTTTGCCAATCTTCCGCTCGACGCCGCCGACGATGGCGGTGCGGGCGTACGGATGGAAGGGCGCGACGTCATACTGGTCGGTGCGGGCGACGCACGACTGTCGAGCGCGGCGGACTGCCGGGTCGACTGCCTCGCGACGCTGGCCGATGCGGTGGCGGCGAAGACGCGGGTGGTGGGCGATGTGATCGGCGACGACACCCGCTTCCCCGACCAGCGCTGGTCGCCGGGCATGGGGTGGAACAACATGGCCGGACGCTATGGCACCGCCGCCTCCGCGCTGACGCTGGACGATAACGAACTGGCGTTGACCGTCATTGCGGACGGCGACCGCGCGGTGGTCGGCGGATCGACCTATTACCGCATCGACAACCGCGTCCGGGTCGGCACGACCAATAGCGTGTCGTTTGACCGGATGCCGGGCAGCGACGTGCTGCGCCTGTCGGGCACGGTCGCCCCCGGACCGGGTACGACGGTACGGACCGGCGTCGAGGACGCGGCACATCATGCGGCGTGGACGCTGGCCAAGCTGCTGCGCGAACGCGGGGTCCGGGTGACCGGGACCGTCGGTGCCCGCCACCGGCCGCACCGCGCGGAAGAAGACGGCGCGCTCGTCGAAAATGGCGCGCAACCGGCCATGCTGGCACGCCTGCAGCCCGCGCCCCTGATCGAGGATGTCGCGATCACCAACAAGGCCAGCCAGAACCTGCACGCCGAACTGCTGCTGCGCCGGGTCGGCCGCTTGAGCGGCGGCGGATCGATCGGCGACGGGTTGCAGCGGGTCGAGACGATGATGGCGTCGGCCGGCGTGCCGCGTACCGCATGGGACCTGTCCGACGGGTCGGGCATGTCGACCTACAACCGCGTCACCCCTCGCGCGATGGTGACGCTTCTGACCTGGGCGCAGGCGCAGCCCTGGGGCGCGCGGTGGATCGCGACGCTGCCGGTCGGCGGGGTCGACGGCACGCTGTCGCGGCGGTTCCGCGACACGCCGCTCGCCGGAAAGGTTCACGCCAAGACGGGCACCCTCAGCGGCGTATCGGCGCTCGCCGGCACGATGACGGCGGCGAGCGGACAGGTGCTGACCTTCGCCCTCTATGCCAACGACAATCCCGACGGCACATCGGCGACCCCGGCGATGGACGCCGCGCTGCTGGCCGCCGCCGCCGCGCTATAGCCCTACGTTATGGCGCACCCATCAAATTTGGGTGAGTGTTACCGGAACGCTACGGTTCCGTGAAAACTCGCTGAAAGCCCCCTTCCGCCGGGCAACGCTTTTGTTGCTTAATGTTGCCGATAGCCGCTCACGGGGAAAAGGGCGGCGCAGGCTTGGGGGCAAGACGATGCGGGCTGGCAAGGCAATGATGCTGGTGGGCGGATCGCTGTTCGCCGCGATGATGGCGGCGGGTACGGCGGGCGCGCAGACGGTGAGCGAAGGGGTGACGACGGCAGAGGCGGCCACCCCGACCGGCGTCGCGGTACAGACGACCCCGGCATCGAAGGCGGATGACGGCGAAATCCTGGTGACGGGTTCGCGGATCAAGCGCGATCCGAACAACAGCTCGCTCCCGCTGCAGATCATCAGCAATGCCGAGATCGAACGCAACGCGATCGCCAGCCCCGAACAGCTCATCAGCCTGCTGACCAGCAACGGGTCGGGCGCCGACAACCTCGCGTCCAATGCCGACGTCACCACCGGTGCGCAGCGCGGGACCAACGGGCTGTCGGCGGCCAACTTGCGCGGTCAGGGCGCGGCGGCGACACTCGTGCTGCTCAACAGCCGCCGCGTCGCCGCGCACGGCCTGTCGGGGGCGGCGGTCGATGTGAACCAGATCCCGTTCGCCGCGATCGAACGGGTCGAAGTACTGAAGGACGGCGCCTCCGCCATTTACGGCACCGACGCGATCGGCGGCGTCATCAACTTCATCACCCGCACCGATTACAAGGGCGTCGGCGTGATGGGCGCGAGCGACATCACCGAACAGGGTGACGGCGCGATCTACCGCGTGTCGGCCATCGCCGGCTTCGGCGACCTCGACGATCAGGGGTTCAACGTGATGGGCGCGGTCGCCTATCGCTGGAACAACATCCTGTTCGGTTCGAACCGCGACTTCGTGAACGGCAACCAGCCGAACCGCGGCCTGTCGGTCGACACACGCGGCACGCCGATCGCCACCGCGTTCCCGCTCAACCGCTCGACCGCCTTCTTCCCGAACGGCACGCTGCTGGGCGGTACGGCGACCGCGCAGGTCCTCTCCGGCCTCGTCATCCCCGGCACGACCACGGCGGCGAGCGGCGGGATCAACATCCTCGACCTGCCGGGCGGTGCCGGCTGCGAATCGATGGACGGCGGCATGGCGTATGACGATGCGCTGTGGAACAACGTGTCGGCGCGCTATGCCTGCGCCTGGGACACTGGCCGCGCGGCGGTGATCCAACAGCCGATCAAGACGCTGACCTACCTTGCCCGCGCGGTCGCTCGCATGGCGGAGGATCACCAGATCTCGCTGGAGGTCACCGGGTCGAACGCCAATTCGGCCAAGCTGTTCTCCAACGCACAGGTGTCGAGCAACACGACCAATTTCCAGGTCGCCTATCCGCTCAACAGCCTGACCGCGCCGACCTATAACGCGGTGTACAACGCGATCCGGGGGACGTTCCCGGCGGTCGCCGCCAATTACGGCAAGCCGATCGGCTTCCGCTGGCGTTGTATCGCCTGCGGCCCGCGGGAATACGAAACCGATACCAAGACGATCCGCGTCACCCTCGCCGCCGAAGGGCCGTTGTGGGAGGGTTGGGATTATCGCGCAGGCGGTTCGTACGCGAAGAGCGAATCCAGCTCGGTGCTGGGCAGCGGCTATTATTATCGCGGCACGCTCAGCAGCGGCGCCTATGATGCCACCGCTCCGACCGCGCCGGGGGCCAGCGGGCCGGGCCTTGCCGGACTGCTCAACAGCGGCATCCTCAACCCCTTCTCGATCAACCAGAGCGAGGCGGCGCTTGCCGGATTGGCGGCGGTATCGGCCGAGGGGGCGACGCTGTACGGCGGGCGGTACGAGGTGAAGCAGATCGATTACTCGATCGCCGGCCCTCTGTTCCGCCTGCCCGGCGGCAAGGCGCAGCTGGCGGCCGGGATCGATTTCCGCAGCGAATCCTACAGCTTCAACGGATCGGCCGCCGCCGCCGCATCGGCACCAGTCATCTTCCTTGCGGCATTCGACAATGTGAACGCATTGCGTGCCAAGAACCGGCAGGTGAAGGCGGCCTATACCGAAGTGCTGCTGCCGCTGTTCCGCGGGTTCGAACTGACCGGCGCGCTGCGCATCGATGATTATGGCGATTTCGGCACCAGCACGAACCCGAAGGTGTCGGTGAAGTACCGTCCCTGGGAACCGCTGATGTTCCGCGGATCGTTCAGCACCGGGTTCCGCGTGCCGACGTTCAACCAGATTTTCAACGGCATCACCGAATCGCCCTATTCGGGTCGCGACCTCGCCGATCCGGTGCGCTGTCCCGGCGGTATTCCCAACACGACCACGCCCGCGTGCCAGGCGGTGCAGCCCAACATCCTGACCGGCGGCAATCCCAACCTCGGCCCCGAAAGCGCAAAGATGTTCAGCGCGGGCATCGTGATACAGCCGGCGCCGAAGTTCAGCGCCTCGGTCGATTTCTGGGCGATCAATGTCGACGACACGATCCAGCTGCTGACCGAACGCGAGCTGATCGACAACGCCGCACTGTTCTCCGACCGGTTCATTCGCGACATCAACGCCGGCGACCAGTTGATCGCCATCGATCGCACCTGGATCAACGCCGGCGCGCGGCGGACGCAGGGCCTCGAACTCACCGCACGTGGCGGGGTGGACGCGTTCGGCGGGAGCTTCCTGGCCGGGATCGACGGCACCTATCTGCTCAAGAAGCGCGAGAAGCTGACCCAGAATTCGCCCTATGGCCCCAGCCTGATCGGCGTGTTCAGCTTTGCCGGCGACCTGGGCCTCAGGTGGAAGCATAATGCGTTCGTCAGCTATACCAACGAGGCGGTGACGATCGCGCTGACCCAGCAATATCGCGACGGGTACAAGAACCAGGCGCTGCCCGGCATCCTGGCGGGCACGGTGACACGGCCGGACTTCAACGAATATGTGAAGCCCTATGTCACCTACAACCTCGCGGTCAGCTTCCTGAATCTGGGCAACAAGGCGACGCGCCTGACGCTGGGGGTCAAGAACCTGTTCGACGTCGATCCGCCGTTCGCCATTACCTATGATTCGAACACCGGGTCGGGCGGCGCATGGGAACCGCGCGTCGCCGATCCGCGCGGACGGGCATTCACCGTGCAGGCAGATGTGAAGTTCTAGGGCCAACCTGTCTTGCCTCCCCTGCCCGTTCGGTTCGAACAGCTTCAAGCTCGTCGAGAAGCGTCGGTCGAGAACGCCCCTTTGGGGGCGACCCCTTCTCGACTTCGGTTCTCGACAGGCTCGAACCTGCGCCCGAAGCGAACGGATTTGGCAGAGGGTCGTAGATGATTGCCGCCCTCCTCGCCGCCGCAACGGCACAGCCGGTTGCCGAGGTGCGGATCGCGTTCGACCGGCACGGCGAGACGGCGGTCGCGGCGCGCGGCCTTGCCGACATTGCCGCCAACCGTCCCGTCACACCGGACGATCCGGTGCGCGTCGCCTCCATTTCCAAACTGGTGACCGCCATCGCGGTGCTGCGGCTGGTCGATGCGGGCAAGCTCGACCTCGATGCCGATGTGTCGCGGATGCTGGGGTGGCGGCTGCGGCACCCGAGTTTCCCCGATGTGCCGATTACGCTGCGGCTGTTGCTGTCGCACCGGGCGGGGATCGTTGACGGGGTGGACTATGTTCTGCCGCTGGATGCCGAACTGGCACCGGTGCTGGCCGATGCGAAGGCATGGGATGCCGCCCATGCGCCGGGGAGCTGGTTCGCCTATGCCAATCTGAACTTCCCCATCGTCGCCAGCGTGGTCGAACGCGCGACGGGCGAGCGGTTCGACCGGGCTATGGACCGGCTGGTGTTCCGGCCGCTGGGGATCGCCGCTTGCTACAATTGGGCGAGTTGCCGGCCGGAATTCGCCGCCCGCGCGGTGGTGCAGTATCGCGGTGGCAAACCGACCAAGGACGATCATCACGGCCGCCCGCCCGCCTGTCCGGTCGAACCGGCGCGCGACGGATCGTGCGACCTGTCGCAGTGGCGCACGGGCAGGAACGGGGCGATGTTCTCGCCGCAGGGTGGCCTGCGCATTTCGGCACGCGGGCTGGCGGTGGTCGGGCGGATGCTGCTGCGGCAGGGGCGGACCGATCGCGGACGGCTGCTGTCGCCCCGCGCCTTCGCGACGCTGACCACGCCGCTATGGACGTGGGATGGGACCAATGGCGACACCGGCAGCGATGCGACGACCGGGGCGAAGCAGGGTGGATTTATGTGCCGCTACGGGCTGACCGTGACGTTCCTCGCCACGCCGGTCGCGGGATGCCGCGACGATCCGTTCGGTGACGGCCGGCAGCGGCTGGGCCATGCGGGCGATGCCTATGGTCTGCGGTCGGGGCTGTGGGTCGATCTGAAGGCCGGAACCGGCGTCGCCTATTTCGCGACCGACGTGGCGGTGGAGCCATCGGCGCGGTCGGCATTCACCCCGACTGAGGATCGGCTGGCGCGGGGGCGGTAGGTCCCCCGCCCCTCAATGCTTCTTCGGCAGGACGTGCAGCACCCCGGCGATGACCGCACCGATCAGGACGCCGAACACCGCCGCACCGGCCGCATTGACGATCCATTCCAGCACGCCGCCCAGGCCCGGCACGGCCTGTCCGACATGATGCGCGGTGTCGTGGACGAGGTGCGGAAGCGTCGCGAAGCCGAACTCCTCCATCCCGTGCAGGATGATCTGTCCGCCGACCCACAGCATCGCCGCCGTGCCGATCAGCGCCAGCGCCTTCAGCACCTTCGGCATCGCCCGGACCAGACCACGACCGATGGTCTGCGCCAGCGCGCTGGACCGGCGGGCGAGCGCGAGGCCGATATCGTCCATCTTCACGATCAGCGCGACGACGCCGTACACCCCGATCGTGATCGCGATCCCGACCACCGCCAATGCGATCCCCTGCATCCAGATCGACAGCGCCGGAAGTTCGTTCAGCGCGATGATCATGATCTCGGCCGACAGGATCATGTCGGTGCGGATCGCACCGCTGACCTGCGTACGCTCCAGCTCGGCCGGGTCGGTGATCGTCGCGGCTTCCTCGGCATGATGGCCGCCGAACAGCGGGGCGAGGATCTTTTCGGCACCCTCGAAGCACAGGAACGCGCCGCCCGCCATCAGGATCGGGGTGACCGCCCAGGGTGCGAAGAACTTCAGAATCAGCAAGGCCGGCAACAGGATCAGCAGCTTGTTACGCAGCGACCCCAGCGCGATCTTGCCGATGATCGGCAGCTCGCGCGCCGGCGACAGGCCGACGACATAGCGCGGGGTGACCGCCGCATCGTCGATCACGACGCCCGCCGCCTTGGCCCCGGCACGTCCCGCGGCCGCGCTTACGTCGTCGAGCGATGCCGCCGCGAGCTTCGCGATCGCCGCGATATCGTCGAGCAACGCAACCAATCCACCAGCCATCGCCTGTCCCCCAAAGCCGTTCGCGCCGATCGGTAGCGGCCGAAACGCCACAATTCCATGAAAAGCGTCGGATGCCGCAAAACGTCCGTTAACGCTATTCTCCGCTGCCACGCGCCGGACAAACCCGAATTTTTGTCGCCATGTCATGCGTATACGAATATCTTGTCTCCGGATTGTCCAAGCAACGCAGACGATTTGTATCCGCACCATTCATACTCATTCGTGCGAAGTTAACAGTCCGCAAAGGTGATCTTAAGGTCCCGCCCGCAACCCAACCCCATTGCGCATCGACCAGACTGCGCAGCGCCACCGATTTCTTGGGGGGAACGGGATAATGCGAGCGACGATCAAGATGAAACTGGGGGCGACCTTTGCTGTCGTCTTGATATTGCTGGCGGGTGTCGTCGGCTATGGCATCACCCAATTGGGTAGCATCAACGATGCGATGAGCGAGATGGTCGACGACCCGGTCACTGCGCTCGATCGTATCCAGCAGTTCAACGACGCATCGACGTCGGCGGCTCTTGCAGAAAAGAGTCTCGCGATAACCGATGATCCGGCGATGTTGCGGTCGCAATTGAACATCATGCGCCGTCAGCGCGCCCGTGCCGACGATCTGATCGCCACGCCGCCGCCTCTCGCCGACGACACCGACCGCGCGCAATACGCACAGGTCCGCGCCGAGTGGAACAGCTACAAGGCAGCTGCCGATCAGGCCGTGGCACTGGCCCTGGAAAACAAGAATCTGGAGGCAGGTCGGATTTCGCTGGGTGCGGCGCGGGCCGCATCGGACAGGATGGGCGATCTGGTCGACGCGATGGTCACGCGCCAGCGCGGTGAGATGAAGGCCGCCGATGCCGGGGGCGATGTGCTGTACGCCACGTCGCGGACGACGCTGCTGACCGTTGCCATCGTCGCCTTTGTCATCGCCGTCTTCGGCGCGATCTGGATCAGCCTGACCGTGTCGCGCGGTCTGAAGCGGGTCAGCGTTGCGCTGGACGCGGTGGCGATCGGCGATCTCGACAACGAGGTAACCTCACCAGCAACGACGAGATCAAGGATCTGGTCGATACCGTCAATCGCATGACCGCCGCGCTGCGCACGTCGGCCACGCTGGCCGACACGATCGCGCAGGGCGACCTGACGGTCGACCACACACCCGC
>NZ_CAJYQD010000015.1 GCF_913776855.1 uncultured Sphingomonas sp. | reverse complement strand
GCATCCGCCGTGAACCGGCGGGCAAGCTCCTGAATCTCGCGCTGATCGTCGGTCAGGTCGAACTGGGTCACGCTATACTCTCCATTATCGTTCTGGCGGCGGTCCATTGTCGGCGCGCCGCCGCTTGTAGCTGGCGCCGTCACGGTGCCTTGTGCAGCACCCGCTGGCGATAGAGCGGGATCGCGATCGACAGTGTGTTGCGCTCGTACCAGCGCGGTGCCGGCACGCCCTTTGCCCACGCGATCGCCTCCAGCCGGTTTCCCTGCGCCGAGGACGTATCGGGCTGCGCCTGCGCGATCGGGTCGCGATACGCTGCGTCAGCGGTGACGATCTCCCACCCTTTCTTGCGCAACGCGGCGACCAGATCGGCGATCCAATAGGCGGCAAGGTCGGTTTCGTGGAGCAGCATCACCTGCACCGGCTGCCGTCCCAGCGCCTGCTTCGCCAGCCGGTCGCTGAACTCGGCGGATTCGACATGGGTTTCGACATACAGGTCGCGCAGCGCGTCCATGTCGATCGGCTCGCCGGCCTTGCGCGCGTCGATCGTCAGCCCCTCGATACTCCAGTCCGACCCGTCGACGGTGACATAGCCGTTCGACAGTTTCCGCGCGGCCAGCCCGGCGCGCACCGCGTCGCGCTTCGCCTTGTCGGTGCCGCCTTCATCAAGGAACGGAAAGCGGAACCACGGCCGCAGCCCCTTGCGCCCCATCAGCCACCCGCCGGCCCGGTCGATATCGGCCAGATAGGCCTCGGCCGTCATCGACTTGAGCGCGGGATGGCTGAAGCTGTGATTGGCGATCACGTGCCCCGCCTTGACATAGGCGGCGATCCGCCGCTCGCCCCCCGCCCCGTCCGGCGCGGACAGGTTGCCCGGCACGACGAAGAACGCGGCCTGCCGCACCTTCGCCTTGCGCAAACCGGCGATGAGCCGCTCGGTGCGTTCGTCGGGCGTCAGGAACGGCCCCCGTGCCCGCGGTGCGTCGTCGAAGGTCAGCGCGATCCGCTTCTGCGCAGCGGCGGGAGTTATCGCCGCCAGACACATCAGGATCGATACCACCACGTGCCGTATCATCTTGGTACTTCCTACTGTGCGCCGTCGATCCACATCGCCGGATATTAACCGCAACCTACCCGTACCCCCGCGCAGGCGGGGGTCCAGCGCCAAGCAGAACGACGATCTCCGCCTGCAACCCTGGGCCCCCGCCTACACGGGGGCACGCTGCGGGTCGGGGCAACGGCCGGCACCTCGATCGCCCGACACGTCAGCTCGTCACCCCATCGTCGGAATGACGAACGCATCCTGCGTGCGTGCCGCCGCGCCATCCTCGGCCTGGCCGCCCATCGCCGATCCGTCGGGCCAGCGCTGGGTGATCGTCTTGACCTTGGTCCAGAAGCGCACGCCCTCTTCGCCATGCTGGTTCACGTCGCCGAACGCGCTGCGCTTCCATCCGCCGAAGCTGTGATAGGCGACCGGCACCGGGATGGGCACGTTGATGCCGACCATGCCGACATTCACCCGTGCGGCGAATTCGCGCGCGGCGTGGCCATTGCGGGTGAAGATGGCAACGCCGTTGCCGTACTGATGCTCGCTCGGCAGGCGGACGGCGCTTTCGAAATCGTTCGCGCGCACGATCTGGAGGACCGGGCCAAAGATTTCCTCGCGGTACGATTCCATCTGCGGCGTCACATGGTCGAACAGCGTCGGGCCGATGAAGAAGCCGCGCTCATGTCCCTGCAGGCTGAAGCCGCGCCCGTCGACGACCAGTTCGGCGCCTTCCTCGACGCCCCTGGCGATCCAGCCCTCGACCCGCGCCTTGTGCTGGGCGTTGACCACCGGGCCGTAATGGGCGTCAGCATCGGTCGACACGCCCACGCGCAAGGCGGCGATGGCGGGGATCAGTTTTTCGCGTAGCGCCTCGGCCGTCTTCTCCCCGACCGGTACGACGACGGGCAGCGCCATGCACCGCTCGCCCGCCGATCCGAACGCCGCGCCCGCCAGATCGGCGACGACCTGATCGAGGTCCGCGTCGGGCAAGACGATACCATGATTCTTGGCCCCGCCCATCGCCTGCACGCGCTTGCCCGCCGCGACGCCGCGCCGATAGACATAATGCGCGATGTCGCTCGACCCGACGAAGCTGACCGCGCCGATCGCCGGATGGTCGAGGATCGCGTCGACCACCGTCTTGTCGCCATGCACGACCTGCAAAATGCCCTCCGGCGCCCCCGCCTCCAGCATCAGTTCGGCCAACCGCACCGGCACCGATGGATCACGCTCGCTGGGCTTCAGGATGAACGCGTTGCCGCAAGCGATGGCGACGCCGAACATCCACATCGGGATCATCGCCGGGAAGTTGAACGGGGTGATCCCCGCGCCGATGCCGATGGGTTGCCGCATCGAATAGACGTCGATCCCCGGTCCGGCGCCCTGGGTATAATCGCCCTTCAGCAAATGCGGCACGCCGCACGCGAATTCGATGACGTCCAGCCCGCGCTGGATGTCGCCCTTGGCATCGGCGATCACCTTGCCATGCTCGCTCGACAGCAGCTCGGCCAGCTCCTGCATATTCGCTTCGACCAACTGCTTGAATGCGAACAGGACGCGCGCCCGCTTCTGGGGATTGGTCACGGCCCATGCCGGTTGCGCCGCCTGCGCCGCCGCGACCGCATGGTCGAGATCGGCGGCGGTGCCGAGGCGGACATGCGCCTGCACCTCGCCGCGATTGGGATCGAACACGGCGCCGGTCGCGCCGCCCGTGGCATTGAAATCGCCCGCGATCACATGATCGATGACCCGCATACACTCTCCTGTCGGTCGCGGTTGAGCGGTCTCTCGCCGACTCATTCCCGCGTGTAATTTTATTGCTTTTGGCATAGCCGCGCGGCGCTGTCAGCGGGCAATCGTCGGAACCTTGGGTCCGGTCGTCCGCTTGGAGGCGCGATGGACGATGCCTCTCCCCCCGCCCGTGCGCAGCAGGCCGTGAAGGTCCGCTCGCGCTTTCGCTATCGCCTGACCTCATCGATCATCAACGCGCTGATCTTCTCCTCGTTGATCGGCGCGGTCAGCGCGCTGGTCCGGGTCGGGCCGGAGGGGTTCCGGGACGCGTTCGTGCAGGGGGCGCCGATCGGGTTTCTGACTGCCCTGCCCGCATCGTTGCTGGTCGTGCCGATGGTGCAGAAACTGGTCGACCGGCTGTTCGGGATCGATCCGCCGGAATAGCGCCGAAGCGAAGGTCGCTCGCACCCCGTCCAATAATATGATAAATTGCCTTATCGATCGGGCATCAGCGCTCGACAGCAAGGGGATGGACGGAATGCGCAGCAGCTTTGCGGGATTTGTGGCGTCGATATTGGCCGCGGTGGCGGCGATCCAGCCGGTCGCGGCGCAGGAGGTGCTGGACACCGATCCCAACACGCTGGCCCCGTCCAAGGACCCGAAGCGGGTCGCCAACGGCCTCGCCCAGACCCCGCCGATGGGGTGGAACAGCTGGAACAAGTTCGCGTGCAACGTGAACGAAGGCGTCATCCGCGCCACCGCCGATGCCATCGCGTCGAACGGGATGAAGGACGCCGGATACGAATATGTCGTGATCGACGATTGCTGGCACGGTACCCGCGACGCCAACGGCTTCATCACCGAGGATCGCCAGCGTTTCCCAAGCGGGCTGAAGGCGCTGGGCGATTACATCCATAGCAAGGGGCTGAAGTTCGGCATCTATTCGGATGCCGGCACCAAGACGTGCGGCGGGCGCCCCGGCAGCCAGGGCCATGAAGTTCAGGACGCGATCCAGTACGCGCGCTGGGGTGTCGACTACCTGAAATACGACTGGTGTTCGACCGGGGTGCGCAATGCCGAGGAAGCCTATGCGACCATGGCCGACGCGCTGAAGGCCAGCGGGCGGCCGATCCTGTTCTCTATGTGCGAATGGGGCAACAACCGGCCGTGGCTGTGGGGCCAGAAGATCGGCAATATGTGGCGGACCACCGGCGACATCACCGACAAATGGACCGGCAAGCACAATTACAGCTGGGGCGTGGCGTCGATCGTCGACATGAACGAGCCGCTATGGCCCTATGCGGGTCCGGGCCACTGGAACGACCCCGACATGCTGGAGGTCGGCAATGGCGGGCTGACCGACACCGAATATCGCGCGCATTTCTCGCTCTGGGCGATGATGGCCGCGCCGTTGATCGCGGGTAACGACGTCGCGACCATGAACCAGGCGACGCGCGACATCCTGCTCAACCGCGAAGTGATCGCGGTCGACCAGGACAGGCTGGGCCAGCAGGGGCACCGCGTCGCGCGCGATGGGACCAGCGAGGTGTGGGTCAAGCAGATGGCCGATGGCGGGCGCGCGCTGCTGCTATGGAACCGGGGCGAGGCGCCGGCCCGGATCACCGCGGATTGGGCGACGCTCGGCCTGCCCGCCGCAACGAAGCTGAAGGTGCGCGACCTGTGGGCGCACAAGGATCTGGGGCGGTTGTCGCGCAGCTACAGCGCGGAGGTCGCGCCGCACGGCGTGGCGATGGTGCGGCTGCAGCCTTAACCTCGTCACTTCCGCGAAGGCGGGAGTCCATAAACGCTGAGGTCGCGGATCGAGCCGAACCGTGGGCGTCTATGGATTCCCGCCTTCGCGGGAATGACGAAAGAAGGAACGCTTACCGCCCCCACACCCCTTTCCGCCCGTCGATCACCTTGCCGATCGCGGCGGCGATCTTCACGTCGTCCGCCACGTTCGGATGGAAATGGCACCCGCCGAAGCTCAGGCCCGTCATCGGCACCACCGCAAACCGGGTTTCGCCCGCGGCGCGCAGCTTCTCGCCGATTTTCGCCACCTCGCGCGCGATCTCCCCATCGGCGAGGTCGGTCGCCCACAGCACGAAGAACGCGCGCGGGCTGCGGCGGCGCAGGTCCTGCACGAAGCGGACATAGCGCGCCTCGTAATCGGCGTGGAGCGCGTCGCGGCTCTTCCAGCGTTCCTCGGGCTTCAGCGGTGTGGAAAAGTCGTTGGTGCCCAGCGCCATGACGATCACCTGCGGCTGCCAGCCGGCGTCGTTCGCCGGCGTCTTTCCGTCGAACAGCGCGTAAGGATAGGCATCGGGCACGGTCGGCGCGGCGAACCCACCATAGTTGCGCACGATCCCCCGCCCCGAAATGGCGTTGACGCGGTAGCCGGCGCCATAGCGGCGCGACAATTGCCCGGCGATCCCCTGCGACGTGTCGGTCGTCTCCCACACCTGCGCTTCGGTACAGTCGCGGCTGGTCGAGGTGTTGCCATAGCCGACGGTGTGCGAATCACCGATGAACTCGATCGCGCGGCGCGGCGCGGCGGGGGCGGCGAGCGCGGTCGATCCGACGGGAGCGTATAGGCCACCGAATGCGGTGGCCCCGGCCTGCGATTCGCTGACCACATCGACGCGGACGCGGTGGCGCCCTGCCTTTGCCGCACGCAACCGGTAGCGGCCGGGCGCCGGGCGGACCAGCGCGACCGGCGCGGCATCGTCGATCCGGATGCGCAGCGACACCTCGCCCGGCCCGACCGCGACATCGACGTCGCGGCCCTGAAAAGCGCCCTCGAAATACGTGCCCGGCCATTGCCGGCGATAGCGCGACAGGTCGCCATCCCCCGGCACCACCCGCCCGCCGACGGTCAGCGGCAGTGCGCGGCCGGTCGCGGCGTCGGCGGGCAGCGGGCGCAGGGCAAGGTCGGCGGGCGCCTGCGCCGGGGCGGCAGTCGCGCCGAGTGCCAGCATCAGCGGCAGGCCCGCGCGCAACAGGGACGGATGCATCGGCTTTTCCTTTGGCAGCGCGCCGAACGCGCCGACGAAAACAGTGTATTTCGCAGGCCATAGCTGGCACGCACGCCCGGTCCAGCGGAAAAGGCAGGCGACGGAATACAATGACGGACGACTGGATCGACACGGCACCGCATGTCACCGAAGCGGCAATTCCGCAGGATGCCGCGGCGTTCGATGAATTGCTCGACGCTGCGCGGCCGGTGGTGCTGCGCGGGCTGGTCGCCGACTGGCCGGCGGTGGCGGCAGGCGCGCAGGGGCATGGCGCGATGGCGGCCTATCTGCGGCGCTTCGACGGGGGCAAGCCGCTGGGGCTGTTTGCAGGCGCGCCGGCAATCGACGGGCGATTCTTCTACCGCGACGACATGCGCGGGTTCAATTTCGAACGCGGCAACATCCCGCTGCCGGTGCTGCTCGACGCGCTGCAAAAGGCGGCGGGCGAGACGGCACCGCCCGCCTTCTATGCCGGGGCCAGCGCGGCGAAGGATCATTTTCCGGGCTGGACCCGCGACAATGTCCTGCCGCTGCCGACCGGCGATGCGACCGCGCGGCTGTGGATCGGCAATGGCAGCCGGGTGTCGGCGCATTTCGACATGGCGAGCAACGTGGCGGTGGTCGTCGCCGGGCGCCGGCGGGTCGTGCTGTTCCCGCCCGAACAGATCGCCAACCTCTATATCGGTCCGCTCGACGTCACGATGGCGGGACAGCCCGCGACGATGGTCGACATCGAACGCCCCGACCTGACCCGCTTTCCCCGCTTTGCCGAGGCGCAGGCCCATGCGATCGTCGCCGACCTGGGGCCGGGCGATGCGATCCTGATCCCGACCTTGTGGTGGCATGAAATCCGCGCGACCGGCGCACTGAACGTACTGGTCAATTACTGGTGGACGCGCGGCACGCCCGATGCGCCGTTCCTGGCGCTGGTCCATGCGATCCTGGCGGTGCGCGACCGCCCGGCGGCCGAACGCGCGGCGCTCAGGACGTGGTTCGACCATTATGTGTTCGGCGACGACGCCCCGGCGGTGGCCGATCACCTGCCGGTCGCGGCACGCGGCGTGCTGGGCGCGCCGGGGCCGGAACGCGATGCGCGGATTCGGGGGTATCTGCGGCAGATGCTGGGGGGATAAGGCACCACCTCGTCATTCCCGCCTTTGCGGGAATGACGAAGAGGCGGGCATTCACCCCAGCCGCGCCAGCACCGATCCGTGCGAAGGCAGCCCGGCGACCGCCGCCTGCGTCGCGCTGCGCATCTGGCGCAGCGCCCCGGCCAGCCGCCCCTCGTCCAGCGCATCGGCGACCGGATCATGGCCGACCGGATCGACCCCCTGCCCCAGCAGCACCGCAACCCAGCTGGGCATCGCGAACAATTCATCCTCATATCGGAACACGCGGCCCCTGTGCCGGAACAGGTCCAGCTTGCGCGTCAGGCTTTCGGGCACGTCCATGGTGCGAACATGGTCCCAGAACGGCGAATCGTCCCGTGCGGTCGCGTGATAGTGCAGGATGATGAAATCGCGGATCGACCGGTAATTGTCCGCCATCTGCCGATTATATTCGTTGCGTTCGACGCCTGAGAAATCGCGGTCGGGAAACAGCGCGAACAGTTTCGATATGCCCTGCTGGATCAGGTGGATGCTGGTCGATTCCAGCGGTTCGAGAAACCCGCCCGACAGGCCGATCGCGACGACATTGCCTTCCCACATCCGATGGCGCTGTCCGGCGGTGAACGACAGGCGGCGGGGCGCAGCGGTGGGCGCGGAATCGAGGCGGGAGAGCAGCAACGCCTCCGCCGCGTCGTCGTCGAGGAACCGGCTGCAATACACCACGCCGTTGCCGGTCCGGTGTTGGAGCGGGATGCGCCATTGCCATCCCGCCCGATGCGCGGTCGCGCGGGTATAGGGCAGGACCGGCTCGGTGCGCTCGGTCGGCACGGCGATGGCGCGGTCGCAAGGCAGCCAGTGCGACCAGTCCTCATACCCCACCCCCATCGCGTCACCCAATAGCAGCGACCGGAAGCCCGAGCAGTCGATGAACAGGTCGCCCGCGACCCGGCGGCCATCGTCCAGCACCACGGCGGCGACATGGCCGTTATCGGCGCGCTCGACGGCGACGATCCGCCCTTCGACCCGCGCCACGCCATCGGCCTCGGCACGCTTGCGCAGGAACGCGGCATAGAGCGTCGCGTCGATATGATAGGCATAGGCCAGCCCCGACAGCGGCGATCGCGGATCGCCGACCGGCGGACCGAACGCGGCGGCGCGCGCCGCCACGGTGCTAGGGGAATAATCACCGATCGGCCCGATGCCCGCTTCGCCGCGCAGCTTCAGCCAGAGCTGATGAAAGTTGATCCCTTCGATATCGCGGCCAAAGCTGCCGAACGGGTGGAAATAGCCGCTGTCGGGGCGGTGCCAGCCGGCAAATTCGATGCCCAGCTTGAAGCTGCCCTTCGTCTCGCGCAGGAACGCCGCCTCGTCGATGCCGAGCAGCTTGTTGAAGTTCAGGATCGACGGGATCGTCGCCTCGCCCACGCCGACCGTGCCGATGGCATCGGATTCGACCAGCGTGATCCGCCGCTGCCCGTCGTCGAGGAACCGGCCGGCGGCGGCGGCGGTCATCCAGCCGGCGGTGCCCCCGCCGACAATGACGACATGGGCGATACGGCAGTCGGTCATGCGGGTGTTTCCCATACGGCAAGGCGGGCGGCGAGTTCCTGTATCAGGCGGGCGGCTTCGGCGGGCGCAATCGACTGTGCGATCGGATCGGGCCGCTCCGGCCGCATCCCCTGCCCCAGCAGCACCGCGGTCCAGGCATCGCGCTGGACCAGTTCCTCGTCCGCCGGCACGACCTGTCCACGCCGCGCGAACTGCGCCAGCAACCGGTCGAGCGAGAGCGGGGGGGTTGCGGTACGCAGCCGGTGCCAGAACGCCCCCTGCGTCCGCCCGCCGCCATGATAGTGCAGCCCCAGAAAGTCACGCATCCGGTCGGCCTGCAGTCCCGCACGCCGGTTATATTCGGCCTGCAGCAACGGTTCGGGATCGCGCGCCGGCAGCAGTTCCAGCAGCAGCGCCAATTGCCCCAGCGCCAGGGTAAAGCCGGCCCGGCCCAGCGGTCCGGGCTGCACCGCCGCATCCCCCAGCGCGACGATACGCCCGGCAAAGGGTTCGGACAGGCGGCCAGGAGCGATCGCGATCCCCTTGCTCCCCGCCTCCACCCGCACGCCGGGCCAGTTCGCCCGCCACCCTTGCGCGGTCGCGGCATAGCGGTCGCAGCTGCCGGGGTCCGCCTCCGCCGGGTTGAACGCCACATGGTCGCACGGCACGGCTTCACGCCAATCCTCGAACGCGCGGCCGCCGCTCAGCAGGCGAGCCGGACCGCCGGCGTCGATCGTCAGGTCGGCGTCGATCGGCGTGTCGGCAAAGCGCACGCCGGCCTTTCGACCGATCGACGTCAACGCCTGCACCATCCGCGCGGGGTCGAGATGCAGCGCCGGTTCGACGCCTGGATCGGCAATGCCCGCTGTAGCGGCGACACAGGCCGGGACCAGCGCATGGAACGGCGGCACCCGCTCCCCCGCCGCCCTTGCCCGCAGCCACAGTGCGGCCAGCCGACCCTGCGCCAGGGTCGCGGCGGCGTCGTCGCCGACCACCCATTTCGTGCCGTCCCGGCTCCAGTCGGCAAAGACGCTGGCATAGCGCGGTCGCGCCACGCCACGCGCCAGCAGCAGCTCGGGCGGCATCCCGATCCGGGCCAGCACGGCATGGACCGCGGGCAGCGCCAGCGGGAACCGGTCGGCCAGCGCATCTGCGGCGACCGGTGCCGGGATCAGCGTCACCCCGGCATCCGGCAACGCCAGTTTCAGCGCCACCGCACTCACCAGCGCGACCGGCCCGCCGCCGACGACCGCGACCGATCGCAAGCCCGATCGTGCGTTCATGGCCGCCGCTCCAGCGCGGCATCATGCGTCGGTATCGCCGCCACCCGGTCGGCAATCGCCTGTGCAAGCGACCCCAGCGCACGGTCCAGCCCGGCGGCATCGGGCAGGTCGGCACGCGGGTCCCACCCGTCGGGCATCACTCCCTGCCCCAGATACACCGCGACCCAGCTGGGTTCGAGGAACAGGCCATGGCTGTATTTCGACACCAGCGCACTGCGGCGCCACAGCGCCAGCTTGGTCGCGAGCGTGGTCGGAATCGCCATCGTCCGCACATGGTTCCAGAACGGCGAATCGTCGCGCGTGGTCGCGTGGTAATGCAGGATCAGGAAATCGCGGATGCGGTCATATTCGGCATCGATCGCCGCGTTGAACCCGTCGCGATCGACCTCCGCCACCTGGGCCAGGGGGAAATGTTCGATCAGCGCGGTGATCGCCGCCTGCACCAGATAGATGCTGGTGGATTCGAGCGGTTCGAGGAACCCCGAGGCCAGCCCGACCGCGACGACATTCCCCGCCCAGCTGCGCCGCCGGCGCCCGGCCCGAAACCGCAGGAAGCGCGGATCGGCCAGTGCCGGCCCGTCCAGCCCCGCCAGCAACGCGGCGGCGGCTTCGTCGTCGGACACATGGCCGCTCGCATAGACATAGCCATTGCCCACCCGGTGCCGGAGGGGAATGCGCCAGCGCCAGCCGCCGGGCATCGCGGTCGCGCGCGTATAGGGTTCGATCACGCCTTCGGGGCTGGTGCATGGCACCGCCACCGCCCGGTCGCACGGCAACCAGTGCGACCAGTCCTCCCACGGTTCCGCCAAGGCCTCGCCCAGCAGCAACGACCGGAAGCCCGAACAGTCGACGAACAGGTCGCCTTCGACCCGTCGGCCATCGTCCAGCGTCACCGCCCGCACCGTATCGCCCTCGCGCTCGACGGCGATGATCCGGCCCTCGATCCGGGTCGCGCCGCGCGCCTCCGACCAATCGCGCATGAAGGGGGCGAAGCGGGTCGCGTCGAATTGATAGGCATAGCCGAACGAGGTCGTCGGATCGTTGGGGTCGCTGCCCGGCCGTTCGAACCGGCGCTGTTCGGCGGCGGTGACGCCGGCGGAAAACGCACCGATCGGCGGCATCGCGCCCGCCGCCGCCCGGCGCAGCCAGTAATGATGGAACGCCACCCCGCCAAGTGGTCGGCCATAGGTCCCGAACGGGTGGATGTAGCGGTCGCCGATCCGGCCGAAATCGCGAAACTCGATGCCAAGCTTGTAGGTCGCCTCGGTCGCGGCCATGAACGCCGCCTCGTCGATGCCCAGCCGTTCGAGGTACAGGCGCAGGTGCGGCAACGTCGCCTCCCCCACGCCGACGATGCCGATCGATTCCGACTCGACCAGCGTCACGGTACAGGCGGCCGGCAACAGCCCGACCAGCCCCGCCGCCGTCATCCACCCCGCCGTACCGCCGCCCACGACGACGACCCGGACCCGGTCCCCCGTATTCTGCACCTTCTCGACCATCCGCTCCTGTCGCCGATCTGTCACCGCTAGGCCACACTGACAACGTTATCGACAATTGGGAAATTGAATTATCATATTTCTGTTGTGTTGCTGAAATCGCAGTCCTACCGGGACGATAACCCGCAATGGCGAGGTTGTTGATCGGGTCCTGCAGGGACTATGGGGAGGAAGCATGATGGTGTTACGCCATAAGCAGACGGCTATGGACGGTTTGAACGCACGCAAGCGGCTGGGTGCGACGGCATCGATGCTCGCACTGACGGTTGCGGTGCAGCTGGCTGCCACGGGCGCCATGGCACAGACGACGACGGCGCCGGCATCGCGCGACGACACGTCGACGCCACAGACCGAAGTCGCACCGCAGACCGACGGCGTTCCGGCCGGCAGCAGCGCGGGCAAGCGTCCCGTGTCGGGCAGCATGTCGATCCAGAACCAGGGCACCGTCGACCAGTCGAACGTGACCGCATCGGACGTTCAGACCCCGGCGGCGAACACGACCGACGGTGATGACATCGTTGTCACCGGTCTGCGTCAGTCGCTGGCGAATGCACAGTCGATCAAGCGCAATGCTGACACCGTTGTCGATGCGATCACCGCCGAAGACATCGGCGCGCTTCCCGACCGTTCGGTCAACGAAGCGCTGCAGCGCGTCGCCGGCGTCGCGATCACCCGCTTCGCAGCCGCGACCGACACCGCGCACTTCTCGGTCGAAGGATCGGGCGTCACCATCCGCGGCCTGTCGTACGTCCGTGGCGAATTCAACGGTCGCGACAGCTTCGGCGTCGGCGGCGGTCGTGAAATCGGCTTCAACGACGTGCCGACCGAACTGGTCGGCTCGGTCGAGGTGTACAAGAACCTGACCGCCGACATGATCGAAGGCGGCATCTCGGGTTCGGTCAACATCAACACCCGCAAGCCGTTCGATACCAAGGATACGCTGATCTACCTGTCGGGCAGCGTGAACTATGGCGACTATAACGGTCGCAGCGAACCGGCCGTGGTCGGCCTGTTTTCGAAGCAGTGGAACCTGGGCAACGGCGGCCGTTTCGGCATCATGGCCAGCGGCAGCTACAACCGCCAGCGCAGCCGGTCGGACTCGGTGTTCTATTCGGCGTTCCTGCCGCGCTACAACGACGACAAGAACGGCAACGGCGTACAGGACGCCGGCGAAGGCCGCTTCCTGAATGCGGGCACACCGTTCCAGTCGCCGACCGCATTGTTCGACCGCTATCCGGTGCCGTCGGGCCGTGATTTCGTTTACGTGCCGCTTGGTGCTGGCATGCGCATGCAGAATTTCGACCGCAAGCGCGTCGGCTATTCGGGCGCGGCGCAGTATGAGAACGCGTCGCGCAACCTGCTGGTCACCGCGCAGTTCCTGCGCGCCGAATCGTCGCAGACCTGGCTCGACCGCACCGTCGAACCCAATGTCTATTACGCCGATGCGAACGCTATCTTCCCGCAGGCCGGCACCACGCCGACCTATGACGATGACGGCCGCTTCACCAGCGGCACGCTGATCCGCCAGGGTGGTGGTCAGTACACCACGCTGGGCAACCGCTACTTCTCGACCAACGGGTATACCCAGGACCAGTCGCTGAACGTGAAGTGGGACCCGACCGACCGCCTGCACCTGAACTTCGATGGCCAGTATGTCTATTCGAAGGCGCGCGATTCGGACGATGTCGTCGAACTGGCGAACTTCAACGGCGTGTCGATCGACGGGCGCGGCGACGTGCCGCAGATCAATCTGATCCCGGCGAACGGCCAGTCGGTCGCGAACTATTTCAGCAGCCAGACCAACACGTACATCCGCGATGCGATGAACAATCGCACGCATTCGGACGGCGACGAATGGGCGTTCCGCGCCGATGCGCAGTATGACGTGTCGGACGATTCGTTCCTGCGCAAGATCCGTGTCGGGGGCCGCTATGCCACCCGCGACCAGACGGTGAAGGCCAACGACTATAACAACTGGGGCGCGGTGTCGGACACTTGGACCTCGGGTGGCCTGGCGTCGGTCGACAAGTATCGCGACAGCATGTCGCCGGTTAACTTCGCCGACTTCTATCGGGGCGAAGCGGTCCAGCCGCCGACGGCCTGGGGCATCCGCGACAACATCCTGACCGACCATGACGCACTGACCGCGCTGCTGCGCACGGCGACCAAGCAGGGCGGCGGCGGTTACACCCCGTTGGAGGACCGCGGCACTGCCGCCGTTCCGCTCGTTGACGGCTATTTCAAGCCGAGCGAAGTCTATCGCATTACCGAAAAGACCTATTCGGGCTATGCGCGTCTCGACTTCGGTATCGACGACATTGGCGGTGGCCAGTCGAGCCTGTCGGGTAATATCGGCCTGCGTTTTGTCCATACCGAAGACCAGTCCTTCGGCTCGATCGCTTTCAACTCGCCATCTGAGCTCGCAGGTTTTAACTCGGTGGCAGCGTATTGTAGCAGTCCGAACCAGAACAACACCGTTCGGGCTATCTGTACTGTTTCGGCAGCCCAGCAAGCAGCTATCGTAGCTTTTGCGAACGGCACCTCGCAGTCGAATGTTGCCAGCCAAAAGTTCGACAAATGGCTGCCAAGCCTGAACATCAAGTATCAGGCAACCGACCAGCTCCTGTTCCGCTTGGCGGCATCGAAGGCTATTTCGCGTCCGGGCTTCACCGATCTGCGCAACTTCGTCGGCCTGGCGCCGTCGTCGTCGAACACGACCGGCATCTACGGTTTCTCGGCCAATGCCCGGAACCCGTTCCTGCGCCCGATTGATGCGAAGCAGGTCGACCTGACCGCCGAATGGTATTTCGCCAAGGTCGGCTCGCTGACTGCGGCGGTATTCTACAAGCAGCTGTCGAACATCATCCTCGACAATTTCGGGTATAGCCGCAGCCTCACGAACAACGGTCAGACATTCCCTGTTACCATCAACGGTCCGGTCAACGTCGCGGGCAATGCGGACATCAAGGGCGCCGAACTCTCGTACCAGCAGACCTACGACTTCCTGCCGGGTGCGCTGCGTGGCCTGGGGACGCAGGCGACGTTTACCTATATCTCGCCGGGCAAGCTGCCCAACGCACGGCCAGATAACCGGATCGAAGACGGCAATCGTCCGCCGCTCGACGTCGCGGGCCTGTATGACGGCCTGCCGCTCGCGCAGCTGTCGAAGTACAACTTCAATGTCTCGGCCTTCTACGACTTGGCCGGCGTCTATGCGCGTATCGCCTATAGCTGGCGTTCGAAGTATCTGCTGACCAACCGCGATTGCTGCTTCCCGTTCCTGCCGGTCTATTCGGACGCGACGGGCCAGGCGGACGCCTCGCTGTTCTATACGGTCAACAAGCAGTTCAAGATCGGCGTGCAGGTCCAGAACCTGCTCGACGCGACGACCAAGACCTCGTTCGTGCTGAACGGCGACGGCCTCGAAGCGCCGCGTTCGTACTTCAAGAGCGATCGTCAGTTCCAGCTGAGCGTTCGCCTGACGCTCTGATCTTTAACTTCGAAAGACACCTTTCTGGGGGTCGCAACCATCTGGTTGCGGCCCCTTTTTGCATCACCGGACAGCGGTGCGCATAATTTGAAAAGCAAATATCGATATTAGCATTGACAGCGGTGACGCTCGCCGCCCAAGCTGCTGCCATCGACAGCAAGAGGACGCGGCGGCATCGGACCGGCGCGCATGAAGGGGACCTGATGACCACCATCGCTCGACGCACATTCCTCGGCACCTCGGCCCTGCTGGCCGGCTGCACCATGGCACCGCCGGTCGCCACCACGCCGGCCGCGACCAACCGTGCCTTCGTCCGGCGCGATGGCGCGCGGCTGATGGTCGGCAACGAACCGTACCGCTTCGCCGGTGCCAACATCTGGTACGCCGCCTATCTGGGTGCCGATGCACCCTATGGCGACCGGGCGCGGCTGGGGCGCGAGCTGGATGCGCTGGCGGCGATGGGCGTCACCAACCTGCGCGTGCTGGCGTCGGCTGAGGAAGGGCCGCTCAAGAATTCGATCAAGCCGGGCTTCCGTGGCCCTGGCAAGGATTACAACCAGACGCTGCTCGCCGGTCTCGATTATGCGCTCGCCGAAATGGCCAGGCGCAACATGCGCGCGGTGCTGCACCTGACCAATTTCTGGGAATGGTCAGGCGGCATGATGACGTACCTGTCCTACGTCAATGGCGGCCAGTATCTGAACATGAACGATCCGGCGCATCCATGGCCGGAATTCGCCAACTACAACGCGCAATTCTATGGCAACCAGCGCGCGATGGAGCTGTATCGCGACTGGATCCGCACCGTCGTCGGCCGCACCAACAGCGTGACCGGCACACGCTATGCCGACGATCCCGCAATCATGGCGTGGCAGCTGTCGAACGAACCGCGGCCGTCGGGTGATATGGCGCACGCGAACCTGCCGCAATTCTACGCGTGGGTGCGGGCGAGCGCGCAGCTTATCAAGTCGATCGATCCCAACCATCTCGTCTCGACCGGCAGCGAAGGGCTGAAGGGCGGACTGGAGCGCGCCGACATCGTGCTGGCCGAACACGCCATTCCCGAAATCGACTATCTGACGGTACATATATGGCCGAACAACTGGGACTGGGTAAAACAGACCGACCTCCCCAACACCGCCGCGCGGGGTGAGGTGCTGACCGACAAATATATCGCCGACCATGTCGCGCTGGCCCGCCAACTCGACAAGCCGATGGTGATCGAGGAGTTCGGCTATCCGCGCGATGGCGGCAGCAACGATCCCGCCGTCGCGACGACGTACAAGGACCGCTTCTACGGCCGCATCTATGCCGCTGCGCTGAAAAGCATGATCGAAGGCGGACCGATCGTCGGCACCAATTTCTGGGCGTGGAACGGCGAGGCACGCGCACAACATCCGGACTATCGCTTCGCCGAGGGCGACCGGCAATATATGGGCGATCCGCCCCACGAGCCGCAGGGCTGGTACGGCATCTTTACCGGGGATACGACCGTTCGACTGGTGGCGGATCAGGCGGCGGCGATCGCCCGGTTGCCGCGCTAGAGGCGACCTTCGTCATTCCCGCGCAGGCGGGAATGACGGCGGGCGCGGGTCACCGCCCCGCCCCCTCCAGCCCCGGCACCACCGCCGCCTGCGGCAGATAGCGCGGCGCGACCCGTGCCTGCGCTCGCTGTTCATAGGCATAGCCCGCCGACAGGATCGCCGCATCGGTGCCGCCCGTGCCGATGAACGACAGCCCGACCGGTAGCCCCTGCACCAGCCCCATCGGCACGGTCAGGTGCGGGTAACCGGCCACCGCCGGCAGTTCGGATGCCGACGGCCCGCCATATTGGTCGCCATAGACGGGATCACTCAGCCACGCGGCGGCATAGGTCGGTTCGACCAGCAGATCGGCCCGCGCCGTCTTCAGCATCGCATCGATGCCCTCGCGACCGGCCAACCGCAGCGAGGTCGCGCGCGCGGCACGATAGGTGGGATCGACCAGCCCCTTGGTTTCGGCTGCCGCCTCGAACAACTCCTGCCCGAAGAACGGCATCTCGGCGGCGGCGTTCGCGCGGTTGAACGCGATGACCTGTTCCAGCGTCCGCGTCTTCACCGCCGCCGGCGTCGTGGCAAGATAGGCGTCGAGATCGGCCTTCAACTCGGTCTTCAGCACCAGCAGTTCCGCCTCACCCAGCCCGTCGAGCTTGGGCGGCGTTACCTCGACCAGCGTCGCACCCGCGGCGCGCAGGACCTTCAGCGCCGCATCCAACCGTTCGGCCAGCGCCACCGGCATCCCGGCGGGACGGATGACGCCGACCCGCTTGCCCTTCAGCGCGCCTGCCGACAGCCCGGCGGCATAGTCGCGCACCACGCTCCGTACCGTCGCCGCATCGGTCGGATCGGGGCCGGCCATCGCCGACAGCAGCAGCGCGACGTCACGGACCGATCGGCCCATCGGTCCCGGCGTATCCTGGCTATGGCTGATCGGCACAACCCGGCTGCGGCTGACTAGCCCCAGCGTCGGCTTGAACCCGACCAGCCCGTTGATCGACGACGGGCAGACGACCGACCCGTCGGTCTCGGTCCCGACCGCTACGGCGGCAAGGCTGGCGGCGATCGCGGCACCTGATCCCGACGATGAACCGCAGGCGGTGCGGTTGAGCGCATAAGGGTTGCGCACCAGCCCGCCGACCGCGCTCCACCCGCTCATCGACCGGGTGGAACGGATATTGGCCCATTCCGACAAATTGGTCTTGCCGAGGATCACCGCACCGGCGCGGCGCAGATAGGCGATCATCGGCGCATCGCGGCGGGTGACGTTATCCTTCAGCGCCAGGCTGCCGGCGGTGGTCGCCATGGCATCGGCGGTTTCGATATTGTCCTTGATGAGGATCGGCACGCCGTGCAGCGGCCCGCGCACCCGCCCGGCGCGCCGCTCCTCATCCAGCGCCCTCGCCTGCGCCAGCGCGTCGGGGTTGGTCGCGATGACGCTGCGCAGGGTCGGTCCCTGCCGGTCGATCGTCGCGATCCGGGCGAGATAGGCCTGCGTGATCGCGACGCTGCTGGTCGCGCCCGTCCGCATCCGTTGCTGGAGTTGATCGACCGATACTTCCTCAACCGGATCGGCAGTCGTCTGCGCCGCCGCCGGTGCCGCCACGATCGCCAGCGCCGCAATGCCCGTCAGTCCGTATCCCCGCATATCCGCCCCCTTCGATCCACGGACCGGAAGCTATCGCAGCTACCGCCCCGCGCAATGGCCGAAACGGACCGCGAACAGCAGAAACCCCGCCAATCCAACGGACTGACGGGGTTTTCGAAATGGTGGGCGCGGCAAGGATTGAACTTGCGACCCCTGCGATGTCAACACAACCTGACACCACATCGACCATTCGCGAAAACCGCAACTAGCTGAAATTCTTTCGATTTCCCGAACCTGTAGGGCCTTCATACCGCGCTCGCGGTTAACAATCCACCCGTCACTGTGTCACCAGTGTGTCAGCAGCTGGACCGATGGACGCAACTTTAACGATGCGTCGTCACAGCCCCACCTATCGACAACGATCGATGAACACACCGAAGCGGCAAAGCGCACATTGCAAGCGCGCGACGAGAACACTGGCTTACGCGAGTTGCAAAGGAACATCGAAGACGTTCAAGCGCACCGCGATCCATAAGTGATGACTATCACATCAGTAAATTCAGAACATTCTAGGGGCTCTTCTACAAGCAAATATAACCGCTATACAGAATTATCCCTGACAAACGGCCACTTTCTGTGTTATTAGGGTGGCACCCGTCCTCTTAGAGCCCGACTCATAATTCGAGTTTAGCGATACGGCGTGTCATCCGCCTGATGGAGGCGATGACAAGCCATGCTTCTGCGGAGGCGACGGATGCCTCCCAGTCTTTGGCGAGACGGCGGCATCG
>NZ_CAJYQD010000014.1 GCF_913776855.1 uncultured Sphingomonas sp. | reverse complement strand
TGACCCAGCTTGTCGATCTCATCGAGCAGGAACAACGGGTTCGATGCGCCCGCCTTCTTCAGGTTGGTGACGATCTTGCCCGGCAGCGACCCGATATAGGTCCGGCGATGGCCGCGAATTTCGGCTTCGTCGCGCACACCGCCCAGCGACTGGCGAATGAACTCCCGGCCGGTCGCCTTGGCGATCGACTTGCCCAGGCTGGTCTTGCCGACGCCGGGCGGGCCGACCAGGCACAGGATCGGGCCTTTGAGCTTGTTGGTCCGCGCCTGCACGGCCAGATACTCGACGATCCGATCCTTGACCTTCTCCAGCGCATAATGGTCCTCGTCGAGTACCCCCTGCGCGACCGCAATATCCTTCTTGAGCTTCGACTTCTTACCCCACGGCAGCCCCAGCAGCACGTCGAGATAGTTGCGCACGACGGTCGCCTCGGCGCTCATCGGCGCCATGGTCTTGAGCTTCTTCAGCTCCGACGTTGCCTTGGTCCGTGCTTCCTTGCTCAGCTTCAGCGTCGCGATCTTCTGCGTCAGCTCGGCGACTTCGTCGCCATCGCCATCCTCGCCCTCGTTGCCGAGTTCGCGCTGGATCGCCTTCAACTGCTCGTTCAGATAATATTCGCGCTGCGTCTTCTCCATCTGCCGCTTCACGCGGCTGCGGATCTTCTTCTCGACCTGCAGGACGCCTAGTTCGCCTTCCATGAAGGCAAACACCATTTCCAGCCGCTTGTGCGGATCGGCTTCGACCAGCAGCGCCTGCTTGTCCGCAACCTTTACTGCGATATTGCCCGCGACCGCATCGGCAAGGCGCGAGGGATCGTCCAGCTCGGACAGTTGCACCGCGGTTTCAGCGGGCAGTTTCTTGTTGAGCTTGGCGTAATTCTCGAACTGATCGACCACCGAACGCATCAGCGCCTTCAGCTCGGCGCTCGGCTGGGCGATCGCGTCGGCGACGCGCTCCTCCATGCCTGCATCGGCATCTTCCAGCGTCGTGTCGTCGGCTTCCGTGGGCGTCACCGTCGCCACCAGATAATTGTCGACCGTCTCCAGTCCGGTCAGCGTCGCGCGCGCCTTGCCCGATACCAGCACCCGCACGGTGCCGTCGGGCAGCTTCAGCATCTGCATGACCTCGGCCGACACGCCGACATCGTACAGATCCTCGCGTGCCGGATCGTCCTCCCCCGGATCGAGCTGCGCGACGAGGAAGATTTCCTTCTTATTCGCCATCGCAGCTTCGAGTGCCGCGACCGACTTGTCGCGCCCGACGAACAGGGGCACGATCATGTGCGGAAACACGACAATATCACGCAGCGGCAATACCGGCAGCTTCAGCGGCTCGGACGAAACGGAATTGGTAATCTCGGACATGGACACTCCACGACCCGGCCGAAGCGCCGGACCCACGACCTTATATGGTGGCAATTGCCGCGCCATCAATCTCCGTTCGACGGCCCGCTGACCCATGATGGTATCCTATGCGCTGGCACTGGTCGCCGCGTTGCAGACGACGCCCGCCGACGCGACCGCGCCGGTGCATCCGATGACGCTACGTTCGGGCGGTCCGATCGGCGCAGATCGCGCGGCGTTGCGGATCGCCCATGCCGATCTGGCGATCGAGGCGTTGCCGGAGCGGCGGATGCTGTCGGCACGCGTCACGCTGACCCTGACCGCCCAAGCCGCAACGCCGCGGATTGCAATCGACCTCGACGACGCGCTCGCCGTGCGGTCGATCCGGGTCGACGGAGAAGTAATCGAACGTCCGAAATGGCGGCAGGCCGACGGCCAAGTCGTCATCGAAACCCCGCTTGCCACCGGGCAGCGCGCAAAGGTCGAAATCGTCTATGCCGGAAGCCCGCACGTCGCCAAGCGCGCGCCGTGGGACGATGGCTTCGTGTGGAGCGAATGGCACGGCAAGCCATGGTTCGGCACGACCGCGCAGGACAGCGGTTGCGACCTGTGGTGGCCGTGTCTCGACTTTCCCGCCGGTGAGCCGGCATCGGTCGACCTGCACCTGACCATACCCACCGGGCTGTCGGCGCCGGCCAATGGCGTGCTGCGCGGGATCGATACCCTGCCCGATGGTCGTACCACCTGGCACTGGCACGCGGGCGCCACCAACCCTTATGCGCTGGCGATCAGCGTCGGCCCGTATCGTGAGATCAAGGGTCAGTATCGCAGCCGCTTCGGCAACATCATCCCGCTCCACTTCTGGCACCTGGAGGGGAAGGAGGCGCAGGCGCAGCAGTTGTTCGCCGAATTCGCCCCGACGCTGGATTTCTTCGAATCGACCATCGGCCCCTATCCGTTCGGCAACGAAAAGGTCGGCGTGGTGGAGACGCCGTATCTCGGCATGGAGCATCAGACGATCAACGCCTACGGCAATGGCTACAAGCCCGCGCCCGAAGGGTTCGACTGGCTGTTCCAGCATGAATTCAGTCACGAATGGTTCGGCAATCAGGTGACCGCCGCCGACTGGGACGATTTCTGGCTGCACGAAGCGTTCGCGTCGTACATGCAGCCGCTCTCCGGCAAATGGCGCGAAGGAGACGCACGCTACCTGTCGATGCTGCTGATCCAGCGGCAGCGCGTCGCCAACCGCGCGCCGATCGTATCGGGCCGGTCGATGACGACGCGGGAGGTGAATGGCGACACCGGTCCCGGCACGGATGTCTATTTCAAGGGCGCTTGGATGCTGCACAGCCTGCGTCACCTGATCGGCGATCGCGCGTTCTTCGCAGCCACCCGGCGACTGGTCTATGGCCGCCCCGATCCGAAGCCCGGCAATTTCACGCCCCGCTTCGCCACCACCCGCGATTTCGAGCGGGCCGTGACGCAGGAGACCGGCAAGGATTTCGGCTGGTTCTTCGATGCGTATCTTCGGCAAGCGGCGCTGCCCGACCTCATCGAACAGCGCGACGATACCCGCCTGACCCTGCGCTGGCAGGTGCCGGGCAACGGCGCCTTCCCCATGCCGGTCGAGGTCGAAGTCGACGGCGTGCGACAGACGCTGGCGATGACCGGGGGAACGGGGAGCATCGCCGTCCCCCGTGGCGCGCACATCGTCATCGATCCGATGGCATGGCTGCTGCGCCGCTCACCCGCGATCGAACGGATGCAGGCGCCGCGCGTTGCAACGCCATGACCCTCCTTTCGAGACGCGCCGCCGAAATGGCAGCCACCTTCATGATCGGCGACGGGCTGCTTGGCCTGCTACAGCCCCGCCGTCACGTCGGCCTGTGGCAGGAAGAGGCCGGCGGCGCGCAGCTGCTGGTCCGGCCGTTCGTCGGTCGTCCGGCGCTCCGCCGCGCCTATGGCATCGCACAGATCGCTGCCGGACTGGCGCTCGCCGCCCGGCAGCGCTCGGCGTTCAGGGAACGACCGTAATGAACAAATAGGCAGCGAAGATCGTCAGGTGGACGATGCCCGACAACACCGTCGTCCGCCCATTGCCCAGCGTCAGCGTCGCCACCAACAGGGACAGCGCGAACAGCACCATCGATTTGGCATCGATACCAAGCGACAGTGGCCACCCCATCACCAACGATACGATCGCCACGCTGGGAATCGTCAGGCCGATGGTGGCGAGTGCCGATCCCATCGCAAGGTTCAGGCTGGTCTGCAGTCGATCCTTGCGCGCCGCCTTCACCGCCGCCAGGCTTTCCGGCGCCAGCACCAGTCCCGCGATCAGAATACCGACGACGGCCAACGGCAGCCCCGCACCCAGCACCGCCGATTCGATCGCCGGAGACAGGTCCTTGGCCAGAAGCACCACACCGACCAACGCAACCAGCAGCACCCCGAACGCGATCCACGCCGTGCCCGCGCCGGGCGGCTCGGCATGGGCGTCCTTCGGCAGCGATCCGTCGCCCGCCGGCAGGAAATAATCCCGGTGTCGCACTGTCTGCACCATCACGAACGTCGCATAGAGAATGACCGAAACGATCGCGACGAAGGCCAATTGCGATGGCGATAGCGTCGGTCCCGCCACGCTGGACGTATAGTTCGGCAGCACCAGCGACAGCACCGCCATCGCCGCCAGCACCGACAGCGCCGCACTAACCCCGCGCAGCACGAACCGCTGCTCGTGATGGCGGATGCCACCGACCAACAGGCAGATGCCGACGATGAAGTTCAGGATGATCATGATCGCGGCGAACACCGTATCGCGTGCCAGCGTGGCGACATCGCCCGAACCGGACAGCATCAGCGACACGATCAGTGACACCTCGATCACCGTCACCGCAACCGCCAGTACCAGCGTTCCGAACGGCTCGCCCACCTTGTGCGCGACGACTTCGGCATGATGCACCGCCGCGATCACGCACCCGATCATCACCGCCGCCGCAAGCCCCGCCCCAATCCCGCTCGCCTTCGCCAGGTTCAGCAGGATCGCCACCAATCCCAACACCGGTACGATCATCGACCACCAGGGCAGCGCCGTGCGGTCGAGCAAAGCCCGTTTGGTTGCGGGTGTCACGACGGTTTCGCCCTGTTCCGCTGCCATCATCGCTTCATGGTCGTGTGCTGCCGACATCATCGCTCCCTGATCGTTACGCAAAGCCAATGCTTGGGCGGCGGGATGTTTCCTCCTCGAAGCCAATTAGCGCCCGATGGCATCGATCCAGACGGGTAACGCAGCAAGGTCCGGCAGTTGGCGAAAGCGGGGATGGTCGACCGGGGCCTCACCCGCTTCGTGCGACCAGGCCAATGGTTGCGGAACATGTGCGGCCCATGCCCCCGCCGCAAGCGCAGGCAGGACGTCGGACCGCATCGAATCGCCCGCCATCACCGCGCGGTCGGGCGCGGCACCATAACGATCGAACAGGCGTGCAAAAGTTTCGATCGTCTTGTCGCTCACGATCTCGACCCCGGCGAACCGGTCGCCCAGCCCGGACGCGGCAAGCTTGGCCTCCTGATGCAGCAGGTCGCCCTTCGTCACCAGGACCAGCCGACCACGTTCGGCCAGTTCATCGAGCGTTCCCTCGATCCCGTGCAACAGTTCGATTGGATGCGCCAGCAGCCGCCGACCTGCAGCGAGCAGATCGGCGATTATTCCGCTCGGCAAGCGCTCCCCGCCCAATTCCAGCGCGGTTTCGATCATCGACAGGGTGAAGCCCTTCGCACCATAGCCATAGAGCTTCAGGTTGCGCGCCTCGCACGCATCCAGCGTATCACGCGCGACATCGGCGCCGGCAAAGGGTCGGATCATCGCAGTGAAGGCGTCGTGCGCCTCCTCGAAATGACGCATATTGTGCCACAGCGTGTCGTCGGCATCGAGGCAGATAAGGTCGATCGGCATGAACGGGGGATAGCGCGACAAGCCCCCTGACAAAAGCCACCGCCCTATCGTCCTTCCCATGAAAGGCGGGACCCCTTGATGGGCAGCGTCGCACTTCGGTCGCGAACGTCCGACACGACGGACGTCGGCCTTCACCGGAATGACGAGCGAACGCAAAGCGGGCGCCGGTTGCCCGACGCCCGCTCGCTATACGGTCGGTAAACCCGCAGCCTATGCCGCGTCGCCCGCCTTCTTCTTCTCGGCATAGACGCGGACCGGTTCCTTGCGGCCCTCGATCACGTCCTTGTCCACCACGACCTCGTCCACGCCGTCCATCGACGGCAGGTCGAACATCGTGTCGAGCAGGATGCCCTCCAGGATAGAACGCAGCCCGCGTGCGCCGGTTTTGCGTTCGATCGCCCGCTTCGACACCGACACCAGCGCTTCGTCGTTGAAGCCGAGCTTCACGCCCTCCATGTCGAACAGCTTCTGATACTGTTTGACCAGTGCGTTCTTCGGCTCCGTCAGGATCTTGATGAGCGCAGCCACATCAAGGTCCTCGAGCGTAGCGATCACCGGCAGACGGCCAACGAATTCAGGTATCAGGCCGAACTTCAGCAGATCTTCAGGCTCGGTCTGGCGCAGCACCTCGCCGGTGCGACGCTCTTCCGGTGCCGCGACATACGCGCCGAAGCCGATCGACTTACCCTGCAGGCGGTCGGCAATGATCTTTTCCAGACCTGCGAACGCACCGCCGCAGATGAACAGGATGTTCGTCGTGTCGACCTGCAGGAACTCCTGCTGGGGGTGCTTGCGGCCACCCTGCGGCGGAACCGACGCGGTGGTGCCTTCCATCAGCTTCAGCAGCGCCTGCTGCACGCCTTCGCCCGACACGTCGCGCGTGATCGACGGATTCTCCGCCTTGCGGCTGATCTTGTCGATCTCGTCGATGTACACGATGCCGCGCTGTGCCCGCTCGACATTATAGTCGGATGCCTGCAGCAGCTTCAGGATGATGTTCTCGACATCCTCACCGACATAGCCGGCTTCGGTCAGCGTCGTCGCATCGGCCATGGTGAACGGCACGTCGAGGATGCGCGCGAGCGTCTGTGCCAGCAGCGTCTTGCCGCAACCCGTCGGACCGACCAGCAGGATGTTCGACTTCGCCAGTTCGACGTCGGCACCCTTCTGCCCGTGGTTCAACCGCTTGTAATGGTTGTGAACCGCGACCGACAGCACGCGCTTCGCCTGCTTCTGCCCGATGACATAGTCGTCCAGCACATTGCAGATTTCCTGCGGCGTCGGGACCCCGCCGTCCTTCTTGGCGACCAATGCCGACTTCGTTTCCTCACGGATGATGTCGTTGCACAGTTCGACGCATTCGTCGCAGATGAACACGGTCGGACCCGCGATCAGCTTGCGCACCTCGTGCTGCGACTTGCCGCAGAACGAGCAGTACAGGGTGCTCTTGGAGTCGCCGCCGCTGAGCTTCGTCATTCAAATCATCTCCCGCGCCGCTATGGCACGTATTGGCGCCTGTCAGGATACACACAGGCTTGTATCCGGCAATGCATTAAAAGTTTACCCGCCCGAGCCACCGGATGAGGCGCCGGGCGGGGAACCGCTTATGCGGCCGGAGCAGCCTCTTCCGGCGCGCCCGGACGCTTGTCGAATACCTGATCGACCAGGCCGAATGCCTTCGCTTCGTCCGCTTCGAGGAACGTGTCGCGGTCCATTGCCCGTTCGATCTCTTCCAGCGGCTTGCCGGTATACTTCACGTACAGCGCGTTCATCCGGTCCTTGATGCGCTGGATTTCCTTGGCCTGGATCTGGATGTCCGACGCCATGCCCTGCGCACCGCCCGAGGGCTGGTGGATCATGATGCGGGCGTTGGTCAGCGCCACGCGCATCCCCGGCTCGCCCGCCGCCAGCAGGAAGCTGCCCATCGACGCGGCCTGCCCGATGCATACCGTGCCGACGCGCGGGCGGATATACTGCATCGTGTCGTGGATCGCCATGCCGGCCGTCACCACCCCGCCCGGCGAGTTGATGTACATCCAGATGTCCTTCTTCGGATTTTCCGATTCGAGGAACAGCAGCTGTGCGGTGATGAGCGAGGCCATATGGTCCTCGACGCCGCCGGTCACGAACACGATCCGCTCACGCAACAGGCGCGAATAGATGTCGAAGCTGCGCTCCCCGCGGCTCGACTGTTCGATGACGATGGGGACGAGGCCGTCGTGAATATCTAGCATTGGGTTCCCGCTGAGTAGGTTTCGATGCCCTACATCGGCGCTCGCGACAGACGGCGCAAGGGGCCAGCGCATCGCTACGGCCCCGGAATGATGGTTATCGTGCGCCGGGCACCCCGCCCGGTGCCGGATGGGCAAGATACGCCAGCCGTCGCACCTCCCGCCGCCCGCGCACCACGGTGTCGAGGATCAGGCCCGAGAACAGGCAGAGCGACGCGAGGATGACAAGGCCGGTCGCGAGAATCGCGGTCGGGAACCGCGGTACCAGACCGGTGTGAAGGTATGTGATGGCCAACGGCACCGCGAGCACAACCGCAATCAGGGCGAGGATCAGGCCGACCGCGCCAAAGAACCACAGCGGTCGTTCGATCCGGTAGAGCGTCGCGATCGTCCGGGCGATGCGAAATCCGTCCCCATAGGTCGACAGCTTGGACGCAGACCCCTCCGGTCGCGCGAAATAGCGCGTCGTAATCTCTGCGACCGGCATCCGTAGTTCGAGCGCATGGACGCTGATCTCGGTCTCGATCTCGAACCCCGCCGACAATGACGGAAAGCTCTTTACGAACCGGCGGGAAAACACCCGGTAGCCTGACAGAATGTCGGTGAAGCTGCGCCCGAACAGCCGGGCCAGCATCCCGGTCAACATCGCATTGCCGAACCGGTGCCCGCGGCGATACGCCAGCGCCGCCTCGCTGACCCGCTGCCCGACAACCATGTCGAGTTGTTCGTCGAGCAGCCGCGCGACCAGTTCCGGTGCAGCTTCGGCATCGTAGGTCGCGTCTCCATCGGCCATCACATAGACGTCGGCATCGACATCGGCGAACATCCGCCGGACGACCGCGCCCTTGCCCTGTATCCGCTCGCTACGCACGACGGCACCCGCCGCCCGCGCGATCTCGATCGTACGGTCCGACGAATTATTGTCGTACACATAGATCGTCGCCTCCGGCAGCGCCGCGCGGAACCCCGCGATGGTCGCCCCGATCGCGGCTTCTTCGTTGTAGCAGGGCAGGAGGACGGCAACGGTCGTGGACATGCACCCGCGTACAACACCGGACGCCGCCGAAAGCAAGCGCCGGACATGCAAAGGCCGCCCGCTCCCCTTTCGGAAGCGGACGGCCCATTGCCTTCAGGACGGACCGATCAGCCTTCGCTGGCTTCGGTCTCGACCTTCTTCTTGGCACGCGGCTTCTTGGCCGGCGCCGGCGCTGCCTCGCCCTCCGCGGCTTCGGCCGGGGCTGCTTCCGCCTTCTTCGCCGGAGCCTTCTTGGCCGGGGCCTTCTTCTTCGGCGCTTCTTCTTCAGTACCGGCTTCGGCTTCCGCCGGAACCTCGGCGGCGGGCTTGGCCTTCGCGGCCTTCTTCACCGGCTTGGCATGGTCGTGATCGTGATCGCAATCCGGGCCATGCACGTGCGGCACGGCGCCCTCTTCGCTCTCGATCGCAGCTTCCAATTCCTCACGCGTCACTTCGCGGTCGGTGACCTCGGCCTTGCCGAACAGGAAGTCGACGACCTTGTCTTCGTACAGCGGGGCACGCAGCTGCGCGGCTGCCATCGGCTCCTGCTGCACATACTGGATGAAGCGCTGGCGATCTTCGGGGCCGTACTGCTGCGCGGCCTGCATGATCAGACGCTGCATTTCCTGCTGGCTGACCTCGATGCCGTTCTTCTGGCCGATCTCCGACAGGAGCAGGCCCAGGCGAACGCGACGCACCGCAATCTGGCGATAATCGTCACGCTCGGCTTCCAACTCGGCACGTGCCGCTTCCGGATCGGATTCGTGGCCGGCTTCGTGCTGCAGCTGCGCCCAGATCTGGTCGAACTCGGCCTCAACCATCGACGGCGGAACGTCGAAGTCATGACCGGCGGCCAGCTGATCGAGCAGCTTGCGCTTCATGTGGGTGCGGGTCAGGCCGTTCAGCTCCTGCTCGACCTGCCCCTTGATGAGGCCACGCAGCTGCTCCAGGCTTTCGAGGCCCAGCGACTTGGCGAACTCGTCGTCCGGACCGCCTTCGGCCGGAACCTTCACGTCGGTGATCTTGAGGTCGAAGGTCGCGGCCTTCCCCTTCAGATTTTCGGCCTGATAGTCGTCCGGGAAGGTGACGTTGATCGTCTTCTCGTCGCCCTTCTTCACGCCGACCAGCTGGTCTTCGAAGCCGGGGATCAGGCGGCCCGAACCGATTTCGATCGCCATGCCTTCGCCGGTACCACCATCGAACGCCACATCGTCGACCTTGCCGACGAAATCCATCACGACCAGATCACCGGTGGCGGCCGCGTGGCCTTCCTCGGCATCGTCATGACGCTTGTTGTTGCTGGCGAGCTGTTCGAGCTGCTGATCGACCACCGCTTCGTCGGCCGGAACGGTCAGGCGTTCCAGCTTCAGGTCGTCGATCGCCGGGGCCGGCACGTCGGGCAGGACTTCGAGCGACACGGCAACCGAAGCGTCCTGGCCCGGCGCATACTCGCCTTCCAGCGACACCTGCGGCGCGGTGGCGGGGCGCAGCTTCTGTTCGGCGATCAGCGTCTGGATGCCGTCCTGGATCGAGCTGTTCAGCGCGTCCTGCGACAGCGCTTCGCCGTGCATCTTGCGGATCAGGTTCGCGGGCACCTTGCCGGGGCGGAAGCCGGGCATCTTGATCGTCGGCGCAACCCGCTTCACTTCGGCATCGACCTTCGCGTCGACCTCGGCGGCGGTGATGGTCAGCGTGTAGGCGCGCTTCAGGCCCTCGTTCAACGTCTCGACAGTCTGCATTCTCACGGCTTTCGTCAAAAGAATCGAATGGAGCGGCTCCAGCTTCGACAGGCGCTGGCGGCGTCACTGGTGCGGGCGAAGGGAGTCGAACCCCCACATCTTTCGATACTGGAACCTAAATCCAGCGCGTCTACCAGTTCCGCCACGCCCGCCGAGCGGACGCCGCCGGCACGGGCGCGTCTATAGCAGCCATGCGCGTCGGGGCAAGCCGCCACGCTTCGCAGAGTTGCATCGCTCCGGCAACCCGTGCGTCTGGCGGACGTTGAAGCGTCGAAGGAGAGACAATTCATGCCCGTCGAACCCCCGATCCCCGCCGAAACGCCCGCCCCCGAACCGGGCGTCGCGCCGACCACGCCGCCGCCGGAACATCCGGCGCCCCAGACCGAACCCGGCCAGCCGACGGCGCCGCCACCGGAAATCGATGTTCCAGGTCCTGACATCGACGTGCCCAGCCCCATGCCTGGCGGCGATCCGGGGGTAACGCCGGTTCCCGGCCAGCCGGTAATGGAAGGACACTGACATGAGCGACCGCGATCGCAGCAGCCATCCCGACAGCGCCTCGCAGGACGATACCGATCGCCGCAGTGACATTGAAAGGGCGGTCGATACCGTCAATGGCGATGTCGAGCGCGGCGGCACTGCCACCGGTACGACCTCGCCCACCGAGCCGACCGTCTCGCCCGACACGGCGGGCGGATCGGGCGGAGTCGTCCGCAACCAGGACGCCGATGGGCAGTAGATCGTGCCAACCTCCCCTCCCCGATGCGGGAGGGGAGGTTTTCGTTATGGCGTCTCCCGCCGGGCGGTAATGATCTTGACTGGCGTACCCGGCATCTCGCCCTTGAACGCGCCGTTGCTCGCCTTGGCCGGATCGACCGGCGTGTCGAGAATCTTGACCAGAACATGGCGACCATCGACGATCCGGGCGAAAGCGGCATAGCCCTGCCCATCGCCCGGTACGCCCGGCGCGGCATCCAGCGTACGCCGCTGGTCGCCGACCGAAATGGTAAACTCGCCGCGCGCAGTCCCGACCCCGAGCCGCGCCACCGACAAGGTCCCGTCGGTATGCGACAACCCGGTCTGGGTCGTCGGTTCGTGCTTGATCGGCGGCAGCATCTTCTTCGCATCGGTATGCGGCCCGAACTGGACGAAGCCGAATTCCGGTCCGACCTTCACGATCCGATAGAAGCTGACGCCGTCGAGCCGTTTCTGGTCGACATAGCGGAGGAAATTCGCAGCGGTGATCGGCGCGCGCTTCACCTCGACCTCGACCGTCAGCGTGCCGGCGGTGGTGACGATCGCGACGCGAGGCAACGGTGGCACCGCGGTGGGCTGCGGAGCCGGCGTCTGGGCTAATGCCGGCCCGGCGAGAGCCAGCGCCACCAGTAGCACGCGTCGCGTCGTCTTCATCATCCCAGCGCCTTCTTCAGCAGGTCGTTGACGACGCCCGGATTGGCCTTGCCGCCCATCGCCTTCATCGTCTGACCGACGAAGAAACCGAACAGCTTGTCCTTGCCGCCGCGATAGTCGGCAACCTTGTCGGCGTTCTTCGCCATGACCTCGGCGATCACCGCTTCGATCGCGCCGGTATCGCTGGTCTGCTTGAGACCGCGCTCTTCAACGATGGCATTGGCGCCCTGCCCGGTTTCGAGCATGATTTCGAACACCTGCTTCGCCAGCGTTCCCGACAGCGTGCCGTCGGCTACCAGCTTGAGCAGTTCCGCGCCCTGTGCCGGCGACACCGGGCTGTCGCCGATGTTCTTGCCCAACCGATTTAGCGCGCCATACAGGTCGGAAATCAACCAGTTGGCAGCCGACTTTGCCGGCACGTCAGAACCGCATTCGGCCAGCAGCGCCTCGAACCAGCGCGCCGTTTCGACCTCCGCGGTCAGCACCGCTGCGTTGTACGCGGACAGGCCTAGTTCGCCTTCATAGCGCTGGCGCTTGGCATCGGGCAATTCGGGCAGGCTCGCGCGGCATTCGTCGAGAAACGCATCGTCCAGTTCGAGCGGCAGCAGATCGGGATCGGGGAAGTAGCGATAATCGTGCGCGTCTTCCTTCGACCGCATCGACCGCGTCACGCCCTTGTCCGGATCGAACAGGCGGGTTTCCTGCACGATGCGCCCGCCATCCTCCAGCACCGCGACCTGCCGGTTCGCCTCATATTCGATCGCGGCCATGACAAAACGCACCGAATTGACGTTCTTCGTCTCGGTCCGCGTTCCCAACTCCTCGCCCGGACGCCGCACCGATACGTTGACGTCGGCGCGCATCGACCCCTGGTCCATATTGCCGTCGCACGACCCGACATAGCGCAGGATCGTCCGAAGCTTCGACAGGTAGGCCCCCGCTTCTGCTGGCGAACGCATGTCGGGACGGCTGACGATTTCCATCAGCGCGACCCCCGACCGGTTGAGGTCGACATAGGAGCGCGTCGGATGCTGGTCGTGCATCAGCTTGCCGGCATCCTGCTCCACATGGATGCGCTCGACACCGATCGTCTTGGTTGGACTGTCGGGGTTCTTTTCGTCGAGGACGACGGTGATCGCCCCCTCGCCCACCAGCGGGTGATAGAGCTGGCTGATCTGATACCCCTGCGGCAGATCAGCGTAGAAGTAATTCTTGCGGTCGAAGCGCGACCATTTGTTGATGACCGCATCGATCGCCATGCCGGTACGCACCGCCTGGCGGATGCATTCGCGGTTCGGGGTCGGCAACATGCCGGGCATCGCCGCATCGACCAGCGACACCTGCGTATTCGGCTCGGCGCCGAACGCGGTCGCCGCACCTGAGAACAGCTTGGCGTTCGACGTGACCTGCGCATGGACTTCGAGGCCGATCACGACCTCCCAATCGCCGGTGGCACCACGGATGCGGTAGGTGGACTCAGTCATTTTCTTCTGCTCCGACCAGGGCGTTCCGTCGGGACTTTCTTCCTCCGACGAAACAACGCCCTGAACAATTCCGCTACAGCTTCGCCGATTACTTCGAGGAGCAATTCGGCGAGGAACTGCATCTCACCACCACTTGTCCGCTCGCGCGACGAACCCGGCGCGTTGCTCGATCGCCAAACCGGCGTTCAGCACGCCCTGTTCATCGAGCGGCTTGCCGATGATCTGCAACCCCAGCGGCAGGCCGTCCTTGTCGACGCCGCCCGGCACGCTCATCGCAGGCAGCCCAGCGAGCGACGACGGCACGGTGAAGACGTCGTTCAGGTACATCGCGATCGGATCGGCGCTCTTTTCGCCGAGCGCGAACGCCGCCGACGGTGCTGTCGGGGTCAGCAGCACATCGCACTGTTCCCACGCCTTCTCGAAGTCGCGCGCGATCAGCGTCCGCACCTTCTGCGCCTGCGTATAATAGGCATCGTAAAAGCCGGCGGAGAGCACATAGGTGCCGATCATGATCCGGCGCTTCACCTCGTCGCCGAAGCCGGCGGCGCGGGTCGCGGCGTACATGTCCTGCAGGCCCGCCCCTTCAGGCAGCACCCGCTGCCCGAACCGCACGCCGTCATAGCGCGCCAGGTTCGACGACGCTTCGGCCGGCGCGATGATATAATAGGCCGGCAGCGCATATTTGGTGTGCGGCAGTGAAACCTCGACGATCTCTGCCCCGGCATCCTTCAGCCAGTCGATGCCCTGTTGCCACAGCGCCTCGATCTCGGCCGGCATAGCGTCGACGCGATATTCCTTCGGGATGCCGACGCGCTTGCCGCGCAGATCGGCGTTCAGCCCCGCTTCCCATGCCGGTACGGGCAGGTCGAGCGAGGTCGAATCCTTTGGATCGAACCCGGCCATCGCCTCCAGCATGATCGCGCAGTCGCGCACGTCCCGCGCCATCGGCCCCGCCTGGTCGAGCGATGAGGCGAAGGCGACGACGCCGTAGCGCGAGCAGCGGCCATAGGTCGGCTTGATGCCTGTGATGCCGACAAAGGCGGCCGGCTGGCGGATCGACCCACCGGTGTCGGTGCCGGTCGCCGCCGGACACAGCCGCGCCGCGATCGCTGCCGAAGAGCCACCCGACGAGCCGCCCGGTGCCATCGGCGCGGTGTCGTTCGGCCGCCGCCACGGCGAAATGACGTTCCCGAACGCACTGGTTTCGTTGGACGACCCCATGGCGAACTGGTCGAGGTTCAGCTTCCCCAGCATCCCCGCACCGGCATTCCACAAATTGCCCGAGACGGTCGATTCATACTGGGGCACGAACCCCTTCAGGATGCCGCTCGCCGCCGTCGTCTCGACGCCCTGCGTGCAGAACAAATCCTTCATGCCGATCGGTACGCCGGCCAGGGGCTTTAGCGTCTCGCCGGCCGCGCGCGCCTCATCGGCAGCACGGGCGGCCGACAATGCATGTTCCGGGGTTTCGACGAGGAAGGCATTGAGCGGTTTCGCGGCGGCAACGGCGGTGATGAACGCATCGGCGACGTCGCGCGCCGAAAACGTCCCGGCACGCACGCCGTCGCGGATCGCGGCGACGCCAAGATCGGTCAGGTTCGCCACTATTCGATCACTTTCGGAACGGTGAAAAAGCCATGTTCGCCCTGCGGCGCATTGGCCAGCACCCGGTCGCGCACGTCACCATCGGTAACGACGTCGTCGCGCAGGCGCAGATGGTTGGGGATGACGGCGGTCATCGGCTCGACGCCCTGGGTGTCGACTTCGCCCAGCTGTTCGATCCAGCCAAGGATATTGCCGAGTTCAGGTGCCAGCTTTTCGGCTTCGGCATCGGTGATCGCGATACGGGCAAGGCCGGCCACGCGCTTTACGGTTGCAGGTTCGACGGACATGGGAAGGGCGGCTAGCATTACGACACGCCCCCCACAAGCACCCGCAAAGCGGTTGCGCACGTCCGCGCCTTCCCGCATCGATACCGTGAAAAGCGGTGGAGTCCGGATTGGCGCGCAAATTCCTGTATGTCGTGGCGACGCTGATCGTCCTCGTGATCGCGGGGGCGGTCGCCTATCGCATGTTCGGCAACGACCTGCTGCGCCGCGCGCTGGTGCCGGGCGTGGCGTTTCGCGCTGAACCGACCATTCCGTCGCGGCTCTATGCCGACAAGGCGATGTGGTTTGCTCGGCCCGGCCTGACGAACACGCCGGTCGACTGGCTGCCGCCGGGCGTCCAGCCAACGACGCCTGGCAAGGCCGAAATTTTCTTTATCCACCCGACGTCATTCGTCGGCACCGATCGGTGGAACGCGACGCTGGACGATGCCGAGACGAACGATCGCGCGCGAATTTTCCTGCGTGGACAGGCCAGCGCGTTCAATGCAGCGGGACGGGTATGGGTGCCGCGCTATCGCCAGGCGACGTTCGGTGCGTTCCTGACCAGCGCGACGGCGGCGGGCCAGGCGCTCGACCTCGCCTATCACGACATCGAATCGGCGTTCGACCGGTTTCTGGGCGATATAGACACCAAGAGCCCGATCATCCTCGCCGGACATAGCCAGGGCGCGCTCCACCTGACGCGGCTGCTGCGCGAGAAGGTCGCGGGGACGCCGCTCGCCCGGCGGATCGTTGCGGCCTATATCGTCGGATGGCCCGTGTCGAAGGTGACCGACGTCCCGGCACTGGGCCTGCCCGAATGCGCGAGCGCCGACCAGACAGGATGCCTGTTGTCGTGGCAGAGCTTCGCCGACCCGGCCGATCCGTTGCTGGTCGTCGAGCAATATGACGCCTCGACCGGGTTCGACGGACGATCGCGTGCCGGCACGCCGATGGTCTGCACCAACCCGTTGACCGGCACGCCCGATGCGCAGGCACCAGCCCTTGCCAATCTGGGCACGCTGATCCCCGACAAGTCGTTGGAGAACGCGACGATGACACCAGGACTGGTGCCGGCGCGCTGTGCCGACCGGGGCTTCCTGTCGATCGGCGACAGCCCACCCGACCTTGGCCCCTATGTGCTGCCGGGCAACAACTGGCACGTTTATGACTATAGCCTGTTCTGGGCGAATGTCCGCGCCGATGCGCTGCGTCGGCTGGCGACTTGGGAGAGACGATGATTACCGAAGACCGCACCGCCTTTCGCGACGCATTGCCCGAGGGCGGTCGGCTGATCGGGCTGGACGTCGGGACAAAGACGATCGGCACTGCGCTGTGCGACGCGGGATGGAGCTTTGCCAGCCCCGCCATACTGGTCAATCGCACGAAATTTACCGCCGACAAGGCGCAGTTGGTAACGCTGATCCGCCAGCAATCTGTGCGCGGCATCGTCATCGGCCTGCCGCTGAACATGGACGGCAGCGATTCGCCCCGTACTCAGTCGGTCCGCGCCTTTTCGCGCAATCTAGACGATCTGAACCTGCCGATCTTCCTGTGGGACGAACGCTGGTCGACCGTCGCCGTCGAACGGCAGATGATTGCGGAGGATCTGAGCCGCGCAAAGCGTGCCGAACGCGTCGACAAGCTGGCCGCCGCCTATATCCTGCAAGGGGCGATCGACGCGCTGGTCAACAACCCCCTCGCCTGACCTTGCACGCGCGCGCCACCCGGCCTAACCGGTCGCCTCGATGCCTATTTCAGACCACCGCCCCGCCGCCATGATCGATGGCGGCGCCGTTTTCCCGCATCGGCACCTGACCGGGATCGAGGGGTTGCAGCCCCACGAAATCCTGTTCCTGCTCGATGAAGCGGAGCAATGGATCGACGCCAATCGCAGCCGGGCGCCTGGCGACCAGCGGCTGAAGGGAATGACGCAGATCAACGCCTTCTTCGAAAACAGCACCCGCACGCTGCTGTCGTTCGAAATTGCCGGAAAGCGGCTGGGCGCGGACGTCGTCAACATGCACGCCGGCCAGTCGAGCGTGAAGAAGGGCGAGACGCTGATCGACACCGCGGTGACGCTGAACGCGATGCGCGCCGACGTGATCGTCATCCGCCACAGCTCGTCGGGCGCGGTGCAGCTGATCGCCGACAAGGTCGACTGCCCCGTACTGAACGCCGGCGACGGCTGGCACGAACACCCGACGCAGGCGCTGCTCGACGCGCTGACCATCCGCCGCCGGCTGGGCGAGATCGCGCACAAGCGGATCGTGATCTGCGGCGACATCCTGCACAGCCGCGTGGCGCGATCGAACATCCTCGCGCTGACGACGCTGGCCGCCGAAGTCCGCGTCGTGGCGCCCGCCACGCTGATGCCGCACGCGATCGAATCGATGGGCGTGACGCCGTTCACCGACTTCGACGCCGCGCTGGAGGGGGCCGATGTCGTGATGATGCTGCGGTTGCAGAACGAGCGGATGAACGGCGGCTTCATCCCGTCGACCCGCGAATATCATCTCCGCTACGGCCTGACCCGCGACCGGCTGAAGCGCGCCGAGCCGCACGCGATCGTGATGCATCCCGGCCCGATGAACCGGGGGATCGAAATTACCAGCGACGTCGCCGACGATCCGCAGCGATCGACGATCACCGAGCAGGTTGAAATGGGCGTGGCGGTCCGCATGGCCTGTCTCGACATACTGACCCGGCGCAGCCGTGGCGTGGAGGGCTGGGCATGAGCAGGCGGTTCACCGGGGGCACGCTGGTCTGCCCGGTCGGCGGGGTCGCAAGCCGTGACCTGTCGATCGATGGCGACGTGATCGTCGCCGATGCGGGCGATGCTGGCGATTCGGAAACCATCGATGCGACGGGCAAGCTGATCGCGCCGGCGATCGTCGACCTTGGCGTCTTCGGAATCGATGCCGCCGCCTGTCGCGCAGGGGGCATCGTCCGCGTCGGGCTGATGCCCGATCAGGCCCCCGTCCTGGACGATCCGGGCATCGTCGCGCGGGCGGCGCATATGGGCAAGCCCGACCTCTGGATCCATCCGATCGCCGCCGCGACGCAGGGGCTGCGCGGTACCGACCTCGCCGAAATGGCGATCAATGCCGAAGCGGGTGCGGTGGCCGTCGCCACCGGGCGGCGCTGGATCGCCGACAGCGGCGTGATGCGCAAGGTGCTGGCCTATGCCCGCGACTGCGGTCTGGTTGTCATCGCCCATGCCGAGGATGGCGGGCTGGCGGGTGACGCGGTGGCGACCGCCGGGGAAACCGCGACTCGTCTCGGTCTTCCCGCCGCTCCGGCGATGGCCGAGGCGTTGGCGATCGCCCGCGACGTGATGCTGGCGGAGGAAACCGGCGCGCGGCTGCATTTCCGTCAGGTGACGACGGCTGCCGGATTCGATCTGATCCGCGCGGCCAAGCGACGCGGCGTGCGTGTCACCTGCGGCATCACGCCGGCGCACCTGTATCTCTCCGACATCGCGATGAGTGATTTCCGCACCTTCGCCCACCTCTCCCCGCCGCTGCGCAGCGAAAGCGACCGACAGGCGGCACGCGCAGCGCTCGCCGACGGCACGATCGATGTATTGTGTTCGGGCCACGACCCGCGCGGACCGGAAGCGAAGCGCCTGCCCTTCTCCGATTCGGAGCCGGGCATGGCGGGGGCGGAGACGCTGCTGCCGCTCGCGCTGGGGATGGTGCGCGATGGGCTGATCGGCCTCGACCGGCTGTTCGCGCTGCTGTCGCGCAATCCGGCGCTGCTGCTGGGCCTCGAATCGGGCACTTTGGAGATTGGAGCGCCGGCCGACCTGATCGTGATCGATCAGGATGCGCCGTGGCAGGTGCGCGCCGATGCGCTGGCGGGCAAGGCGGCGAACACGCCGTTCGACGGCCTGCCGGTGCAGGGCCGCGCGGTGCGGGTGATAAAAGGCGGCGCATTCCTGTAAGGGAATGCGCCGCCACCTCCTGGGAGAGGACCGGGTAAAGACTTAGCGTGAAGCGAGGCGATCGGGACGTGCCCAGCTGGCGAGCTGTTCGCCGGCATGGGTACGGATGAAGCACCGATCGCCCTTGGCACGGATGCTGTTGCACAGCGACGTTGCATCGGTGCGGGCAAGGCCGCCGACCGACAACCGATAGAAGCTGGCCCCCCGGACGCTGGCCTGCATCCCCTGCGGCGGCAGCGCGGCGAGTCGTGGTACGTTGCGGCTCATCCGCCGCCATGCATTGCGGGCGACGCCAGCGGTATCGAATGCGCCGAGCTGGACGTAATAGTCGCCCTTCTCGGGCGCGACGGATGCAGTGCGGAACGGCTGCACGACCCCGCGCGATCGGGCCGCCATTCGCACCAGCTGCGGCTGCCGCTGATAGGTGTCGGGCAATGCCTGGACGATTTCGCGACGCGGGGCAAAGGTGATCGCCGGGCGGGCAATCGCCGCCATCTGTACCGGGGCGGGTACGGCGGGCACGACGGAAGTTTCGTCGACCGGTTTGACCGGGACGACCGCTGCCGGGACGTCGGGAACCGGATCGGCCTGTGCCAGCGCCACGGGGGCAGCCCCTGCCGGATCGGTCAGCGCGAGCTGCACCGGCTGCCCCCGATCGGCCGAGGGGGTGACGCCCAGCAGCGCAGCAACCTGTTGCGCGGCATGTTCCGGCCGGGCGAATGCCGCCCATTCCATCAACCGCTGATCGACCTGCGCCGGGGACATATCGACCGACGCGACCGTGCGGGCATCGACCCATCGACCGTCGAGCGCCAGCGCCAGCGCCAGGTTCTGGCGAATGGTCGCCGTTGCCGCCGGATCGCGCGCCGCTTCGCTCAGCAGCGCGATGCCGCCCGCCGGATCGCCCGCCAGCGCCAGCGCGAGTCCGCGATCGGCCGGCGAAATCCGCGCGGCATGGGCGGTCAGCGTTTCGCGTGCCGCCACCCATTCGCCGGTCGCGGTCTGCGCCAGCGCGAGGTTCAGCGCCGCGCGCGCATCGGCCGGGTTCAATGTCAGCACATCGGTAAAGGCCTGCGTCGCCGACGCAAACCGTCCGGCGGACAGATAAGCCCGCCCCAGCAGCGTGCGATAGGCCGCATCGCGCGGCGACAACGCGACGGCCTGTTCCGCAAAGGTCACGGCATCCGCCGCCCGTCGCTTGCCCAGCGCCTTGATCGCTTTCGCCGCGAACTTGCGCGCCACGCCGTCCTCGGCCGACGCCACCGCCACGGTGCCCCCGCCGACCAGCGCCAGCGATCCGCCCAGCATGGCCGTCGCGAGGCCGATCGATACCAGCAGATGCGTCTTCATGGCTTGCCCTTTGCAGCCCCATCGGGGGCGAGGCGCTGAACGAGCGCCGCGATGTCGGAGGCCGACGGGAGGGAGCGATCGAGCGCGTCGCGCACAAAGGCTTCCGGAGTGACATTGCAGACCGTCGCCGCCAGCCGCAGCCGCAGCATTCGGTCGGGGTCGAGGTCGAGGAGGATCGATTCACCGGCCGGCGACGGCGTTGCCGATACCGCCTGCAACTTCGCCCGATCGCGCAGGACCGCAGGCTTCGTGTCGCCCAGGTCGTTCCAGCCCAGATCGTCGCCGTCCTGGCTGGTGGCTGCGGTACCGTGCGGACGCATGGCGGGCCGTGCCTCACCCTTGCGGGCCAGCAGGGCCGAATGGATCTGGGCCGGGGGCTGCGGCGTGGTCATCTGCTTACCCCTGCCCCCGCCGCCCGAACCCGCCGGCCGACACCCGCATCGTGGTCGGCATGGTCGGCACGGCAAAGACGGTCCGACGAAAATTCTTTTCGAGGCGATCCTGGATATACAGCCACAGCGCCTCGATCTCGGCGCTCGACCGCGATGTCGGGTCGATTTCCATGACGGTGCGACCATCGACCATCGACGATGCGAAATCGACGCGATGGTGGATCGTGACCGGCGCCACCGTACCGTGCTGCGACAGGGCCATCGTCGCCTCCGTGGTGATCCGCGCGCCGGGCGTCGCGGCGTTGACGACGAACACCAGTGGCTTGCCCGCGCGGTCGCACAGATCGACCGTTGCCCCCACGGCGCGCAGGTCATGGGGGCTGGGGCGCGTCGGCACGACGATCAGTTCGGCGACAGCGATCACGCTCTGGATCGCCATGGTGATCGCCGGGGGCGTATCGATGATCGCCAGCTTGAAGCCGTGCGCACGCAGCGTTTCCAGGTCGGCGGCAAGGCGTGCGACCATCGTCTGGGCAAAGGCCGGTTCGTCGGTGACGCGTTCATTCCACCACGCCGCCAGCGACCCCTGCGGATCGATGTCGATCATCACGACCGGCCCGGCGCCTGCGCGTTCGGCCTGCACGGCCAGATGCCCGGACAAGGTCGTCTTGCCCGAACCACCCTTTTGCGAAGCCACCGCCAAAACGCGCATTGCGCCACCGTCTCCCATAATCTCCGCCTCTCGATGACATGCGGGCGGATAAGAAGGGGTTAACGCCGCGCTTCCCTTTGCGCGGGAGCGAAAGGCTTTCCGAACATGGTGAACCGCTGATAGAGGATCGCGACAGGACGCAGAGGGGATCGTGATGCGCGTAATGGTTGGGCTGGTGCTGGCAGGCGCGATGCTGTCGACGGTGGCAGGGGCCGATGTAAAGGCCGGGGTCGACGCCTGGGCGCGCGGCGACTGGGCCACGGCCGTCCGCGAATGGCAGCAGCCCGCCGCTGCCGGCGATGCCGATGCGCAGTTCAACCTGGGTCAGGCCTATAAGCTGGGGCGCGGCGTGCCGATGGACATGGCCCAGGCCGAACGCTGGTATGCGCTGGCCGCGCAGCAGGGGCATGTTCAGGCCGAGAATAATTACGGCCTGATCCTGTTCCAGAACGGCAAGCGCGCCGATGCGGTCAAATGGCTGGAGAAATCGTCGCAGCGGGGGGAGGCACGCAGCCAGTTCGTGCTGGGCACCATGCTCTTCAACGGCGATGCGGTGCCGAAGGACTGGCGGCGGGCCTATGCGTTGATGACGCGGGCATCGTCGGCGGGCCTGCCGCAGGCGGCATCGACGCTGGCGGAGATGGACCGCTACGTCCCGCTGCCCGATCGGCAGGCGGCGCTGGTGATGGCCCGTGATCTGGAACGCAATGCCGGGCGCCCCGTATTGGCATCCGTTCCACCCAAAGTCGCGACGCCGCGCCCGACGCCGGTCGCAACGCCCCGGCCGGCTCCTGCCCCACGCGCCACGCCGGTTGCGAAGGCGACGCCCGCCCCCGCACCAGCCGCCAAACCAGCGCCGATCCGCGACGGCGGTTGGCGGGTACAACTGGGCGCGTTCAAGGATGGCGGCAATGCCCGCCGCCTGTGGGGCAGCGTCGCGGGCAAGTTCAGCGGCCGCCAGCCCTATTACGAGCAGGCCGGCGCCAACACCCGCCTGCTGGTCGGCCCGTTCGCCAGCAGCGCGGAGGCGAGCCGCGCCTGCGCCGCGATCCGTCCCACGCCCTGCGTGCCGATGAAGCGCTGACCGATCAGCCCGCCGCCCAGTCGGCGGGCGCGATCCCCTGTATATAAAGCAGCGCGGTCAGGTCGTTGTGATCGATCCGCACGCCCGCCTCCGCCGCGACGATCGGTTTCGCATGGTAGGCGACGCCCAGCCCCGCGCGGCGGATCATCGGCAGGTCGTTGGCCCCGTCTCCGACCGCCAGCGTCGCCGCCGGGTCGATCCCCAATTCCTCGATCGCCGACAGCAACGTCACTTCCTTGGTCGTTGCATCGACGATCGGCTTGCGTACCTTGCCCGTCAGCCGACCATCCTCGATCAACAGCCGGTTGGCGATCATCCGGTGAAAGCCGAGTTCGGTGCCGACTGGCTCGGCAAAGCGCGTGAAACCGCCCGAGACGAGGATCGTCGTCGCCCCGCGCGCGCGCATCGTCTGGATCAGGGTCTTCGCGCCGGGCATCAGCTTGACCCGTTCGTCGAGGCAGCGCTGGATCGCCGCTTCCTCCAGCCCTTCCAGCAACGCCACCCGTGCGTCGAGCGCCGACGCGAAATCCAGTTCGCCGCGCATTGCCCGTTCGGTGACCTCGGCGATCTGCCGCTTGATCCCCGCATAATCGGCCAGTTCGTCGATGCATTCGACGGTAATCATCGTCGAATCCATGTCGGCGACCAGCAGCTTCTTCTCGCGGTTCGCCGCGGGCTGCACCGCGACATCGGTATGGGCGAACACCCCTTCCAACGCCGGACGCGCTGCGGCAACCTCTTCGGCAAAGCGGATATCGGCGGCGCGGCCTTCGTCGATCCATGTCCAGCCTTCGACCTGGCACCCGGCGGTATCGAGCCGATCGGCGGCAGCGGAAATATCGCCCGCAGCGATCGATTCGGCTGCTATCAGCGTGGCGATGAACATGGCGAAATCTCCTGACCGTCCGAGGCTCGCGCTCATCGCAGGCCCGACCGCCAGCGGCAAGTCCGCGCTGGCGATCGATGTCGCGCGTCGCCACGACGGCATAGTCATCAATGCCGACAGCGCGCAGGTCTATCGCGACCTGCGCATCCTGTCCGCCCGTCCTTTGCCCGCAGAAGAGGCACAGGCGCCGCACCGCCTGTTCGGTCATGTCGACGGTGCCGAACCCTATTCGACCGCACTGTGGGCGCGCCAGGCGGCGGTCGAGATCGATGCGGCTCATGCGGCGGGGAAGCTGCCGGTGCTGGTCGGTGGCACCGGCCTGTATCTCCGCACGCTGATCGACGGCATCGCCCCGGTGCCGGACATCGCCCCCGACATCCGCGCCCGTATCCGCGCGCTTCCACTGGATCAGGCGGTGGCCGAACTCGCCGCCCTCGACCCCGAAGCCGCTGCCCGGCTGCGCCCGACAGATACGACCCGGATCGCCCGAGCGCTGGAGGTTGTGACCGCAACCGGTCGCACCCTGTCCGACTGGCAACGCGACCGGATCGGCGGGATCGGCCACCGGATCGCGCTGTCGGCGCTGCTGCTGTTGCCCGACCGCACTTGGCTCACCGATCGTTGCGACCGTCGACTGGCGCACATGTTCGATGACGGCGCGGTGGAGGAAGTCCGCACGCTGCTCGCCCGAACCGACATCGCACCCGACGCCCCGGTCCGCCGCGCGATCGGCGTGACAGAAATCGCACGGTGGCAGGCGGGGCACGACACCCGCGAAGAGGCGTTGACCGCCGCCCGCAATGCCACCCGCCAATATGCGAAACGGCAATATACATGGTTCCGCAACCAGCCCCCGAGCGAATGGCTTCGCACAAGCGAAACGGAAAGATGCGTACTATGGCGTCAAATCGACACATTATTACATACATGATGGTTGACACGCATGTTTCATGCGACTAGCGACGCCACTCCAACGGTGCTATTGCGCCCGCGAGATAACGAAGGAGCGAATACCCATGCCCGAGAAGAGTGGAGCCGCCATCTTGGTCGAGGCCCTCGTCGATCTCGGCGTGGAAGTCGTATTCGGCTATCCCGGTGGCGCGGTGCTGCCGATCTACGATGCGCTGTTCGAACATAGCCGGATCAAGCACATCCTGGTCCGCCACGAACAGGCGGCAACCCATGCGGCGGAGGGCTATGCGCGCTCGACCGGCAAGCCCGGCGTCGTGCTGGTCACATCCGGCCCCGGCGCGACCAACGCGATCACCGGCATCACAGACGCGCTGCTCGATTCGATCCCGATGGTCGTCATCACCGGGCAGGTTCCGACCGGGTTGATCGGCACCGACGCGTTTCAGGAGGCCGACACCGTCGGCATCACGCGCCACTGCTGCAAGCATAATTATCTGGTGAAGGACCCGGCGAAGCTTGGCCATGTCATCCATGAGGCGTTCCACATCGCCACCGCCGGCCGCCCCGGCCCGGTCGTGATCGACATTCCCAAGGACGTGCAGGTCGCGACCGCGCGCTACACCAAACCCGGCCCGATCCAGCACAAGACCTACCGCCCGAAGGTGAAGGCCGACCGCGCGCAGATCGAGCAGGTCGTCAACATGCTGGCCGCGGCAGAGCGTCCGGTACTCTATACCGGCGGCGGCATCATCAATTCGGGTCCGGGCGCGTCGCAGCTGCTGCGCGAACTGGCGCGGATCACCGGCGCACCGGTCACCTCGACGCTGATGGGCCTTGGCACCCTGCCCGCTTGCAACCCGCAATGGCTGGGGATGCTGGGGATGCACGGCACCTATGAAGCGAACCTCGCGATGAACGAGGCCGATCTGGTCGTCGCCATCGGCGCGCGCTTCGACGACCGCGTGACCGGCCGGCTCGACGCCTTCTCCCCACGCAGCCGCAAGGTCCATATCGACATCGATCGTTCCAGCGTGAACAAGATCGTGCGCGTCGACCTTGGCATCATCGCCGATGCCGGCCACGCGATGGAGGACATGGTCCGCGTCTGGAAATCGCGCCAGCATCCCAAGCCCGATCTGTCGGCCTGGTGGGCGAAGATCGATGGCTGGCGCGCAAAGCGCTGCCTCGACTTTCCGGAAAACGCGACCGAAATCATGCCGCAGCGTGCGATCCGTGCGCTGTACGAGGCGACGAAGCATTGCGCCCCGATCGTGTCGACCGAAGTCGGCCAGCACCAGATGTGGGCCGCGCAGCATTTCGGGTTCGAAGCGCCTAACAAGTGGCTTACCAGCGGTGGTCTCGGCACGATGGGATACGGCCTCCCCGCCGCGATCGGCGCGCAGCTCGGCAATCCGGGTGCATTGTGCATCGACATTGCCGGCGAAGCGTCGATCCAGATGAATATCCAGGAACTGGCGACCGCGACCCAGTATCGCCTGCCGGTCAAGATCTTCATCCTCAACAACGAGTATATGGGCATGGTCCGTCAGTGGCAGGAGTTGACCTACAGCTCGCGCTACTCGAACAGCTATTCGGACTCGCTGCCCGACTTCGTGAAGCTGGGCGAGGCCTATGGCTGGAAGGGTATCCGCATCGAGCATCCCGACGATCTCGATGCCGGTATCCAGGCGATGCTCGACCATGACGGCCCGGTGATCGTCGACTGCATGGTGGCAAAGCTCGCCAACTGCTTCCCGATGATCCCGTCGGGAGCGGCGCATACCGACATGATCCTGCAGGCGAACGAAGTCTCGGGCGAAATGGACGACGAGGCCAAGGCGCTGGTGTAACCGAACTGTCCTCCCCCGAACGGGGAGGGGGACCGCTCGAAGAGCGGTGGAGGGGGATCACCTTATACGTATCGCCGGTGGAGGCCCCCTCCACCAGCCTGCGGCTGGTCCCCCTCCCCGTGCCGGGGAGGAATTTTCAGAATGCATATCAAGACCGAACAGACCGAACGGCACACGCTGGCTGTCCTCGTCGACAACGAACCCGGCATCCTGGCGCGCATTGCCGGGCTTTTTTCGGGCCGTGGCTATAATATCGAAAGCCTGACCGTGTCGGAGATCACCGTCGACAAGGCGGTCAGCCGGATCACCATCGTCACCAGCGCGTCGCCATCGGTGATGGAGCAGATCATCGCACAGCTCGACCGGCTGGTGCCTGTCCACAAGGTCGTCGACCTGACCGTGCAGGGCGCCCATGTCGAACGCGAACTGGCGCTGGTAAAGGTCGTCGGCACCGGCGAACAGCGGATCGAAGCACTGCGTCTTGCCGAAGTCTATCGCGCACGCGTGGTCGATGCGACCGTATCGAGTTTCGTGTTCGAGGTGACGGGATCGATCGAAAAGATCGACAAGTTCACCGAATTGATGGCCGAAGTCGGTTTGGTCGAGGTTGCTCGCACCGGCATCGCCGCCATCGCCCGCGGACGAGAGGCCGCCTGAACCCATCCATCGCGAGCCGTCCATACCGGTCGCGCCAATTTCGAAAGGGAACCCACATGCGTGTCTATTATGATCGCGACGCCGATCTGAACCTCATCAGCGACAAGAAGATCGCGATCCTCGGCTATGGTTCGCAGGGCCATGCCCATGCGCAGAACCTGCGCGATTCGGGCGTCAAGAACGTCGCGATTGCGCTGCGGCCGGGTTCGGCAAGCGCCGCCAAGGCCGAAGGTGCAGGCTTCAAGGTCCTGCCGAATGCCGAAGCCGCCGCATGGGCCGACATCCTGATGATCCTGGCGCCGGACGAGCATCAGGCCGCGATCTATGCCGACGACATCCATGCGAACCTGAAGCCCGGTTCGGCGCTCGCCTTCGCGCACGGCCTGAACGTCCATTTCGGCCTGATCGAGCCGCGCGCCGATGTCGACGTCATCATGATCGCGCCCAAGGGTCCCGGCCACACCGTGCGCAGCGAATATGTGAAGGGCGGCGGCGTGCCCTGCCTCGTCGCGATCCATCAGGACGCGAGCGGCAACGCGCACGACATCGCGCTGGCCTATGCTTCGGGCGTCGGTGGCGGCCGTTCGGGCATCATCGAAACCAACTTCCGCGAGGAATGCGAAACCGACCTGTTCGGTGAACAGGCCGTGCTGTGCGGCGGCGTCACCCACCTGATCCAGGCCGGGTTCGAAACGCTGGTCGAGGCCGGCTATGCCCCCGAAATGGCCTATTTCGAATGCCTCCACGAAACCAAGCTGATCGTCGACCTGCTGTACGAAGGCGGCATCGCCAACATGCGCTATTCGATCTCGAACACGGCCGAGTACGGCGACATCGTGACCGGTCCGCGCATCATCACCGACGAGACGAAGAAGGAAATGAAGCGCGTCCTCGCCGACATCCAGTCGGGCCGCTTCGTGAAGAACTTTGTCCTCGACAACCGCGCGGGCCAGCCCGAGCTGAAGGCGGCGCGCAAGCAGGCGGCGGCGCATCCGATCGAAAAGACCGGAGCCGAACTGCGCGCGATGATGCCGTGGATCGGCGCGAATAAACTGGTCGATCAGACCAAGAACTAACGGAGTTAGTTCGTACCGATCGGCCAGACCGGCCGGCGCGACAAAGCCCGCCCTGCGGGGCGCGGCTTTGGGGCGGGTGGCCTTCAACACCCAATCGTCATTCCCGTGAAGGCGGGAATCCATATACGCACGCGTACCGCTTCTTGCCGAAACGTCAGCGTCTATGGGTTCCCGCCTTCACGAGAACGACGCAGGTTGCAAACGTACCCTCCCCCGTCCCCACGGCACCCAATCCGAAACCGATCGTTTCGCATCCGGTATTTGACCCGAAGCCCGGCCCGCCCGACAACGGCGACATCCTGACTTCGCCTCAACCGGAGAGCTAGACCGATGCGCACCCCCCTGATCCTCGCCGCCGCAATCTTCGCGGTCGCCGCCCCGACCGTCGCCCAGATGCCGGGCGCCCCCGACAAGGCGCGCGTGACTGCCGGTACCTATACCGTCGACACCGCCCACACCCAGGTCGCATGGCGCGTGAACCATATGGGCTTCACGATGCTCGACGGTCTGTTCGGCGCGACCGGCGGCACCGCGACCTTCGATCCGAAGAACCCGGCCGCCACCAAGGTGTCGATCGATTTCGACATCGCCAAGTCGCTGACCGTCACCAGCCCGCAATTCGCGCAGCACCTGCAGTCGAAAGATTTCTTCGACGTCGCGAACCACCCGACCGCCAAGTTCGTGTCGACCCGCGTGCAGCCGATGGGCGATCACTGGATGCTGGCCGGCAACCTGACCATCAAGGGGCAGACCAAGCCGGTGCAGCTGACCGTGCGCTTCATGGGCGCGGGTGAGAACCCGATGAACAAGAAGAAGAATGTCGGCTTCACCGCGACAGGTTCGATCAACCGCAGCGACTTCGGCCTCGGGATGGCCGCGCCGGTCGTGTCGGACAAGGTCGACCTGACGATCAACGCCGCATTCGTCGGCGCGTGATCCACGCGGACCATGGGTCGTTGCCCATGGCCCGCATCCGCTCTAGACATTTGCTTAGGCGCACGCCACACAGCGCGCATGTTCGGACGCCGCATCCTTCTGCGACTTAGCCGCCCTTAGGGCAGAATCGCACCGGCGTGCGCCTGCCCTGAGGGAGTATCACACCCTTTTCGGCAGATACTGGCGCGCAACCACCGCGCGCCCAAGACAGGCTGAGACGTCATGTTGCGCGATCCTTCGACCAAATACCGCCCCTTCCCGACCGTAAACCTGCCCGACCGCCAATGGCCGTCGCGGACGATCACCACCGCGCCGCGCTGGCTGTCGACAGACCTGCGTGACGGCAACCAGGCGCTGATCGACCCGATGGGCGCGGAGAAGAAGAACCGCTTCTTCGACCTGCTCCTCAAGGTCGGGCTGAAAGAGATCGAGGTCGGCTTTCCCTCGGCCGGTGCGACCGAGTTCGACTTCATCTCCGGCCTGGTCCGGCAGGATCGCATTCCCGACGATGTGTGGGTGCAGGTCCTCACCCAGTCGCGCCGCGACCTGATCGAACGCAGCTTCGAAAGCCTCGACGGCGCGAAACAGGCGATCGTCCACCTCTATAACGCAGTCAGCCCGGCATGGCGGCGGATCGTGTTCGGCATGGAGCGGTCGGAAGTCCGCGAGATCGCGGTCAACGGCGCCAAGGTGCTGCGCGACGAGGCCGCCAGGCGCCCGAACACCGACTGGCGGTTCGAATATAGCCCGGAAACCTTCTCGACCGCCGAACTCGACTTCTCGGTTGAGGTTTGTGCGGCGGTCATGGACGTGCTGCAACCCACGCCGGACAAGCCGCTGATCCTGAACCTGCCCGCGACGGTCGAGGCGGCGACGCCCAACGTCTATGCCGACCAGATCGAATGGTTCTGCCGCAACGTGCCGAACCGCGACAGCGTGGTCATCTCGCTCCACACCCACAACGATCGCGGCACCGGCGTCGCGGCGGCGGAGCTGGGGCTGATGGCGGGTGCCGATCGGGTCGAGGGCTGCCTGCTCGGCAATGGCGAACGCACCGGCAATTGCGACCTCGTGACCGTCGCGCTGAACCTCTACACGCAGGGCGTCGACCCGCAGCTTGACCTGTCGGACATCGACGAGGTCGTGAACACGGTCAATTATTGCACCCAGCTGCCGGTGCATCCGCGCACGCCCTATGCCGGCGACCTGGTGTTCACCGCCTTTTCGGGCAGCCATCAGGACGCGATCAAGAAGGGCATGGCGGCGCAGGCGGTGCGCAACGACGGCCTGTGGGAAGTCCCCTACCTGCCGATCGACCCTGCCGATCTCGGCCGCAGTTATGAAGCGGTCATCCGCGTCAATTCGCAGTCGGGCAAGGGCGGCGTCGCCTGGGTGCTGGAGCAGGACAAGGGGCTAAAGCTGCCCAAGCGGTTGCAGGCCGATTTCAGCCGCCATGTGCAGGCGATGGCCGACCAGCTGGGCCGCGAACTGAACGCCGCCGACATCTGGTCCGCGTTTCACGACGCCTATCTGCCGCAGGGCAAGGATCGCTACGCGCTGATCGACTATGCCGAGACGCACGCGCCGGGCGGCGGTCCGCCGCGTACCTTCGTCGGGCGCGTGCGGCTGGATGGCGAGGAGCGCTCGATCTCGGGCAAGGGCAACGGCCTGTTATCGGGCCTGCTCGCCGCGCTTCGCGAAGAGGGCGGCATCGACATGGACGTGGTCGATTACAGCGAACACGCCATCGGGCACGGCGCCGATGCACAGGCCGCCGCCTATCTCGAATGCAGCCTGTCCGATGGACGGCGGGTGTTCGGGGTCGGGATCGATGGCGACGTGGCGACCGCCACCGTGCGGGCGGCGCTCAGCGCGGCCAACGCGACGATGCGCGACTAAGGAACGGCGCGCAGGCGGCTATCGAAACGAAGCCTGCGCCGTCCGCCCCACCCACGTCACCCCAGCGAAGGCTGGGGTCTCTTGCGGTTCTTGCCCTGCCCCATCACCAGAAGACCCCAGCCTGCGCTCAGATGACGTGATGCGGCAAGGTTGGCGAAACAGGCCAGGTGCCCGTCATTCCAGCGTTCACCGGAGCGACGGGCACGGCCGTGCTTAGCCCAGCCGGCCCAGCGCCGCGTGCAGCCGCGCAGCCTCGGCCATCTTGTCGGCATGGTCCGCCCGCGCCTTTTCGACCGCCTCTGGCTTGGCGCGTTCGACGAAGCTCGCATTGCCCAGCCGCCCGGCCAGCGCGTCGCGCTCCTTTTCCGTCGCCGCGATCGCCTTGGTCAGGCGGGTGCGTTCGGCGTCGAGGTCGATGACCTCGCCCAGCGGCAGGACGAACGTCGCCTCGTCCACCACGATCTGCAACGCGCCACCCGCCGGTGCGTCGCCGACGACGCGATCGACCCGCGCCAGACGCGCCAGCACCGCTTCCTGCCGCGCCAGCCGTTCGCCTGTCGAGCTCGACGCATCGCGGACATAGAGCGGCAGCCGCGCGCCCGGCGGAACGTTCAGTTCGGTGCGCGCCGCGCGGATTTCGCTGACCAGGCGGATCAGCCAGTCGATCTCTGCCCGCGCGCCCGGATCGATCGCCCGTGCATCCGCCATCGGCCAATGCGCGACGATCAGGTCGTTCGACCGCTCGCCCAGCGCGTGCCACAATTCTTCGGTGATGAACGGCATGAACGGGTGGAGCATGACCAGAATCTGGTCCAGCACCCATCCCGCGACCGCGCGCGTTTCGTCACCGCCCTCGGCACCACCCTGCAGCACCGGCTTGATAAGTTCGAGATACCAGTCGCAGAACCGGCTCCAGGTGAACTGATAGATGGTGTTCGCCGCGCCATCGAAGCGCAGGTCTGCCAGCGCGAGGTCCAATGCCTGCACCGTTTCGATCGTCTCGGCGATGATCCAGCGATTGACCGCCAGTTGGGCCTTGGGCGGTTCGATCGTCGCCGACGCGCCGATGCCGTTGGCCTGCGCGAAACGGGTCGCGTTCCACAGCTTCGTCGCGAAGTTGCGATATCCCTCGACCCGCTTCTCATCCATCTTGATGTCGCGGCCCTGGCTCTCCATCGCCGCCATGAAGAAGCGCAGCGCGTCGGCGCCATAGCGATCGATCAGGCCCAGCGGATCGACGGTATTGCCCTTCGACTTCGACATCTTCGCACCATCGGCGGCGCGGACGAGGCCGTGGAGGTACAGCGTCTTGAACGGCACCTCCTTCATGAAGTGGATGCCCTGCATCAACATCCGCGCGTCCCAGAAGAACAGGATGTCGAAGCCCGAAATCAGCACATCGTTGCTGTAACGTCCGCCGAGCGTCGGGTCGGTATTATCTGGCCAGCCCAGCGTCGCGAACGGCCACAGCGCGGAGGAGAACCAGGTGTCGAGGACATCCTCGTCCTGACGGAGCGCAACGCCCTCACCCGCCTCAGCCTGCGCCTCCGCATAGGTTTCGGCGACGAACACGCGGCCGTCGTCGGCGAACCATGCCGGGATGCGATGTCCCCACCACAGCTGGCGCGACACGCACCATGGCTGGATGTTCTCCATCCAGTTGAAGTACGTCTTTTCCCACGACTTCGGCACGATCTTCACCGCGCCCAACCGCACCGCCTCGATCGCCGGCTGGGCCAGCGTCTTGGCGTCGACGTACCACTGGTCGGTCAGCCACGGTTCGATCACCACACCCGAACGGTCGCCGAACGGGGTCTGGATCGTCCGCGGCTCGGCGTCGTGTTCGACACCGTCCTTGTCGACGTGCGGGATCAGGACGCCTTCGTCCTTCAGCCGCGCGACGACCGCCTTGCGGGCGTCGGCGCTCGACAGGCCAAGGAACGGATCGGGGATCAGTCCGTCCGCCGTCTGCACGATATGCGCCCTGGCATCGAGCATGTTGAGCATGTCGCGCGCCTCGATCCCGGCACGGCGACCAACCTCGAAATCGTTGAAGTCATGCCCCGGCGTGATCTTCACCGCGCCCGATCCGAGTTCGGGATCGGCGTGTTCGTCGGCCACGATCGGGATCAGCCGGCCGGTGATCGGCAGGCGCACCTGCCGACCGATCAGCGCGGCATAGCGGGCGTCGTCGGGATGGACCGCCACCGCCATGTCGGCCAGCATCGTTTCCGGCCGCGTCGTCGCGACCTCGATTCCACCCGACCCGTCGGCGAGCGGGTAGCGCAGCCGCCAGAAATTGCCCCGGACTTCGCGTGTCTCGACCTCGAGGTCGCTGATCGCGGTGCCAAGACCAGGGTCCCAGTTCACCAGACGCTTGTCGCGGTAGAGCAGCCCTTCGCGATGCAACTGCACGAACACCTTCAGCACGGCGGCCGAAAAGCCCTCGTCCATGGTGAAGCGCTCGTTGGCCCAGTCCATCGAACAGCCCAGCCGCCGCAACTGGCCGGTGATCTGCCCGCCGCTTTCCGCCTTCCATTTCCACACCTTCGCCACGAAATCGTCGCGGGTGAAGTCGGTGCGCTTTTGCTGCTGCTGCGCCATCTGGCGTTCGACGACCATCTGCGTCGCGATGCCGGCATGGTCGGTGCCGACGACCCAGCGCGCGTCCTTGCCCTGCAACCGGGCATGGCGGACCAGAATGTCCTGCAGCGTGTTGTCGAGCGCGTGGCCGATATGCAGGCTGCCCGTCACATTGGGCGGCGGGTTGACGATGGTCCACGGCGTGGCATCGGCACGCTCGGGCCGGAACAGGCCGCCCTGTTCCCAATGGGCATACCAGCGCGCTTCGATGGCGGCGGGGTCGAAAGTCTTGGGCAGTTCGCTCATACACCGCCGCATGGCGCGGATGCGGCGGCGTTGCAAGAGAGCCGGATTATTCCCGACCGCTGATCCGCGCGATCTCGCGCGCGACCATCGATTCGACGATGCCTGGCAACTGCGCATCGAGCCATTCGCGCAGCATCGGGCGAAGCATCTCGCGCACCAATCCTTCGAGCGAATCGGACCCCGGCGTTTCCGGCTTCACCAGCATCCGCGACAATTGGTCGAGCGCGCCACGGCTCGCCTCGGCGGCGCGATCGGACACGATCGATGGCGCGGCCGTGGGAGCGGGTGCTGCAGCGACCGGTTCGGGTCCGGCCTGCGGTTCGGGGGCGCGTACCCGCTCCGTACGCGGTGGCTCGGCGCGCATCGCCTCGACGCGTGGCGGAGGGGGCGGCGCGGCGACGCTCTGGTTCAGTTCCAGCACCTCGTCACGGTCGTCGAGATCGCGGACCTGCGCGGTGCGGATCGACTTGCGTCCGCGCAACGCCTGGGCCGATCCCTCGCCCTCTTCGGCGATGATTCGCTTGATCGAGGACAGGATGTCCTCCATCGACGTTTCGTTGCTGACATCCCCCATCGCAACCCTCATTTCTCTCGCCTCTCGAACGCTTAGCTGTCGGGGTTGATGCGCGGCGTGTCAACGCCCTGCGTGGCGCGCGGGGCGCCGCCCTGCCGATTGGGGGCGTCGATGCCCTGCGTCGGGGTGTACGGATTGGGGCTGCGTTGCAGCGACGGATCGAGTTCGCGGGTGACGACCGGCGTCTGCGCCGGGCTGTTCACCGTGCTGGGCGCGACCGGCACCGGGGCCGGATCGCCGCTCCAGTCCCAGATGTTGTTGCGCACGCGGCTGTAGTTCACGGTCGGATCGTACAGCGCCCCGCCGTCGAGGCCCAGATCGCGTGCCTCCGCCTTGCCCATCGCCGCCAGCAGCGCGAAGCCCGCGACATAGGCGTCGCGCCGGGCCGATACCAACTGCACTTGCGAATTGAGCAGTTCCTGTTCGGCGTTCAGGATGTCAAGGATGGTGCGGGTGCCGACGCTGTTTTCGGCGCGCACGCCCTCCAGCGAGAGGCGGTTGGCCGCAACCTGAACTTCCGACGACTGGATCACCCGCAGCGCCGACTGCCACGCGGCAAAGGCCGATCGCGCGTCGGACACCACCGAGCGTTCGACCTGCGTCACCTGTTCGATCGCCGCACCTTCCAGCGCCTGTGCGCGGCGAATCTGTGCGCTGGGGCGGCCGCTCTGCCACAGCGGCAGGCTCATCTGCAGACCGACCTGCGCCTGTCCGCCATCCTGCTGCAGCACCGTCCCGTTGACCGACTGCGCCGAACCCAGGAAGCTGGTATAGCCGCCACCGCCGACCGCGCTGATCGTCGGCAACCGGCTGGCGCGCGCCGCTCCCACGTCGAACCCGGCGGCATCGCTGGTGCGTCGTGCGGCGATCAGCGACGGGTTGTTCGCCACCGCCACGCCGACCGCCGCATTGGGGTCGACTGGCAGGTTGGGCAGGACCGGCGGCGTGTCGAGCGTCGAGGCGGGTGCGCCGGTCGTCGCGACATAGTTTTCGCGGCTGCGGATCAGCGACGCTTCGGCATTGCGCAACTGCGCCTGCGCCGATGCCAGCCGCGCTTCCGATTGGGCGACGTCGGTGCGGGTCAGGTCGCCGACCTGGAACCGGTCCTTCGACGCCTGAAGATTTACTTCGAGGACGCGGACATTCTGCTGGTTCAGCCGTACGATCGCTTCGTCGCGAATGACGTCGTTATAGGCGGCGACGACCAGCGTGAAGACGTTCGCTTCGGTGCTGCGCAGGTTCGCACGGCCGGCATCGACGCGTGCATCGGCGGCACGGACGTTGTTGCGCACCGCCCCGCCTGCATACAGCGACTGCGACACCTGTACCTGTACGCTGCCCTGGCGCGGTGCCTGGGTGAACCCCCGGCTGGACGGGGTAAGGACATTCTCGATCACCGAGCTTTGCGTCGTCACCTGCGGCAGGCCCTGCGACCGTGCCAGCGGCACGCCCTCGTCGGTCGCACGCTGGTTTGCACGCGCGCCGGTCAGCTGTGGATTGGTGGCATAGGCGCGCGCCAGTGCCTCGCGCAGCGTCTCGGCGCTGGCCGGCCCTGCCAGCAGCGCCAGCGCCGCGGCACCCCCGATGAACTTACCCCCCCGCATCCTGTCTTACCTTGCGAACTGAAATGTCTTGGGTTTGGCGAAGCCCGGCAGCTCGACACAGCCAAGATCGGCGAAATCGACCAGCCCGAACCCACCTTCGGTACGCCGGCCCAGCGCCAGGCGGGTGACACCGCGATCGACGATACCGGTGGTCAGCCGGCCGCCGGGGGCCAGCTGCGCGACGATCGCTTGCGGCACGGATTCGACCGCACCGTCGATCACGATCACGTCATAGGGTGCGCCCTGCGCCCAGCCGGCGTTCAGCGGCCCCTCGACCACATCGACCGGGTCGTTTGCCAATGCGGTGTGCGCGGCAGCCGCCAGCGTCGCGTCCTCTTCCAAGGCGACGACGGAATCGACCAGCCGGGCAAGGACGGCGGCACCATAGCCCATCGCAGCGCCGATCAGCAGCACGCGATCGGTCGGCTGCAATTCGGCGGCGGTCAGCAGGCGCCCGGTTATGAGCGGAGGATTGATCGCGCGCCCACCGGGCAGCGGCAGCGCGGCATCGCGATAGGCCACCTCAGCCTGTGCCGGCGGCACAAAGGCCTCGCGAGGCACTCTGCCCATCGCGGCGACGACGGCAGGGTCGCTGACGGCGCTGGTGCGCAACTGGCTGACGACCATCGCGTGGCGCATCGCATCGAAATCGGGACGGGTCGGGATCGAATCGGTCATGGTGCAATCCTGTCGCACAACTGTTTTATCCGCGCAACACACATCGCGCGACAGCCGCTGTCTATCGCGACGATTGCCCGACGCCAAGGACGCCTGCGCGTATAATTTGCGCGAGCGAGGTTGACACCGGCGCGCGCGGCCCGCAAATGCCCGCCTCCCACCGTATCGAGGCGCGATGGCGGAGTGGTGACGCAGAGGACTGCAAATCCTTGCACCCGGGTTCGATTCCCGGTCGCGCCTCCAACGGTGGTGAATTTCCCCATACGATAGCGGACGGCAAAACGGGGCCACGGCATCGCCGCAGCCCCGCGTTGATGTCGTTCGTGCCGGATCAGGCTGCGAACTGGTTCATCGTATTGTGCGCGCCGCCGGCCTTCAGCGCCGCCTCGCCCGCGAAATATTCCTTGTGGTCGTCACCGATGTCCGACCCGCTCATATTCTGATGCCTCACGCAGGCGATCCCCTGTCGGATTTCCTGCCGCTGGACACCCTTCACATAGCCGAGCATCGCCGCGTCGCCGAAATATTCGCGCGCCAGATTGTCGGTGCTGAGCGCTGCGGTGTGATAGGTCGGCAGGGTGATGAGGTGGTGGAAGATGCCCGCCCGCGCGCTCGCGTCCCGCTGGAACGTACGAATCTTTTCGTCCGCCTCCTGCGCCAGGTCGGATGCGTCATAGTCGACGCTCATCAGCTTGGCGCGGTCGTAGCTCGACACATCGCGCCCTTCCTCGACCCAGCGGTCGTACACCTGCTGGCGAAAGTTGAGCGTCCAGTTGAAGCTGGGCGAATTATTATAGACCAGCTTGGCGTTGGGCACGACGGCGCGGATGCGGTCGACCATCGACGCGATCTGCTCGATATGCGGCTTCTCGGTTTCGATCCACAGCAGGTCGGCGCCGTTCTGGAGCGAGGTGATGCAGTCCAGCACGCAACGATCCGCGCCGGTCCCCTCGCGGAACTGGAACAGGTTCGACGCCAGCCGCTTCGGTCGCACCAATTGCCCGTCGCGCTCGATCACCACGTCGCCGCGCAGCGTGGCGATATCATCGACCGGTTCGCAATCGAGGAACGCATTATACTGATCGCCCAGGTCGCCCTTCGCGGTCGAATAGGCGATCTGCTTGGTCAGCCCCGCGCCCAGCGAATCGGTGCGCGTGACGATGATCCCGTCATCCACGCCGAGTTCGAGGAAGGCGTAACGACAGGCGCGCACCTTCGCGAGGAAGTCCTCGTGCGGCACCGTCACCTTGCCGTCCTGATGGCCGCACTGCTTCTCGTCGCTGACCTGATTCTCGATCTGCAGCGCGCAGGCGCCCGCCTCAATCATCTTCTTGGCCAGCAGATAGGTCGCCTCGGCATTGCCGAACCCGGCATCGATGTCGGCGATGATCGGTACGACATGGGTTTGGTAACTGTCGATGGCGTTGCTCAACCGCTGCGCCTCGACCGCGTTGCCGCCGGACCGTGCCGCATCCAGATCGCGGAACAGCAGGCCCAGTTCGCGCGCATCGGCTTGTTTCAGGAAGGTGTAGAGTTCGGCAATCAGCGCCGGGACGCTCGTCTTCTCGTGCATCGACTGGTCGGGCAGCGGGCCGAATTCGCTGCGCAGTGCCGCAACCATCCAGCCCGAAAGATAGAGATAGCGCCCCCTGGTCGTACCGAAATGCTTCTTGATCGAGATGATCTTCTGCTGCGCGATGAAGCCGTGCCAGCAGCCGAGCGACTGGGTGTAGGCCGCAGGGTCGGCGTCGTAGGCCGCCATGTCGCGCCGCATGATGCCAGCGGTATAGCGGGCGATGTCGATGCCGGTCAGAAAGCGGTTCTGCAACCGCATCCGCGCAACCGCATCCGCATCGATGCCGTCCCACGTGCCGCAATGCTGCTGGATCAGGGATGCGGCGCGGGCCGCCAGTTCTTGATAAGCCATGGTCGGTCCTTCGATACGGATGCCGTGCGGACGGCAGGGGACGGCCGCCGGCGCGACGATCACGCCGGCGAGAGATGGTCGATGATGGTCGAGGGCGCGCGAGGGCTTCGCGCGGTTGTCAGCCGAGGCGACCGAGACGATGGTAGAGGTTGGAGAATTTCGACGAGCGCGGTTCTTCCGCAATCTGCCGGACATAGGCGCCGACGGCTTCCTTCAGCAGGCCGAAATCTTCGGTCGAGAAAACGGCGCGGCTGCGTGGCGGCTCATTGGTCATGCTTCACACCCTTTCACAGGCGGCGAACCGTTCGCCACCGATGCAGGTAGTGAACATGACAGACCGACTGGCGTAAACGCGCCGAACGCCCGGAACGGTGTCGCGGCGTCATCGCGAACCGGTCCAGGCGTTGTCGGATTGTCAGGACTTTACAACCTCAGGAAACGCTACGCTCCCAGTCGGGTTTCAGCACGACCTTGGTGCAGCTGTTCTGTTCGTCATGGAATTTCCGATACCCCTCCGGCGCATTCTCCAGCGCCATCCGGTCGGAAATCAGGAAGGTCGTATCGATCTTGTCCTCCATGATCGCGCTGAGCAATCCGGGCAGATAGCGCTGGACATGGGTCTGCCCGGTCTTGAGCGTCAGCCCCTTTTCCATGATCGATCCGAACGGAAATTTATCGATCAGCCCGCCATACACGCCGGGGACGGATACGCGCCCGCCCTTGCGACACGCAACGATCGCCTGCCTGAGCGCGTGCGGACGGTCGGTGCCGAGGAAGGTCGATGCCTTGATCTGATCGACGATGTTGTCGACGAACATGCCATGACTTTCGAGGCCGACGCTATCGATCACCGCATCGGGGCCGATCCCCCCGGTCATCGTCATCAGCGCGTCGTAAATATCGGTTTCCTCGAAATTGAGGACCTCGGCTCCCAACCCCTTGGCCAGCGCCAGTCGGTGCGGGAAGTGATCGATCGCAATCACCCGGTGCGCACCCATCAGCAGTGCCGACTGGATCGCGAACAGCCCGACCGGGCCGCAGCCCCACACCGCGACGATATCGCCGTCCTCGATATCGGCATTCTCCGCCGCCATCCACCCGGTCGGCAGGATGTCGGACAGGAACAGCACCTTCTCATCCTCGACGCCATCGGGGATCACGATCGGGCCGACGTCGCTGAACGGCACGCGGACATATTCCGCCTGTCCGCCCGGATAGCCGCCGGTCATGTGGCTATAGCCGAACAGCGCCGATCCGACCTGTCCCCATAATTCCTGGGCGATGTCCTGATTGTCGGCGGGATTGCCATTGTCGCAGCCCGAATATTGCTGCTTCGAGCAATGGTAGCAGCTGCCACAGGCGATGACGAAGGGCACGACGACCCGCTGCCCCTTCTTCAACGTCGACTTCGGACCGGTCTCGACCACCTCGCCCATGAACTCATGACCGAGGATGTCGCCCGCCTTCATGGTGGGGATATAGCCGTCATACAGATGCAGGTCCGACCCGCAGATCGCGGTCGACGTGATCTTGATGATCGCATCGCGCGGATTGATGATCTCGGGATCGGGAACGGTATCGACGCGGACGTCGTGCTTGCCGTGCCAGGTAAGTGCGCGCATCGCCGGCTCCTTGCTTTAAGACTTGGGTTCGCGGTTGGGTGGTGTCGTCGTCGCGATCTCGCCGGTTTCCATCAGCTGCTTGAAACGGCGCAGGTCGCGCCGTGCCTGGATCGCCGGTTCCTGCTGCGTCACCTTTGCCACCAGTTTGCCGACGATGCCGGCGGGCGGGGAATAGGCGATCATCGCGGTCACCACCGTTCCCCTCAGGGGGCCGGCATCGGTGAAGGACACCCAGCCGCTGTTCGGCACGTCGGCCTGTTCGGCGCGCCAGCCGACGCGCCGGTCCGGCACATCCTCGGTCACGACGGCGTCCCATTCATAGCTGCCATTGGGACCGGCAACCCGCCAGCGCGAGCGTTCGCGGTCCAGCACCTCGATCGCTTCGACGTTCAGCATGAAGCTGGCGAGGTTCCCGAAATCGCGCCAATAGGCATAGAGTTCGGACGCCGGACGATTGATTGTAACCGCGACGCCCGATACCGATGGTTCGCCCTCCGGCGCCGCGTGGCCGCGTTCCTGTCGATCTTTTGACGCAAAGGCGGGTCCGTCGTCCCGCTCGATATCGCCGGGCAGTTCGGCTTGGGCCATGGCCATGCTCTCCCGTCTGCCGGACCAGCGGTCCGACTGATTGATCCATGATAAGCTATTGATCGAACGATGTTTTTTGTTCGATGCGACCCCAACCTACGGGTCCGCCTGCTGTTCCATGTCCATCAATGCTTTTCCGGACGAGTGCCCCGGATTTGCAGACGGACCGCATCGCGCTACACGCGCAACCATGTACGGTGCCCCGCTCACGCTCCATAATTCGCTGACGCGCAGCCTTCAGCGTTTCGAACCGCTCGACCCCGCCAAGGGCGTCCGCGTCTATTCCTGCGGGCCGACGGTCTATAACTATGCCCATATCGGTAACCTGCGCGCCTATGTGTTCACCGATACGCTGAGCCGCGTGTTGCGATGGAAGGGCTATCCGCTCACCCATGTCATCAACATCACCGATGTCGGGCACCTGACCTCCGACGCAGATGCCGGCGACGACAAGATGGAGGCAGCGGCCCGGACACGCGCGCAATCGATCTGGGACATCGCGGCGCATTACACCGCAGCGTTCAAGGGCAATCTGCGCGACCTGCACATCGACGATCCCACGCGCTGGTCGGTCGCGACCGATCATATCGCGGAGATGATCGCCTTTGCCGAACGGATCGCGCCCGAACATTGCTACGAAATCGACAGCGGCCTGTATTTCGACAGCTCGACCGTGCCGCATTACGGTGCGCTGGCCGGCGGGCAGGACGATGCCGGCGAAGGCCGCATCGATCCCGTGGCGGGCAAGCGCCACCCGCAGGACTTCGCGATCTGGCGCAGGACGTCGGCGGGCGAGAGCCGGCAGATGGAATGGGATTCACCGTGGGGCAAGGGTGCGCCGGGCTGGCATCTCGAATGCTCAGTGATGAGTATCAAATATCTGGGCGCCCCGTTCGACATTCATACCGGCGGGATCGACCACCGCGAAATCCACCACCCGAACGAAATTGCCCAGAACCAGGCCTATTGCGGTTGTGCGGACAGCGGAGCGGCTTTCTGGATGCACAACAACTTCCTGGTCGAACGGTCGGGCAAGATGTCGAAGTCGAAGGGGGAGTTCACCACGCTCCAAACGCTGATCGACGGCGGCGTGCATCCCCTCGCCTATCGCCTGATGTGCCTGTCGGCGCAGTATCGATCAGAACTGGAGTTTTCGGCGGACAATCTGCTGGCGGCACTGACCCGGCTGAAGCGGCTGGTGATGACCGTCGCCGGATTGCGCGCCCGCGCGACCGGCGAAGGCGATGCGGCCAAGGCTGCCGCCTATCGCGAACGGCTCGACGCGGCGGTGTCGGACGATCTGAACACGCCGCGCGCCCTGCCGGTGCTGGATGACCTGTTGGCGGACAAGAAACTGACGCCCGCCGACCGCCTGGCGGCGCTGGCCGATTTCGATGCGGTGCTGGGCCTCGGCCTCGCCACGATCGACCGCGCCGACCTGCGCGTTCGCCCCGCCTCCGCCACGATCGACATGGCGACGATCGAGGCACGGCTGGCGGATCGCAAGCAAGCACGCGCCGCGAAGGATTTTGCCGCCAGCGACGCGATCCGGGATGAATTGACCGCGGCGGGGGTCGAGGTGATGGACGGCGACCCGCTGGGCTGGGACTGGCGCCCGACACTCGGATAACCTTCTTCTCTCCCTTGGCAAGGTAGGGGAGCGTTCGATGTCGGCCGGGCACATTTGCCATGCCTCCACCAGTCCGTGCCAAAGGGGGCCTGCACAGCTAACCCCTTGCTCCCGCCCCCGCTTCGCCTTCATATCCTGCCCGCGAATCATCGGGGGTCGATATGCGGGGACAGGTGCTGGGCGTTGATCGGAACGGACGCGAAGGGCGGATCGCCGGCGACGATGGGCAGCGTTACTGGTTCGAACCCGATGACTGGTCCGATCGCGTCGGACCGGCAGTCGGCGCGCAGGTCGATTTCGAGGTGTCGAACGGCCGCGCGCTGCGCATCTATCACGTACCGGGTACCGTCGCGCCGCGCCCGTCGGCCGACCCGGCGCGCCGCCGCCCGCGCAAGGACAAGGTAGCGGCCGCGCTGCTTGCCTTCTTCCTCGGCATCTTCGGTGTCCACCGCTTCTATCTGGGCAAGGTCGGTTCGGGCATTGCCATGCTGGCGCTGACCTGCACCCTGATCGGCATCTTCGTTACCAGCATCTGGTCGCTGATCGATTTCATCCGCTATCTCGTCATGGACAATGACGAGTTCCAGCATCGCTATGGCTGATCGAAGTAGTCGATCGGAGCGATGAACCTTTCCTTCATTGCGCGAACGGTCCGTTTCGCGCATGGGAATTGCCCGAACCGACTTGGATGGAATCTGACATGGCCGCAATCTGGGCCCCCGACAGCTGGAAAAAAGCCGAAGCACGCCAGCTCCCGGCTTATCCCGACGCACAGGCGCTCGATGCGACGACCGCACAGCTCGCCAGCTATCCGCCGCTCGTCTTTGCCGGCGAAGCCCGCAACCTGACCGCCGAACTGTCGCAGGTGGCGGAGGGGAAGGCATTCCTGCTGCAGGGCGGCGATTGCGCCGAGAGCTTTGCGGAATTCCATCCCAACTATATCCGCGACACCTTCCGCGTCATCCTGCAGATGGCGGTGGTGCTGACCTTTGCGTCGAAGCTGCCGACGGTAAAGGTCGGCCGCATGGCGGGCCAGTTCGCCAAGCCGCGCTCGGCCGACACCGAAGTCGTCGATGGCGTCGAACTGCCCAGCTATCGCGGCGACAACATCAACGACATCGCCTTCACGGCCGAAGGCCGCGTGCCCGACCCGCAGCGGATGATCCGCGCCTATTCGCAGGCGGCAGCGACGCTCAACCTGCTGCGCGCCTTCGCGACTGGTGGCTATGCGAACCTGCATCAGGTCCATCGCTGGACCCACGACTTCATGGGTCGGTCGCCATGGGCAAAGAAGTACGCCGACGTCGCCGACCGCATCGGGGAAGCGCTCGACTTCATGGCGGCCTGCGGCATCGACGCCGACAGCGTGCCGCAGCTGAAGGCGACCAGCTTCTATACCAGCCACGAAGCGCTGCTGCTCCCCTACGAACAGGCGCTCACGCGGCAGGACTCGCTGACGGGCGACTGGTACGATACCTCGGCCCATTTCCTGTGGATCGGCGACCGCACCCGCTTCGACGGATCGGCGCATGTCGAATTCCTGCGCGGCATCGGCAATCCGATCGGCATCAAATGCGGCCCGACGCTGGAACCGGACGCGCTGCTGCGGATGCTCGACACGCTCAACCCGAACCGGGTTGCCGGACGCATGACACTCATCACCCGCTACGGCCACGACAAGATCGAGGCGGGTCTGCCGAAGCTGGTCCGCGCCGTCCAGCGCGAGGGGCATAAGGTGGTGTGGTCGTGCGACCCGATGCACGGCAACACGGTCAAGGCGACGACCGGCTACAAAACGCGGCCGTTCGACCGCATCCTCGCCGAAGTGCGCGGCTTCTTCGCGGTCCACCGCGCCGAGGGCAGCCATGCCGGCGGCATCCATGCCGAAATGACCGGACAGAACGTCACCGAATGCACCGGTGGCGCGATCGCGGTCACCGAACAGGCGCTGGCCGACCGCTATCACACCCACTGCGACCCGCGCCTCAATGCCGGGCAGAGCCTCGAACTGGCATTTCTGCTGGCCGAGATGCTGAACGACGAAATGGCGGAGCGCCGCAAGGACGCGGCCTGACGCACCCCGTCATCCCGGCATGGGCCGGGATGACGGATGCGGGGTTACGCCAGTCCTGCCAGCAGCTTGTCGACGGTGATCGGATACTCGCGAACCCGCACCCCACACGCGTTATACACCGCGTTTGCGATCGCCGCGCCGACACCGCAAATGCCCAGTTCGCCGACCCCCTTCGCCTTCATCGGCGACGAATAAGGGTCTTCCTCGTCGAGGAACACTACCTCCTGGTGCGGAATGTCGGCATGGGTCGGCACATGATATTCGGCAAGGTCGTGGTTGATGAATCCGCCCAGCCGCGGATCGACCACCAGTTCCTCGGTCAGCGCCGCGCCGACGCCCATCGTCATCGCGCCCAGTATCTGGCTGCGCGCCGCCTTTGGGTTCAGGATACGGCCGGCGGCGAACACCCCCAGCATCCGGCGCACGCGAACTTCCGCCGTGTCGGCATCGACACCGACCTCGACGAAATGCGCGCCGAACGTCGCCTGCACGAACTTCTTGGTCAGATCGCCGAATTCGATCCGGTCCTCGACCTCGATCCCCGCGCCGCCCGCCGCTTCGCCCAGCGCGACCGACTTGTTCCCCGACCGCACCCGCCCATCGGCAAAGCGCGCCGTCGCCGGATCGAATCCGGCTGCCTCGGCGATCCGGTCCCGCAGGCCAACGCACGCCGCGTAGACCCCGGCGGTGGAACTGTTCGCACCGAACTGCCCGCCCGAACCCGCCGACACGGGAAAACCTGATTCGCCCAACCTTACGCCGACCTGATCCAGTTCGACGCCCAGCATCTCCGCGGCGGTCTGCGCCAGGATCGTGTAGCTGCCGGTGCCGATGTCGGTCATGTCGGTCGTCACCGTCACCCGCCCGTCGCCGGCAACGCCGACCCGCGCCGCCGACTTCAGCACCATATTACCGCGATAGGCCGCGGCCATGCCCATACCCACCAGCCAGCGCCCGTCCCGCCGCTGCCCCGGCACCGGGTTACGCGCGCTCCAGCCGAAGCGATCGGCCCCTTCGCGCAGGCATCCGATCAGGTCGCGATGCGAAAAGTGCCGCTCGGGTTTTTCCGGATCGACCTGCGTATCGTTCAGCACCCGCAGCTCGACCGGATCGAGGTTCAGCTTATCGGCCAGTTCGTCCATCGCCGCCTCGATCGCCATCATACCGACCGCTTCGCCTGGGGCACGCATCGCGCTCGATTCGGGCAAATTCAGCTCGGCCAGCCATTCGACCACCTGGCGGTTTGGCGCGGCGTAGAGCTGCCGGGTCTGCGCGCCCGCCCCCTCCGGGCTGCCGCCGGGCAGGTCGCCCGACCAGCTTTCATGGGCGATCGCCTGCAACCGGCCGTCGCTCGACGCGCCCAACCGCAGCCGCTGGATCGTCGCCGACCGGTGCGTCGTATTGTTGAAGATCTGCGGTCGCGTCAGCACGACCTTGACCGGCCGCCCGACCTGTCGCGCGGCGATGGCGGCCAGCACCGCATCGGCGCGGACCCACAGCTTGCCGCCAAAACCGCCACCGACATGATGCGCGACGATCCGCACCTTTTCCCTCGGCATGTTCAGGATTTTCGCCATGTCGCGCACGGCCCAGTCGACCATCTGGTTCGCGGTCCACAACGTCAGCGCGTCGCCGTCCCACGCCGCGATCGATGCATAGGGTTCCATCATCGCATGGGCATGGTCGGGTGTGCGGTAGGTCGCATCGACCTGTACCGCCGCGTCCGCAAACGCGCGGTCGAAATCGCCATGCCCGTTCGATCGGAACGGCTTGTCCGCCCCACGCCCGGCAGCCTCGGCCAGATCGAACGCGCCGTCGGCGGGATCATATTCGATCCGCACCAACCGGGCAGCGGCCCGCGCGGCCTCGAAGCTGTCCGCCACGACCAGCGCCGCCGCCTGCCCCAACTGATCGACCTGCGGCCCCGCGAGCATCGGCACCTTGTGATCGTCACCGATACCCAGCGGCCCGGCATTTTCGTGCGTCACCACCGTCAGCACGCCGGGCGCAGCCATTGCTTCCGCCGCGTCGATCGACACGATCCGCCCGGTAGCGATGGTCGTGCCGACGACGACGCCATGGACCTGCCCCGGCTGCGCGAACTCGGCGGCATAGGTCGCGCGTCCACTGACCTTCAGCGGCCCTTCGACCCGGTCGGTCGGGCGGCCCAGCACGCACAGGGTGTCGGTCGGATTGGCGCCGGCGGCTTCGGTAAATTTCATCTGCGCTGTTTCCTCATTTCCGGCCGAACAACTTTTCGATGTCGCCATGCGCCAGCTTGATCCAGGTCGGGCGACCATGGTTGCACTGTCCCGAATGCGGCGTCACTTCCATCTCGCGTAGCAGCGCGTTCATCTCGACCACCGACAACACCCGGCCGGCGCGAACCGATCCATGGCAGGCCATCGTCGCCGCGACATGATCGATCCGTTCCTTGAGCGACAGTGCGGCATCATGTGCGCGGATTTCATCGGAGAGGTCGGTAACCAGGCCGATGACGTCGCCCTGCCCGAGCATCGCGGGGGTGGCGCGGACCAGCATCGCGCGCGGACCGAATCGCTCCAATTCCAATCCGAACTCGGCCAGTTCCATCGCCTTGTCCTCCAGCGCGTCGCACGCGACCTCGTCCAGCTCGACGACTTCGGGAATGAGCAGCGCCTGCCGCGCGACCCCGCCGGCCGCCATCGCCGCGCGCATCCGCTCCAGCACGAGCCGTTCATGCGCGGCGTGCTGGTCGACCAGCACCAGCCCGTCCTCCGCCTCCGCGACAATGTAGGTCCGTGCGACCTGCCCGCGTGCCGCGCCTAGCGGAAACTGCGTAGAAGTCGGCGGCGGTTCGGCGGCAACTTCGGCACGGGCCTGGGGAGGTGGCGCGAAGAATGTCGGGCGCTTGTCGTGAAACGCGAAGCCCGTCGACACGCTCTGCTCCGCCAGCGGCGGCAACGACGCGGCAGGGGCCGCGACAGGCTCGGTCGTCCACGCCACCATCGCGTCAGCGGCGGGCCGTTGCACCGCGCGAAAGCCCGCTTCGTCCAGCGCACGGCGCAGCCCGCCGACGATCAGCCCGCGCGCTGCCGCCGGGTCACGGAACCGCACCTCGGTCTTGGCCGGATGGACATTGACGTCGATCAGGTCGGGATCGACGTCGAGGAACAGCGCGACGACGGCATGGCGGTCGCGCGCTAGCATCTCGGCATAGGCGCCGCGCACCGCGCCCGACAACAAGCGGTCCTTTACCGGCCGGCCGTTGACGAACAGATATTGGTGGTCCGCCACGCCACGGTGGAAGGTCGGAAGGCCGGCGACGCCGCCCAGCCGCATCCCTTCACGCTCCCAGTCCAGCCCGACCGAGTTGATCGCCAGCGCGCGATCGGTCAGCGCCGCGACCCGCTCCGGCCGCGATTCGCCCGCCTGCACGCCCAGCACCCGCCGCCCGTCATGCTCCATCGTGAAGGCGATATCCGGCCGCGCCATGGCCAGCCGCCGCACCTGATCGACACAGGCGGCAAATTCGGACCGGGGCGATCGCAGGAACTTGCGACGCGCCGGCACGCGGGCGAACAGCCCCTCGACCCGGATGCGCGTTCCCGGCGGGACGGCGGCGGGGCGGTCCTCGACCACCTCGCCATTGTCGACGGTGCGCAGCCATCCCTCCGCTCCCGCCGGCCGGCTTTCGATCGACAGGCTGGCGACGCTGGCGATCGACGGCAACGCTTCGCCGCGAAAACCCAACGTCGTGACCGCCTCGATCCGGTCGTCGGGCAATTTGGACGTCGCGTGCCGTTCCAGCGCCAGCGCCATCTCGGCCGGTCCCATGCCGCAGCCATCGTCGCTAACCTCGATCAGATCGATGCCCCCGCCTGCCAGACGGACGAGGATACGGGTGGCGCCTGCGTCGATGGCGTTCTCGACCAGTTCTTTCAGCGCGGAAGCGGGGCGTTCCACCACTTCTCCCGCTGCGATGCGGTTGACTAGATGCTCGGGGAGACGGCGTATTGACATGGGGGTCGCTCTAGCCCAAGCGGCGCCATCCCGCGACCCGCTTCCGCCGTCTGGCAACCGACTGGAACCCCGGTCGGACGGGTCGAGGTACAAGCTGCGAACCGCCGCGTGGGGCAACGCGGACAAGGACGGAAGTATCGATGGCCTTCTCGCGTTTCTTCAAGTTCATGTCGCATGATATGGCGATCGACCTCGGCACCGCCAATACGGTGGTGTATCTGCGGGGTCGCGGTGTCGTGCTGAACGAACCGTCGGTCGTGGCGGTAGAGACGCTGAACGGCGTGAAGCGGGTGAAGGCGGTCGGCGACGACGCCAAGCTGATGATGGGCAAGACGCCCGGTTCGATCGAGGCGATTCGCCCGATGCGCGACGGGGTCATCGCCGACCTCGACGTCGCCGAACAGATGATCAAGCACTTCATCCAGAAGGTACATGGCCAGCGCCGCTTCATCCGCTGGCCGCAGATCGTGATCTGCGTGCCGTCGGGTTCCACCAGCGTCGAACGCCGCGCGATCCGCGACGCCGCATCGAACGCCGGTGCGTCGCAGGTGTGGCTGATCGAGGAGCCGATGGCCGCCGCGATCGGCGCCGACATGCCGGTGACCGAACCGATCGGGTCGATGGTCGTCGATATCGGCGGCGGCACGACCGAGGTCGCGGTCCTCTCGCTGCGCGGCCTCGCCTATTCGACTTCGGTCCGCGTCGGCGGCGACAAGATGGACGAAGCCATCGTCAGCTATGTCCGCCGCAACCACAATCTGCTGATCGGCGAAGCCACTGCCGAGCGCATCAAGCAGGAAGTAGGCACCGCCAAGCCGCCGGCCGACGGCATCGGTACCCTGATCTACGTCAAGGGTCGCGACCTCGTGAACGGGGTGCCCAAGGAAATCCAGATCAATCAGGGCCAGATTGCCGAGGCGCTGTCCGAACCGGTTGCTGCGATCGTCGAGGGTGTTCGCATTGCGCTGGAAAACACCGCCCCCGAACTCGCCGCCGATATCGTCGACCAAGGCATCGTCCTGACCGGCGGCGGCGCGTTGTTGCAGGGCATCGACGAAGTGCTGCGTGACGAAACCGGCCTGCCGGTAACGGTCGCCGAGGACCCGCTGACCTGCGTGGCGCTCGGCACCGGTCGCGCGCTCGAGGACCCGATCTACAAGGGCGTCCTGCTCGCCGTCTGACACGTCTGACATAGGGGTCCGGGGGCATGGCGCCGCCACGCAACCACCGTCCGGGTTTCTCCCGACGGGCGCAATATACGGTGTTCGCCGGCTATGTGCTGGCAGCCAGCGGCGCGCTCGTCGGGGCGATCCTGCTGCTGATCTCGATTATCGATCCGCGTGCCTTCGCCGCGCTGCGCGGGGCAGTGCGGGAGGCGACGACGCCGATCTCTTCGGGCGCGGACTGGGTATGGGACGGTGTCGCATCGGTTCCGAAGGGTATCGGCGATTATTTCGGCGCGGTGTCGGAAAACCGCCGGCTGCGCGCCCGTGAGGAAGCGACCCGTCGCTACCTCATGCAGGCACGGCTGCTGAACCGCGAAAACGCGCGATTGCGGACGTTGCTGACGCTGCGCGATCGTTCCGCCGCGCCGGTCACGACCGCGCGCCTGGTCAACAGTTCGGCCAGCAGCACGCGGCGCTTCGCCACGCTGAACGCCGGTTCGGGACAGGGCGTTCTGCGCGGACAACCGGTGCGCGGACCCAACGGCCTGATCGGTCGCGTGATCGAGACCAGCCCCAATACCGCCAGTGTCCTGCTGATCATCGACCCCGAAAGCATTGTGCCGGTGCGCCGCACTCGCGACGGATTGTCGGCGATCGTCGTCGGCCTGGGCAATGGCATGGTCGAGGTGCGCGCCGCCGGGATCGCCAACGCGCCACTACTGGCCGGCGATGTCTTTGTCACCTCCGGCACCGGCGGCATCTATCCGCCGGGCGTGCCGGTCGCCCGCGTGGCGCGCAGCCAGCGCGACGTGGCCCCCGCGCGCGTCTTTGCCGAACCGGACGGGCTGGACTTCGCGCTGGTCGAACGCGCCTTCCTTCCCGCCCCGGTCCCCCGCCCGACCCCCAGCGCAACGCCGACGCCCAAGCCCGACGCCGAATGAAGCTGCTCGGTCCCGACGACGACCGGTCCGAACGCGCCCTGACGCGCAAGGCGGTCGCAAGCATCCTTGCCGGATCGCTCGTCACGCTGCTGCCGGTCGTGGCGACGGTGCCGTTCCTGCCGCCGTTCGGCTTGCTGATGTTCCTTGGCTGGCGGCTGCTGCGCCCTGGCGCACTGCCCGTCTGGGCGGCGGCACCGCTTGGCCTGTTCGACGATCTCGTCAGTGGCCAACCGCTGGGCAGCGCGGTGCTGTTGTGGCAGCTTTGCTCGTTGATGCTCGATCTGGTCGATACCCGCCTCGTCACGCGTGATTTCTGGCAGGACTGGCTGCTGGCCGGGGGGGCGATCGCCGTCTGCCTGGTCGCGGGCCGTGCCTTTGCCACCAGCCTGTCGGCGCATGTCGATACCGTGCTATTGTTCCAGATCGTCGTATCGGTAGCGTTGTTCCCGGCCGCCACACGGCTATGTACGGCACTTGGTGGTAGCGAGGATGAATGAGCAGGATCGTCACCGAGGCCGCACAGGCATTCAGCTTTTCCCGGCGGGCGATGGTGCTTGGCGGGGCGCAGGTGGCGGTCGGCGTGGTGCTGGCCGGACGGATGGCATGGCTGTCGGTTGCCGAGAACGAGCGCTATAACGTCCTTGCCGAAAGCAATCGCGTCAACCTGACCATGATCCCGCCGCGGCGCGGGTGGATCATCGATCGTCACGGTGCGCCGATCGCCAATAACCGGACGGATTTCCGCGTCGACCTGATCCCCGACCGCATGGAGGACGGCGACCGGGTGCTGGGCGAACTGCGCCAGCTGCTCGCACTGACGCCGGAGGACATGGCGCGCATCCAGACCGATCTGAAGCGGGCGGGCAAGTTCACGCCGGTACAGGTCGCTGAGAATCTCGATTGGGAGCGCTTCGCCGCGGTCAGCGTCCGCCTGCCCGAACTGCCCGGCGTGCAACCCACGCGCGGCTTCTCGCGCAGCTACCCGCCGGGCGCCTCCGTCGCACACCTGACCGGCTATGTCGGCGCGGCGACCGCCGAACAGTTCAAGGAAACGCGCGACCCCTTGATGGTCACACCGGGCTTCAAGCTTGGCAAGGACGGCCTTGAAAAGACACTTGAATCGCAACTGCGCGGCACCGCCGGCGCCAAGCGGGTTGAGGTCACCGCGCGGGGCCAGATCGTCCGTGAACTCGATACCCGTCCCGACAAGCAGGGGCGTAACGTCCGGCTGACCATCGACCTCGGGCTACAGGAATTTGCTGCCCGCCGCCTTGGTCCGAACTCCGGATCGGCGGTGGTGATGGATGCCGTCACCGGCGATGTGCTGGCGATGGTGTCGATGCCCGCCTACGACCCGAACAGTTTTTCGGACGGCATCGGCCGGCTGGAATGGAAGATGCTGTCGGGCGACGATCACATCCCGCTGATGAACAAGACGCTGCAGGGGCTGTATCCGCCGGGATCGACGGTGAAGCCGATGCACGGCCTTGCGATTCTGAAGGCCGGGATCGACCCGCATCGCCGGGTCAACTGCACCGGCGTATTGCAGGTCGGCACCGGCCGCTTCCACTGTCACAAGCGCGGCGGCCACGGTCCGCTCGACATGGTCGGCGCGGTGGCACAAAGCTGCGACATATATTTCTACACCATGGCTCGCGAACTGGGGTACGACTCGTTCGCGACGACCGTGCGCGAAATGGGGCTGGGCCAGAAATTCGACCTGCCGTTCCAGTCGCAACGCTATGGCACCGTGCCAGATAGCGCGTGGAAGCTACGAAAATATAAGCAAAAATGGACCGTCGCCGATTCGGTCAACGCTTCGATCGGTCAGGGGTATGTGTTGACCAACCCGTTGCAGTTGGCGGTCATGGCGGCGCGGTTGGCGCAGGGTCGGCAGGTCGTACCGCGCCTGCTACTCGACACGCCGCACAAGCCCGCTCCGTCGATGGGCATCGATCCCGAGATGCTGGCAACCGTTCACAAGGCGACCTGGGCGGTGGTCAATGGCGGCGGCACCGGGGGGCGCTCGCGATTTCAGGGGCTGCCGGCGGGCATCGAACTGGCCGGCAAGACCGGCACCGCGCAGGTCCGCCGGATTACCATGGCCGAACGTCGCACCGGCGTGCTGGGCGACGGCGCCGTCCCCTTCCGGATGCGCGACCATTCGCTCTTTATCGGCTATGCGCCCGCCGCCGCGCCACGCTATGCCGTGTCGGTCGTGCTGGAGCATTCCGGGCATATCTACACCGCAGCACCGATCGCCAGCGACATCCTGTCGTGGTTGTTCGACCGGGACAAGGCGATGGCCCGCCTCGAACCGCTGGAGCGCGAGTGGGGTGGCGACGTGCAAACGCGGATGAATGCCCAGTGGAAGGCGTTCGAGGCGGAACAGACCGCCCCGGTCACGACCGTTCCGGCAACACCCGCCGATGTCGAAGGCGCGACCAGCGACGTTGTCGACACCGCGTCCAACCAGAGCGAACCCGATACCGCGGTCGCTCAATCCAACGTAACCGAACGGACCGAATGAAGCGCATCAACCAGACGACCTCGCACGGGCTGGGCTTCGTACCGGCGCCGCTGGCGAAGCTGCCGTGGCGCGTCCTGTTCCTGTTGATCGCGATCGGCGGGTTCGGGCTGGTGGTCCTGTTCTCGGCCGCTGGTGGCAGCGTACAGCCATGGGCATCGCGACAGGGCATGGCGTTTGCCATCTTCCTGCTCGCCGCCATCGGCATCTCGCGCATCCGCATGAGCTTCTGGCAGGGGATCGCCCTGCCCGCCTATGCCGTCATCACCGTCATGCTCGTGCTGGTCGAACTGGTCGGCGCGGTGAAGGGTGGGTCGCAGCGCTGGCTGGACCTCGGTTTCATCCGGGTACAGCCGTCGGAATTCATGAAGCCGGCGATCGTGCTGGCCCTCGCCCGCTTCTACGATTTGTTGCCCGCAGGCGAGATACGGCGGTTCGGGGCGGTATGGCCGGCGGCCGCGATGCTGGGCGTGCCGGTGGTGCTGGTGATGCTCCAGCCTGATCTGGGCACGGCACTGATGATCACGGCGGGCGGCCTGACCGTGATGTTCCTTGCCGGCCTGCCGCTGCGCCTGTTCATCGGCGGCGCGCTGGGCGTCGCCATCGCCGCGCCGCTCGCCTTCAACTTCCTGCTGCACGAATATCAGCGGAACCGCGTGCTGATCTTCCTCAACCCCGAAAGCGATCCGCTGGGCACCGGCTATCACATCAGCCAGTCGAAGATCGCAATCGGATCGGGCGGCATCCTTGGCAAGGGGTTCCTGAACGGCACGCAGAGCCATCTCGATTACCTGCCGGAGGGGCATACCGACTTCGTGTTCGCGACCATGGCAGAAGAATGGGGCCTGATCGGCGGCATCTTCCTGATTACCGCGTTCATCCTGCTCGTCCGCTGGGGCGTGGGTGTCGGCGTGCGGGCGGAAGGGCGTTTCTCGAAGCTGGTCGCCGGAGGCCTTGCGACCACCATCTTCTTCTATGTCGCGATCAACCTTGGCATGGTCATGGGGTTGGCGCCGGTCGTCGGCATCCCCCTCCCATTGGTCAGCTACGGCGGATCGGCGCAGATGACGGTGCTGGGCTGTATCGGTATCCTGATGGCGATCGACCGGGAAAACCGCGACCGGGTCCGCTTCTGACGCTTTTTTTGCGGGATTTTAAAATTAGGGTTTGCGCGGCGCCAAAGGTTCGCTAAAGGCGCCGCTCCAACGGCGGATCGGCCAGCCCGGCCCGCCCCATCGCCCAGGCGACGGACGCATAGCTCAGTTGGTAGAGCAGCTGACTCTTAATCAGCGGGTCCTTGGTTCGAGCCCAAGTGCGTCCACCACCTGTCCAGCGTATGGACGCATAGCTCAGTTGGTAGAGCAGCTGACTCTTAATCAGCGGGTCCTTGGTTCGAGCCCAAGTGCGTCCACCACCCTTCCCCATTCCGATGTTGATGGCTGGCCATGAGTACGGCATCGCGCGCGCTTCCCGCTACCGCGAGCCTGGCGCCGAGAAGGCCTGCGACCGCAAGCTATCATATCGTGCCGCCCGTGGAAGGTTGCAGGCTCGGACGAGACGAGGGCGGCTCCGACCTTGCCGACCACCCGGTCGACGTGACGCAAAAAGGCGGTGGTCCGGTCGGGACCACCGCCTTTTCGCATTCCATCGTATCGCCCGGCGCGCCGCGACGCGCCGGGCAAGTGTGGATCAGAAGCGCACCTTCACCGTGCCGCGATACGACTGGTTGCGGATGTCGCGTTCGATCGTGGTGTCGGCCGCGACCGAGAATTCGACCTTGTCGCTGCCGAATGCGAAGCCGCCGCCGACTTCGCCCCACTCCTTGTCGCGGCTGGGCAGTGCGAACGCGGCGCTCGGCCCGATCCCGTTCGCGAAGTTCGCGGTGAAGAACGTCGCGCCATCGTCGAACTCACGGACATAATAGGCCGAGGCGAACGGACGGAAGCCACCGAACGCACCGTCCAGCACCGCACCGGCACGCCCCTGCAGGCTGGTGTAGTTGTCGGCATCATAGCGCAGCGCCGGACCGCCGCCGGTTTCGACCGTCGGGGTAAAGCCCAGCTGGCTGGCACGAACCGCAACGCGCGGGCCGATATGCAGCTGATCGGTGCCGAACAGATAGCCGGCACCCACCTCTGCCGAGAGCGCCAGCGCATTGTCGCGAGCGCGCAGGGTAAAGGGCGTGGTGCCCAGCGTCACGTTGCGGCTGGTACGCGCCTGATACACGCCCGCACCGAATTGTGCGTCAACCGTGACGCCCATCGGCGCCTGCACCTTGCCATACAGCGTACCTTGGATCAGTTCGCCGCGTGCCAACTGGCCGAAGCGCTGCTGCCCGTCGACATCGCTGTACGACAGGCCGAAGCCCAGCACGGCGGTATCCGACAGCGCCTTTTCCACGCCGGCTGCGATGTAGAAGCCGTCGAACTCGTCACGGCCGCCCATCGGGTTGGCGGTCGGCATCCCCGGCGCGCTGCCCCGGATATAGCCGCCGGCGAGGAACGCGCTGGCATCGTCCGGCAGCACGCCTTCGCGCACCGACGTAACCGACGCGTCGGTCTGCGCCGCAACACCCATCGTCGGCGCCATCACGGCCCCCACGACCACATCGGTCGGCCGGCCCATCACCGCAAGCGTGCCCCCCAGCGGCTGTGCCGGATCGATCGCGGCCAGCCGCTCGCGGTAGAAGCGGGCGACATTGTCCATCGCCGCCGTACCGATCGCGCGCTTGGTTACCTCGGTCCGCGGCGCCAACCCTTCGAGCGAAGCCTGGATGCCGGCCTGCGTCTGCAGGTCGAGGATGCCATAGGCTTCGGAGACCGCCGAATAGTTGCTGCGATTCTGATCGAGCAACTGCGCATAGGCGGTCTGGATCGGCGTCTGTGCGACCACGCTCGAATAGCTGCCGGCATCGATCCGTGCAGTCACGCTGTTGGCCGTGTAGCTCAGCACCGGGCGCAGGATCGCGCTGAGCGCCCCCGGCTGGGCGAAGCGACCGCGGATTTCACCAGCGGCGGTCAGGATCGTGTAGCTGTTGTTGTAGCGGATATTGCTGCCGGCGACCGGGTTGAACAGCACCGACCCGCCGATGCTGGCCAGACCGTCGGTCGTGCCGTTGCGGACGACGGCGATGCTGTCCGACACGCCACTATTGCCGATATCGATCGCCAGCTGCGTACCCGATGCCAGGATCAGGTTGCCGCCGATGGTCAGCGTCCCCACGGTGCCGAGCGTTCCTGGCGCGACCGTGCCGCTGACGCTGGTCAGGAAGCGCGAGTCGACCCGGCCCGACCCGCTCAGCAGCCCGCCGAGCAGGAAGTAATCGCCGCCGGTACGCACGCGTCCGTCGACGATCGTCTGGCCGTTCAGCTGGTTGATCTCGATCAGGCTGGTGAGCGAACCGGTGCTGGCGACGTTCAGACGCGCCGCGCTGTTGGCGATCGACAGGCGGTCGATCGTCACGCTGGTGTCGAGCGTCGTCGTCCCCGCCGCGCCCAGCGTCACGTCGAAATAGCGCGCGACGATGCCCGACGCCTTTACCGGGTCGCTGTTGTTCGGCACGAAATTCGACGCACCCGGCAGGCCGTTGGCCAGCGTCGCGGCGCCAACCGCCTTGGCGGCCGGACCGGCATCGACCGGATCGCGCGCGACCGCGACACCATCCTGATAATAGATTCCGGTCGCCAGATCCTTGCAGATCGAGCTGGACGCGCTTTCGAAGCACAGCTTCCCGAAATCCCCGCCCGAACCGGCTTCGCCCTGCCCGGCCGTCGTCGGCACGCCGTTCACCAGCTTGCCGTTCTGGATGACCTGATAGCTGGGATCGAGTTCGGTCTGCCAATGGGTGGCGTCGGTCCATTTGGCATCCCCGGCCTTCGCGCTGACGTAGCGATACGGGTTCGATGCGACGATATAGTCCCAATAGAGGTAGAGCGGCTGATAGAAGGACGTCGTGCCGAACGACGAAGAAGGCTGTGCCGCATAATAGCGCGTGCCGCCCGACAGCACACCCAGCACGACGGGCTTGCCCAGCGCCTTGTCGAGGATCAGCGGACCGCCCGAATCGCCGCCTGCGGTGATGCCTTCGTTGGGAAGCGCATTGTCCTTGAACAGGTTGAAATCGAACCGGCTCGCCGACGATGTGCCGCGGCGCGGATCGTCGAGGTCGGTCATGTAGAGATTCTGGTTCAGCGTGCGCCCGCTATCGCCGTACAGGAACATGTCGACATCGCTGAGCGAGGTCAGCGCGCCGAGATAATTCTCAGCCACGCGCCGTCGATAATCGATCCCGCCGGTATCGCCGTTCAGCCCGGTGCCGTTGCGGCCATAGCCGGTGATGACGACGTGATAGCCGGTGCCGGTCGCGTCATTGATCGACGACGGCGCGGGCAGCGCGGAAAACAGCAGTGCCCATGCCGGAATGCCGACCGCAGGCGTGTCGAGCGTGGCGATGGCGACGTCGGATTGCAGGAAACCGCGATTTTCGGTCTTCAGCGAATCGGTCAGGTAAGAAACCTGGTTGACGTTGAACATGGCGTTGGCCGGGGTCGAGCGAAACGCGGTCACGCCCGTCGTCGCATTGCCGAACAGCCAGTCGCGCACGCCCTGCAGATTGTCCGCCTTGAAGCCGAACGCCATCTGCTTGTTGCCCGATTCGGTGCCATAGGCGCTGGCCGGGCTGGTATTCATGCAATGGGCGGCCAGAATCACCATGCGCGGGTTGACCAACGTACCGGTGCAGAGGCTCAGGCTGCCGCCGCCCTGGTTGATGAACATCTGACCGACGCCGGTGATGTCGTTCGGGTCGCGCGCCGTCGTGGGCGTGCCTGGCGGGTTGATTACGACCTGCGGTTCGTCGACCGACGACCCGCCGGGCATGACGCCGCCGGGCGCGATGCCCGCCGGAGCGATGCTGACCGGCGCGGCAGAGATCGTGCCGACATGCGGCGCGTCGAAGGATTCGACCGGCCGCTCCTGCGCCTGCGCCTGCATGGCGAAGGGCATGACCGATGTGAGCAGCGCGCAACGAGCCACCCGGCGGAAACCCGCCGTCCGACGCAATACCATGTGTGTTCCCCTGTAGTCCAAACGGCCCGAAACCGCCGCAATATCGGTATCCTATGCTTTGGCCGGGGGCTGTCAATTCATCGCAACAGGCATCGATCATCAATAAATGCGGATGGGGCCATCTGTTGCAAACCGGCATCACCCGCCGCGGCACGCGGGTGACCAAAAGTTCATGTTGCGCTCACCGCCCTGCCGACCCCGATCCCCTAACGCGGCAATACAAGGGCGTATCGTGCGCCCGGCACAGCCTTGAGGTCGCCGCGACGTGAGCAAGCCCATCTTTTTCGATCCCACCGGTCGGCGCGGCGTATGGGCGCGGCGCGGGGTCGCGTTGCTGATCCTCGCAGTCATGCTGGCGGCGATCGCCTTTGCCACCACGCTGGTGCTGACCCCGCGCACGCTGGGGATGCCGCTGCCCTTCGCCCGGCGGCATGGGGAAACATTCGCGCCGCGGGGCGATGGCCTTGCCAGGCATGGCCGCTGGTTGCCGCGTACCACCGCGCCCTCGCCCGGCTCGCCGCTCACCATCGGCTTCTACGTCCCCGATACCGCCGGCGGCCTGTCGTCGTTGCAGCGGCATATGACCGGCCTCGACTGGGTGGTGCCGGCCTTCATCACGGTCGTCGGGCAACAGGTCCACGCGATCGACGACCCGCGCCTTGCGCAGCTGATGGCCGGCGTACGCCATGCGCCCAAGGTGCTGCCGATGGTGCAGAACCTGACCGAAGAGGCGTGGGACGGTGCCGGCGCCGCCAGGATGCTGGCCGATCCGACCGCGCGCGCCGCGTTGGTCGCGCAACTGGCCGGCTATGTGCAGGCGCACCACGCTGCCGGGCTGGTGATGGATTATGAAAGCCTGCCCGCTGCCGCCGTCGCCCGCTATCCCGCCTTCCTGGCACAGCTGCACGCGGCACTGCCCAAGGGCGCGATCCTGGCGGTGACCGCACCGGCAGGCGATCCCGACTGGCGCCTGAACGGCATTGCACGCACCACCGACCGTGTGATCCTGATGGCCTATGACGAACATTGGGAAAGCGGCACCCCCGGCCCGATCGCGTCGCAGCCGTGGTTCATCGCGCAGGTCGAACAGGCGATCCGCCAGGTCGGTCGCGACAAGCTGGTCGTGGCGCTGGGCAGCTATGCCTATGACTGGCACGATGGCGGCGCCGACGCGCTGTCGATCGAGGAAGCGTGGCTGGCCGCGCATGACTCCTCGGCACAGATCGGGTTCGACCGGTCGAGCGGCAATGCCGGCTTCACCTATGACGACGAACGCGGCAGCCGCCATCAGGTATGGATGCTGGATGCGGCGACCAGCTGGAACGAACTGGCGGCGCTGCGGCGCATGGGCCTCGACGATGTCGCGCTGTGGCGTCTGGGCAGCGAGGATGCCGGTATCTGGAACGATCTAGCCGCGTTCCGCACCCCCGACCGGGTGCCCCGGATCAACCGGCTGCAAAGCGCGGTGAACGTCGATGTCGAGGGATCGGGCGAGGTCCTGCGCATCACGAACAGGCCGAGCGACGGGCAGCGCGCGCTGCAATTCGATCGCGACGGCATGATCGCCGACGAACGCTACACCGCCCTTCCCACCCCCTATGTCGTGCAGCGCACCGGCGCCGCCGATCCGAAGGCGATCGCGCTGACGTTCGACGACGGCCCCGATGCGACGTGGACGCCCCCGATCCTGAATGCGCTGGAAAAGGCCGGCGTTCCCGCGACCTTCTTCGTCGTTGGCGAAAATGCGCTGGAACATCCTGGCCTGTTGCAGCGGATGGTGCGTGACGGCGACGAGATCGGCAACCACAGCTATACCCACCCCAACCTTGCCACCACGGGCGAACGCACGACCAAGCTGGAGCTGAACGCGACCCAGCGGTTGATCCAGGCCTATACCGGGCGGTCGACCACCCTGTTCCGCGCGCCCTATTTCGGCGACGCCGAACCGACGACGATGGACGAAATCGCCCCGGCGCTGCTGGCACAGGATCTGGGCTATACCGTCGTCGGGCTGCACGTCGACCCGAACGACTGGCAGCGGCCGGGCACCGATGCCATCGTCCGACAGGTCGTCGAGCAGGTCGAGGACGCCAGCGCCGACAGTTCGCGCAACGTCGTGCTGCTGCATGACGGCGGCGGCGACCGGCAGCAGACGGTCGATGCCCTGCCGCGCATCATCGCGATCCTGAAGGCAAAGGGCTATCACTTCGTCACCGCGTCGCAGCTGGTGGGCGTGCCCCGCGCGGTCGCGATGCCGGCGGTGACCGGGCGCGACCTGATGGCGGTGCGTACCGACGTCGCGATCTTCATCGTGCTGGCGGCGATCTCGGTCACCCTCGCATGGCTGTTCTACCTCGCCATCGGCCTCGGCATGGCGCGCGCGGTACTGATGGCGGCGCTCGCCTGGTTCCAGTCGCGGCGGCAGCGTCCGACCCCGCCGGACTATCACCCCAGCGTCTCGGTCATCATCCCGGCCTATAACGAGGAACGCGTGATCGCCGATTCGGTCGCCCGCGTGCTGGCCAGCGACTATCCGGGATTGCAGGTGATCGTCGCCGACGACGGGTCGAAGGACGCGACCAGTCAGGTCGTCCGAAACCGCTTTGCCGCCGATCCGCGCGTCACGCTCCTCACGCTCGCCAATGGCGGCAAGGCGGCGGCGCTCAACCGCGCGCTGTTGCAGGCCGAGGGCGAGGTCATCATCGCGCTCGACGCCGATACGCAGTTCGAACCGACGACCATCGCCCGGCTGGCGCGCTGGTTCGCCGATCCGAAGCTGGGCGCGGTCGCGGGCGATGCGCGGGTCGGTAACCGGGTTAACCTCGTCACCCGATGGCAGGCGGTCGAATATATCACCGCGCAGAACCTCGAACGTCGCGCGCTTGCCGGGTTCGACGCGATGACCGTGGTGCCGGGCGCCGTCGGCGCATGGCGGCGGGCCGCGCTGGACGCGGTGGGCGGCTACCCCGAAGATACGCTGGCCGAGGATCAGGACCTGACCATCGCAATCCAGCGTGCCGGCTGGCGCGTGACTTACGATCCGCGCGCCGTCGCCTGGACCGAAGCACCCGAAAGCTTCAAGGCGCTGGCCAAGCAGCGCTATCGCTGGGCATTCGGTACGCTGCAATGCCTGTGGAAGCACCGTCGCGTGCTGATGACCGGCAAGCCCGCCGGCCTCGCCCGGATCGGCCTGCCGCAGGCATGGCTGTTCCAGATCTTCTTCGCCGCCATTTCGCCGCTGATCGACCTTGCGCTGATCCTGTCGATCGTCGGCACGGCGGTCCGCGTCGCACAGCATGGCTGGGCACAGACCAGCGGCGATGTGGGACAGATGGGGCTGTACTGGCTGTGCTTCACTGCGATCGACGTCGCGTGCGGCTGGGTCGCATACCGGCTGGACGGCAATAAGGCGCGCTACCCCGCGCACCTGCTGGTCGCGCAGCGGCTGGTGTACCGTCAGATCATGTATTGGGTCGTGCTGCGCGCCATCGCATCGGCGATCGGCGGGTTCGTGGTCGGCTGGGGCAAGCTCGAGCGCAGCGGTCGGGTGGAGGCCGCCTGACCCCGGCGGGGCGGCCTACCCCGCCGCCCCGTCCTCTGCCGCAAGCCGGTCTAGCCATGCCTGCGCCTGCCGGGGTTCCCCCATCGCCTGCGGGCTGACCGGTCCGCGCGACTTCAGGAACTGCTGGCGCAGCTCGAACGGCGGCAGACCGAGTTGGTCTCGCGCGGCGTCGATCGCATCGCCCAGCTCCTCCAGATGATCGATGACCGGCGCGATCGCCGCCCGCGTCTTGCGATCCGCCTGATGATCGAACAGCCCCCATTTGCCCGCGGCGGTCCGCCGCAGCGCCTCGATCAACGCGGTACGATACTCGGTTTCCTGTTCCAGCCGGAGGTCGTCCAGCCGGGCGAGACGATCTGCCTTTGCCATGGGCTGCCCTTAAGCCACCGGCAGCATCGGCGCTACCGTCAGAAACCGATCCGGAGACGTGCCATCAACCGCGGAACGGTGACACCGCCAGCCAGCCCAGCACTCTCCCCCTCGGCCGCGAGCGTCGCCTTGTCCGAAAGGCGAACCTGCGCCCTGCCCGATGTATCGGAGCGTCGGTCCGGAACAGGATGCAGGCGATAGCGCTCGTCATCGCGCTTGCCGCAGATCACGATTACATCCTCACCCGCGTTCCGATCGCAGGCTGGCTCGGGCAACAGCGGCTTCAGGTCGATCCGCAGTGGCGGTTCTGCGGTCGCCTGTATCAGCAGCAGCACCGACCACATCACCCGTCTCCCGCGTCCGCCACAGTGTCCGGTGCGAATGCGGCGGCACGAGGGCCGACCGCTACCGCGCCACCGTCATCCGCGCTGCCAGCCCCGGCGCATTGTCACCCAGCTCGAGCGTACCACCATGCAGATGGGCGACGGCCGCGACCAGCGACAGCCCCAGCCCCGCCCCGCTTTCGGTGCGCGCCGCATCCAGCCGGCCGAACCGGCGCAGCGCATCGACACGGCGCTCCTCCGGAATGCCGGGGCCGTCATCGGCAACCGTGATCGCAACGGCTCCGGCCACCTCAACCACACTCATATGGATCGTGCCGTCACCATATTTCAATGCGTTATCGACCATATTTGCCACCGCCTGTCCGATCATCTCGCGATTGGCGGGCACGGTGATTGGGGGTGCCTGCGTCACCACGATCGTCAGCCCGCGATCCTCGGCCAGTGGTTCGAACATATCGGCGACATCGGCGACCAGCGCTGACAGGTCGACCGACTGGAACGCCTCCCGCCCGATCCCCGCCTCGGCACGGGTAATGCGCAGCGCCGTGTCGAGCATCCCCAGCAACCGGTCGCCCTCGTCCATCGCGCGCAGCACCGCCACGCGCCCATCTTCGCCCTCCGCCGCGGCCAGCGCGCGTTCCAGCGTGGCACGCAACCGGGTGAGCGGGGAGCGCAGGTCATGCGCCAGCCCGTCGGTCGCCAGCTTCAATTCGCCCACCAGCGTCGCGATCCGGTCCAGCATCGCATTGACCGATCGGCCCAGCGCCTCGAACGCATCGCTGCCACCGTCCAGCGCGACCCGCCGGTCGAGGTCGCCCGCCGTCACCGCCGCCACCGTCTGCGCCGTCCGTACCAGCCGCGCGGCGATCAGCCGGGCGGCCGCCCAGCCGGCCAACCCGGCAAGCAGCAGCGCGACGATCATCGCCGCGACCATCGCCACCTCCATCGCCCCGACGAACGCCAGTTCCCCCTCGATAACATGCCCGGTCAGCAACCGCGTGCCGTCCGGCAGGACGGTGCCGATCACCCGCATCGCCTCGGGCTGACTGCGCGCCACGCGAAATATTTCGATCGTGGCGGGCGGTCCGATCTCGACATTGGGCGGCCAGGCGGCAACGTTTCCTGCCAGCACCCGACCATCGCGGTGCATGACCAGCACGACCGATTGCGGCCGGTCGCTGCGGTCCAGCCGGGCCTCGGCCGCCCGCACCAGCCCGTCGACGCCGTCCGATGCCCATCCCTCCAGCAACAGCGCACGCAAATGGGCCGCATGATCGGTCGCACTGGTCGTCAGCCGGTTCTCGGTGATCGTCCGAACGGTCAACAGGACGACCGCCGCGCCCGTGATCTGCAGCGCGAACACCAGCAGGGCAAAGCGGACCGTAGCCGAACGGCTGAACCGCTTCAGCATTCGGCCCCTAGCTTATATCCCGACCCCCGCACCGTATGCAGCAGGCGGCGTTCCTCGCCATCGTCGATCTTGCGGCGCAGCCGGCTGATATGCACGTCGGTCACGTTACTGCCGGGGTCGAAATGATAATCCCACACCCCTTCGAGCAGCATCGTGCGGGTCACCACCTGCCCGGCATGGCGCAGCAGATATTCGAGCAGGCGGAATTCGCGCGGCTGCAGGTCGATCACCCGCTGCCCGCGTCGTACCCGGCGGGCCAGAAGGTCCATCTCCAGATCGTCGCAGGTGAGCTTCGTCTCGACCGCCGGGCCGCCCGCCTGTTGCCGCCGCGTGAGCAGGCGGACGCGCGCGAGCAGTTCGGCGAACACGAACGGCTTGGTCAGGTAATCGTCCGCCCCCTGGGTCAGCCCGGCGACCCGGTCGTCGGGCGACCCCATCGCCGACAGGATCAGGACCGGCGTCACAACCCCGGCGGCGCGCATCGCCGCGACCGCCGCCATGCCGTCCATCTGCGGCAGCATCCGGTCCATGACGATCGCGTCATAGCCGCCGTCGATGGCGTGGAACAGGCCGTCGCGGCCATTGCTGGCGCGATCGACGTTGAAACCGGCCTCGGTCAGCCCCTTGGCGATATAGCTTGCGGTTTGTTCATCGTCCTCGACGATCAGGATCTTCACCTTGGCGCTCCTCCGGCCGCCGCAATAACAGCGTCCGGGCGCCCGCGTCACCCCTTGCCGCGACATGCAGCACCGCAACGTCGTCCGCCTCCGCCCGCACCAGCATGGCCGGAGTCGGTGCAGCCAGCCCGTCGACCCGGTCGATGACGTCGCCGACGCGCAATCCCGCCGCCTGCGACGGCCCGCCCGTCTCCAGACTGGTGACGACCAGCCCATCGGGCGCGTCGGCGGTGGTCAGCGTGGCGCCACCGGCCGTCATCTCCGCTGGACCGCTGTCGATCATGCTCCAGGCGGCGATCGCGATGGCGCAGGCCACAAGACCGCTCAGGGCAATCCCGCGCGCCGGCACCCGCAATCCTTCCGTCGCCCCGTCCATCGGCGTCTCCCGTCCATGCCACGATGCCCGATCACGCCGGTCGGGGGCATGGGCGTCAGATGAAGAGGTTGTCATGTTCGGCCATGGCACCGGTTGACATGTGCGCGGCGGCGTGGAGGAGATGCCCCATGAAGTCCCCCCGATCGCGTCCGTCGCGGCGCATCACCATCGTCGACGTCGCGCGCCATGCGGCCGTATCGACCAAGACCGTGTCCCGCGTGTTGAACGGCGAACCGCATGTCACCGATGCGGTGCGCGACCGCGTTCGCGAAGCGGTGCGCGTGCTGGACTACCATCCCAATATCATGGCGCAGGGGTTGGCGCGGCAACGATCGTACCTGATCGGGCTGGTCTATGAAAATCCGTCCCCCAGCTACGGCGTCGACCTGCAGATGGGCGTGCTGGAACGGCTGCGCGGCGAACGCTACCGGCTGGTCGTGCTGCCCGTCCGGTCAGTCAACGACCATGCGGACGAAGTCGTCGGACTGTTGCGCTCGGCGGCGATCGACGGCGTGGTGCTGGCGCCACCGGCATCGGACAGCCGCCGCATCCTCGACGAACTCGTCGGCATCGGGATGCCGTTCGCGCGGATCTCGCCCACCCGTTTCGACGATATCGTGCCGGGCGTCGTGGTCGACGACGTCATCGCCGCCGCCGAAGTCGCCGCCGCCGTGCTGGCGCAGGGGCATCGCCGGATCGGCATCATCAAGGGCGATCCGACCCACGCGGCCAGCGGCGCGCGCATGGCCGGCTATGCCGATGCCTTTGCCGCCGCCGGGGTCGCGATCGATCCCGACCGGGTGATCGACGGCCTCTTCACCTTCGATTCGGGTTTTGCCGCCGCGCGGACGTTGCTCGACCGGCCCGACCGGCCGACCGCGATCCTGGCACAGAATGACGACATGGCGGTCGGCGCGCTGATGGCTGCGCGTGAAGCGGGGATCGACGTTCCGGCCGGCCTGTCGATCGTCGGGTTCGACGATTCGGAAATCGCCCGCATCACCTGGCCCCGCATCACTACCATGCGGCAGCCGGTGTTCGACATGGCGGTCAGCGCGACCTCGCTGCTGCTCGACCAGCTGGCCGGCACCCCCGTACCGGCGACCATCGCGCACGAACATCGCCTGATCCTGCGCGAATCGATCGCACCCGCGCCTGACCTTGGGGGGTAGCGTCGCGCGGCGACAGCCAATACAGCACGCACAATCGATATGTCGGTCGATCCCGGCCGCATATCAGGGAGAGGTCCGGGTCGTTCCGCCAATCGCGGGGCGGGGCCGCCAGGGTTTAAGGGAACCGGTAGATGACCGACGAGACACAGATGGTTGAAATCCTCGATGCGCGGACCCGCCGACGCGAGGAACGCCGGGACTTTTTTCGCGCATTCGGTGCGGTGGCGGCCGTGGGCAGCGGCATTGCGCTGACGTCCTGCGGCGGTAATGGCGCAACGCTGACCCCAACGCCGACGCCCACCCCCACGCCGACCCCGTCCGCCACCAATTCCAGCGGGTTCACCGACCTCGACGTGCTGAATTTCGCGTTGAACCTCGAATATCTCGAAGCGCAATTCTATGCCTTTGCCGTCAACGGCACGGGTCTCGCCTCGACGCTGCTGACCGGTACCGGCACGGCGGGCACGGTGACAGGGGGCAAGAAGGCCAATCTGAGCGACCCGATCGTCGCCAATTATGCCCGCGAAATCGCGCAGGACGAGGTCGCGCACGTCGAATTCCTGCGCAACGCGCTGGGATCGGGGGCGATCGCCATGCCCAATCTCGACATCAGCGCGACCGCGACCAGCGCCTTTTCGAACGCGGCCCGTGCCGCCGGGCTGATTGGCCAGGGTGCAACGTTCGATCCGTATGAGAATGACGACAATTTCCTGCTCGCCGCCTTCCTGTTCGAGGATGTCGGCGTCACCGCCTATCGCGGGGCGATGGGCGGCATCGCCAACGCGCTGATCCGCCAGGCGGCATCGGGCATCCTCGCGACCGAATCCTATCACGCGGCGATGATCCGCTCGGCGCTCTACATGCGCGGGCTGTCCACGCCGACGCTGATCGATTCGACCGAAGCGATCTCGAATGCGCGCGACGGGCTGGACGGGGCCAGCGACATCGACCAGGGCGTGCGCCCGATCGGCGACCAGTCGAACATCATGCCGTTCGATTCCACCACCGGCCTGCCCTATGGCCGCACCACCGGACAGGTGCTGAACATCGCCTATCTGAACCGTAGCGCCGTCACGGCCGGCGGGTTCTTCCCCGCAGGTGTCAACGGCGCCATCAAGTCCAGCGCGGCGAACTGAGCCTTTCGGGAGCGACCCAGATGACCAACGAATCGATCCTGTCGATGCTCGACACCAATGATGGCCGCCGCGCCGATCGCCGCGATTTCCTGCGCAACGCGGGCGGCGTATCTGCCGTGGTTGCCGGCGCATCGCTGCTGGCGGCCTGTGGCGGCAATAGCAGCAACCCAGCGCCGACCCCGACCCCCACGCCGACCGCGTCGGGTTCGGCCACGCCGACGCCCACCGCCAGCCCGCTGACCGATGCCGACGTGCTGAACTTCGCGCTGAACCTCGCCTATATCGAGGCGCAGTATTTCAGCGGCGTCACGACCGGCGCCGGGCTGTCCGCCAACCTGCTGACTGGAACCGGCACCGCCGGCGCCGCGACCGGCGGACGCCAGCGCACCTTTGCCGATCCAGTCTTCGGCCAGTTCGCCCGCGAGATCGCCGCCGACACCCGGAACCACGTTTCGCTGTTGCGTGGCGTCATCGGGTCGCCGGTCATCGCCCAGCCGACGATCGACCTCGGCGTCACCGCGACCAGCGCCTTCTCGAACCTCGCCCGCGCGGCGCAGCTGATCACCACGACCTCTGCGACCTATGACGTCTATGCCAGCGACGAACAGGTGATGCTGGGGGCGTTCGTGTTCGCCGATGTCGCGGTCACCGCCTATCGCGGGATCGCCGCATCGGTCACCGGCGCGGCGTTCATCGACGCGATTGCCGGCATGGTGTCGGCCAAGGCCTATCATGCCGGCCTGATCCGCGCGGCGCTGTATCGCAAGGGGATCGCCACCGCGTCGATCATCGACGCGACCGAAGCGCTGTCGAACGCGCGCGACAGCCTCGATGGCGTCACCGACATCGATCAGGGCGTAAAGCCGGTCAACAATGCGTCGAACATCGTGCCGACCGATGGCAGCGGCCTGACCTTTGCCCGCTCGCCGGCACAGGTGCTCAACATCCACTACCTCACCCGCGCCTCGGTCACCGCCGGCGGTTTCTTCCCGGCGGGGGTCAATGGCGCGCTGAAGACCAGCAACGCCTCGTAACGGCGTAATTCGGGAGCGTATCGCATGGCCCCTCCGACCAGCGCCGACGCTCCCGACCGGCGCCCCAGCCTGCCGGGATCGTTTCGCACGATCCCGGTGCCCGCGGGCGCGGGACAATTCTGGCGCAAGCTGGGTGCCTTTGCCGGGCCGGGTTATCTGGTCGCGGTCGGCTATATGGACCCCGGCAACTGGGCGACCGACATCGCCGGCGGGTCGGCATTCGGCTACACGCTGCTGTCGGTCATCCTGTTGTCGAACATCATGGCGATGGTGCTACAATCGCTGTCGGCGAAGCTCGGCATCGTCACCGGCCTCGACCTTGCCCAAGCGTGCCGCGAATATTATCCCGCGCCCGTCCGATGGGTGCTGTGGGCACTGTGCGAACTGGCGATCATCGCCTGCGACCTCGCGGAAGTCATCGGCACTGCGATCGCGCTGCAGCTCCTCTTCGGCATCCCGCTGGTGTGGGGCGTATGCATCACCGCGGTCGACGTGATGCTGATTCTGCTGCTCCAGCAATATGGCTTTCGCAAGCTGGAGGCGTTCATCGTCGCGCTGCTGCTGGTGATCGCCGGCTGTTTCGCGGTCGAGCTGTTCCTCGCGCAGCCGTCGATCGCCGCCATCGCGAACGGACTGATCCCGACGACGGACATCGTGACCAATCCGGCGATGCTCTACATCGCCATCGGCATCCTCGGCGCGACCGTGATGCCGCATAATCTCTATCTCCATTCCTCCATCGTGCAGACGCGCAGCTTCGACCGCAGCCCGGAGGGACGGCGCGAGGCGGTGAAGCTGGCGACGATCGACAGCTCGATCGCGCTGATGCTGGCGCTGTTCATCAACGGATCGATCCTGATCCTTGCCGCAGCGACCTTCCACACCGCCGGACGCACCGATGTGGCGGAAATTCAGGACGCGTACCAGTTGCTCACCCCGATGCTGGGCGCAGGCGCCGCCAGCATCCTGTTCGCGGTCGCCCTGTTGGCATCGGGGCAGAATTCGACGATCACCGGCACGCTCGCCGGGCAGATCGTGATGGAAGGCTTTCTGAACATCCGCCTGCCCGCGTGGTTGCGGCGGATCGTCACCCGGCTGCTCGCCATCATCCCGGCGGTCGTCGTCGCCAGCCTGTACGGCGACAGCGGCACCGCACGGCTCCTGATCGGCAGCCAGGTCGTGCTGAGCCTGCAATTGCCCTTCGCCGTCTATCCGCTGGTCCGCTTCACCGGTGACCGGGGCAAGATGGGCGCCTTCGCCAACCGCCCGGTGCTGGCCGTCGCCGCCTGGACGATCTGCGCGGCGGTAATCGTGCTGAATTCGGTCCTGCTCTATCAGGTCGTGTCCGGATAATCCGCTCGATCAATCGGACCATATTGATCGCATTTTCCCGATTGCCCGTGACGCCACCACAACATATTGCGGCCGAACTCTTGGGGAGTAGCTACCCGCGGTAATGCGGGGTCATCGTCAACATCCTTGCGCCACTTGGTGCATGGCGATGACAGCAGGATTGATCCTGCCCGGCGAGACCAACGACCAGCATGTCACGCTTCGTGGCCACGGACATGCGCGTCGTTCGGTATCTGGCCCTGAAAGTATTGCAATGCCCGGCATCCTGACCCTTGGCGCGCTTGGCGCCAGCCTGTCCGTCGACGCCTTCGCCGCCGCGTTGGGAAAGGGTGCGACCGAACGCCGCAGCGGCCTGTCCGATGCGTTGAAGGTCGGCATCGTGTTCGGCTTCTTCGAAGCGATCACGCCCGCGATCGGCTGGCTGCTCGGCTTCCTGCTGAACGACTGGATCGCGAGCTACGACCATTGGGTAGCGTTCGGGCTGCTACTGGCAGTCGGCGGATACATGCTGCGCGAAGCATTTCAGGGCGATGCCGCGGAAGCGGCAGCCGCCGATAGCGATGGGAAGCCCAGCTATCTCCGCCTTGCCGCCACCGCCATCGCGACCAGCATCGATGCGGCGGCAGTCGGCGTTTCGCTGGCGCTGATGGACATCAATATCTGGGTCGCCTGCCTCATCATCGGCGGCACGACGACGTTGATGGCGACGATCGGGGTGCTGCTGGGCAAGCATATCGGCCCCTATCTCGGCCGCTATGCCGGCATTCTGGGTGGACTGGTGCTGATCGCGATCGGCGGATCGATCCTGGCGCAGCACCTGTCGGCCTGAGTACTGGACAGCCAACATGGTTGCGCTATGAAACTCATATGGCGCTACCTCCCTTGTTCGAAAGGCTGACGATCCCGGTCATCGGGTCGCCGCTGTTCATCATCTCCGGTCCAGACCTGGTGATCGCCCAGTGCAAGGCGGGGATCGTCGGTTCCTTCCCCGCGCTGAACGCCCGGCCGCAGGCGCAACTCGACGAATGGCTCCACCGGATTACCGAGGAACTGGCGGCCCACGACCGTGCCCATCCCGATCGTCCGTCGGCACCGTTCGCGGTTAACCAGATCGTGCATCGATCGAACGACCGGCTGGAAGCGGACCTCGCCACCTGTGCCAAATGGAAGGTGCCGATCGTCATCACGTCGCTCGGCGCGCGCGAGGACCTGAATACTGCCGTCCATGGCTGGGGCGGAATCACGCTGCACGACGTCATCGACGACCGCTTTGCGCACAAGGCGGTGGAAAAGGGCGCCGACGGGCTGATCCTCGTCTGCACCGGCGCCGGCGGCCATGCCGGGCGGCTGAACCCCTTCGCCTTCACGCAGGAGGTTCGCCAGTGGTTCGACGGGCCGCTGGCCCTGTCCGGCGCGATCGCCAATGGCGGTGCGGTGCTGGCGGCGCAGGCGGCCGGAGCCGATCTGGCCTATGTTGGCTCGCCCTTCATCGCCACCGCCGAAGCCAATGCGGTGGCGGCATACAAGCAGGCAGTGGTCGACGGCCGCGCAGGCGATATCGTCTACAGCAACCTGTTCACCGGGGTGCATGGCAATTATCTGCGCGCGTCGATCGTTGCTGCGGGACTGGACCCCGATGCGCTGCCCGACAGCGATGCCTCCGCAATGAATTTCGGTTCGGGCGCCAAGGCGTGGAAGGACATCTGGGGCGCGGGCCAGGGGATTGGTGCGGTTGATGCCGTCGTTCCCGCCGCCGATCGGATCGCGCAGATGGCGGCGGAATATCGCATCACCCGCCACAGGCTTCTCGGGTAACCGCTGATCCTATAGCTGCATCGCCAGCCGTTCGAACATCGCCCGCGCCGGGCTGGCCGGCGGCGGACTGGACTTCGACCGTTCGATCCGTTCGGCGCGACGATACAGGTCGATACTGGCCAGGATCAGTGACTGCGTGGCGGCGGGCATCGTCGCCAGCACCGCTTCCTCGGTCACCGGCGGCGTCGCCAGCGCCCGCAGCGGATCGTCATCCAGCTCGGCGGCGATCTCGCCCGCGTCGATCGCACGCTGGGTGAGCAGCCACGCGATGACATGCATCAGCCGCGTGGTGATCTTCAGCGACTCGCACGACAGGACCACCCGCGCCATCGGGTCGAGCATCGCCCGATCGCCCTGCCCCGCATCGTTGAAATAGGATCGCGCCTCGTCGGCCAGCACCATGGCTTCGACATAGAGCGAGTCGATCAGTCGGCGATGAACGCCCGCCCCGGTTCCGGATGCTTCCATGGCCCTGTCGATGCCATGCGCCCCGGCGGGACGACAAGAGCGCAATCGCCCGCAACCGTCCCTGAACGCGACGGTTTGAACGTTACGCGATGATGTCGGGGATCAACTGGTCCTCGATCAACGCGATCTCGTCACGCAGCCGCAACTTGCGGCGCTTCAGGCGGGCGAGCTGCAGCTGGTCGGCCTGCGCCGCCGTGGCCAGCGCGGCAATGGCGTCATCGAGGTCGCGATGCTCGATCCTGAGCAGCCCCAGCCGATGTTCGAGATCCGATTCGTCCATGGACGGTGACTTTCGCTCGGGTGCAGGTCGCTGGCAACGGCCTGTCGGTCATTTTCGCACGTCGCGTCGAAAATGACCGAAGGGGCATGGCGACAATCGGGGCCGGCTGTGTTCTATTCACTCCCCCAACAGCCAAGCAGGAGGATGCAACGATGCAGTCTGCCCACCTCAACGCCCTCGAAGCGAAACATGCGACGCTCGATCGCCAGATCGCCGCGGAAGCGCAGCGCCCCTCGCCCGACCAGTCGCTGCTGTCCTCGCTCAAGAAACGCAAGCTGATGGTGAAGCAGGAGATGACGGCGATCTGACGTTCTCCGCGCGGGGTCGGCGCCGGCCCCGCGCATCGCTACCGTCAATCTTCGCGCGACACCTTTTCCTGGCGCTCGTGACGACTCTGCGCCTCGACCGTCATCGTCGCGATCGGACGTGCTTCCAACCGGCCCAATGCGATCGGTTCACCGGTCACTTCGCAATAGCCATATTCGCCGTCATCGATCCGGCGCAGCGCCGCCTCGATCTTGGCGATCAGCTTGCGCTGGCGATCGCGGGTGCGCAGTTCGATCGAAAAGTCGGTTTCGCTCGACGCGCGATCGGTCAGGTCGGCCTCGCGCAGCGATTCGTTCTGCAGATGCGACAGCGTATCCTGCGCCTCGCGGTGGATCGCATCCTTCCACGCCAGCAGCTTGGCCCGGAAATAGGCCTGCTGCCGCGGGTTCATGAACGGCTCGTCCGCATGAGGACGATACCCCGTGCCATCGTCGTTCGCCGGCGGCGGTGGCAAGTCGAGAGGTTGTTTGGTGTCGCTCAAAACCGTAGCCATCCCCATGTCTCCACCCAGGGGCATCCCTCTACGAAGCCCGCGGGGTGCCCTCTCTTCTTCCGCGCGCCTATATCGAGCGGGGGGCGGCTCCACAAGCGCCGAGGAACAAGGGACGATTCGTCCGCCGCATCCGCGACGGGTTCCGATCCACCCACTCTTGCCGCTCGTCCCTTTACGGTACGTTAACCGTACCGAAATGCTGGCGCTTCAGCCGTTTCAGAAATATGACCCCGCTATTAGAGTCATTGCGGTCTGAACTTTACGGTTTCTTTCGCCTTGATGATGCAGGACGGGCCGGCGCGGTATCTCTGGATACGCAGTCAGGGTCTTTTGGGAAGAGTGGTGCGGCATGTCGGTAAAGATGGCATTGGCGAAACTGTGCGCATGTGCCTGCGGCGGCGCCGTCATCGGCGGCGGGGCCGTCCATGTGGCCGAATCGTCGCATAACCGCGAAATCACGAAGCGTGCGATCACCAAGCGCGCCATCACGAAGCGGGTCGCCGCGCGCCCCGCCCCCAAGCGGATCGTCAAGCGCATCGTCACCCGCACCAAGACCGTCTGCGCACCGACGGTAGTGACCGTCGCCAGCCAGGCGGACCCGGTACCGCTGCCCCCCGCCTTTGCCGGCGCGGACATGCCGCAGCTGTCGGGCGGCGGCTTCGGCCCCGGCCCGGTGCTGGTCGGTGGCACCGGCGGCGGCGGGATCGGTGGCGGCTTCTTCGCAGGCGGCTTCTTCGGCGGCGGCAGCGGGTCGGGCGGGTCGAGCGGCATCGTCGTATCGTCGACCTCCAGCACCAGCGGCTCGACCTCCACCTCGGCAGGTGGATCTTCGACCAGCACCGGCGGCGTATCCAGCACCAGCAGCACCTCGTCGGCATCGGGCGGCAGCAGCGGCAACGTGTCCAGCTCCTCCAGCGGCAACGTCTCGTCCTCGTCGAGCGGGAACGTGTCGACGTCCACCTCATCCAGTGGCAACGTCTCCACGTCGACCTCTTCGAGCGGCAATGTCTCGACCTCGACATCCTCAAGCGGCAACGTATCGACCAGCACGTCGTCGGCTTCCTCGGCCTCGACCAGCGCTTCGACATCCTCCGCGTCGTCGTCGTCCACCTCATCCTCGTCGAACGGCGACACCCCGCCCGGCCCGCCGACCCCGGTACCCGCACCGCCGATGCTGCTGCTGTTCGGCGGGGCCGCCGCCGCGCTGGTCCTGCGCAAGCGGTTCGCGCGCAAGGCGAGCAGCGACGCCGCCTGATCGTATCGATCGGGCAGCAAAACGGACCGCGTGGAGCCTCCACGCGGCCCGTTTTTCATTCACACCCCTGCGACTCAGGCGTTTGCGAGCAGCTTTTCAATCTGATCCACCGGATGGCCGGTCAGGTCCTTGTCGAGTTCGCCGGCCAGCTTGTCGCTGACTGCCTTGTGATAATGCTTGCGCATCTCGCCCAGCGTCTTCGGCGGGGCGACGATGATCAGTGACTCGAAATCATTGGCCAGCGCGCGCTTGCGCAACAGCTCCGCCGCTTCCGCCGCGAACCGGTCCTCGGCCTGCTGGTGGAAATCGGTTTCGCCCATCGTGCCGCCGGTGGTCGACGATGCCTGTCCCGCCGCATCGGTCTTCTGGTGGCGGTCGGCCGGGTTCGCCTGCAGCTTCTGGTCCTCGACGATCAGGTTGGGTGCATCCGCATCGCCTTCATTGCGGAAGAACAGCATCTTGCGACCATCGGCAACCAATATGCAGGCGTCGTGGGGAATGCGCATCGTCCATCTCCTTGGGGCTTGTCGGCGAATGAACGCGTCACCGGGCGCGGCGGTTGCGGCTTGCATGGCTTCGCGTGCCTCGCCATAGCCCGGCCATGCACGACATCCGCCTGATCCGCGACGATCCCGCCGCCTTTGACGCCGCCCTCGCCCGCCGCGGCCTCGACCCGCGATCGGCAGACATCGTGGCGCTGGACGAGCGCCGCCGCGCGTTGTTGACCGAGGTACAGGTGGCACAGGCGCGCCGCAACGAGGCGTCGAAGGCGATCGGCGCAGCCAAGGCGAAGCGTGACGAGGAGACCGCCGCCGCGCTGATGGCCGAAGTCGCCGCGATCAAGGAACGGATGCCTGCCGTCGAGGCGGAAGAAGCCCAGCTTGGTGAAGAGTTGAACGGCGTGCTGGCGTCGATTCCCAACCTGCCGCTTGCCGATGTGCCGCAGGGTGCGGGCGAGGACGAGAATGTCGTCGAAAAGACGGTCGGCGACCCGACCGCCTTCGGCTTCACGCCCGCCGAGCATGACGCCATCGGTCCGGCGATCGGCCTCGATTTCGAAACCGGGATCAAGCTGTCGGGCGCGCGCTTTACGCTGGTGCGCGGTGCCGCCGCCAAGCTGCACCGGGCGCTGGGCCAGTTCATGCTCGATACGCTGACCGGCATCCATGGCTATGAGGAGGTCGTGCCTCCGGTACTGGTGCGTGGCGAGGCGCTGTACGGCACCGGACAGCTGCCCAAATTCGCCGAGGACCTGTTCAGGACCACCGGCGACCACTGGCTGATCCCGACCGCCGAAGTGTCGCTGACCAACATCGTCGCCGGTGAAATTCTGGCCGAGCGCGAACTGCCGCTGCGCTTCACCGCGCTCACCATGTGTTTCCGGTCCGAAGCCGGTGCCGCCGGGCGCGACACGCGCGGCTTCATCCGCCAGCATCAGTTCGAAAAGGCGGAAATGGTGTCGATCACCACCCCCGACCAATCGGAAGCCGAGCATGAGCGGATGACGCAGGCGGCCGAGGACATCCTCAACCGGCTGGTCCTGCCGTTCCGTCGCATGAAGCTGTGTACCGGCGACATGGGCTTTACCGCCGCCAGGACCTACGATCTCGAAGTGTGGTTGCCGGGGCAGCAGCGCTACCGCGAGATTTCGAGCTGTTCGACCTGCACCGATTTCCAGGCGCGCCGGATGAACGCGCGCTATCGGCCGGAGGGGGAGAAGGCGACCCGCTTCGTCCATACCCTGAACGGATCGGGACTGGCGGTCGGCCGCACGCTGGTCGCGGTGCTGGAGAATTACCAGCAGGCCGACGGGTCGGTCGTCGTACCCGACGCGTTGCGCCGCTATGTCGGACAGGACGTGCTGACGCCGAACGGCTGACGCCTTTCCCGTGAGCGTCGCGATGGTTAAGGTCGCGGGCGGGATCGCAGGCAAGGGGGCGGCAATGAGGGTCGGAACGCGGGGCGCGGTGGCGCTGATCGTCATGGGCGCGGTGAGCGGGTGCATTCCCGCCTCTCCCGGCTACGATCCCGCACCCGCCCTGCCGCAGGCACCGCCGGTCGCCGCCCCCGATACCCCCCCCGCGACCCGGCCGCAGGGGGATGGCGTCACCGCGCTTCCGTCCGCCCCGCCGGCATGGGAAGCACGGCGGGTGAACGCCAATGCCCGCACCATCGCCGACAGCGTCTATGTCGTGCGGCCGGGCGATACGCTCCGCGGCGTCGCCAATGCGACCGGTGCCGGGTCGGAAGCCATCGCTCGCGCCAACACCCTGCCCGCCCCCTTCACCATCCGCGCCGGCCAGCGGCTGACCATTCCTGGCGGGCGCTATCACACGGTGCATGAGGGGGAGACGGGGATCGCCATCGCCCGTGCCTACGGCGTTGACTGGTCGCGGATCGTCACCGCCAACGGCCTCACCGAACCCTATATCCTTCGCACCGGCCAGCGGATCCTGATCCCCGGCGATGCGCTGCCCCGCTCCGCTGCCGAGCGTGCCGCCGCGTTCCGGCTCGACATCGACGACATCCTGACTGGCGGTGAACCGGCGATCCGGCCGAACGAAAGGCCGGCAGTGGCGGTCACCTCGCCTCGCCGCGTGCTGCCGTCGACCGCCGCGATCGCCGCGCCGACTACCACGCCCGGCACCTTTGCCTGGCCGGTCGACGGGCGCCTCTACAAACGCTTCGGCGCCGGGGCGAGCGGGGAGCGCAACGACGGCATCAAGATCGCGGTGCCGATGGACACCCCGATCGGCGCGGCGGCGGACGGCACCGTCGCCTATGTCGGGACCGGCGTACCCGGCCTGGGCGGCGTGGTCATCATCCGCCACGGCGGCGGGCTGACGAGCGTGTACGGCCACGCCAGCCAGCTGCTGGTCCAGCGGGGCCAGGCGGTGAAGAAGGGGCAGAAAATCGCGTTGTCCGGCGATTCGGGCTTTGCCGACCGACCGATGGTACATTTCGAGATGCGCTCGGGCCGTACGCCGGTCGATCCGCTCACCCGGTTGCCGCGCCGGTGAAGTCGCCGGGCCGGCGCGCGATCCTGCGACAATCGTCGTCGCTGCCGGTCTGGGCGTCGATCCTGTGGCGGGTCGTCGCGGTGCTGGGGCTGGTCGGGATCGCGATCGGGGTCCACTGGTTCGACCGCGAAGGCTTGCGCGACAATTACGACGGGTCGGTCAGCTTTATCGACGTCATCTATTTCACGATGATTTCGATCACGACCACCGGCTATGGCGACATCGCACCGGTCACCGAACGCGCCCGGCTGTTCGATGCGTTGATCGTGTCGCCGATCCGGGTGTTCGTCGTGCTGCTGTTCATCGGCACGACCTATCAATTCGTCCTTCGACGCAGTTGGGAGCGTTGGCGCATGGCGCTGTTGCAGGAAAAGCTGACCGGGCACATCGTCGTCGCCGGGTTCGGAAAGACGGGTTCGGAGGCGATCGACGAACTGATCGCGCGGGGCGAGGATGCGCGGCGGATCGTCGTGATCGATCCGGTCGCCGCCAATATCGATGCCGCGCAGAAACTGGGCTGCATCGTGCTGCAGGCCGATGCGACGCGCGATGCGACACTGAACGATGTGTGCGTCGCAAAGGCCCGCGCGCTGATCGTCGCGACCGGCCGCGACGATACGTCGATCCTGGTGACGCTGACCGCACGCCACCTGGCCCCGGCCCTGACGATCAGCGTAATCGTCAAAGCGGAGGATAACGAATTTCCCGCCCGCGCCGCCGGTGCCACGACGGTCATCAACCCGGTCAGCTTTGCCGGGCTGCTGCTCGCCGGGTCGTGCAAGGGGCCGCACATCGCCGACTATCTGCTCGACCTCGCCTCGATCGGCGGGCCGGTGGCGCTGGCCGAACGACCGGTCGCCCCGCACGAGGTCGGCCAGCCGCTGTCGGCGATCACGACCGGACTAGGCCTGCGGGTCTATCGCGGCGACGGGAAGCTCCGGTTCGACAGCCCCGAAGTGCAAACCCTGCAGCACGGTGACATGATCGTCGAAGTGGTGACACGATAACGACCGGCGGCGCCCACCCACGCGCCCCTATCGTTTTGCCGCAAAATCGCTATATAGCCCGGCGATCATGGCAACTCGTCTTCCTTCGCCCCCCCGTGTCGGGATGGTTTCGCTCGGCTGTCCCAAGAACCTCGTCGACAGCGAACGCATCCTGACGAAACTGCGCAGCGACGGCTATCAGATGTCGCCCGACTATGCCGGGGCGGACGTCGTGCTGGTCAACACCTGCGGCTTCCTCGATTCCGCCAAGGAAGAATCGCTGGAAGCGATCGGAGAGGCGATTGCCGAAAACGGCCGCGTCATCGTGACCGGCTGCATGGGGCAGGAGGCGGAAACGATCCGTGCCCGCTTCCCACAGGTGTTGGCCGTGACCGGCGCGCACCAGTATGAACAGGTGGTGGAGGCGGTGCATGAGGCTGCGCCGCCGATCCCGTCGCCCTTCGTCGATCTGGTGCCCGAAAGCGGGCTGAAGCTGACGCCGCGTCACTATAGCTATCTGAAGATTTCGGAAGGCTGCAACCACCGCTGCTCCTTCTGCATCATTCCGTCGATCCGCGGCGAACTGATCAGCCGCCGGCCCGACGCGATCCTGCGCGAGGCGGAAAAGCTGGTCGCGGCGGGGACGAAGGAATTGCTGGTCATCAGCCAGGATACCTCGGCCTATGGCATCGACATCCGCCGCGAACCCCGCGCATGGAAGGGGCGTGAGGTCGTGCCGCACATGACCGACCTTGCCCGCGAGCTTGGGCAGATCGCGCCGTGGGTCCGGCTGCACTATGTCTATCCCTACCCCCATGTCGACAGCGTCATCCCGCTGATGGCGGAGGGGCTGGTGCTGCCCTATCTCGACATTCCGTTCCAGCACGCCTCCCCCAATGTGCTGAAGGCGATGAAGCGCCCCGCCAACGATGCGAAGGTGCTGGAGCGGCTGCGCGGCTGGCGTGAAGTGTGCCCGGACATCGCGATCCGATCGTCCTTCGTCGTCGGTTTCCCCGGCGAAACCGAAGCCGACTTCCAATATCTGCTCGACTGGCTGGACGAGGCGCAGCTCGACCGCGTGGGCGCCTTCCGCTTCGAACCGGTCGAGGGCGCCGCCGCCAATGCCTTGCCCGATCCGGTGCCGGAAGCGGTCAAGGAAGAGCGCTATGCCCGGATCATGGAAAAAACCGCCGCGATCTCGGCCGCCAAGCTCGCCGCCAAGATCGGCCGCACCATCGACGTCATCATCGATGAGGTCGGCGAAGAGGGCGGCGCGACCGGCCGCAGCACGGCGGATGCGCCGGGCATCGATGGCGAAGTCTTCCTGCGCGATGCCGGCCATCTGGCACAGGGCGACATCGTCAAGGTCGAGGTCGAGGACGCCGACGAACACGATCTGTACGGGGTACCGGTCAGCTAAAAGATCCTCCCCGCTTGCGGGGAGGGGGACCAGCCGAAGGCTGGTGGAGGGGGATCGCAGCGCAACGCACGCGTAGTGGAGGAGGGCACCCCTCTCCACCAGGTTCGCTGGTCCCCCTCCCCGTGCCGGGGAGGATTGCGCTGATCCATGGGTCGGTCCTACATCCACCTCATGACACCGACGATCACCGCCGACCGGGGGCAGGACGCCCACACTCTCCACCTGATCGATCCTGCCGGCTTCGACACGTGGTTGATACGGCAACCCCCGCGCATCCGCGCCGCCGTCACCGCCCAACGCCTCACCGCAAAGCCCGGCAAGGTCGCTACGCTGCCCGGCGAGCAGCCCGACGATTGGTCCGTCGTAACCATCGTCGCCGACACCACGACGCTGACTCCTTGGTGTCTCGCCCACCTCCCCGCCCAGCTCCCGCCCGGCAATTACCGCCTCGCCACCGGCACGCCGGGCGCAGCGAAGCTCGGCTGGGCCACCGCGCAATATCGCTTCACCCGGTATCGGAAGGCGGAGGACGACGCCCCGCGCATCCTCCTGTCGCGCGATCCGGCGCAGATCGACGAAGCGCTGCGCCAGGCCGCCGCGACCGCCCGCGTCCGCGATCTCGTCAACACCGCCGCTGCCGATCTCGGCCCCGCCGAACTCGCCGCCGAAGCGAAGGCGATGGGCCAGGCGCACGGCGCGACCGTCACCATCACCACCGGCCGCGACCTCGTAACCGGCTATCCGATGATCCACGCCGTCGGAAAGGCGGCGGCGAAGGGCCGCGAGCCGCGCCTGATCGAACTGACCTGGGGCGATCCCGCGCACCCAAAGGTCGCCCTGGTCGGCAAGGGCGTGTGCTTCGACAGCGGGGGCCTCGACATCAAGCCTTCGGCGGGAATGCGGCTGATGAAGAAGGATATGGGTGGCGCGGCGCACGCCCTCGCGCTCGCCGGGCTGGTAATGGAAACGCACCTGCCGATCCGCCTCCACCTGCTGATCCCCGCGGTCGAGAACAGCGTGTCGGGCGACGCCTTCCGCCCCGGCGACGTGCTGAACAGCCGCAAGGGGCTGACGGTCGAGAATACCAACACCGATGCCGAAGGGCGGCTGATCCTCGGTGATGCACTCACCCGCGCGTGCGAGGAGACGCCCGAACTGCTGATCGACTTCGCGACCCTGACCGGGGCGGCGCGGGTTGCGCTGGGGCCTGACCTGCCCGCGACCTTCGCAAACGACGAAACGCTCGCCGCCGACCTGCTCGCCGCCGGTACCGCGGAGAGCGACCCGTTGTGGCGGATGCCGCTATGGGACGGCTATGACAACCTGCTGAAATCGGACATCGCCGACATGGTCAACGCGCCCGAAGGCGGCATGGCCGGCGCGGTCACCGCCGCACTGTTCCTCCGCCGCTTCGTGACGCCGGGCACCGTGTGGGCGCATCTCGACACCTTCGCCTGGCGCGCGGCGGCGAAGCCGGGCCGGGCAAAGGGCGGCGAGGCATATGGCCTGCGCGCGGCATGGCGGCTGCTGAAGGACCGGTACGGGCGGCACTAAATTCCTCCCCGGCACGGGGAGGAGCGTTACGCCGCTTCCGCCGCTTCCGTCGTCCACCCCAGATGCGGCAGCGCGATCGACCGTTTCCCCGCAAGATCGATCCGGCACACCAGCAGATCACGCCCCTCGATATAGGCCAGCATCCGCTTCACCCTTCCCAGCGAGCTGGTGCCATAGGTCCGCGCGATCTCCGCATCGCTGGGGCACGGCCGCCCCTCGCGCGCCGCCCGCGCGATCAACATGAACGCGCCCAGCATATCGTCGGGCAGCACATCGGCGATCGCCAGCGCCTGTGCCCAGTCCGCATCCGGCGCATCATAGATTCCGGCCCGCGCACAGGCCAGTCGCCGGGTGAAAGCGGGCAGGTCGAGCGGCGGCCGGCCCAAGCCGACCATGCGGCAGCGCACGTCGAAATCCTGATACAGCACCGCCGCCGCGCGCTGCTGATCGCCCTCATCCTCCACCAGCGCGCGCAGCACATCGGCGACGATCGTGTCGGTTTCGTCCGCCGACCGTTCGGGAAGGTCGGGCGCGACGCTCGGCCGGGGCGGCGCGGCGATGGCGGCCTCCACTGCCTCCGGCGGTGCGACGTGGCGGATCGGCGGTCCCAGCGGCAGCATCGCCTCGACCGGGGCGAGCAACAGGTCCTTGATGTCGGCCACCGGCGCGGTCGGCAGCGGCGTCAGCTTGGGACTGCCGCTACGCGCCGAGGTCTGCACCGGCCCGATCTTGATCGACAGCGGACGCCGCGACACCGCCGGCCCCAGCGCGAGGAAGTGCCCGCGCTGCAGATCACGGATCGCCTCCGCCTGCCGCCGCTCCATGCCCAGCAGGTCCGCGGCGCGCGCCATGTCGATGTCGAGGAAGGTCCGCCCCATCAGGAAGTTCGACGCCTCGGCCGCGACGTTCTTGGCGAGCTTCGCCAGCCGCTGCGTCGCGATCACGCCGGCAAGGCCGCGCTTGCGCCCACGACACATCAGGTTGGTCATCGCCGACAGCGACGCGCGACGTACCTCCTCGACCACCTCGCCGCCGCCCGCCGGGGCGAACAGTTGCGCTTCGTCGACCACCACCAGCGCCGGATACCAATGCTCGCGGGGTGCATCGAACAGCGCGTTCAGGAACGACGCGGCGCATTTCATCTGCCCTTCGGCCTCCAGCCCCTCCAGGCTCAGCACCACCGATGCGCGATGTTCGCGCGCGCGCGTCGCGAACTTGGCGACCTCGCGCTCGCTATGGTCGGCCGCCTCGATCACGACATGGCCGTACGCGCCGGCCAGCGTGACGAAATCGCCTTCGGGATCGATCACCACCTGCTGCACATGGCCGGCGCTGCGCTCCAGCAACCGGCGCAGCAGATGCGACTTTCCCGACCCCGAATTACCCTGCACCAGCAGTCGGGTGGCCAATAATTCTTCGAGATCAAGGGGAACGGTCTTGCCCGCCGGGTCCGTCCCCATATCGACGTTCACGGTCATCGCGGGTCTTTAGGCCGCGGGGCAGGGTCGGGGCAAGCGGTTGCATCGCGGCACGTCGCACGCCATGGCACGGGCCGATACGGGAGGAACGCGATGCGGTTCGACAGGGGATATGCCGCACTGACGTGCGCGCTGTTGCTGAGCGAAATCCTGATCGCGCTGTTCGTGCGCGATGCGATCGTGCGGCCCTATGTCGGCGATGCGCTGGCGGTGGTGCTGGTCTATGCCGGTCTGCGGACGATCACCCGGCTGGGCGTGATGCCCGCAACGCTGCTTGCCTTGCTCACCGCCGTCGCGATCGAGTTCGGCCAGTATTTCCGTTTGCTCGACCATATCGGCCTGGCCGGCAATCGCTGGGCGCGGATCATTCTGGGCAGCGGGTTCGATCGCCAAGGACTTCGTGGCCTATGCCGCCGGTGCGCTCGGCGTCCTGCTCGCCGAACGCTACCGCCGCGCATCCCGCGCCGCCGCCGGCACCCGCACCGTCAGGCCGTCCAGCGATTCGTCCAGCACGATCTGACACGCCAGCCGGCTGGTCGCGACGGCACCCTCCGCAAAGTCCAGCATATCCTCCTCCTCTTCGCTCGCGGGAGCCATGCGTGCGAAGTCCGCGGGATCGACGATGACATGGCAGGTCGAACAGGCCATCTGCCCGCCGCACGTCCCCTCCAGCGGCAGGTCATACGCCTGCGCCAGATCGAGCAGCCGGTCACCCGACGCCCCCCGCGCTTCCTCCACCTGTCCATTGGCGCGCACGAAGCGAACGATCATCGCTGCCCCCGCGCGGCTTGGTCGATCGCCTGCAATGCCTGCACCAGTTCCTCCTCCCCTGTGTAGCGCCCATAACCGATCCGCACCGACGACCGCGCCTCGCGCTCGTTAAGCCCCAGCGCGCGCAGCACGTGGCTGCTGCGGCCCGATCCGCTGGAACAGGCCGATCCGGCGGAAAAAGCGATGGCGCGGCACTCGCTCATCAACCGCGCGACGTCGAGGCCTTCCATCCGCACGTTCAGGTTTCCGTGCCAGCGCCGATCCTCGCTGCCGTGCAGCATCCAGTCCGGCCCCGACAGGATGCCGCGCGCGACCGACCACAACCGCGTCGCGTGCGACCGGTCCGCGGCATCCAGCAATCCTGCCGCAACGCCGAAGCCGACACAGAGCGCGGGGCTGAGCGTACCCGAGCGCAGGCCGCCCTCCTGCCCGCCGCCATGCAGGATCGTGGCCGGTTCCGCCCCTTCGCGCACCCACAGCGCACCGATCCCCTTCGGGCCGTACACCTTGTGCGCCGATACCGCGACCAGGTCGCAGGCATCATGGGGCAGGTCGACCCGCCCGAACCCCTGCACCGCGTCGCAAAACATCACCGCGCCCGCCGCCCGCGCCAGTTCGCCCAGCCAGGCGATCGGCTGCACCACGCCGATCTCGTTATTGACCAGCATCGCCGCGACGATCGCCGTGCGCCCGTCGATTGCGGCGACGGCGGCATCGCGGTCGACCAGCCCGTCCCGCCCGACCGGCAGCACCACGACCTCCGCCCCCCGTATCACCAATGCCTGCGCCGTATCGAGGACACAGGCATGTTCGGTCGCGATCGTCACCACTTTCGGCCGGTGCGCCCGCAACCGCTCGAAGGTGCCGGTAATCGCCCAGTTTGCCGCCTCGGTCGCGCCGCTGGTGAAGAACAGCCGCCCGCCGTCCGCGCCCAGCGCCGCCGCGACCTGCCCCCGCGCCACCTCGACGGCCGCCTTGGCGCGCCGACCTTCGCGGTGGGGGGAGTGCGGGTTGGCATGGGCATCGCGCAACCACGGCACCATCGCGTCAAAGGCTTCGGGAGCGAGCGGAGTCGTCGCCTGATAATCGAGATAGGTCACGCCATCGCACTCCACGCGGCGGCAAAGGCATCGACCTCCGCAGCGGTCGTGTTCCATCCGAAGCTGACCCGGATCACCTCGCTCGCCGCCCTGGCATCCATGCCCATCGCGGACAGGACATGGCTGGTCTTGAGCGTACCCGACGAACAGGCACTCCCCGCCGACACCGCGAACCCTGCGCTGTCCAGCCGCATCAATTGCGCCGCCGCCGACCGTCCGGGCAGGCGATACGCGGCAATGGTCGCAATCCGGGGAGAGGTATCGGCAATGATCTCCCCACCGCCGGCCCTGATCCTGGCATCCAGATCGGCCCGCAATGCCGCGACACCGGCCAACCAGTCACGCGGCGCCTCCAGCGCGGCGGCAAAGCCCAGCGCGCCGGGTAAATTCTCGGTCCCGCCGCGATAGCCCTGTTCCTGCCCGCCGGTCGGCGTAAGCAGCGCGAAGTCGCGCACCAGCAGCGCCCCGATCCCCGGCGGCCCGCCCAGCTTGTGTGCCGATACCACGATCAGGTCGGCCAGTGGCAGCGGCAGCTTGCCCGCGCTTTGTGAACAGTCCGCGACCAGCACCCCGGCCCGCACCGCAACCTCCGCGAGAGGCTGCAACACCCCCGTCTCGCTATTGGCCGATTGCACCGCCACGCGACGCCCCTCCGGCACCGCGGCCAGCGCGATCAGTCCATCCGAACCGACCGGAACCCGCTCTCCCCCGACAACGCGTAGCACCGCATCATGCTCGACGGTCGTAGCGACCGCATCATGGCCATGCAGCGCGATCGACAGTGCCTCGCTCGCCCCGCTGGTCAGGATCACTTCCCCGTCCCAGCCCAGCGCCGCGGCGATCCGCGCCCGCGCGTCCTCCAGCGCCCGCCGCGCCGCACGCCCCTCGGCATGGGGGCTGGACGGGTTGGCCCAACGCGCCATGCCCTCGGCCACGGCGGCGATCGCTTCGGGCCGCATCGGGGTGGTCGCGGCATGGTCCAGATAGATGCGGATCGTCAAAACACTTCCGTTCCGATTGCGTGCGCCTATATAGCCGGCAACTCCCGTCGCGCCATCCGCGCGCCCAGATCATAACAGGACGTCCCATGCCCGAAGTCATCTTCCCCGGACCCGAAGGTCGACTGGAAGGGCGTTTCGCCCCCGCCCCGCGCCCGCGTGCGCCCGTCGCGATGATCCTGCATCCGCACCCCTCGTCGGGCGGCACGATGAACAACCGCATCGTCCAGGAACTATACAAGACGTTCCAGCGGCGCGGCTTCGCGACCCTGCGCTTCAACTTCCGTGGGGTGGGCAAGAGCCAGGGTACGTTCGACAACGGCGTCGGCGAACTGTCGGACGCCGCCTCCGCGCTCGACTGGGTGCAGAGCTTCCACCCCGAAGCGCAGACGACGTGGATCGCGGGCGTCAGCTTCGGCGCGTGGATCGGAATGCAGCTTCTGATGCGTCGCCCGGAAATCCGCGGCTTCATCTCGATCGCCCCGCCGGCGAACATGTACGACTTCACCTTCCTCGCGCCCTGCCCGTCGTCGGGCATCATTATTCAGGGTGATGCGGACGAGGTGGTGACCCCGGCCGCCACGCAAAAGCTGGTCGACAAGCTGCGCACGCAGCGCCACATCACGATCCATCACGACACCATTCCCGGCGCCAACCACTTCTTCCAGAACGAAATGCCCGAACTGATGGGCAGCGTGGACAAGTATCTGGACATGCGGCTGGACCCGAACTCGCCGATCAAATAGCTCGGTGCAGCGGATTGGCAACGCTAATTCGCGCCCGGCGGCAAGCACGGCTGGCGGCGCCACTGCGCCGACCGACGACGCGGCTTTGCCGCGTCGCAACCGGATACCATAACAAGCTTGCCCTATTGGAAACCCGGCATAGACTAACGGCATTTCCTTCGTACGGATGCCGCCCATGTTGACCCTGCTCCTGCTCGCTACTGCACTTCAGGCCCCTGCACAGACGCCGCCTGCCATCGAAAAGCCGGCGCCCGAAAAGAAGATCTGCCGTCGCGGAGCTGCGACCGGGTCGATCATGACGATGCGCACCTGCCATACCGCCGCCGACTGGGCGAAGATCGACGCGGACGCCGCCGACGCGACGGCCGAGGCGCTGCGCCAGCGTGCCAATGCCGGCACGTCGATGAGTTCGACCCGCCAATAACGAAGGCGTGGCTACACGGTCCAGATCGCGACGTTCCCGACCATCACCACCGCGCATATGATCATCAGGATGCCGTTGCGCCGTTCACCGCGCGCGATCATCCTGATGCCGAACACGACCAGCAGCCCCGCGACCAGCATCAGGATCGCGAGCAGCGTACCCGCCGGCCCTTGCGTCATGCCGCCAGCACCGTGGCATAGGCGGCGGCATCGACATTGCCGCCGGACACCAGCACCAGCGTGCCCGGTACCACCGACACTCGTCTGGACAGGATGGCGGCCAACGCGACCGCGCCTCCCGGTTCGACCACCGTGCGCAGATGCCGCATTGCCCAGCGCTGCGCCTCGACAATCTCGCCCTCGCTGACCGCCACGCCGGTCGCGCCGCGCCGCGACAGCACGTCGAACGTCCGTTCGGCCACGCGCGTCGTCTGCAGCGCGTCGCAGGCGGTTGGCGGCGGCGCATCGCCCACCGGTTCGATCCACCCGGCCTCCAGGCTGCGACGCATATCGTCCCATCCCTCCGGCTCGACCGTCACGACCTCCGCCTCGGGCAGCGCGAGGGCGATCCCCGCCGCCAGACCGCCGCCACCACACGGCACCACGACCCGCACCGGGGCGGCAAGCCCCGCAGCCGCCATCTGCGCCGCCGCCTCGATCCCCGCCGATCCCTGCCCCTCGATCACCCACGCATCGTCGAAGCTCGGCACCAGCGTCGCGCCGCGCGCATGGGCCAGATGGGCGGCGATCTTTTCCCGGCTCTCGGTCGCGCGGTCGTAGCGGACGACTTCCGCACCCAGCGCCATCGTCGCCGCCAGCTTCGCCTGCGGCGCATCGGCCGGCATGACGATCGTCGCCGCAATTCCAAGCCGCTTGGCCGCCCATGCAACCCCCTGCGCATGATTGCCCGACGAGAAGGCGACCACCCCGCGAGCCCGCGACTCGTCGCAAAGCGCGGTCAGGCGATGCCACGCGCCACGCAGCTTGAACGCCCCGACCGGCTGCAACGCCTCCATCTTGAAAGCGACGGCTAGACCATTGATTTCCCTTACCATAAGCGGAGATAGGGGCAGGATTTCCGCGATCTTCGCAGCGGCATCGCGCACCCCGGCGCGGGTCGGTAGTCGCATAATCGTCATAAATTGCACTTTCTGCCGCACAACCACTTTACATCAAGGTTTGTGGGTCATAGATCGCGCCTCCGCTGCCCCATGGGACTTCCAACCGCAAGGCAGCTTTTGTCACCGTATGCCGAAAGGCAATTGGAGGTCCCTTGAATTGGCCAAGCACTATAGCGCGCTGGGGCTAGCTGCCCCCTTTATCGCCCGTAGCTCCTCCTTCGAGCGCGGGATCGACATTGCAGAGCGCCGACCCGTCGAACCGGTCACGCTCGTTCGCCCGCACGCCGCCGCGCGCGCCGCCCGATTCTTCGTGGAGAAGTTTCCGGGCCGCTCGATGTATGCGGTGAAGGCGAATCCGTCGCCCGACCTGCTCCGTGTCCTGTGGGACAACGGCATCGTCCACTATGACACCGCGTCGATCGGCGAGGTTCGTCTGGTGAAGTCGACGCTGCCGGACGCGACCTGCCACTTCATGCACCCGATCAAGGCGCCGGAAGCGATTGCCGAAGCCTATTTCGAGCATGGCGTGCGCACCTTCTCGCTCGACAGCATGGACGAACTGCACAAGATCGTCGCCGCCACCGAAGGCGCGACCGACCTGACGCTGTGCGTCCGGATGCGCGTGTCGTCGGAATATGCGAAGCTTTCGCTCGGGTCTAAGTTCGGTGTCGCGCAGGGTGAGGCAAAGGACCTGCTGATCGCGACCCGCCAGGTCGCCGATGCGCTGGGCATCTGCTTCCATGTCGGCAGCCAGACCATGTCGCCCGACGCCTATTCGGGTGCGATGGAGCGCGTCCGCGCCGCCATCGTCGAAGCGGGCGTCACCGTCGACGTGATCGATGTCGGCGGCGGCTTCCCGTCGCGCTATCCCGGCATGACCCCGCCGCCGCTGGAGCGTTTCTTCGAAACGATCCACCGCGCGTTCGAAAGCCTGCCGATCAGCTATTCGGCCGAATTGTGGGCCGAGCCCGGCCGGTCGCTGTGCGCCGAATATGCGTCGGTCGTCGTCCGCGTCGAACATCGTCGCGGGGCCGAGCTGTTCATCAACGACGGCGCCTATGGCTCGCTGTTCGATGCCGCGCATATCGGCTGGAAATATCCGGTGCAGCTGCTGCGGCAGCCGGAATCGGACGCCCGCGACATGGACTTCAGCTTCTGGGGTCCGACCTGCGACGACATCGACCAGATGAAGGGCCCGTTCCCGCTTCCGGCCGATACCCGCAGCGGCGACTATTTCGAGATCGGGATGCTCGGCGCCTATGGCTCGGCGATGCGGACCGCGTTCAACGGTTTCGGCAATGGCGAAACCGTCGTGACCGACGACGAACCGATGGAGTCGATGTATATCGAACTCGATCCGGTTCCGGCGTTCGTGTCGAACAACGTCGTCAAGCTGTAACCAGCCGCTTCTAATCGACCACCTCCCCCTTCCCGCAGCGATGCGGGAGGGGCCGGGGGTGGGCTTTGCATGGCTTTGCCGCTATGCGACCGCCATCGGCTCCTCCCGCATGTGTGGGCAGGAGGCCAAACCGGGTTTCCGCGTCCCCATAACGACGACGGCTTATCGATGATGATGGGACCATCATGACCGACACGACGATCAACGACACCCGCAAGGCCGAACTGCTTTCGACCACCGTCGAACATGTCGACATCACCAAGTTCGACGCCCGCCCAATCATCGACGCCATGGGCAAGATGAGCTTCACCAGCCGCGACCTCGCGCGCGCCACCCGCATCTACAACCAGATGCTGGAGGACAAGGACTGCTCGATCTTCCTCGTGATCGCCGGCTCGACCTCGGCCGGCGGCTGCATGGACCTCTATGCCGAACTCCTGCGCTCGAACATGATCGACGGCGTCGTCGCGACCGGCGCGTCGATCGTCGACATGGATTTCTTCGAAGGGCTGGGCCACAAGCATTATCAGGCGCTGGAAATCCCCGACGACAACACGCTGCGCTCGCTCTACATCGACCGTATCTACGACACCTATATCGACGAAGAACAGCTGCAGGATTGCGACCACACGATCGGCAAGATCGCCGACTCGCTGGAGCCGAAGGCCTATTCGTCGCGCGCCTTCATCCGTGAGATGGGCAAGTATCTGTCGGCGCATGGCAAGAAGGAAAACAGCCTCGTCAAGCTCGCCTATGAGCATGACGTGCCGATCTTCTGCCCGGCGTTCGTCGACAGTTCGGCCGGCTTCGGTCTGGTCAAGCACCAGGTCGACCGCGCGAAGGAAGGCAAGCCGTACATGGTGCTCGACGCCATCGCCGACTTCCGCGAACTGACCGATATCAAGATCAAGGCGGGCACCACCGGCCTGCTGATGATCGGCGGCGGCGTGCCGAAGAACTTCATCCAGGACACCGTGGTCTGCGCCGAAATCCTCGGTCACGACGATGTCGAGATGCACAAGTACGCGGTGCAGATCACCGTCGCCGACGTGCGAGACGGCGCCTGCTCGTCGTCGACGCTGAAGGAAGCGGCCAGCTGGGGCAAGGTCGACACCGCGCTCGAACAGATGGTGTTCGCCGAGGCCGGGTCGGTCATGCCGCTCCTCGCCTCGGACGCGTACCATCGCGGTGCGTGGAAGGACCGCGCGAAGCGCGCCTTCGGCAAGATGTTCGACTGACCGGTCGGCACATCGCTGGATGCGGAAACGGCGGGAGAGCGATCCCCCGCCGTTTTCCATTCGGACCGACCGCTTCCTACATCTTGAACCCATAGCGGGCATATTGCCGGTCGATCGTCGGGCTGATCCGCCGCGCCAGCGCCAGCTCGCCCTGCGCCTCGCCATCGCGCCCCATCGCCTTCAGCACGGCGCCGCGGACATAGCGGCTGGCCGCCATGTCGGGATTGGCGGCCAGCACCGTGTCGAGATCGGCCAGCGCCTCCGGATACCGGCCCATCCGGTACCAGACGAGCGCCCGGCTATCGAGCGCGGCGAGGGTATCGTTGCTCAGCTCGATCGCGCTGGTACAGTCCTTCAGCGCCGTGTCGAGCATCACCGATCGCGTACCCTTCACCCAGCACCGCCCGTTCAACAGCACCGGCGACCCCGGCTTTTCGGCGATCAGCGTATCGAACAGCGCCACCGCGTCCTTCGGATCGCCGAAATCGCCGAGCAGGCTGGCCTTCATCTGGCGCAGAACCGCACGCTGTTCGCCGCCCAGCGCGATGCGTTCGTCCAGCAACGCCTGCGCGCCCTTCACATCGCCCATCTCGCCCTTCATCTGCACCACCTGCCCGATCGCGAGATAGGAGGCCGGGTCCAGCGCGCGTGCCCGTTCGGCATCGGCCAGCGCCTTGGGCAGGTCGCCCAGATTGGCATAGGTCTGCGAACGCTGGGCATAGAGGTCGACGGTCGGCTCCTTCGCAATCACCTTATCCAGATCGGTGAGTGCCGCGCGATAATTGCCGATCCCCGCTTCGAACGCGGCGCGGCTCTGATACCCGCTCATCTCGTCAGGATCGGCGGCGATCGCCTTGCCATAGACGGCGCGGATCGCCTGCACCTGGCTCGCCTTGGCCAGCGTCGCGCTATCGAGCGTCCAGCGACGCGGCGTGTCGACCGGCGCGACCACGCGCGGGATATTGGCCTTGGCGGTCGCCACCGCGTCGCGCTCCATCGCGATCCGCGTTGCCGGCACCTCGACGCCGGTTCCGTCGAACCGCTCGTCCATGCTGATCGTCCCGCCGTGCAGCCGCGTCGTGCGCTTGACGACGAAGCCTGCCAGCCGCTGGTCGGCGTCCGCCGTTCCCTCCAGCGTGAAGCCGCGTCCGCCATCGGGCAGCTTCACCCGGACATGCCGCTCCACGCCAAAGAGCGGCGGCCCCGCGACCGGGATATTGCTCCAGTCCGGGCGGCTGCGATCGGGGACGAAATTCATATCGGCCAGCTGCCCGCCCAGCGACCGCTTGCGCCGTCGGTCCTCGACGCCCCAGCTGGTATTCACCACCCCCCTGGCCCGTACGACCACATCGCCGGTCGCGGCATCGGGCGTGATCGTGCCATCGGCGAACTGCCCCTCACCGACCGCCTGTTGGAGGATCGTCGAGATCAGCTCGCGCTGCTCCTTAGGGCCGATCTGGCTCTTCGCCGCGCGCAGCTGGGCCGCCATCTGGCCGTGCGTCACCATCGTTACATTGACCGCACTGGGCAGGTCGACCGCCGCACTTTCGTCCGCGTCGATCGTCACGCTGGCGATGGCGCGCGCGTTGGGATGCGTCTCGATCCGGATCGGCGTCGCGCCGGCGGCCCGGATCGGCAGGACATAGCCGACGCCAGGCGTGTCATGGATGTCGGCCAGGCGCGCATTGCTGCCGGTCCCGTCCAGCCACAGCACCTCACCATCGATCGTCGCCCGCACGAACACATGGTTGAACGCCGCCGCGCTTGGCAGTCGGTCGGGCACCGCATCGCCCAACCCGACATGGGCGACGACCGGTTCCGCTTGGATCCCCATCGCGTGCAGCATGGCAAGGAGCATCAGCGTCTTGGCCTTGCAATCGCCGTACCGAACTTCCCACGTCTTCGCAGCGGTTTGCGGGACATAGTTCCCACCATCCATCCCGACCGCCAGATAGCGGATCTTGTCCTGCACCAGCTCCAGCGCGCGCTGCGCCCGGCCGATCGGCGTCGCGTCCGCCTTCTGGATCGCAGCGACCTCGGCGGCCAGCGGACTGCCTGACGCGATCAGCCCGTCGGTCTTGTAAAGCGGTACGAAGGTCCGCGACACATCGGCCCAGTCGGCAAAGCTTGCCACCTCGATCAGCGGCGGCCGGCGATAGCGTGCGGGGGCATCCTCCGGCATATCCTTGGGCTTCGGCGCGGGCAGCGCGAAACTGAGTTCGGACAGGTCGCCCTTCCGCACCGGCGTCGCGGTAACGCCATCGGCAAGGATCTTGTAGTTCGGCGCGCTGTTGCCCGACCACAGATACCGTACCCGCCCGGCGCCGATGCGCAGCGGCAGCGCGGGCAGCGCCACCACATCCTGCACCCGCCCGCCCAGCGCCGGATCGCGACCCGTGACCGAAAACCGCAGGTCGAGCAGATCGCCGACCTCCAGCCCCTCCACCGCCAGCGTCGCCGTCAGGATGCCGGTCAGCTCGCGCTGCTCCAGCGACTGTTCGCGGCGCAATACGGTGAACTTCTGCCCCTTGGCCAGCAGGTCGATCCGCTGGTCGCCCCGCAGGATGGTGAGCGCATGGATGATCAGGTCGCCCTTGTCCGGCGCCCAGGGCAGCGCCAGCGTCGCCGCCTGCGACAGCATTTCCGCACTCGCGATCCGGGTCCGCTGATGGACATAGGACGTCAGCTTGTCGCCCTCGATCCGCTTCTGGAAATCGAGCAGCACCAGCGGCGGCAGTTCGTCGACCGGTGTCGCGGGGATTGCGGGCGGTGCGCTGACCCACGCCGGCGCGGATTGATAGAGTGGCGTTTCGCTGGCCCAGGCAAGCGCCGGCAACCCCGCCGCCGCCAGTGCGACAGCCTTCACCACGACGAAACGCTTCACTCGCAATCCCCCCAATGCCCGGCACCCCCGGCCGGCTTGCCCCAAGGTCTATCGACCCGCCGGGGATTGTCGAGCGCTTTGGGCAACGCGTCGCTTTTCCTGCGCACGCCATGCAGTTAGGCTGCGGCAAACAGGCAGGGAGTGGAGCGGATGATCGACCGGCGGACCATCTTGGGGGCAGGCCTCGCCTTGCCGATGGCGGCGAAGGCGGCGGCGGTCCAGCCGGCCCAGACCGGCGAACGGCTCACCCCGTGGCCCCCGCGCGAACATTTCCGGCTGTGGCCGGGCAAGGCGCCCGGTGCCCGGACGACGCTACCCACCTATGCCCCGTCGATGAACGGCCGCCCCGAGATGCGTGAACTGTGGCTGCGCGGCGTGTCCGATCCGATCGTCGGCGTGTTCCGGCCGGCCAAGCCCGACGGCACCGCCGTCCTGTCGATCCCAGGTGGCGGATACGGCTTCGTCTCGATCGAGAATGAGGGGATCGATGTTGCCAGGGCGCTGAACCCCGCCGGCATCACTGTCTTCGCGCTCGCCTATCGCCTGCCGGGCGAAGGATGGGACAATCAGCAGGACGTCCCGCTGCAGGATGCCCAGCGCGCGATGCGCCTGATCCGCGCCAACGCCGCGCGCTATGGCATCGATCCGGCGAAGCTCGGCATTTGCGGCTTCTCGGCGGGCGGGCATCTCGCGGGGTCGCTGACGGTTGCGCATGACGATCCGGTCTATGCGCCGGTCGACGCCGCCGATCGGCAATCCGCCCGGCCGGCGTTCAGCGGGCTGGTGTATCCGGTCACCAATATCACCGCGATGGACCGCGGCGGTCCGGGCCAACCCGACGGTCCGATGACCGTATATCGCCGCTACAATATTCCCGCACGGGTCACGCCGCAGACTCCGCCGGTGTTCCTCGCCCATTCGGTCGACGATCCGATCTGCCCGGTGGACCAGTCGCTCGAAATGCTCGCCGCCTGTCGCCGCGCAAAAGTGCGGGTCGAGGCGCATCTGTTCGAGCGGGGCGGCCATGGCTGGGGCGCGCTGCATTCGCCGGTCGACAGCCCGCAGCGCCAGTGGACCGACCTGTTCCGCCGCTGGATCGGCGAGCGCCAATAACGCTGTCCTACACCCCTCCCGTCCAAGTATGTCACCCCGGCGCAAGCTGGGGTTTCCCGGTGATAACGCGCCACATCAACCGCGAAAGACCCCAGCCTGCGCTGGGGTGACGTTCCTTGAAAGGGTAAGACCACGCAGCGCGCAAACAGCGCACGAGTGTGAACTTTGTGAACTTTGGGCTCAGCCGAACAGCCGTCGGGCGCTCCGCTCCAGCATCACCAACTGCCACAGCGTCCGTCCATGCTCACCCCGGCCGGAACGATGCTCGGCCGCCAGCCGCTCGATGGCAGGTGGATCGAACCACGTCGCCAGCACCGGCGACCGCGCCAGCCCCGCCGCCTCATCGGCCAACGCCCCCCGAAACCACGCACTGACCGGCGTTACGAACCCCATTTTCGGCCGATACAGGATGTCGCGCGGCAGCCACGGCTCCAGCGCCTTCTTCATCAGCCATTTGCCCTCGCCCCCGCGCAGGCGGAGTTTCGCCGGCAACGTGGCACAGAACTCGATCAGCCGGTGGTCGAGCAACGGCTCGCGCGCTTCCAGCGCCACCGCCATGCTGGTCCGGTCGACCTTGGTCAGGATGTCGCCGGGCAGCCAGTGCCGGAAATCGGCATATTGCGCACGGTCCAGCGCATCGCGCCCCGGCGCGTGCCGCATCGCCGCGACATAACGCTCCTCACCGCGATAGCCGCCCAGTTGCCGCGCCATCGCCTGTCCGTACAGGCCCTGCCGCACTGCCGGCGTGGTCACTCCAACCGCCTGCGCATACGCCTCGTCGCCATCCTGCGCGAGCGCCAGCAGCGTCGTCTTGGCCCGGAACGGCCGCGGCGCCCAGTCGGCCTTGGGATAGACATCGCCCAGCGCCCCGAACACCGGCTCCCGCAGTCCCTGCGGCAACAGCGCGCGAACCCGTTCCTCCGCCGAATGGAACTTGTATCGGCGATACCCCGCCAGCGCTTCGTCCGCACCGTCGCCCGACAGAGCAACCGTCACCCGCTCGCGGGCCAGCGCACAGACCTGATAGGTGGCCAGCGCCGACGCATCGGCAAAGGGTTCGTCGAACGCCCCGACCAGCGTATCGATCAGCCCGAAATCGTCCGACCGCACCGTCCGCACCGCATGGTCGGTCGCAAAGCGCTTCGCCACCAGCCCGGCCGGGCCGCGTTCGTCATGGCCGGCTTCCTCGAAGCCGATGGTGCAGGTTTGCACCGGCGACTTGCTGGCCTCCGCCATCAGCGCGACGACCGCCGACGAATCGACCCCACCTGACAGGAACGCGCCCAGCGGCACATCGGCGACCATCCGCGACCGCACGCCCGCGCGCATCCGCTCGACCAGTTCGGCCTCCAGGTCGCGCGTGCTGCCCTTAGCCCGCTGCGAAAAGTCGACGTCCCACCACTGCACGGGCTGGGGCACGCCGCGACCGCGCTCGATCAGCAGGAAATGGCCAGCCGGCAGCTTCTTCACCCCCGCCACGATACAGGCGTCGTCGGGCACATAGCCGAGCGCCATATAGTCCTCGATCGCCGCCGCATCGGGCGTCCGCCGCACCAGCGGATGGGCGAGCAGTCCCTTCAGCTCCGACGCGAACGCCACCGCGCCATCGCCCAGCTCGACATAATGGAGCGGCTTCACCCCCATCCGGTCGCGGGCGAGGAACAGCGCCTGCCGCCCCGCATCATGGATGGCAAAGGCGAACATGCCGTTCAGCCGCGCCAGCATGTCCGGCCCCCATGCCGCCCAGGCGTGGAGCAGCACCTCGGTATCGCCCTGAGTCCGGAACACCGCGCCCTTGGCCTGCAACTGGCTACGCAGCTCGGCGAAGTTGTAGATTTCGCCGTTGAAGGTGATGACGACCTGTTCGCCCGGCAGTGCCATCGGCTGCGGACTGCCGGCGACATCGATGATCGACAGGCGACGATGCCCCAGCCCCACCCCCGGCGCGGTCCAAACGCCCGATCCGTCGGGACCGCGATGCGCCTGCACATCGGTCATCGCCGCGATCCGCGCTGGATCGACCGGTTTGGGGCAGGCGCTGTGATAGAGGCCGGCGATCCCGCACATCTCAGTGCATCCCCGCAGCACGGTCGGCGATCGCGTCGATCGGCCCCGCCGCGTTCAGAAAATCGGCGATCGCCTGACGGGGATCGGCATTGCCCTTGCGCGCCGACAGCAGCACCGCGACTCCGCGCTGCGGCCCGCCCAGCAGCTTGGCCTTCAACGTCTCCAGCTTCACCCGGTCGGCGCTGCCGGTCGTAACCGATCCGATGCGATACCAGGTCGAGACCTCGCGCTCGACCGGGCCGGGTGCAGCCATGCGTAGCGACGCGCCGCCCGCGATCGGCGCGGTGTCGGCGATCCGTACCCAGCGGTCGTTCTCGCGGATCGCGCCTGTTCCGAACCCTACCAATTCATGCCCCTCGCCCTGCGAACCATAGACCGCGACGATCATGTCGACGCTGCGGCCCCGCGCATCTCCATAGCGTCCGATCAGGAAATGGTCAGCGCCCGGAAAGTTCGGAACCCACGGTTCGCCGTCGACCGCCACCCGCTGCCATCCCGGCACCTGTGGCAGTTCGATATGCGCCGGCAGCGGCTGCGCGCGCCGGTTGACGATCCAGCCCCATCCGGCAAAGCCGACCGCGACCGCCAGCACCGCCGCCGCGGCGATCGACCGGTCGGCGGCGCGCATCGGCATCGCCTGTACCACGCCCGCGTCAAACCATGCCGCATCGGGATCGCGATCGAACCAGCGCCACCCGATCGCCAGCACTCCCGCCATGGTCAGCGCGAAGAATACCCAGCCATAGACGATATGGTCGAACCCCGTCGCCGCCTCGACCGAAGTCAGGTGCGCGGCATAGATCGTCCCCGCCGCGCGGATGCCGTTGGCGATCACCGGCACCACCAGAGCCAGCCCCATGAACGCCACCCGACGTCCCCAGGCGACGTAGCACACATTGGCGACCAAGGTGCCGTACGCTACCATCGCGATGACGAACTTCGACCCCGAACACGCCTCCGCCACCTCGAAATAGCCGTTGGGGATGGTGATGAGAACGCCGTCGACCGCCGCCGGCACACCCAGCAGGTGCAGCAGCGGCATGGTCAGCGATACCGTCGCCGATTGCAGCCACGGTTCGAGGAAATCGCCGAACGGCACCAGAAAGACCATGTACGCGAGCGGAAAGGCGACGCCCCGCGCCACCCGTGCGCCCAGCAGGGTGACGACAGCCCCCTGCAACATCGCGACCAGCCCGACATGGCGGAACAGCGCGACTGCCGCTGCCTCGCCCACCAGCCACACCGCCCCGCCGCCCGCGACGATCGCCAACCCCGGCCACCATGCCTGCGGGGTCAGTTGCGCCAGTTCCCGCCGCCGCTGCCACACCAGCCAGCCGATGATCGGCGGCACGAACAGGCAGTGGCCATAGGTGGTCGAGTTCCACCAAATGTCCGCCATCGCTGCCGCATCGCGGTGAAAGATCGCCAGCAACGCGACCCAGATGCCGCCCAACGCCAGCAATGCCCGCCGCCACGCCGGGTCGATCGCCGATACCGGCCGGTCGAGCGCCACGCTGCTCATGCCAGCCCCAGCAGCCCGGCGAGCGGCGCCAGTCGCGCGTCCCATCCATAGCGCGCGATGGCCCGCGCCCGCGCGGCCTCGCCCAACGCGCTCGCCGCGACCGGATCGGCCAGGACCTCACCGATTGCACCGGCAAACCCGGCCGCATCGCCGGCAACCCGGATCGTACCCCGATGGTCGATCCCTTCCGCAGCGGCGACCGAAGCGACCACCGGCCGCGCCATCGCCATCGCCTCTAGCACCTTGTTCTGGATACCGCGCGCCAGCAGCAGGGGGGCGACGACCACGGAAGCTGCCGCGATCCAGCCGCGCACGTCCGCCACCTCGCCGGTCACGACCACCCGCTCACCCGCCAGCGCGCGGACGGCGGCGGTCGGGCTGCGCCCGACGATCGCGAAGCGCGCTTCCGGCACCAGCGGCAGTACCTCGGCAGCAAACCAGCGCACCGCCTCGATATTCGGACGGTAATCCATCTGCCCGGTGAAGACGATCAGCGGCCCGGCCTGTTCGACCGGCATGACGCTGGCGGGATCGAAGAAGCCGGTATCGATCCCGTTCTCGATCGCGACCACCCGGTCGGCCCCCGATGTCCGCCGGAACAGATCGGCCTCCGCCTCGCTCACCAGCAATGACGCCTTCGCTCGAGCAGCCACCGCCGCCTCGAACGCCGCCAGCTTGCGCGCCTCACGCCACATCATCCAGCGCATCGGCCCATAGGCATCGTCGGCATAGGCGGCGAACTTTGCCGAATCCATGTCGACGAAATCCATGACCAGGGCCAGGTCGGCCGGCAGATACTGCGCCATCTGGCTCGAATAGACGTAAACCGCATCATAGCGCCGCCGGGCCAGCAATTCGGCGACCGTGGCCCGCATCGCCGCACTGTCGAACGCCGCCTCAGACACTGTGCGCCCGCTCGCCAGCGCCTCTACCGCCGCCCGCGCATTGCCCTTGGTCCGAGGCAGTACCGCGACGCTGGCGCACCACTGCGCCAGCGCATCCTCATGCCCCATATCGCGCGGATCATCGGCAAAGCTCGCCAGATGCACCCGCCCCAGCCCGCTCAGGTGCCGCAGCACATGATGACTGCGCACCTTGTCGCCACGGTCGGGGGGATAGGGAACGCGGTGGGCGAGGAACAGGATGTCGCTCACCCCAACCCCTTTGCGATCAACGGACCGATGCGATTGGCGACCGCGACCGGCAGCTTCTGCCACGCTGCGATCTTCAGCCGATATTTGGGGTTGAGCGGACTGGCGTCCCGCGGCGCGGCGCCATCGGCGGTCCAGGTCGGATAGCCGAGCGGTTCGCCGACGAACCCCCAGTTCTTCTTGTACGCCGCCGGCCCGGTCCCGACCTTCGACCGACCGAAATCGAACGCGGTGCAGCCGCGCTGGCGGGCATGGCGCATCAGCTCGAAATACATCCGCTCATTGGCTCGCAGCCCCCGAGCCGCGGCCGTACCGCCACCCCAATAAGGATAGACCGTACCCCGCCAATAGACCGACAGCACGCTAGCCACCGCCTGTCCCCCATGGCGCACGGTCAACACATCGGCGTCCTCGCCGAACTGGCGAACGACCTCCCTGAACAGCGACTTCGGAAAGACCGGCGTGCCGAGGTTGCGCACCGACGTCCCATAGACACGGAAATGCTCGGCCATCGCGCGCCGATCACGGCCGATCGAGATCTCGAACGGTTCGGCCAGCGCCTTGCGCACGTCGGCGCGCTGCTTGCGCGGAATCGCCAGCAATTCGGCATCGTCATCGCCCGCTAGCGGCCGGACGAAGCCGACGTAGCGCTTGTCGTCCCACGTCCAACCCGCGCCCTCGACCGGCACCCCGCCGCGCATCTCGATCGTCGGGCACTTCAGCTCCCGCGCCACGTCGATTGCCGCCGCCGCCAGCGCCCTGCCTGCCGCCGGATCGTTCGCCAGCACGCCACCGCCGACCCCGAACCCGGTCGACACCAGCGCCGCCCCGAACAAGGGTGAGCGCACATGCGTCAATGGCACCACGCCCCGCAATTCACCGCCAGCCTCCGCCAGCAGCATCCGGAAATCCTGTCCGCAGCCTACCGCCGTCGCTTCCCCCCAAACGGGCAAGTGAAACGGCGTGCCGCCCGGATGCGTCGCCACGAACGCTTCTACCGCCGCCCGCTCCGCCCGATCGGCCAGATCGGCCCGCCGGACGATCGTCACAACGATACCGCGCGCTCGGCGACGATCCGGTCGGCCCGGCCCCAGTCGTGGTTCGCCATCAGCCGCTCGAGCTTCCCTGCCATTGCCCCCAGCCGCGGATAATGCCGCAGCTTCGACTTCAGCGGGGCGTTCCTTACCCTTGGCTGGCCGGGATCGATCTCCCATGGATGGAAATAGAACATCGCCGGATGCGTGTGGGCACGGTTGCTGCGCACCACCGCATCCTCGACCACCCGGTTCGGCAAAAGGCGAAAAAAGCCTCCGCCCGCCGACACCTCGCGCCCCAGCACCTTCGCCAGCGTGATCGGCCATTCGATCAGGTCGGACCCTGCGACGGGCCGGTGCAGCACCCGCGGCGCGTCCACCCAGCCATAATGGTCATGCGCTATGGGTGCGACGGACGAAGAATAGGCATAGCCTTCCTCGGCGAGCACATGATGCGCCCACGGCGTCCGCCGATCGATTGAGAAACTGGGCGCGCGATACCCGGTCACCGCCTGCCCCCCGGCATCCTCAAGCGCGGCCTTGGCCCGCGCCAGATCGGCGCGGAATTGCTCCGCGGTGAACGTAAAGACCCGCTTGTGATCCCAGCCGTGGCTGGCCAGCTCATGCCCGCCGTCCACGATCCGCCGCATCAGCGCCGGAAAGCGATGCGCAACCCAGCCGAGCGTGAAGAAGGTCGCCTTCACCCCGCTGGCGGCGAACAGGTTGAGTACCGCGTCGGTATTCGCCTCCACCCGGCATTCGAGCCCGTCCCAGTCGCCCCGGTCGATCACCGTTTCGAACGCGCCGACCTGGAACCAGTCCTCGACGTCGACCGACATCGCGTTGCGCATGGGGGCAGACACCGTCCGCTCAGCCGGCGGCGCGGATCGACGACAGGTCGGGGCGGCGCTGTTCGCCCTCCACCCAATCGACCAGCAGCGTCAGGACCCGGCGCAACGCCGCATCCTGTTCCTCCAGCCGATCCTCCAGCGCAGCGATCCGTGCGACCAGTGCGTCACGGTCGGCGGTATCGGCGGGGGCGGCATCGGCGACCGGCGCATTCCGGCTCGGTACATCGACCACCGAGAGATGGATCGGACGCGGCGGCATCGGCGGTGGCGGCGGAGTCATCGGCAGCGGATCGGCATCAACAATCGGCATCGCCTCCGCGACCGGTGCCGCCTCGACCCGCGCCAGCGCGGCGGCTTCAGGAGTATTCGCTCCCATCCCGTCGCCGTCCAGATCTTCGATCACCTGCTCGACATCCAGCGAACCGAACCGCTCGACCCCCTCGATCGCGCCGTACAGCAGGACGCGCCCGGCCAGCTGGTTCAACCGGCGCGGCACCCCGCCCGACCAACGGTGCAGCGCGGCCAGCGCATCCATGCTGAAGCTCGGCGTCCCGTTCCACCCGACGATGCCGAGCCGATGTTCCAGATACGGTCCCACCTCCTCGACGCCCATCGGATCGAGGTGATGCATCGCGATCACCCGCTGGCGCAGCTGCTCCAGCCGGTCCGACCCGTGCAGCCGCTGGCGAAACTCCGGCTGGCCCAGCAGGAAGATCTGTAGCAGCGCATAGCCCCCCGCCTGGAAATTGGACAGCATCCGCAATTCTTCGATCGACCCGACCGGCAGCGACTGCGCCTCGTCGATCACCAGCAGCGTGCGCCGACCCGAGCGGGCGACATTGTGCAGCCCACGCTCGATCCCTTCCAGCAACTGCGCCTTCGTCAATCCGTGATGATCGACGTCGAGGCCCGCGGCGACCAGCCGCAACAGGTCGTCCGCCTCGATCTGCGTCGTGACGATACGAATGACGTTCAGCCGTTCGGGATCGATCGTCTGCATCAGATGGCCGAGCAGCGTCGTCTTGCCCGTACCCGGATCGCCGGTGATGACGATGAAGCCTTCGCCCTGGCTCAACCCATAGCCCAGATACGCCATCGCCTTGCGATGCGTGGCGGTGTCGAACCAGAAGGCCGGATCGGGCGTCAACTGGAACGGGCGACCGGTCAGGCCATAATGATTGTCGTACATCATCGTCTCCAATGGAGGGCTTGTACCCGCCAATCGGTTGAATGTTCGTTTAAATCAGTCCGTCATCTCACCTTCCCGCTCATGCTGAGTAGGGGCTGAGTTTGTCGAAGACCCGTATCGAAGCACCTTCTCCACGGTCCTTCGATACGCCGCTTCGATAAGCTCAACGGCTGCTCAGGACGAACGGCTCAAGCGTCTGCCGGCATTATCTTAGAACCGGAACCCTACCGCCAGCAACGCCTGCGCGATCAGGTCGGACTGGCTGCGTTCCACGTCATAGCCATACACACCGGCGGTCAGGCTGCCATAGGCCCGGCCGAAGCTGCGATAATAGCCGCCCTGCGCACCGCCGCCCCATGCGTCCAGCCCGCCCTCGATCCCGCTCGCGAAGTAATTCGCGTACAGGTCGGCGCTGATCGACGACCGGCTGTCGAGCGCCCATTGGCCGAAGCCCTGGACATAATAGCTCTCATCGCGCGTGCGATAGATGACGGCCCCCGGCACCGGCGGGAGATAATAGCGCCGGCTGGCATAGCCCGCGCCCAGCCCCAGCCGGGTCGGCCCGCGCGTGATCGAATAGACCGCGTCGACGCCCTGTGCGCGGAACGTCGCGGCGCTGACCGACTGGAATACCGGGGTCAGGCACCCGCCGGCGTTCGACGCGCCTTCGGGCGTCACGCCGCCGCCGAAAACGCAGCCGCCATAGCGCGCGCCGAACGGATTTTCGCCGCCGATATAGTTGATCGGCAGCTGCGACAGCGATCCGGTCAGTTGCCGCCCGAACGTGGTCACGCTGTCATATACGCCGACCTGCAGCGCCGATGCCGGACTGACCTGCCATTGCAGCGACCCGGTATAGCTCATCGCGCCGTACCGCCGCCCCAACCGCGCCTCCAGCGCGGTACGGGGGCTGGGCCGCCACAGGACGCCCGCGTCCCAGATGATGCCGTCGGTATCATAAGCGATGCGCGGCGCCGATACCGGATCGGTCACGAACCGCCCCGCCCCGTCGGTCACCGGGATATTCTGCGTATCCAGCAGCGGGTCGCGCTGCGTCACCTTGATCTTTTCATAGCCGACGCCGCCGACCGCCGCCAGCGTGGGCGTGATCGGCAACACGGCATCGACCCGGCCGTACGCGCCGTCGAACCGCTGGTCGAGCTGCCCGGCATCCTCGCGTACCCACGCGCCCGACACCGTAAAGCCGATCGGCAACAGCGTGCCGGCGCGCGTACCGGCGCTGGCCATCACCAGATGGCTGGTCGCCTCGTCATAATAATCCAGCCGCCGCTGGCCCGGCGCCAGGTCGACGACGCCCGGCGTCTCCGCCTTCACATAGCCGAACTGATAGGTGCCGTTGACCGCGAACGGCCCAACCCGCGTGTTGACGCTCGGCCCGGCATACAGGCCATAGACCTGCGCGGTATTGACGTTGCTGGCATTGACCAGCGGGCCGAAGCCGCCGCCGCGCGTATCGCCCTGCGCGCGCGTAGCGATCGCCCCGCCCTCCAGGTTCAACCAACGGGTGATCTGGACATTGGCGCGTGCCAGACCCGAATGGATGTCGCCGCTGCCGAAATTGTCGCCCCAGTCCAGCAGCCGCTGATACTGGTAATTGGCCTGTACCTGCACGCGCTGGGTCGTGATCGTCGCATCGACCCCGGCGGTCAGCTGGGTATAGGTGACGACATCGCCATCACTCAGGTCGGCGGCCAGCACCTGTCCCGCTTCGATATAGGGCGACACGTCGACGCGCTGCGCCATTGCCGGCCCTGCCGACGCCGCGACCGCCACCGGCAGGGCCAGCCAGCGCATCATTCCTGCTCCTGTCCGTAATATCCGAACCGCGCACCCTCTGCCCGGTACGTCGTGGCGTTCAGAAGCAGCTGGATATCGTCGCATCCGTCCAGCAGCGCGACCGCCTCGCGCAGGTCCGATTCACTGCTGCGATCGGCGCGAACGACCAACACGGTCTGCCCGACCAGCGATGCCAGCACCGCCGCCGGCGACGCGGCCAGCGCGGGTGGCGAATCGAAAATGACGATCCGGTCGGGATCGGCGGTCAGCAACCGCTGCAACACGTCCTGCGCATGGTCGCTGCGCAGCAATTCGGTATCGGCATTGGTCCGCTTGCCCGCCGGCAGCACCGACAGCTGCGGCACGTCGGTCGGGATCACCAGCGTTTCGACGTCGATCGCCGGATCACCCAGCGCGTCGAGCAACCCCTTGCCGGCGGGCAGGCCCAGCCGGTCGAGAATGTCGGGCTTCGGGAAATCGGCATCGACCAGCAAAATCTGGAGATCGCGCTCCGCCGCCAGCGACAGCGCCAGGTTGATCGCGCAAAAGGTCTTGCCGTCGCCCGGCTGCGCCGAACACACCAGGATCATCCGCGCGGCATCGGGATCGCGTTTCTCGATGTCGGCGGCGGTGGTCAGCAGCTGGCGCTTCACCAGCCGGAACTCCTCGGCCAGCGCCGTCACCGGACCGCCGGGTACCAGCATTCCCGCTTCGGCCAGCATATCGCGATCGATCCGCGCCGGGTCGACCGGACGGATACGGGCGGACGGCATCTTGCGGGGCGGCGCCTTGGCCACCGACGCAGCGACCGGCGGGGGCGGCGGCAGGTTGGGCATGGCGACCGGCGGCAGGTCGGGCTTCGGCCCCAGCTGCCAGCGATCCGCCGCACGTTCCAGCAACGACGCGCGTATGGCCCGGTACGATTGGTCGTTCACCTTGTCATCCCCGTTCACGCCACCAGCCCGCGTTGGGCGAATTCTAGCCCCAGCAACAGCACGAATGCCGCCACCAGCGCGCCCGCGCCACCGGCGAACAGCTTCAACCGCCGCTTGCGTGTCTCCCGCACTGCATCGGTAACGACCTCGCCGATCGATCCCAGCACCGGCATACCGCTGATCTTCTCCAACTTCTGTGCCGTCGCAAAGCTGGTCTTCAACCGGCTGAGCGCGAATGCCAGCGCGACGCCCGCACCGATCCCTACGACCAGGACGCCCAGCAGCAGCAACGGCCGGTTCGGCGCGGTGGGCTTGCTCGGCTGGGTGGGTGGATCGATCACGTTGAACTGCACCGCATCGGTATCGGTCTGCACGCTGCTGCGCAGGCGGACCTGCTCGCGATCCTGGAACAGCGAGTCATATTGCTGCTTCAACGACGCGATGTCGCGGTCCAGCTGCGACTGCTGCGCCGCCGCTTGGGGATCGGCCGAAATCTTCGCCTGCAATCCGTTTAGCTGGCCTTCGATCTGGCTCCTGCGCTGCTGCAGCTCGGCCACGCGCGCCTGCCGGTCGGCCTGCGTCGCGCGCAGTTGCAGGTAGAACGGATTGGGCGATGCCGCCGTCGCGCCGCTCACCCCACCGCCCTCGCCGCGCGCCGCCGCTCGTGCAGAGGTCAGCTGGCGGTTGAGCGCCACCATATCGGGATGCTGGTCGGTCCAGCCGCGGCTGCGCCCTTCGGCGATCTGCCCCTCGATCGCGTTTAGCCGCGCGCGGGCCGGGCCGACCATCGCCGTACCCGCCGTTCCGGGCAGCGTGGCCGCCGTCCCCGCCATCTGCGCATTCGCCGCGCTCAGGCTGGTCTGCGCCGCCGCCAGATCGCCATCGATCTGCGCCAGCTCGCTGCGCGCGTTCGACATGCGATCGTCGAGCGACCCGGTGCCCGGCAACATCGCCATATATTGCGCCTGAAACGCCTGCCGCCGCGCCTCGGCATCGGCCAGCTGCTTCTGCCGCTGCGACAGCTGCTGGTCGAGGAAGCGCAGCGACTGCACCGTCGCATCGCGGTCGCTGGCCAGATTGTCCTGCACGAAGATGTCGATCATCTTCTGCACGACCTCGCGCGCGACCTTCGGATTGCCCGACGTCGCCGAAATCTCGAACAGATTGTCCTGCTGCTGCGTCAGCTTGATCGCGTTCTGCAACGACGCGATCCGATCGGCGACGTCACGGTCGTTGGCAACCGTTTCGTTGAGCGACGTACCGCGCACCACCTTTTCCAGGTTCACCGCCGACGTCAGCGTCTGGCGGATGCGGTCGATATTCTTCGCCTGGTCGTTCTGCGCGACCGCCGCCTCGGCGCCCGGCAGCACCTGCCGCATCTGCACCATGACCCGCGCGGTCGATTGATAGCTGTTCGGGATCTGGCTGACCGCCAGCCACCCCGCGAGGCACACGACCCATGCGACCGCCAGCGCGATCCAGCGCCGCTGCCAGATCGCGTGGAGGATCAGCTTCAGCTCGTCATACAGCCCGTCCATGTCAGAACATACTCTCTGGAATGATGATGACGTCGCCCGGCTGCAGCTTCACATTCGCGCTGGCATCACCATTCTTGAGCAGGCTGGAAATCCGCAAGCCAAATTCCGACTGCTTGCCCGTCGCCCGGTCGTACCGCACCAGCCGCGCGCGGTTGCCCGACGCGTATTGGTTGAGGCCCCCCACCGCGATCATCGCGTCGAGCAGCGTCATGTTGGCCCGGTACGGGATCGACGCAGGCTTCTCCGTCGCCCCGACCACGCGCACCTGCTGACTGAACGTACCGGAGAAATTCTCGACGATCACCGAAACCAGCGGGTCCTTCACATATTCGCCCAGCGCCAGCTTCAGGTCGTCGGCCAGCATCGCCGGCGTCTTGCCGGTGGCGGGCATGTCGTTGATCAGCGGCGTGGTGATCCGCCCGTCGGGACGCACCTGCACCTTGGTCGACAGTTCGGGATTGCGCCATACGAAGATGCTCAGCTGGTCGAGCGGCCCGATGACATAGGCCTCGCCCGGTGCTTCCTTCGCCTGCACGAACGGCGCGGGCGGCAATTCCGGCCGCGCCGCACCCCCGGCGCACCCGCCCAGCAACGCCGTCAATGCCACACCCGTGCCCAAACCATGCCAGCGACGCATTACATTACCTCGTTCCGAACGAGCGCAGCCGCATCGGGACTGCGCAGGACTGCCCCTGCTATGCTGTCGAAGGGGTAAAGATAGGGTTGAGTATAGCCCAATTCCGCCGTCCCGCACCCCGTCAGGCGTACCGTTCGATCAGTCCCGCAATGGGACAAGCAGCTCGCGCGCCGGCGGATGGCCGAGGAAAGCCGCCGGGCTGGCCGTCGCGCCATACGCCCCCGCCTGGAACAGTACGATCGTATCGCCGACCTCGACGGGGGGCAACGCCACCCGGTCCGCCAACCGGTCGAGCGGCGTGCAAAGGCACCCGACGACCGAAGCGGTCATCACCGGCACGGCATCCATCCGCTCGGCCACGGCCACCGGATAGTTGCGGCGCACCACCGTCCCGAAATTGCCGCTCGCCGCCAGCTGATGATGCAGCCCGCCATCGACCACGACAAAGGTTTCGCCGCCGCTTTCCTTCACATCGACGACGCGGGTGCAATACACCCCCGCCTCACCCACCAGCCACCGGCCCAGCTCGACCGCAAAGCCGGTATCGGCCAGCACCGTGCCCCGCCGGTCCAGCGCCTCGCCCAGCGTCTTCCCGATGGCTTCGACATCGACCGGGGTGTCGCCGGCAAAATAGGGAATGCCGAACCCGCCGCCCAAGTTGACGAACGCCGGTACTGTGCCGACCTCCTCCGCCAATCGCTCCGCGAGCGCCAGCGTCGCCGCCTGCGCCTCGACGATCGCAGCGGTGTCAAGCGTCTGCGATCCGGCAAAGATATGAAAGCCGTGCCAATCCGCACCGGTCGCCACCAGTCGCCGGACCAGCGCCGGCACGCGCGCCGCATCGACACCGAACGGCGACGCCCGCCCGCCCATGCGCATCCCCGACCCGCGCAGTTCGAAATCGGGGTTCACCCGTACCGCGATCCTTGGGCGCAGACCCAGCCGACCGCCGATCGCCAGCGCCCGGTCGGCCTCCCCCTCCGATTCGACATGCAACGTCGCGCCGGCCGCAATCGCCTGTTCCAGTTCGTCGTCACGCTTGCCCGGCCCGGCAAAGCTGATCGCCGCCGCCCGCTTTACCGCCAGCGCCATGGCCAGTTCGCCGCCCGACGCCACGTCCAGCCCATCCACCAGTATCGCCATCGCCGCCAGCACCGCCGCGTGCGGATTGGCCTTGATCGCGTAATGCACGCCGACCTGCTCCGGCAGCGCCGCACGCAGCCGCGCGACCTGCGCCGCCATTGCCCCGCCGTCATACAGAAACGCCGGCGTATCGCCCGCCCGGTCGAGCAATTCGGCAAAATCCACGCCACCGACGCTCAATCGCGATTGTCCAGCAAAGCCCGCCGGGATCGGACCGACCGGCTTCATGCCCCCACCGCCTGCACCGCCAGCGCCCGCACTGCCACCCGGTCCAGCTTGCCGTTCGCATTGCGCGGCAGGCCATCAACCCAGACATAATGCGACGGCTGTTGGAAACTTGGCAGTTCCCGCCGCAGCCGCGCCCGCACCGCCGCCTCGGCATCGTCGACCAACGCCCGCGCGACCACCGTGATCGCCTGGCCCTGCCGTTCGTCGGGCAGGCCGACCGCGACCGCCTCCGCCACTTCGCCGCCCGCCAGCACCGCTTCCTCCACTTCGGTCGGGCTGATCCGGTTGCCCGCCACCTTCATCATCTCGTCATCGCGCCCGACGAACCGCAGCAATCCGTCACTGCCCCGCGCAACCGTGTCGCCCGACCACACCGCCATCCCGCCGCTGTCCATCCATACGGGCGCAGGCCGAAACCGAGCCGCCGTCCGCTCGGCATCCTGCCAATAGCCCTGCGCGACCAGCGGCCCGGCATGGACCAGCTCGCCCGCCTCCCCGGCATCGGCGGGGCTACCATCGGCACGCACCACCGCCACTTCGGCAAAGGGGATCGCCGATCCGATCGCGTCGGGGTTCACATCGATCAGCACCGGATCGAGGTAGGTCGATCGAAACGCCTCGGTCAGCCCGTACATCGCATAGAGGTCCGAATCCGCGAAGCGTTCCCGCAATGCCCGCACCATGCGCGGGGTCAACGCCCCGCCCGAGTTGGTCAGTCGCTTTAACCGCGCCGCCGTCCCTGCCGGCCAATCCGTTTCCAGCAGCTGCGTCCACAGCGGCGGTACCCCGGCCAGCGTCGTCACGTCGAGCCGCTCCACCGCCTTCACCACGTCGCGCGCGGTCAGGTAATCGAGCGGTGCCACCGCCCCGCCCGCCGCCCAGGTCGAGAACAGCTGGTTCTGTCCATAATCGAAGCTGAGCGGCAGCACGGCCAGGACCCGATCAGCGGGGATCAGCTTCAAATAGCGCGCCACCGACACCGCCCCCAGCCACAAATTGGCGTGGCTCAGCATCACGCCCTTGGGACGTCCGGTGGAGCCGGAGGTGTAGAGGATGGCAGCCAGTGCGTCCGCGTCGCGCTCGGACGCTGCGACTGGATCACCATCCGGCGCCTTGGTCAAAACCCGACACCCCGCCGGCACATCGCCGGCCTCCAGCGCAGCAACCCGCGCATCCTGCGTCACCAGCACCGCCGCGCCGCTATCCGACAGGATATGCGCGACCTGCGCCCGTTTCAGCGCCGGATTGACCGGCACATGCACCAGCCCCGCCCGCGCTGCCGCCAGCGGCATCAGGCACGCGGTCCGCGTCTTCGGCAGCCAGGTCGCCACCCGCGCACCGGATTCGAGGTCCATCGCGCGCAATCCGCCTGCCATCCGCGCGACCGCCGCTTCGACCTCGGCAAAGGTCATCGTACCGTCGCGGTCGATCAGCGCCGGGGCATCCGGCGTACCCGATGAAGGCAGATGATCGATCGTCCGGGCCGGTGGTATATCCATCGCCGCGTCCTAGCGCCGATGAATGGCCAGATACAGAGGGCGACGCCCTCCAACGGATACCCGGTCATCCCGACATCGACCTGACCGTACCCTCGCGAAGGCGGGTGTCCAGAGCCAGACAAGCCAACGCCAGCGCTCGAAAACCCTGGATGCCCGCCTGCGCGGGGATAGCTGTCGGGCGCGAGCAGTGCCTGCCCACCATCACACCCCGCTTGGCAGCACCCCGAACACACCCTAAACCGTCCCGGCAAAAGGGGGAGTGTACGGGTGATCCAGACGGGTACGGGTTCGATCGACGAAACGGTCCGCGCGGTGTTGCGCGACGTCCTCGGTCTGTCGGACGAACGGGCGGCGGCGTTCGACGATGCCACCCCGTTGTTCGGTGCGTTGCCCGAACTCGATTCGATGGCGGTCGCCGGGGTCCTGACCGAGATCGAGGACCGGCTCGGCATCCTGATCGAGGATGACGATATCGACGGCGACACGCTCGAAACCTTCGGCTCGCTGGTCGCTTTCGCCCGCGCCAAGGTTCCCGCTTGATCGACGGCTACGACTGGCCCGGCGGGCATGAGGCGCTCTGGCGCTTCGGTCCCGATACCGGTCCGGTCGTGCTGCTGTTGCTGCCCCCGTTCGAGGAAGCGAACCGCACTCGTACCTTTGCAGTCGGGCTGCTGCGCGCGCTCGCGGTGCGCGGGGTCGCATCGATCCTGCCCGACCTGCCTGGACAGGGGGAAAGCGCGCTGCCCACCGAAGCTGCGACCCTTGCCGACTGGCGCGCTGCCGTCACCGCGCTGGTGGCCACAACCGACCGCCCGGTGATCGGCGCGTCGATCCGCGCCGGGGCGTTGTTCGACACCGATGCCGACCTCGCCGGTCGCTGGCAGCTCAGCCCGCAATCGGGCGCGGCGCTGGTCCGCGAACTGACCCGCATCGCCCGTCCGACCGGTATCGACCGCAGCGCAACGACCGTGGAAGTCGCGGGCAACCGGATCGCCCCCAAGCTGTTGGACGAACTCGACGCGGCCTATCCTGCCGACACCCACCCCCGCCGTGTCGTCCGCCTCGGCACCGATCCCAAGGACGCCGATCTTCGCATCGACGCCGCGCCCTTGTGGCGGCGGGTCGAACCGGGCGATGACCCGATGCTTGCCGAACACCTTGCCGACGATCTTGCCGCCTGGAGCCGTGCGTGCGTCGGCTGGTAACCTTCCCTTGCCTCGGCGAAACGCTGGCCGGCACGCTGGACGGCGCGCCCGGCACGACCGGACTGCTGATCGTGTCGGGCGGCAACGAACTGCGCATCGGCCCGCATCGCGGCATGGCGCTGCTTGCCGCCGCCATCGCGGGTGCCGGCTGTCCGGTCCTGCGCTTCGATCGGCGCGGCATCGGCGATTCGACCGGTCGGAACAAAGGTTTCCGCTCCAGCGCGCCCGACATCGCCGCCGCCGCCGCCGCTTTGCGCAAACACACCGGCGTCACGCGGATCGTGGCGTTCGGCAATTGCGACGCGGCGACCGCGCTCGCATTGTTCCACCGCGATGCCGGTATCGATCGGTTGGTTCTCGCCAACCCCTGGGTTGTCGAGCCCTCGGGCGACCTGCCTCCTCCGGCGGCGATCCGCGCGACCTATGCCGCGCGGCTGACGTCGCCGGCCGAATGGCGGCGATTGCTGACGGGCGGCGTCAACCTCCGCCGCCTGGCGCAAGGATTGGCGGCCCTGGCCAAGCCCCGCCCGGCCCGGAACGCACTGGTCCGATCCTTCGCCACTACGGCGCCCGCCGACATCCTGCTGGCGACCGGCGACCACACCGCGATCGCCTTCCTCAACGCATGGGACCGTCGCCAGCCCGCGTCCCTGCATCGCCGCGACAGCGACAGTCACAGCTTCGCTGGTCCCGGCGACGCGGACTGGCTACGCGACCACCTGCTGGATGCCCTTAGTCGAGATTAGGCCGCAGCCACCGCTCCGCCTGCTCAATGCTGACGCCGCGCCGGGTGGCATAGTCCTCCAGCTGGTCGCGACCGATCCGCGCCACTCCGAAATAGGCGCTGTCGGGATGCCCGAAGTAGAAACCTGACACCGCCGCCGTCGGCAGCATCGCGAAGCTGTCGGTCAGTGTGATACCGGTGGCTTGCGCGGCACCCAGCATGTCGAACAGGATCGGTTTCTGGCTATGGTCCGGGCACGCCGGATAGCCGGGAGCCGGGCGGATACCGCGATACTGCTCGCGGATGATCGCCTCGTTGGTCAGCTGTTCATCCGGCGCATAGCCCCACAACTCGGTCCGCACATGATGGTGCAGCCGCTCGGCAAAGGCCTCGGCCAGACGGTCGGCCAGCGCCTTCAGCAGAATGTCCTGATAGTCGTCGTTATCCGCCTTGAATCGTGCGATATGCGGGTCGATGCCGTGGATGCCGACCGCGAAGCCACCCATCCAGTCGCCCGCCGGATCGATGAAGTCGGCAAGGCACATATTGGCCCGGCCTTCGCGCTTCTTCACCTGCTGGCGCAGGAACGGCATCCGGATCGCGTGGGTGGCGTGGGTCGTCTGCATCGGTGTAGCAAAGTCGTGCGGCACGCCCGAGAGCGGTGACACCCGCCCCGCCTCCATCGCCGGTTCCAGTTGCTCGGCGGGTACGTCGACGATCACTTCGTCCCCGTCGCGCCGGCAATGCCACAGCGCCGCGACGCCCCGCGCGGTCAGCCACTTCTCGGCGATGATCCGGTCCAGCATCGCCTGCGCATCGGCATAGAGCGACGTGGCACTCTCGCCGACGACCTCATCGGTCAGGATCGCCGGGAAATTGCCCGCCAGTTCCCATGCGCGGAAGAACGGCGTCCAGTCGATATAGTCGCGCAGATCGGCAAGGTCCCAGTCGTCGAATACATGCCGCCCCGGCTTGTTGGGCGCAGCCGGCTTCTGGTTGAAATCGATCACGAACCCGTTGTCCCGTGCCTCGGCGATCGGCGAAAGGTCGCTCTGCCCCTTGCCGGCACGGGCGATCCGGACCGCCTCGTAATCCGCGGCAACCTGTTCGACATAGGCAGCCCGCCCGGTATCGCTCACCAGCGTGGTCGCGACGCCCACCGCGCGGCTGGCGTCGAGGACAAGGACGATCGGCCCGTCATAGGCCGGCGAGATGCGCAGCGCGGTATGCACCTTCGACGTGGTGGCGCCACCGATCAGCAGCGGCATCGTCATGCCCGCCCGCTTCATCTCCTCGGCCACAGTCACCATCTCGTCCAGCGACGGCGTGATGAGGCCCGACAAGCCGATCATGTCGGCGTCATTCTCGTTCGCGGCTTCGAGGATTTTCGTCCACGGCACCATCACGCCCAGATCGACCACGTCGAAACCGTTGCACTGCAGGACGACGCCGACGATGTTCTTGCCGATATCATGGACGTCGCCCTTCACGGTCGCCATGATGATCTTGCCCTTGCCCTTGGCGCCGGGCTCCTTGGCCGCTTCGATGAAGGGCAACAGGTGCGCCACCGCCTTCTTCATCACCCGCGCCGACTTCACCACCTGCGGCAGAAACATCTTGCCCGACCCGAACAGGTCGCCGACCACGTTCATACCGTCCATCAACGGCCCTTCGATCACCTCGATGGGCCGTGCGAATTGTTGGCGGCATTCCTCGGTATCGTCGACGACATGCGCGTCGATGCCCTTGACCAGCGCGTATTCCAGCCGCTTGACGACCGGCAGCGAGCGCCATTCGGCCGCCGCCTTCTCGGCGACCGCATCGGTCCCCTTATACTTCTCCGCCAGCGCGATCAGCCGTTCGGTCGCTTCGGAATCGCGGTTGAGGATGACGTCCTCGCACGCCGTCCGCAGATCGGCATCGATCGTGTCGTACACGTCGAGCTGACCGGCATTGACGATCCCCATGTCCATCCCTGCCGGAATGGCGTGATAGAGAAAGATCGAATGCATTGCCCGGCGCACCGGCTCGTTCCCGCGAAAGCTGAACGACAGGTTCGATAGCCCGCCCGAGATATGGCAGTGCGGGCAGCGCGCCTTGATCTCGCGGCACGCCTCGATGAAATCGACGCCGTAGTTGTTATGCTCCTCGATCCCAGTCGCCACCGCGAAGATATTGGGATCGAAGATGATGTCCTCCGGCGGAAAGCCCATGCCGGTCAGCAACTTGTAGGCGCGCTCGCAGATCTCGACCTTGCGTTCCTTGGTGTCGGCCTGCCCGACCTCATCGAACGCCATCACGACGACCGCCGCGCCATAGTTCATGCAGATGCGGGCGTGGTGGAGGAACTGTTCCTCGCCCTCCTTCATGCTGATCGAATTGACGATCGGCTTGCCCGACACGCATTTCAGACCGGCTTCGATCACGTCCCACTTCGAACTGTCGACCATCACGGGGATGCGGGCGATGTCCGGTTCGGCCTGGATCAGCTTCAGGAAGGTCGTCATCGCGTGATGCGCGTCGAGCAACCCTTCGTCCATGTTGACGTCGAGGACCTGCGCCCCGCTCTCGACCTGCTGCAGCGCGACTTCGACCGCGGCGGCATAGTCGCCCGCCATCACCAGCTTCTTGAAGCGGGCGGAGCCAGTCACGTTGGTGCGTTCGCCGATGTTGACGAAATTGGTCGAGGCGTTGGTCATGTCAGCTTTCTCTCCCTCTCCCCTTCAGGGGAGAGGGTCGGGGAGAGGGGACGTTGCGGAGAGGGCGGCGGACTGCCCCTCTCCCAACCCTCTCCCCCGAAGGGGAGAGGGCTTCTGCGATCAAGCCGCCATCGTAAACGGTTCCAGCCCCGCAAGGCGGGTCTGTACCGGCACGCCCGGCACCTTGCGCGGGGCGACGCCTGCCACGCGCTCGGCCATCGCCTTGATATGCGCCGGGGTCGATCCGCAGCAGCCGCCCAGGACGTTCACCTGCCCATGATCGGCCCAGTCGCCGACCAGCGCCGCCGTCGTCGCAGGTGCTTCGTCATAGGCGCCCAGTTCGTTGGGCAGGCCGGCGTTGGGATAGACCATGATCAGCGTGTCGCAGATATCGCTCAGCGTCTTCACATGTGGGCGCAGCTGTTCCGCGCCGAACGAACAGTTCAGCCCGATCGTCACCGGCTTCGCATGGCGGATCGCGTGCCAGAACGCTTCGACCGTATGGCCCGACAGGTTGCGGCCCGACAGGTCGGTCAGCGTCATCGACAACATGATCGGCAGGTCTCGGCCCAACGCCTGCCCCGCTTCGATCGCCGCCAGAACGCCGGCCTTCGCGTTCAGCGTGTCGAACACCGTCTCGATCAGAACGAAGTCGATGCCACCCGTCACCAGCGCGTCGATCTGTTCGCGGTACACACCCTTCAGATAATCGAAGTCTATCTCGCGATAGCCTGGATCGTTGACGTCGGGCGACAGCGACAGCGTCTTGTTGGTCGGCCCGATTGCGCCCGCCACGAACCGCGGTCGCCCATCGCGCGCGGCATAATCGTCGACCAGCCGGCGGGCGATCTGCGCGCTCTGGATATTGATGTCGGCGACCAGCGCTTCCGCGCCGTAATCGGCCTGGCTTATCAGGTTCGCGCTGAACGTGTTGGTCGACACGATGTCCGACCCGGCGTCCAGATAGGCGCGGGTGATCGTCTCCGGCACCTCCGGCTTGGTGATCGCCAATATGTCGTTATTGCCCTTCTGGTCGTGGCCGAGGGTCAGCGTGCCGGCATAATCGGCCTCGGACAGTTTCCAATTCTGGATTTCGGTGCCGAACGCGCCATCGGTGATGAGGACGCGCTTGGCGGCTTCGGCGTTCAGCCGTTCGCGGGCAGTGATCATGGCAGTTCCCTTCAGGCCGCCGCAGCGACCGGCGTCGCCTTCGGCCGAAGCCCCAGCAGATGGCAGATGGCGTAGGACAGTTCGGCACGGTTCAGCGTGTAGAAATGGAAGTCGCGCACCCCGCCGGCATAGAGCTTGCGGCACATTTCCGCAGCGACGGTCGCCGCCACCAGCGCACGCGCACCGGGATGATCGTCCAGCCCCTCGAACAACCGATCCATCCATGCCGGGATCGACGCGCCGCACATTCCGGCGAACTTGCGCACCTGTGCCACGTTCGACACCGGGAGGATGCCCGGCACCAGATCGGCGGTGATGCCCGCCGCCGCGGCAGCATCGCGGAAGCGGAAGAATGCCTCGGGCGTGAAGAAGAACTGGGTAATCGCCCGCGTCGCTCCGGCGTCCATCTTGCGCTTCAGATTATCGAGATCAGCCGCCTGATGCGCCGAATCCGGATGGCATTCGGGATAGGCAGCAACCGAAATCTCGAACGGGTGCAACTTCTGCAGACCCGCGACCAGCGCCGCTGCATTCTCATAGCCGTCGGGATGGGCGACGAACTTCTGCCCCATCGTCGGCGGATCGCCACGCAGCGCGACGATGTGACGCACACCGGCCGCCCAATATTCCTGCGCGACCTGATCGATCTCCGCGCGGCTCGCCTCGACACAGGTCAGGTGCGCGGCGGCGGGCATCGACGTTTCGCGGGCGATGCGGGCGACGGTCGCATGGGTCCGTTCGCGGGTCGATCCACCCGCGCCATAGGTGACACTGACAAACTTCGGTGCCAGCGGCTCCAGCGCGCGTACCGTTTCCCATAGCGCAGCTTCCATCTTCTCGGTCTTGGGCGGGAAGAATTCGAAACTGACGGCGCAATCGCCCGCCAGGTCGGCGAACAGCGGCGCGTCGAGCGCGCGGCGCGCCTCTTCGAGATCGGAAATCGTGGGAGTCATGCCGCCTTCACCTCTTGTACGTCATAGGCGCGCCGCGCCATCCACAGCTTCACGGTAAGCTCGCCGCCGCCCAGCGTCTCGATCGACACCGGCGCCAGCCCGGCATCGGCGAACCATCCGCGCATCTGTTCGTCGGAAAAACCCAACCGCGCATGGGCATCGCGCACCCGCAGTTCCTCGCGTTCGTGCGGCGCGAAGTCGCAGATCAGCAACCGCCCACCGGGCCGCAGCACGCGTGCCGCCTCCGCGATTGCGGCACCAGGATGCTGCACGAAATGCAACACATGGTGCAGTACCGCCGCATCCGCCGCGCCGGCGCCGAGCGGCAAAGCCTGAATATCGGCCTGTCGCAACTCGGCATGGTCTAGCCCACGCTCGGTAAGCTTGGCCCGCGCCAGCCGAAGCATTTCCGACGACCGATCGATGCCGATCGCCTGATCCGCCTGGGGTGCGAAGAGTTCGAGCATCCGCCCCGTGCCGGTGCCGATGTCGACCAGCAAGCCGATCCTGGCGCCACCCAGCGCCGCCAGCATCGCCCGTTCGACCTGTTCCTCGGCGACATGCAGCGACCGGATCGCATCCCATTCGCCGGCATGGGCCTCGAACCATGCCGCCGCGGCGGCCGCTCGATCGGCCCGAACCTCGGCCAGTCGCGCGCCATCGGCATCGCGCCACGCATCATCATTTGCCGCCCATGCATCCAGCGCGTCGAGCAGCGGCGCGACCAGCGCCGGCTCACCCAGCGCGACGAAGACCCAGCTGCCTTCCTTGCGACGGACCGTCAGTCCGGCATCGCACAAGATTTTGATGTGCCGGCTGACACGCGGCTGGCTCTGTTCCAGCACCTGCGCAAGTTCGCCGACCGACAGTTCCATCGACCGCAACAGCCCCAGAACCCGCAGGCGGGTCGCGTCGCTTGCCGCGCGCAATATGTCGAGGGCCGTTGCCATGATTTTTGATATAAAGAAATCTTTATATCAGGTCAATCGATGATACGCTGCGATGATCGCCGATCGTACGATGCAACCGCGGAAGCGCTCGCGCGTTGGGCGCCCGATCATAACGGAAGGGAAACCGCCATGAAGAAGCTCATTCTGCTGCCGCTCGCCGCCGCCGCATTTTCGATCGGTGCCTGCAGCCAGAAGGCGCAGAACGAAACCGGCGAGGCGGCCGATGCCGTTGCCGCCGACGTGAACGCGACCATGGGTGAAGCCGTCACCGACGTGAAGACCGCTGGTGACCGCGCCTTCGGCGCCGCCGAAAACGCCGCCGACCGTGCTGGCGACAAGATTGAGAACGCGACCGATCGCGCCGGTGCAGCGATCGATCGTGGCGCGGCAAAGGTCGATGCGGCAACCCAGAACGCGCAGCGCGAGACTGGTGAAGCACTGGAAAACGCCGGGCGCGACCTGAAGCGCTGATCGCGTCCGCGTAAGGAAACAAGGCCGTGTCCCGACGCAACGGGACACGGCCTTTTTCGTTTGGAGATCATCGATGCGCCCCGCCCCATCTCTCGCCCCCATGCTCGCCGCGCTGCTGCTCGTTGGATGCAGCAGGTCTGACGACCGATCGGCCCCCGGCGGCGTGACACAGGACGAGGCAGCGGCACTCAACGACGCCGCCGCCATGCTCGACAATGCTGCGCTGGACGCCCACGCCATCGCCCCCGACCCGAAGGAACGACCATGACCGACACCCCCCGCCGCGCGCTGGGCGCGACCGAGTTGGCAACACCGCCGATGATTCTGGGCGGCAATGTGTTTGGCTGGACGGTCGATCGCGACGCCAGCTTCCGTATCCTCGACGCGTTCGTCGATCGGGGTGGCACGATGATCGACACCGCCGACGTCTATTCAGCATGGGTCGATGGTCATGCGGGTGGCGAATCGGAAACGATCATCGGCGAGTGGCTGCGCCGGTCCGGCAAGCGCGATCAGGTGTTGATCGCTACCAAGGTTGGCATGTTCCCGGGCGAAGGTGGTGCGAAGCTGGCCCCCGCCCGTATCGCGGCGGCGGCAGAGGCCTCGCTGCGCCGGCTCGGCACCGATCATATCGATCTCTACTACGCGCATCAGGATGACGATGACACGCCGCAAGCCGACTATCTGGCGGCGTTCGGGCGGCTGATCGATGCGGGGCAGGTACGCGTGCTGGGCGCGTCCAATTTCCGCGCGATACGGCTGAAATCGGCGCTGGACCTTGCGACGTTGGAGGGGCTGCCTCGATTCCACGCGCTGCAGCCCGAATATAATCTTGTCAGCCGCCACAAATTTGAGGGCGAGCTGCAGAATCTGTGCGTCGAACATAATATCGGGGTCGCCCCCTACTATGGCCTCGCCGCCGGTTTCCTCACCGGCAAATATCGTTCGACCGCCGACCTGTCGAAAAGCGTGCGCGGCGGCGGAATGGCCGATCTGCTGGCGGGCAAGGGGGCGACCGTCCTCGCGGCAATGGACGCCGTCGCCGCCGAAACCGGCGCGACCCTGCCCCAGATCGCCTTGGCGTGGCTGGCAGCACAGAAGGGCGTCGTGGCCCCGATCGCCAGCGCTACCAGCGTCGAACAACTGGAGGAACTGGTCGGCGCGTGGGAACTGACGCTCACACCCAATCAGCTCGCGCGCCTGACCGACGCGGGCGTATGAGACACCTCGCCGGGCACTGCGCCCGGCGAGCGGTCACTCGGCGGCTTCGGCTACGTCGGCAAACTCCACCGCCTGCAGGAAGCGTTCGGCGTCCAGTGCCGCCATGCAACCGGTGCCCGCTGCCGTCACCGCCTGCCGATATGTCTTGTCCATCACGTCGCCGCACGCGAACACGCCTGGCACGCTGGTCCGCGTCGATCCCGTCTCGACGGCGATATAACCGTCGTCATCCAGCGCGATATGCCCGCGGAACAATTCGGTCGCCGGATGGTGGCCGATCGCGACAAAGCCGCCATCGACTTCCAGCATCGACAGTTCGCCGGTTACCGTGTCCTTCAACTCGATCCCGACCAGCCCATGCGGGTCGCCGCCACCGACGAAGCGCTCGACCTGCTTGTTCCACAGCACGCTGATCTTCTCGCTGGCGAACAGCCGCTGTTGAAGGATGCGCTCGGCGCGGAAGCTGTCGCGGCGGTGGATGATCGTTACGTCGTCGCTGTGGTTGGTCAGGTACAGCGCCTCCTCGACCGCGGTATTGCCGCCGCCGATTACCGCGACCTTCTTGCCGCGATAGAAGAATCCGTCGCAGGTCGCACAGGCCGACACGCCCTTGCCCTTCAGCAATTCCTCGCTGTCGAGGCCAAGCCATCGCGCCTGTGCCCCGGTGGCGATCACCAGCACCTCGCCCTCATACACATCGCCGCTGTCGCCGGTCAGGCGGAACGGACGGCGGGTCACATCGACATCGACGATCGTGTCCCACATCATCCGCGTACCGACATGCTCGGCCTGGGCCTGCATCTCGCCCATCAGCCAAGGCCCCTGCACCACATCGCGGAAGCCCGGATAGTTTTCGACATCGGTCGTCGTCATCAACTGGCCACCAGGCTGGATGCCCTGCACCACGATCGGCTCCATACCCGCCCGTGCGCCGTAAATGGCAGCGGACAGGCCGGCCGGCCCCGAACCGAGGACGAGCATACGGGTGTGGTGCGTAACAGCCATGAGATCAAATTCCGTTCGAAGCGAGCGGCACGTCTATGCCGGTCGCGGGGTCGAACGCAACATGGGGAACGTCCTGCACCACGCAACCCACGCGACCAGCGACCGCAGCGCCTAGAGCGCGACCATCAGGATTACCGCCCAGAGCGGGAGGGCGAGGAGCAATCCGTACAGAAGGCCCGCCATCCGGGGCGGGCGATCCCGCTCGTCGCGGACCAGAATCGGGTGAAGGGGGGCAACGATCGGCATGGCGGCTATCCTCTCTCGCTGATGTCGTTAACCATCAACGAACGAAGCGCTCGCGAGTTCGGACAATCTGAACGTCCGATGAAGAAATTACCGATGTTTTTAAGCGCGCACGCTGCGGCGGGTGGTAGCGAAGGAGGGATTTGAACCCCCGACCCCAGGATTATGATACCGCCATAACCCATTGAGAAGTTTAGCCCGTTTCCCGATCCGGGATATATTTGGCGTGCCAAAATCAAAGACTTACGGGTCGTTTCCAAACCGCAACCGAACTGCGTTCGGCGGTCTGGCAGCGGAAGTTTTGCACCGCACTTCAGGTTTCCGGAAGGACCGCGGGGCGACGGACCCCGTACGCCGCGACAGCTATCACGAGACCTCGCCGAAGGCGCAGCCCTGGCGCCAGCATCGTCATGGTGGCGGTAGCCGCAAGCACTGGGCGGCCATCAGAGGCGCAGCGCTCGGCGCATTCGATCGGCTATACCGCGCGCATAGCATCGACCTGCGCCAAGCGCGCGCTGACCGGCGCGCCGGCACGCGCGAAGACGTCACGCCGACCAGCGAACGGCTGCACGGCGATGATCGCGCAATCCTCTGGTATCTGCTCGATCGGTACAACCACCTGACCGGTCAGCTATTCCCAAGCTACGCCACGATCGCGGCCGAGACGGGCAAGAGCCTCGGCTTCGTAAAGGCGTCGCTCGCCAGACTGAAGCGGTTTGGGTTCGTCAGCTGGGTCCGACGTACGAAGACCAAGGAAGGGGCGGAGGGCAATGCAGGTCCCCAGCTGGAGCAGACATCCAACGCCTATTACTTCGACTGGGCGGTGCAGCTGGTTACCGAGGCGAAGTCGACGTTCCAGAACCTTTTGACGATCGCCCTGAAGAAGCTGCGAGGGGGCGCAATGCCGGCTCGGCCGGCCACGCCGTTGAACCCGGAGCTGGCGGCCATCCTATCGCGGATGAGCGCTTCGATCGATCAGCGCGACGGCCTTGTGTCTAGTGCGAGTTCATAGTTTGCCGACTACCCGCTGGTAGAATCAAGATTGAAGAGGAATCGCTACGCGATACGCTGATTTGATTGTCCCCTCCCCTTCACACGGCACACCCGCCCCCATCCGACACGCCCTCGGCGACCGTCGGTCGGAGCGGCTCGCGCCGCTCCGATGGCTTAGCGACGGGGACGAGCACGACCCGTGCCACCCGAATTGCAGCCGTCGCGCGCGCGGGCACGCTGGCTGCGTCGATCTGCGTCGCACGGGCGCGCCCAATTCGCGGCGATCAGCCGCTGTTTCACCCTAGGGGACCGGCGGTGCGGTCCATGCGTCAAAAGCGCCACGAAAAGAGCGCGGGCGAGGCGGGGGGAATAGCGCGCAATTCGGGTCGGCAATCGCTGCACTTACTTCGGTTCACGCAATTTGTGCGGCGACCGACCGACCGATTGATCCAGCTGCGGGACGTTGGTTTGGTCCGATATGGCGGTATGAACACCTGTGCCCGAATCAGATGCCTTATCCCGTCTCACGCCGCGCGAGCGCCGGTGCCTTGAACTCGTCGCCCTGCATTTCGATACGGGTCAGATTGCTGCTGAGCTTGGCATCTCACCCGCAACCGTGAACGGCTACCTCGCGGATGCCCGTCAGAAACTGGGCGCACGCAATAGAAAGGAGGCCGCTCGAATACTCCGCTCGTCCGACGCCGACCGTAAGGAAGCTACCCCCACCGAACATACCGGTGAAATTGATCGGGTTGAGGGCGAAGTCACTGCCGGGGCAACCGTGGTTTCGCAGCTGGAGCCGGCAGCGTCAGGGGGATGGGTCTCCCGGATGCTGTATCTAGAGCGGGTGATCGCGCCTCACGAGTTAGGGCTCGGACGTCGCCTGCTCATGATCGTTGGTATGGTCGTGGCGCTTTGCGTCGCGCTCGCCATGTCGGTTGTTGCTGCCGTAGGCCTCGTGTCCATCTTCACGAACCTGCGCCCATAACCTGAACAGGGGGTTTCGCGATGGTTAAGCCGCTCCATCCGGTCATTACAGATATTACGCATGGCCTGCTCACCGCCGAGCAGTCCGCAGACGACGCCATCGTTTCCGCCGCGACCATGGTACAGTCCCTGGTAGCCGATCGTCGGCAACTGCAACTGAAGTTCGGGATCATTCAAGCGCCGCTGACTGACGCCGTGAAGGCGATGATGCTCACGGTCGAGGCCCGCGCTCATCTGGGGCGGTGTCACAAGCGGATGCACGAGATCGGCGTCGAACACGAATTCTTCGAGCCGACGTCCCATGGCGATATCTTTCCCACGACCGGCGACCCTGAACCCATCAAGCAATCGCTGTCGCTGGTTGCCTGACGTCGATCGACAAGCGTGAATGCCTACCTCTATCTAGCGACCCTGCTGACGGTCTCCGTGTGGAGCTTTAGTCGAGGCGGTGCGCCAGAGCGGCTGGCGATGGCGGCAATCGTGGTTGCCGTTTTCGCCACCGCTGCAGTTGCGTCGCATCGCATCTTCGGCGGCCGAGAGGTAGGCGTTTTCGCCGTCGATACAATTCTCACTTTAGTTATTGTGACGCTGGCATTGCTGGCGGAGAGGTTTTGGCTCCTATGGCTAGCCGCGATCCTGATCGTCAGCTTACTGCTGCAATTGGCAATCTGGTACGCGCCGCTCTACTATCGGGACGTCTATCTGATCCTGCATGCGATGAGCGCGTATCCTACGCTTATTCTCATTTTGCTCGGAACGCTAAGACATCGCCATCGAATGAAGACGAAGGGTTACGACCCGTCCTGGTCCAAAGACGACCGAGCGTGATGGCGTACCGAGCGCGTGCCATCATTTCGTTTAGGGCGAAGGTCGCGGAAATTGCGCCCGTTCCTATGACCGACCCGATACAGGACGCTCTTCTTCAATTGTACGTCGCTGAAGAAGAGCAAACGGAAATGTCGGTATCCGCCATCGGCCCGTTAATTCGCGTGGCCCAAACGACTTGGCTTCGATATATGCTCATGATGGAGCAGGCAGGCTTGATTATCCGGACGAATGACCCGAACGACAGGCGCCGTTGCTGGTTGACGCTATCTCGCGACTGCAAGGCAAAGCTCGACGATTTCATATCTGATTTTTGGTGAGCCTTTCTGCCTAGCTAAAGTCAACCGACCTCTGTCAATACGCGTGATAGTCCAGTTCGGCATGATCGAGTGCGGCCAGCGCCACGCCGTCGGCGTGCGCCCTCTCGAAATGCGCGCGGACATCATCGACGGTACCGCACCGGGGGAAGGCTCGGTCGCGGCGCGCCTGGTCGGCGATCGCATCGATCCAGTCGCCGCGATCGCGCTGCGACAACAGCCACCCGGCAAAGTCGAGACGGCGCTCGCCGTATCGATCAACCTCCATGCCACTGCTCCATTGCGAGTCGGTGGAACGGATATATCTGTTCCCTTATTGTTCCGCAATTGGCGACGCGACGGCATGGTTGTCCCGCCGCCGCGTTACCGTCAGCGATCGTTCGCCGGTGTCGCCCCCGCGATGCCGCCGGTGTCGAAATTGGCGATCACCAGCTCGCTGACCTTCTTCGCTTCGCCAGCACCGACCGTATAGGTCACCGGCAATACGACCTGGTCGAACCGCGTGAAAACCCGAGCGGCCGACGGGGTATCTCTTATGCTGCTTCGGCGTCCTCGAACACGACAGCCGGGAGGCCCAAGCGGTCGTTGAAATCGAGAAAGACCGCCTTCAGTGGCCGGATTTCGTTCCGCTCGAAAGCAGCGTTCGCGTCGGTTGGGTTGCCGAACGCGGATCCTTGTGCCGGCACGATGCCGAGCAGCTGCGGCGGCACGCGATGTGCTGCCATGACGTCGGCGGCCGAGGCGGACTTGATGCCGAGGAATTCGTCCTTAGCCGCGGCTTCGGCGATCGGGATGATCTTGATCGAATGTTCCTTGCCGTTGGGCGCGTGGACGAACATCGACCGGAAGTTGCCCGGTCCCTTGGCGGCCTTCATCGCCGCTTTCAGCTTGTCGGTGTCGGCGACATCGATGTCGCCGGTGGCGTACATGATGTAGCCAGCGTGCGCGCCGTTGAGATAGTAACGCCGGCGGAACAAAGTTGCCGCCTCATTCAGCAGCGCGGCCTGCAGAGCCGACATATATTCGGGCACGCCGTACAGCTCCTGATTGACATCCGGCTGCATCAACTGGATCACCGATCCGCGCTCAAATTCCTGTTCCTGCATCGATCCGGGGACATAGAACCACCGCCCCGCCTCAACCCCGCGCCGGGTGTATTTCGCCGGCGTATAATCGAGACGGAGGGTGGACCCGGCGATGTTGCGCACCTTCACCGCGAAACAATCTCCGAACACCAGATAGTCCTGTACCAGCTTGGTAAAGGTGTCGCGCGATAGCCATTGCGTCGGCCGGAAGGCACCCAGCAGCTGGTTGCGCTTGAAGATGATCGCGCTCGAATGATGGGGCGACACCCGGAACGCCCGCGCGAGGCCCTGCCGCGACACTGGGGGTTCGTACCACCGATTGTTGTGCGGGCATTCCAGCATGTCGAGCAGCAGCGACCGGTCAAGCACCGGCTCCGGATCGCCGAAACTGAACGCCTCGATCGCGGTGCCGCGATCGTTCGCCGGCACGATCGCGCCGGCCGACGCGGCACGCGCCTGTCGCGCGCTCATCCGCTGGGTGCGCTTGCTCATTCGATGATCTCCATGGAGCCTTTCGGCTTTTCCTTGCCGTCGAGCGGTTCGTTGATGAGGATGTGCATCGCCGCCCAGGCGATATCGGCATGACCGTCCTGCCCGCCCCGCCCAGCCTTGAACGTGATGTTCCGCCCGCTGGTCGTGATCGTCTTCTTGATCGAGATGAACGAGCTGACGACGTCCATGTACAGGCTGTCGAACGCGAGCCGGCCACGACGCACGATGTTCTGCGCCTTCATGACCATCGCGGCCTTCACCTCGAGCGAATATTCGATCTTGGTCACGCCGCCGATGCCGCTGTCGGGTTTGGCGAGCAGCTGGTGGACGCCGGCACCGACACCGGTCGCGTCGATGCCGAGGTACGTCACGGTGTAGCGCGACAGCACCGCCTTAATGAACTCGGCCTGTTGCTCGAAATCGAGGCCGCGCAGCTGGTGGCGTTCGAGAATCCGGAACTTGCCGCCGGGCGACGTCGGCGGCGCCATGATGACCAGCGCCGCGTTGTCACCGTCCTCGCTGTTCTGCGGATCATAGCCGGCCCACACCGCACGGTTGGCATAGGGTCGCGCCGCCTCCGGATCGAAGTCGGTCCATTCGACCAGGCTGTCGCAGCCGAGCGCGACCAGGTCGTTGAACCGGAAGGCGCTCAGGCTATCGTCGACGAATACGCACCCGAACAGGTTGGCGAACTCATCCTCGGCATACTCGTCCTGCAGCTCGTCCAGGTCGACCAGGTCGAACCCCTTTTCGATCGCGTCATGAACGGTGACGATCTGGCGCCAGACCGCATCCTCGCACAGCCGCCCGTCCTTCAGCGCGGCATGGCTGACATCGATCTCGATCCGGTCGGCCTTCGCCTTGCGCCGGTTGCGCCGCTCGCCGGTCCAATAGGGATAGGCGAGATGGGCGACGGTCGACGGTGTCGAGAAATAGGTCTTCCGCCAGTGCTTGTGCGTCGCCATGCCGCTGGCGACTTTGTTCAGCTCCTCGAACCCGTGGACCCAGAAGAATTCGTCGAAATAGAAATTGCCGCTGCGGCCCTGCGCCGTGCGAAAATTGGTGCCGAGGAAGTGCAGCTCGGCCGCCGCTTCGCCCTCGGGGCGTAGCGCGCTGGTGATCAGCATCGGGTCACCCTTCAGGTCGACCCCGACCAGCTTGGCAAACCCGACGATGTAATTGCGGAACTGGTGTGCCTGCGCCTTGCTGGCGCTCAGGAAAATCTGGTTGCGACCGCTCTCGATCGCGTCGATCAGGGCCTCGAACGCGAAATAATAGGTCGCACCGATCTGGCGCGACTTCAGGATCATGCGGGTGCGGCGCGACAGGTTCGCCCACCACGTTTCCTGATAGCCGAACAGCTGGTCGAGGAAGATCGCCTTCAGCTCGGCCGCCTGCTCGGCGCTGAAAAAGTTCGCCGGCGTCTTTTCCTTGCGCGGCGCGGTGTTGCGGTTCCGGACCCTCTCGTTCAGATCGCCTTCGTGCCCGCCGGGCTCCTCGTAGCGGCGGACCTTCGCCAGCGCCGCGACCTGCCGACCGAGCAGGTCGATTTCCTTGAAATCGCCCGGCGTCTTCTTGTCCTTGGCGATGAGCATCATCCATCGCGCCTCGAGGCAGTCCTCCAGGCGCCGGATGCTGGGCACATCGTCCCAACGCCCACGATCCTTCCACGACTGGACGGTGGTCCGCGCCACCTCCAGCTCTTCCGCGATCTGACTGACCTCCCACCCGCGCCAGTACAGGCTGCGCGCGGCGCGGCGCCGATCCTCGATCGGTAGCGTCAGCGGATTGCGAAGGAAGGGTGCGGTTGCGGGTTCCATGGCCGCGACCCTAGCCACGTCCCACCCCCGCCCCGGAGCCACCGGCAATCGTAGAGTGCGTCTCTACGATTGCGCCCGCTTGAGAAGCGGCCCGCCTTCCGCCCCTGTGGCGGTCATCGCCCTGCCCGGCATTTGACCCCCGAGGACCGCACCCCATGGCCAAGACCCGCTTTTTCCGCATCGCCGTCGAGGGCGGCACCACCGACGGCCGCGTGATCGAGCGCAGCTGGATCGAGCAGATGGCCGCCGGCTACAACCGCGCGACCTACACCGCCTCGATCAACTGCGAGCATCTGCGCGGCTATTCCCCCGAGCCGCCGTTCAACAGTTACGGCGTGGTTGACGCCCTGAAGACGGAAGAAATCGAGATCGAGGTCGCGGGCAAGAAGGAAAAGCGCCTCGCCCTGCTCGCCTCGCTGGAGCCGAACGACCAGCTGCTCGCCATCAACCGCCAGCGCCAGAAGCTGTTCACCTCGTGCGAGATTACGCCGAACATGGGCGGCAGCGGCAAGGCCGGCCTGGTCGGCCTCGCCGTCACCGACAATCCCGCGTCGCTCGGTACCGAGATGCTGGAATTCGCCGCCGGCAAGGGCGACGCGAACCCGTTTCATTCACGCAAGCAGGACAAGGCGAACGTCTTTTCCGCCGCGCTCGAAGCCGACATCGCGCTCGATGACGTAAGCGACCCGACTGGGGTTTTCAGTTCGATGAAGGCGATGTTCGACGGGTTCGCCGCCAAGTTCGCCAAGGGTGAAGACAAGCCGGCCGAAACGCCTTCCACGCCGCCCGCACCGACCGGCGGCGCCGGTGGGAAGGAACCGGCGAATGACAACTTCGCCCAGTTCGCGAGCCAGTTCGGCGAGACGATGACGCAGGCGATCGCCGCCGCGTTCACGCCGCTGAACAACACGGTCGCCTCGATCCAGACCGACCTGTCTGCGCTCAAGCAGCAGGTCGAAACCACCGAAGCCCCGAACAGCTTCCAGCGCAAGGCCGCCACGGGTGGCAACGGCGCGGTGCTGACCGACTGCTGATCGACCCCCGCCCCCGACACGCCGCACAGGACACCCCCATGCACAACCAGACCCGCCCCCTATTCAACGCGCTGACTGCCCAGGTCGCGTCGCTCAACGGCGTCGCCGATGCAACCGTCTCCTTCTCGGTCGCGCCCGTCGTCGAACAGAAGCTGGAGGAGAACGTCCAGCAGTCGAGCGAATTCCTCCAGCGCATCAACTTCATCACGGTCGATGCGCAGGAAGGTGCCAAGGTCGGCGTCGGCGTTACGCGCCCGATCGCGAGCCGTACCCAGACCGACAGCAAGACCGGCAAGCGCCGCACGCCGACGGACCCGACCGACACCGGCGACAAGGGCAAGTATCGCTGCGAGATCACGCACAGCGACGTCGCCATCAAGTACGCCCGACTTGACCAGTGGCGCCACCGCCCCGAGTTCCAGACGCTCGTGCGCGATGTCATCATCAAGCAGCAGGGCCGCGACATCATCATGATCGGGTGGAACGGCGTCGCCTGCGCGGCCAACACCGACGCCGTCGCATACCCGCTGTTGCAGGACGTCAATTACGGGTGGCTCTACAAGATCCGCACGTTCGCCCCGACCAAGCACATGGCGGGCGGCGACATTACGCCCGAAACCCGTAACGGCGCGGGCGTCGTGACCGCCGGCGGCAAGGTGTACGTCGCCGACGGCACGCCGGGACAGGACGTGGATTACGTCAATCTCGACGCGCTGGTCTACGACGCGACCGAGCTGCTGGCCGAATGGCACCGCGACGATACCGACCTCGTCGTGATTTGCGGTCGCAACCTGGTGCACGCGCACTTCGCCAACTTCATCAATTCGGCGGGCAACACCCCGACCGAGGTGGAAGCGCGCAACCGCATCCTGACCCTGCCCAAACAGATTGGCGGCAAGACGGCGGTGATGGTCCCGTTCTTTCCGCCGAACGCCCTGCTCATCACCCGGCTCGACAACCTGTCGCGCTACGCCCAGGCGGGCACCCGCCGCCGGCAGATCGTCGATGAGCCGGAATACGAGCAGATCGCCGACTATCAGTCGCTGAACGAAAGCTACGTGGTCGAGGATTACGACCAGGTCGCGTTCGTCGAGAACATCGTGCTGGGCAAGAAGCTCTAACCGGCTCCGCCCCGCACGCTCCCCCTTCGTCGTCATCGGAACATCGCAATGAGCCTCGCTCTTCGCATTCAGGCGCGCGTCCTGGCCGCACAATCCGCGATTGTTGCGCATGACGGCGACAACGCCACCGCCGGTTCGCCGGCGGTGGCCCCCCTTCCTGTCGATCGCGCGGTCGCGACCGCCGCCGCGCAGGTTGGCGCACGCTTGCGCCACGACCTCCAGCGGCTGAAGGAAATCCGCTCGATCGCTCTCAAGATCGCCGCGAAGCGCGAGATGCTGCCCGAATACGCGGACTGGGTCGCCGGACTGCTGTCGGGCGCGCAGACCGCCGGCACCGGCGTGTCGGGCGACGTGCTGCCGACCGTCATGGTCTGGTCGATCGACGTCGGCGACTATGCCGCCGCGATGCCGCTGATCGAGCACGTTCTCGCGCACAAGGTCGCGATGCCGCAGCGCTATGCCCGCGACGCCGCGACGCTGGTGGTCGAAGAGATCGCCGAGGCCGCAATCAAGGCACAGGCCGCCGACAAGCCGTTCGACCTCGCCATCCTCGAACAGGTCGAGGCGCTGACGGCGCACGACGACATGCACGATGAGGTCCGCGCCAAGCTGCTGAAGGCGATCGGCTTCGAGCTGGACCGCACCGCGCAGGCCGCGACCGACATCGGCGCCGACGCCACCACGCTCTTCGTCCGCTCGCTCACCGCCATGAAGGCCGCGCAGGCCCTGCACGACCGCGTCGGCGTGAAAACGACCATCAAGGCTGTCGAGAAGCGTCTCGCCGCCGTAACCCCGGAGACTGCATCGTGACCTTCCTCGCCCTACTCGCGCTGACCGCCGTGTGTTCGTTCGTACCGCTCGGCCTCGATATTTGGCTGCTGGTCAGTAGCTACCGCCACAGCCGCCATCACGATCACCTTCTGCCATCCACGCCGCGCAGTCCGCGCGGCTGACACCAGCTCGCCCCCCGGCGTCTCGGGGGCAGGTCGCAAGACGTGGGAGGGCCTTCGGGCTGTGGGCCACGCTCCTCCGGCCTCCACCCCCGAATTTTTCGAAAGCCCGCACCGTGACCCACGCCGCCCTTCTCTTCGCCCTGTCCGCCGCGCTGCTCGTCGGCGCACTGCTGACCTTGGGCGGCGCGATCGTCGCGGCGGACCATCCGCGCTGGTCGACCGATCTGGGCGTCGCCCCCGCTGACCTCGTGCCCGTCGCGATCGGTACCGCTACCTTCGGTCTGCTGGTCTTCATTGCCGCCGCCAGCGCGATCCTCGCAGCGATCACCGGCGCGTGAGCGGCTTCGGCACCATCGCCGGCGGCGAATGCCTCGGCTCAGTCATCCCCGCGCGCGATACCACGACCGAGGGCCAGATCGCGGCTGACTGGTATCCGGCAATCGAACTCGACCGCCTGCGGCTCGACCAGCGCATCGGCACCCGACAGGTCGTGACGCCCGAACGGCTGCGCGATGCTGTCCGCGCGGCACTGTTGTCGATCGACACCCAGCTCGGCGGATGGGCGGCGGCACAAACCCTCGCCGGTCATGCCAGCCTTGCCGATGTGCCGGCAAAGAAGTTCGACGGCGTAAGTCGCCTCGTAATCGCCTTCCACCGCGCCGTCGGGGCGTTGACCAAGGTCGAGCTGATCGAGCGCCACCGTGATCTCGACACCACCACCGGCGGCGACCGCGATGCCGGCGCGCTCGATCCGACGATCGGCGAGCTGCACCGCGACGCCATCCACGCCATCCGCGACATCCTCGGTCGCACGCGCACCGATATCGAGCTGCTGTGATGGCCGACACCGTCCGCAGCCGCGAGGGCGACACGCTCGACCTGGTGCTGCACCGCGACCGCGGCCTCGCCATCGGCTCGATCGGCGCCGTCCTGACCGCGAACCCCGGTCTGGCAGCGCTCGGCGCTGTCCTCCCGATCGGCACCGCCGTCATCATTCCCCCCGCCGCCGCCGACGTTCCGGCGACCCGCCCCCTCCAGATCTGGGACTGACATGGGCAAGTTGCTCACCATTATCGACACGCTGCTCGCCTTTCTGGCGGGCCTCGTCCCCGGCGCGATGGGTGCGGCGGTCAGCCTCGCCTATGAAAAAGGGCTGACCTGGTCCGACCGCTTCATCCAATTCGCGGTTGGCACCGTGGTCTCGTATTTCGCGCGCGGCGCGATCGTCGCGCTGTTCGACCTGCATACCTTCGTGGTCGACGGGATCGTCTTTACCGCCGGCATGATCGCCTTCCGCGCCACCCCGCGCTTCGCCAGCAGCGTGATCGACGTCGTCGTCGGCCTGCCCACGCTGATCCGTGACCGCTTCGTGGGAGGTGGCAAGTGACCTATTCGATGGACAAGCTGGTCGCCGAGCTGACCCGCGACGAAGGACTGCGGCTGAAGACGTATCGCTGCACCGCCGGTAAGCTCACCATCGGTATTGGCCGCAACCTCGACGACGTCGGTGTCACCGGTAGCGAGGCACGCCTGTTCGGCTGCGAGACGCCGGCCCAGGCGCTGGCCCACGTGAAGCGGCACGGCGTCACCAAGCTGCAGGCGGAATCGCTGTTCGCCAACGATATCGTGGCCTGTGAGCGCGACCTCGACCGTAACTCGCGCTGGTGGCGCACCCTGGACGATGTACGCCAGCGCGTCCTGCTCAACATGTGCTTCAACCTGGGCATTACCCGGTTGCTGCCGTTCAAGACGACGCTGCGCCATATCGAGCGCCGCGAATTCGAGGACGCTGCCGATCAGATGCTGAAGTCGCTATGGGCGCGACAGGTCGGCGCCCGCGCGCTGCGCCTGTCGGCGATGATGCGCACTGGAAAGGACGCGCGATGATCGCCGCCGTCCTCGCTGCCCTCGGCCGGCACCGCCAGTGGCTCACCTTGATCGCCGTCGGCGCCGCCGCAGCCTTCCTCTACGTTCAGTGGTCGCGGGTGACCGGCGAGCGCGACCGCGCGCTTCAATGGTCGGAGATCGCCTGCGCCGCCGCCGGCAGCACCTATGCCGCCTCGGTCGAAACAGTCGACGGCAAGCGCGTGAAGTACGCCACCGGCGAACGCTGCAAGGCGGCGATCACCAATCTCGCCGCCTTCCGCGCCGATAGCGACCGCATGACCGCCGACAAGCTGGCGGCGGCGATGCGCGACCGCGACGCCCGCACCCGTACCTATGCCGCCCACGCTCGCGCCGCCGCCGAGGCCGCGCGCGCCGCCACCCTCAGAATGGAAGCCGCCGATGCAAAGATCGAAGCGCAAGCCAATGGCGCGAATCGCGTCGATGGCGATTGGTTCGTTGCTCTTAATGACCTTGCCGGGCTGCGCGCTCAACCCGCCGATCGCTAGGTCGGTGCCCGTCGCCGTCGAGATCCGTGACACGCCGCCGGCCGAGCTGCTGCGCTGCCCGGTCGCACCGGTCGGCTATCCTGCCGATGCCGAAGCGACGATGCCCGCCACCGTCCGCGCCGCGACGATCCGCATGGCGACCGCGCTGCGCGACACCCGCGACCAGCTGCTGCGCCTCATTGGCTGGCATGACGCAACCGCCTGCAAGGAACCCGTCCAGTGAAGTCCACTCCCGCAGAACGCGCCGCCGCCGCCGAGCTGGCCAGCCAACCCTTTGGCCAGGTGATCGACACACCCAATCCGCTCACCTTGCTCGGCCGGCTGAAGGCACTGGTCGACGCCATCCTGCCCGCCCGCACCGCGACGGCGGTGGTGCCGAGCGACACGGTGGCGCTCAATCCGGTGCCACGCGGTATCTTCGTCGGCACCGGCGGCGACGTCACCCTCCGTGCGGTCGGGTCGGCGGCGGACGTGACGTACCGCAATCTGGCCGACGCCAGCTATATCGGCGTTCGCCCGCAATATGTCCGTGCAACCGGCACCACCGCCACCGCCATGATCGCGGAGGGCTGAGCATGGCCAGCGGCAACATGGGCGGCGCGAGCCTGAAGATGCTCGCCGCGATCGGCGCGGCCCCGCCGACCGTCCTCAATGCGACGGCTGACAACACCGCCGCGTGGCGGTCGATGCTTGCCAAGCTGAAGGGCGGCGCGGCCGACGTCGTGCGTGTCGCCTGTGTCGGCGACAGCAAGACAGCCGGCGCCGGTGCCGGCACGGGGTCGCAGCGCATGGACGGCGCCTTCCCGAAGTCGTGGCCGTCTCAGTTTGCCGCGATGATGGCGACGGACGGATTCTCCATCCGTGACAGCTGGTTTGGGACGGCCGGGATGCAGTCGATGGCGGCGATGACCGCCTATGACCCACGCCGCAGCGGCTTCACGGGCTGGGGCGGCGGCGAGGTGTCGCTCGGTGGCCCCTGCGTTGCAGCGGGGACGGGCACCGGAGTCGGCAATTTCCAGCCATCGCGCGCGATCGACCGGGCCTCGATCTTCCTCCGCACCAGCACGGGCGGCGGACAGATCAAGATCGCAAAGGGTGCCGAAACCTTCACGATCAATACCGCGCTGGCGGAAGGCTTCATCCGGTCGGAGGTGGTCTTTGCGACGAAGTCGGCCGACCCGATCCTGTACAGCTATGCGAGCGGCGGCTTTGTTTCGGTCGCCGGCACGGTGGCATGGGACAGCGCGCTGCCCGGCATCGAGGTCGCCAACTTTAGCATCTACGGCACGACCAGCGTCGTGCAGGCCGGTGTGTCGAAGCCCGCGTCGCCGCTCAATGCGCTGGGCAGCTATGCGCCGCATCTTGGCTTCATCAAGCTCGGCACCAATGACATCAACACCGGCGTCACCATGGCAGCATGGGAAGCGAATATCCGCGCGCTTATCGCCAAGGTGAAGCTGACCGGCACCGCCGTGCTGATCTGGCCGTCGATCGGTGGCGCCTCGCCTGCCTATGGCGCCGACGCAACCCGCCTGCAGTGGCGCTCCACCGCGCTGCGGATCGCGTTGCAGATGGGCGCGCTGTTCCTCGACGAAGAAGCGCTGCTCGGCGGCCGTGCCGGTGCCAATGCATCGGGGGCACTCCCCGACAATGTCCACGCCGCCACCTGGGCGCAGCTATGGGAGGCGGCGACCCATTACCGGGCGCTGCGCTTCTGATGCAAAAGCCAGAGACCCTGCGCCAGCTCCTCTACGCCACCGCGCTGGTCGGCCAGACGGAAAAGCTCGCCACTTTCATCGACCGCGGGCGCGTCGAATGTCGGCGCGGCGCCAACCTGACCTTCAAATATCACTACACGCTCAACCTGGTCGTGCAGGGCTATGCCGGATCGGTCGACGCGCTGATGATCCCGATCCTGGCATGGATCGCGGAACAGCAGCCCGAACTTCTCGACCGCGCGCCGCACGAGCCGTTCACCTTCGAAAGCGAACTGCTCGATGCTGATACGGCCGACGTGTCGATCGATCTGGAGCTGTCGGAACTTGTCCTGGTCAAGCGGACTGGCAAGGCCGAGTTCGTGCCGACCCATGTGCCCGAGCCGATCATTGCCGACGCCTTCCCCGGCGTCTGCGGCGTCTCGCTGGTGCAGGGCTTGCTCAATGATGGCATGACGATTGTCCCGGCATGACCGACGACGGTGACCTGCTGCAGATCGAAGCGCTGGCGACCGCGCTGTTGCGTAACCTCGACGCGTCCTCCCGTCGCGGCCTCATGCGCAGCGTCGCCAAGAAGGTCCGCGCCAGTCAGCGCGCGCGGATTCAACGTCAGCAGAACCCCGATGGGTCGGGCTTCGCGCCGCGCCGCAAGCGCCCCGAGCCGATTCGTGGCAATCGCGCCCGCCGGTTCCTCTACCCCAAGGACGATGCGAACCCGCGCGTCGTATACCTGAAGAGCTGGGTTCTCGACGGTCCGCTCATCACCGGCTTCGATATCGAAGCCGGTGGCATCCGTTCGTTCCATCACGACCGCATCGGACAGGAACTACCCGTCGAAGCGGGGCAGGAAAACGCTGGCGCCGGCCGCCTGCGCCGTAAGGGTCACATCCGCAGGAAAGCCATGTTCCGCAAGCTGCTGTCGCCGCGCCACCTGAAGGAAGGCGCGACCGACCGCGAGGCGTGGATCGGCTTTACGGGTCAGGCCGCGCGGGTCGCGCGGATCCATCAGGACGGCCTGACCGACAAGCCGGCACTGAAGGCCAGGCCGGTGCGCTACGCCCGCCGCCGCCTGCTGGGCCTGACGGAGGCGGACCGGACGATGGTTGCGGAAGCCTTCATGGCGGCGCTGGTCGACGGCGTCTCCTGACCCGGCAATGGTAGAGTGCGTCTCTACGATTGCGGCACCCTAGCCCCCGCCACGGTGCCCCGCCGACATGGCCGGCAATGTCCACTTCCGCTGCCTCCACCTCGGTCGACCTGTCGCGCCTGCCCCCGCCGGTGCTGGTCGAGCAGCTGACGTTCGATGCGATCGTCGCCGATATGGTCGTAGCGCTTAAGCGATACTGGCCGGCGTTCGACGCGACGATCGACGACGAACCGCTGATGCTGCTGCTCCAGGCGCTGGCGTACCGCGAGCTGCTGAAGCGCGCCGAGTATAACGACCGCGCCCGGCAACAGCTGGTCGCCTTCGCCACCGGCGGCAACCTCGACCATCTCGGCGCGCTGGTCGGCGTCGCCCGCCTGCAGCTGTCGGCCGACCCGCTGGTGATGGAGAGCGACGACGCGCTGCGCCAGCGCATCGTCCTCGCCCCCGAAGGCTTCTCGGTCGCCGGGCCTGAGCTGGCCTATGTCGCCCACGCCAAGTCGGCGGACGCCGATGTGCTCGACGCCTCGGCCAGCTCGCCCGCGCCGGGGGAGGTGCTGGTGACAGTGCTGGCGCGCAGCGGCAACGGTACTGCATCGGCCGAGTTGCTTGCCAAGGTCAAAGCGCGGGTCGCGGCGCGCGATGTACGTCCGATGGGCGACCTGGTCACCGTCGCCTCCGCTACCATCCGCCCGTTCGCGGTCGACGCCACGCTCTACACCTTCGCCGGTCCCGACCGCGAGTTGCTGCTGAAGACGGCGCGCACCGATCTCGACACCTATCTCGCGGACTGCCGCCGCCTCGGCCGCGACGTCACGCTGTCGGGCCTCTACGCCGCGCTGACCGTGCCCGGCATCCAGCGCGTCGAGCTGGCCTCGCCCACCGCCACCATCGTCTGCGACGCCACCCAGACCGCGCACTGCACCGCCGTCACCATCGCCCATGGCGGCTATGACGACTGAATTCGCCACCATCCTGCCGCCCAATGCGACCGCGCTCGAACGCGCGGTCGAGCGTGCCACCGCGCGCGACGACAAGATCCTCGTGCCGATCGAGACGCTGGTCGAACCGGCGACCATCGCGATCGAGCTGCTGCCATGGCTGGCATGGGGGTTCTCGGTCGACGCATGGGATGCCGACTGGAGCGAGGCGGCCAAGCGCGCCGCCGTCGCCGCGTCGATCGACCTGCACCGGCGAAAGGGCACCCGCGCCTCGGTCGAATCGATCCTGTCGCGCTTCGATGACCTGCTGACGCTGGTCGAGTGGCACGAGACCACCCCGCGCGGCACGCCGCACACCTTCGAAATCCGCCTGCCGATCGCCGCCGGCGCGGCCGGGACCGGCGGACGCCGCGCAACCGCCGCCTTTGCCGACGCCATCATCCGCGAGGTGCGCCGGGTGAAGCCGGTGCGTGAGCATTTCCGGCTCGTCCAGATGATCGAGGCGGCGGCGGCGATCGGCATCCAGGGCGTCGGACGGATGGTCGGATCGGCGCGCCTGCCCGCTGCCGCCGCCTTCGACACCAGCCCTGACTGGGCCGCCTACCTCCAGACCGAGGACGGCGAACCGCTTCAGGATTCCGCCGGCAGCTTTTGGGACACCCGACCATGACCGCGCTACCGCTCACCATCACCCAGGCTGGGCTGATGCGCTACACCGCCGCGCAGCTCGGCGACGACGTCGACCTTTCGGTCAGCTCGGTCGGCCTGACCGCCACCGAATTTGTCGCCGCGCCGACGCTCACCGCGCTGCCCGGTGAATTCCGCCGCCTGACGACGATCTCGGGCGACCAGGTCGGCGACAGCATCGTCCATATGGTCATCCGCGACGCGGAACCGCTGTCCTATACGGTGCGCGGCATCGGGCTTTTCCTCGCCGATGGGACGCTGTTCGCGACCTATGGGCAGGTCGATGCGATCTTCGAGAAATCGACGAAGTCGGACATGCACCTCGCGATCGACATCGCGTTTCCGACCGGCGATCCGGCGCTGCTGACCTTCGGCGACACCAATTTCCTGCTGCCTCCCGCGACCACCGAGCGCGAAGGCGTCGCTGAGATCGCGACCGAGGAGGAGGTCGCCGCCGGCACCGACCCGCGCCGTATCGTCTCCCCCTTCACCCTTGCCCGCCGCCTGGTCGCGCTGCTCGCAGGCTATATGCCCGCCGGGCGCCGGCTCGACACCGCCGGCTTGGCGCTGGGCGGCGGTGCGCTGACCACCGACCGGACCATCTCGGTCCCGGCCGCGACCGGTGAGCAGCTGCGCACCGCCACCGCCGCCAATGCCGCCGTGACGCCCGCCAGCTTCGGTGCGCTCGGTAACGTCATCGGCCCGACCGGCAGCTACACCCTGCCCGGTGGCCGCATCGACAAATGGGGCAGGCATCGCCAGCGGGCGAGCAGCGAGATCACCGTACCCATCACCTTCGACACGCCCTTCCCGACCGCCTGCTATTCGATCTCGCTCACCCCCTTCATCTCCGCCCCGACGACGAATGACGACTATTTCGTGCAGCTGGCGGGTGAGCCGACCCGCGAAGGCTTCGTCGTCCAATATGCTTCCGACGACGACAATGGCGGGCTGTCGGGCTTCGAATGGCAAGCGACGGGAGCCTGATCCATGGCGAAGCTATCCACACTCCCCGACGTCGCTCCGCTGGTCGGTGACGAAATCCTGCCCGTCGTGCAGGGCGGCGATACCCGGCGCGTCACGCTCGACCGCCTGCGCGCCCTGCTCGCCGACCTCGAAGGCCGACGCGATGCGACCCGCGCGCGCGCGGTCCTGTACGGCATCACCAATGCGATGGCTGCGGCGCTTTTCACCGACCGGTCAAGCGAATGGGCCTTCAGCGAGGGCGTCCAGCGCAGCGGCTTCATCAAGCGTCCGACACTGCAGGACACGCCCTGGTCCTACACCCGCGCCGGTGCGGCCACCGCCCCCACGGCGTCCGGCCCGCTTCTCGCATTCCCTGCCGGCACGCCCCGCATCACCGACGCCGGACTGCTGATCGAGGATGCGTCCTCGAATTCGGCGCGGCCGGGCAATGATTTCGCCAGCGCGCTGTGGACCAAGACGGGGGTGACCCTGCAGGCGGCCGGCGCAGGCCCCTTCGGGGCGATGACCCGTGTCACACCGGTCAGCGCCGGATTTCACTTCGTCGGACAGGTCATGGAAAGCGTCGGCACCGTGTCGTGCTACGCCCGTGCGGCCGGGGTGCGGCGGGTCGGTCTGCAGATCGAATCCGGCGGCGTTACCCGCAAGGTCGTGTACGACATCGTCGCCGGCATCGTGATCTCGGCCGACGCCGGCGTTACCGCATGGGTCGATCCCGGCGCTTTCGGCAGCTGGCGCCTGGTCGCGACGATCGCCAACGCCGGGACCGCCACCGTGCGGATCCACGCGCTGGCCGATGACGGCGCAGATGCCTTTCCCGCCGGCGGCGCTGCCGCTTTCGACCTGTCCGCCGTCCAGGCGGAACCCGGCGCGATCGTCACCAGCTATATCGACACAGCCGCGATCGGCGCGGCGCGCGCGATCGATGCCGCCTCGATCGCCTTTGCGCCCGATGGCGATTTCACCATTTTCGCCGCCGTCGACATGCGCCGGGCCGAGACGCTGGAAAATGCCATCTTCTCCCTGATCGGCACCGCGCCCAGCGACCGCGTCATGCTGCTGCGCGATGCCGCCGGTCGCCTTGCGCTCGAAGTGATGAACGCTGGCGCTGCCCGCCGCGCGGTCGGTCCCGTCCATGCCGGCGGCGCGCTGCGCTGCGCGGTCAGCGTGCGCGGGCCGCAAGTGACCGCCGTGTTCAACGGCACGACCGTGCTGACGTTGGCGGTGACCCGCCCGGCAGTGCTGCGCACCCTGTGGCTCGGCATTCGCGGAACCGCCGAGGCCGCGCTGAACGGCGCGATCCGCGCGCTGCTGACCCTGCCCCGCAGCCTTACCCAGGAAGAACTGCTCGACATGACCAATTTCCCGCGGTCGCTGACCGCCAGCGACGGCACGGACACCGAAGCGGTCCGCCAGATGATGATCGCCCATGCCAACGACGATGCGACGCACGGCCTGGGCGCCACCCGTACCGCCATGGCGATTGCCGACAGCAAGACAGGCCTGTGGTCGATCGCCGCGACCGATGCTTTCACCGGTACCGACGGCACGCCGCTCGGCAACACCGAGACCGGGGGCTTCGCCTGGGTCAATGGCAACGGCATCCAGCGGATCGGCGGCCGCGCTAAGCAGCCGGGCGGTGCCTTCAGCGGCGGCGCCGTTGACACGACCTTCAGCGACGGACAGATCGAGGCGGATCTGTATCCGGGGAACGGCGAGGCGTCGCTGGTCTTCCGCAGCAACGCGAACTTCAACCAGTATTTCCTGTTGCAGAGGGGCGGGGACGGCACCGTGCGCCTCGCCTATGTCTTTGCGCAGACCGAGCTGTTGTCGCCGCTGATCAGTATGCCGGTGGTGGCAGGCGAGCGATGGAAGGTCCGCTTCTGCGGCCCGAGTATCCTCGTCTACCGCATCGTCGCTGCGACCGAGACGCTGATCTTCGAAGCTAGGGACACCCGCCTCGCGACCAACGTCCGCCACGGTTTCCGGCTCAGTGGATCCGGTGCCGTCGACAATTTCCGACTCCTCAAGCGCGAAAGCCTCTGATGCGTATCGTCCAGCAATCCGTCCTCCGCCCGCACCTCGTCATGGCGCCGCCGTTCGTGCTGGCGGCGAAATACCGCCCCCTGGCCGAGCGTATCGTGACCGGCGCCGGCGTCGCGCTGACCGCCCCGTCGCGGGATCGCGCGCGCGCGATCGTTGGATGGGTGGCCGCCAATGCCATCCATCCGGCAGCGGCGCTGCATCCCGACGGCACGACGGCGCGTGCCGACGTCCTGCCCGAGGGTGAGACGTGGGCCAGCTTCAACGCGGTCTTCGACAAGGCCGACCGCCTCGCCAGCGACAACGCCTATTGGTACGGTCTCTACCCCGCCGGCGGCGTCATGCTTGAACGCCTGGTCGGCACCATCGCGGCCGATGGTACGATCGCGACCGATGGGATGCTGGTCGAGGTCGCACCGGGCAAGTGGCGCATTCGCGACTTTGCCAGCTTCCGCGCGGTGCAATGCACGCTCCAGTGCAAGATGGCACAGGTGCTGCTCGGCGCGATTGGCATCCCGACGCTCGACATTACGACCGTCGCGCATGATCCCATGGCCTATTACGATGCCGAGCAGGGCCGCTGGCTCTACATCGACCCGACGTTCGGGGAGATGCTGACTCAAGGCGGCGTCGACCTCAGCTCGCTTGACCTGATCTCGATTAGTCTTGCAGGCGATGCGGATGAAATCGTGTCATCGGTCCTGCCCGGTGCCGAATGGCTGGCCGAACGCTACTTCAAGCCTGCGAATGTCGCGGCGGGCATGTCGATGATGGTCGTATATGTCGACCCGCAATGGATGGGCGGCTTCCAGGACCGCCGCCCCTACCGCTTCCGGGGTCTCGGTCCCCAGCTGGTATCGCAGCCGCCCGCGACCGTGTCCGAGCTGATGCCGATCATCGGCTGCGGCTTTGCCGGCGTGGACGTGAATGGCGCGACGATCGAGGTCCGCCTGGTCAGCAACTGGCCGGGCCATACCAGCTACCAGCGCTCGCTCGATCGTGGCGCGACATGGACACCGTGCGGTGCGGTCGACTATCTGCGCGAGGACGTCGCCGACGCCCGCTATCGCAGCGTCGATGCGAGCGGCTTCGCCGGCGCGGCCGCGATCCTCTCCCGCGCCCACTGACCACCTCGGCAATGGTAGAGTGCGTCTCTACCATTGCCGCCCCCGTGACGTCTCCCGGCGCGCGCGCATGGTCGCGCGGTGACCCAGCCTGTCGACATGACCCGCCTCATCGGCGACCTGATCCGCGAAGGCGTCGTGATCGCGCGCACCGGCGCGCTGTGTCGCGTGCAGATCGGCGACATCGAAAGCGGGGACATTCCTTGGCTCGCTGGCCGTGCCGGTAAGGCGACGATCTGGTCACCGCCATCGATCGGTGAACAGGTCGCGGTGCTGTGCGGCGAGGGCGATCTCGCCCGCGCCATCGTCTTGCCCGGCCTATTCTCCGACGCCCATCCCGCGCCGGCCGACGATGATTCCACGCGCATCGTCTTCGATGACGGCACGACGCTGCAATACGATCCCGTCGAGCGCCACCTCAATGCAACCGTTCCCGGCGGCTCGATCACCTTCGAGGCCGACGACGTGCTGGTGATCGGTTCGCTCACCGTCATGGGCAAGGTCGAGGTTTCCGAAACCGTCACGGCATCCGACGTGATCGGCGGCGGCAAGAGCCTGAAGGGCCACAAGCATACCCTCGTCCAGCCAGGGCAAGGCGTATCGGGCGCGCCGCAATGATCGGCATGAACCGCCACACCGGTGCCATCTGCGAAGGCGCCGACCACCTCCACCAGTCGATCGCGTTGCGCCTGACCACGCCGCTCGGCACACGCGTCGGTCGCCGCGACTATGGCTCGCTGATCCCGGCGCTGATCGACCAGCCCCGCAACGCCGCCACCCGCCTCGCCATCATTGCCGCCGCCGCGATGGCGCTGCGCGATGAGACGCGCCTGCGCGCGCGCCAGCTGCTGCTCGATCGCGATGCCGCCGGTGCCGACGTGCTGCGCATCGTCGGCACCCGTCTCGACGGCCCCCGCCCGGCCCCGATCGACGTCACCGCCACCCTCCGCCCTGCCCGCGCCTGAAAGGATCACCCATGGCCACCGCCTTCCACCACGGCATCACCGTCGCCGAATCGAAAACCACTTCACGACTGATCGCCACCATTGCCACCGCCTGCATCGGCCTGGTCGTGACCGCGCCCGCCGCCGACGCCGTCGCCTTCCCACTCGACAAGCCCGTGCTGATCGATGAGACTCCCGGCAACATCGACATGACCACGGCGCTGGCGAAGATCGGCGCGACCGGGACGGGTGCGAAGGTGCTGGCCGCCATCGCCTCGAAGGTGCGCACTCCCGTCATCGTCGTGCGCGTCGCGCCGGGCAACGATGCCGCCGCGACCGCCGCCGCCGTCATCGGTACCAACACCGCCGGTGTCCGCACCGGCATGCAGGCGCTGCTGGCGGCCGAGGCACAGACCGGTATCCGGCCGCGTATCCTCGCCGCCCCCGGACTGGAGGCGCAAGCGGTGACCGAGGGCCTTGCGGTCGTTGCGGCGAAGCTCCGTGCCATGGCCTATGCCCGCGCCATCGGCGCCGACTTGGCGGCGCTTGCCGCCTACCGCGCCGGTTTCACCCAGCGCGAGCTGATGTTGCTCTATCCCGACCTGAAGGTCACGGACGCCGCTGGCGCGATCGTGCCGAGCTTCGCCGCCGCGCACGCCGTCGCCATGCGCGCGCTGATCGACCAGACGCAGGGCTGGCACAAGACGCTCTCCAATGTACCGATCCCCGGCGTCATCGGCACCACCGCCGACGTCCCCTTCGACCTGCAGGATCCCGATGCCGACGCCAACCGGCTGAACGCGGACGAGATCACGACCATCGTCCGCCTCGCCGGCGAGTTGCGGTTCTGGGGGTCGCGCACCTGCTCGACCGACGAAGACTTCTACTTCGAGAGCGCCACCCGCACCGCGCACATCGTCGCCGATACCATCGCCGCCGGCCTGATCTGGGCGATCGACAAGCCGCTGACCCCGTCGCTGGCACAGGACATTGTCGCGCTGTGCAACGCGAAGTTCCGCACCATGAAACAGGCCGGGCAGCTGCTCGGTGCCGAGGCGTGGTTCGATCCGACCCGCAACCAGGTCGCCGACCTGAAGGCGGGCAAGCTGTCCATCCGGTACAAATACACGCCCGTACCGCCGCTCGAACACCTGCACCTCAGCCAGGAAGTGACGGACGAATTCCTCGCCGACTTCGCCACGCTGGCCGCCGCCGCCTGATTGCCCCCGCGCCCTGACCCTTTCCCCGGAGTAACCCGATGGCATTCCCTGAAAAACTGAAGCAGGCCGACCTGTATATCGACGGCCGCTGGTGCGCCGAACAAACGTCGGTCACCCTCCCCAAGCTCGGCCGCAAGCTCGAAGATTTCCGCGCTGGCGGCATGAACCGTCCGGTCAAGGTCGACATGGGCGGCGAGGCGCTGGAGGCCGAATGGACCTGTGGCGGTTGGGTCCGCGACATCATTCGCGGTTTTGGTGCGATGTCGATCGAAGGGCAGCAGATGCGCTTCGTTGCGTCCGCGCAGGACGATGCGACCGGCGCGGTCCACAGCTGGGAAGCCGTCATCGGCGGCCGGCACGAGGAACTCGACCTCGGCGAGGCCAAGCCGGGCGAGGATACCGAGCTGAAGGGCAAGACCGCCGTCGCCTTCTTCTCGCTCCACCGCGACGGCGAGGAGCTGGTCCACATCGACGTCCTCGGCATGGTCGAGCGCTACGGCGGCGTCGACATCATGGAAGCCCATCGCACCGCCCTTGGCCGCTTCTGATCCCCGCGCCCCGGCATCGCGCCGGGGCCACTTCCTCTGTCACGAAAGCCTGACCCATGACCAAGACTGCCAGCTTTGCCCTGCAATCAGCCATCACCGTCGCCGGCATCGCCGCCCATGCCGCCGGCGATGTCATCTCCATCCGTCAGCCGAAGGCAGGCGAGCTGCGCGGCTTGTCGACCAACCCACTGATCCAGGGCGATTACACTGCGCTCGAAACGCTGGCCCCGCGGGTTACTTCGCCGCAGATCACCAAGCAGCAATTCGCCGAGATGGACCCGGCCGACCTCACCCAGTTCCATCTGGAGGTGCTCGATTTTTTGCTGCCCTCGGCCGCGAAGCAGGCGGTGTCCCCGACCGAGTAGAGCCGATCATGGCGGACATCTGGTGGGTGCTGCGCGGCCAGCCCGACCTGCAAGCGATGTCCGTTATGTCGCTGGCCGAGCTGATGGACTGGCACCGTCTCGCGATCGAGCGTGCGCCCAAGAAGGAAAAGAACGGTGGCTGATCGCGAACTGCGCCTGCGCATCCTCATGGACGCTGCTGATCGCGTCAGCCGCCCTTTACGGGAGATCTCCGGCGGGTCGCGTCGCGCGGCCGAGGCGTTGCGCGGCACGCGCGAGGAGCTGCGCAAGATCGGCGACGCACAGGGGCAGCTCGACGCCTTCCGCACTCTGCGCGGATCGATGCGCAGCTCGGAGGCAGCGATGCAGGCCGCGCAGACCCGCGCCTCCGCCCTCGGCCGCGAGCTTGCCCAGACCGCGACGCCGACCAAGGCGATGGCCCGTGAGTTCGAAAAGGCGAAGCGCGAAGCCGCCCAGCTCGAAACCCAGCATCGGTCGCAGACGGCCCAGTTGCAGGATCTGCGCACCCGCCTGCGCGACGCCGGCATCGAGACCCGCGACCTCGCGCGGCACGATCGCGAACTGCGCGACCGATCGCGTGACCTGACCCGCCAGCTCGAAGAGCAAGGCCGCGAGCTGGAGCAACTGACCAACCGCCAGCAGCGGTTCGGCGCGGCGCGTGACCGGTTCAATCGCACCATGGGCACCGCACAGAACGTCGCCGGTGCCGGCATCGGCATGCTGGGTACCGCGACCGCCATGGCGGTGCCGATCATCGCCGGCGTGAAGGCGGGGCAGGAATTCGAATCGAAGATGACCGACATCGCGCAGAAGGCGGACCTGTCGCGCGCCGCCGCAGCGGCGATGGGCGTCGAACTGTTGAAGGCCGGCCGCGCTGCCAACCAGCTGCCCGCCGCCATGCAGGACGGCGTCGACACCCTTGCCGGCTTCGGTCTCGATCCGCGCCAGGCGGCGGTGATGATGCGCCCGATCGGCCGCGCCGCGACCGCGTACAAGGCGGAAATCGCCGATCTCGCCGCCGCCAGCTACGCGCTGCACGACAATTTGAAAGTGCCGATCGCCGACACGCAGAAGATGATCGACGCGATGGCATCGGCCGGCAAGGCCGGCGCTTTCGAAATCGCTGACATGGCACAGCATGTGCCGGCACTGGCCGCCGCCTATCAAGGGCTGGGGCAGAAAGGTGTCGCGGCCGGTACCGATCTCGCTGCCGCACTGCAGATCACGCGCAAGGGCGCGGGCGACAGCGCCACGGCCGCCACCAATCTCGCCAACATCCTGCAGAAGATCACGTCGCCAGCGACGGTCAAGGCGTTCGAGAAGATGGGCGTTGACCTGCCGGCTGCGCTGAAGCGGATGTATGCCGAGGGCAAGACCCCTATCGAGGCCATCGCCGAGCTGACGAACAAGACGCTGAAGGGTGACCTGTCGCGCATGGGCTACCTGTTCGAGGACGCCCAGGTACAGGCCGGTCTGCGCCCGCTGATCCAGAACATGGATGAATATCGCCGGATCCGCGCGGAGGCGAGCAACGCCGGCGGTACCACCGACCGCGACTTCGCCGAGCGCATGCGCGACAGCGCCGAGGCGAGCAAGCAGCTGAAGGTGAACGCGGAGACACTGGCGATCCAGCTCGGCACTGTCCTGTTGCCGACCGTCAACGATCTGCTCGGCAAGGCGGCGGCGATGGCAGGGCGTTTGGGCGACTGGGCACAGCGCCACCCGACGCTGACGAAGGCGGTTGCCCTGCTGGCGGTCGGGCTAACCGCGCTGCTCGGTGCCGCCGCGCTGCTGACGCTTGGCTACGCGGCGCTCATGGGGCCGATGGCGCTGTTCGGCGCGCTGTCGACCGCCACCGGCATCGCCATGTTGCCGCTGATTGGCATTGTTCTGGGCGTCGTCGCGGCGGTCGCCCTACTCGCCTATGGCGCATACCTGATCTACCAGAACTGGGACGGCATCGCCGCCTATTTCGGTGGTATCTGGAATAGCATCACCGGGTTCTTCACTTCGAACTGGACCACCATCCGCAACCTGCTGCTCGGCGCTCTGGTAATCTTCATGCCGGTGGTAGCCGCATTGGTTTGGGTAGCCGCCGCGATCTACCGAAACTGGGATACGATCAAGGCCGGTTTCATGTCGGGCATCACCGCTCTGTGGGGTTATGTGCAACCGATCGTTCAGCCGATCCTGAACATTCTGTCGACGATCGAGAATTTGCGACAGCGATTCTTTCGGATGGGCGGCGACCTCATCATGGGTCTGCTACGCGGACTGATTTCGGCTGCGGGCGGCGTGCTGCGCTTCGTGGGCAACCTCGCCGCGCGGATCGGGCAGCGCTTCGCCGACGCACTGGGCATCCGCTCCCCGTCCCGCGTCTTCATGGCGCATGGCGGGCATCTGATGTCCGGGCTGCAGCGCGGCATCGATCGCGGCGCCGATGGGCCGCTCGGGCGCATCACTCGCCTGTCGGCCGAGTTGGGAGGAGCGATGGCGCTCGGCGCGGCAACGCCAGCGATGGCCGGCGCAGCGCCGCCCGGCAGTGCCGGCGGCGGCTTCGCGACCATGACCGTCACCATCCATATCAACGGCGCCGATCGCGCGCCTGGTGAAATCGGCCGCGAGGTCGAGGACGCCTTGGAGCGGATCGACGCCCGCCGCCGCGCCGCATCCTTCTCGCAATTCGCTGACCGTCCGGATTGGAACGTCTGATGCTTATGGCGCTGGGGCAATTCCCCTTCTCCCTGTCCACCATCGCGCACGACGAACTGTCGCGACGCACCGCGTGGCGGCACGCCACCGCGCCCCGAGTCGGCGCACGCGACGCGACCCAATATGTCGGTCCGGGTGAGGAAACGATCGCCTTCGGCGGTACCGCGCACGCCGATCTAATGAACGGCCGGGCGAACCTCGACGAACTGCGGGCCATGGCGGACAAGGGCGAAGCGCTGACGCTGGTCGACGGCGCCGGCACGCTGTTCGGTACGTTCGTGATCCAGACGCTGGATGAAAAGCACAAGGCGCTGTTTCCCGACGGCTCGCCGCGGGCGATCGAGTTCGCCATCGACCTGCTCCGGGTCGACGGATGAGCGCCATTCCTGACTTCCGTGTCGAGGTGAACGGCCGCGACATCACCCCGATCCTGCGCGAAACCCGACCCGGCAACCGCGCCCGCCCCCGCCTGATCTCGCTCGGCCTGACCGACAAGCGCGGGTCGGAAGCCGACCAGCTCGACCTGGTCATCGATGACAGCGACGGCGGCGTCGAGCTGCCGCCCACCGGTGCTACGATCCGCGTGGCGCTGGGGTGGAAATCTGGACGGGACGTCGCCCTCGGCCTGTTCGACATGGGCACCTACATCGTCGACGACGTCGGCCACAGCGGCCCGCCAGACCAGATCACCGTGCGCGCACGCGCCGCCGACTTCACGGGCGCAATGCGTGTCCGGCGGGAGCGCAGCTGGCACGGCACGACGCTCGGTGCGATCGTCGCCGACGTTGCCAAGGCGCATGGCCTCCAGCCCCGCTGCGCGGCGGCGCTGGCATCGGTCGCGGTCGCCGCCAAGGCACAGAGCCGGGAAAGCGACCTTGCCTTCCTGCGCCGCCTGGGACGCGATCACGATGCCGTCGCCACCATTAAGGATGGTCGCCTGATCCTGAAGCCGATTGCCGATCGCGCCACCGTTTCCGGCAAGGCGCTGCCGGCGATCACTATTCATCGCCGCGACGGCGACCGGCACGACTACCAAGTGCAAAAGCAGGAGGAAGCGACCGGCGTATCGGCCGATTGGCACGACCGCGCGTCGGCGAAGAAGCAGACCGTCACCGCCGGCAAGGCCGAGGGCGCGCGCAAGCTATCCCGCACCTATGCCAGCGAGGCCGACGCCCGCGCCGCCGCGAAGGCAGAGGCCGGCCGCGCCGCCCGCCAGCCTCGCACCCTCTCGCTATCGCTGGCGCTCGGCCGCCCCGACCTGAAGCCCGAGACGCCGATCACGGTTTCAGGCTTCAAGGCCGCAGTCGACGCGCAGCGCTGGGTTCTGGCGGAGGTGACCCACGCGCTCGGTGACCGTGGATTTACGACCGCGCTGAAGCTGGAAAGCGCCTGATCGCCAGCCGGGTGTCGTCACTTCGATTTCGGCCAGGCGTCAAACATCGGGCGTTGGATTGGGCAGTGTTTGCCGCGCATGTCGTGCATCTTCGCCTTCCGCCGTTCCTCGCCTTCCCGCTTCAACGCCTCGGTGACAAACCGCCGGCTCGCTTCGGTATCGTCGCTTACGGCACGATCAATTCGGCGGGAACGGACGCCTTCAGGTCGGCCGCGCTGACGCACCATGCCCGCGCCAGCGCATCGATCTCGGCCAGCGAAACCCGATCACGCTGGCATAGCGTCAGTAACCGCTGCTGCGGAATGCCGGTGACCCGCGACAATCGATCCAGCGGCGTTGACTTCTGCGCCATCCATGCGTCGAACCACCACGAACCGGTCGCGATACTTCGCGCCACGGGATGGTCCTCCGACCAACTGTCTAGATAGACCGGCAACGGGCGCTCGCCCTTCCGTCGCATCACAACAGCGCGTCCAGCGCCAGCTGCTCGCCGGGCGATGCCAGGACGGACCGGACTTGGCGGGCAGCGTCGACCGATTGCCGATACTGCACCGTCCCGTGCCGTTCGGCGTCGTCAAAGCCCAAGCGGGCCCAGTCGTCCGATGGATAGCAGGCGTCGTACACCGCGCGCGCGGCGGCGCGCATTTGGGGATCGTGATGCATCTCTTCGCTCCCTTTGAATCAAATCGCCGTCGCTGCGGCGGAAGGCGAAAGTAGAACATTACAGGAACATATCGCAAGGGTTCGTTGCGGACCCTTTGGCCACGCAAAATACGCGGAACGGAAAGTTCCTCCCGTTAGGCAGATCAATACCCTTCCGTCCGGAAAGGTACGCAATTCCAAAAATACGAAGCCCATCGGTCGAACGTTAAGGTTTCGTTGTCGAAATGAGGCCATTCGGATCCCGCAAGTTATACGATTTTGCAGGAAGAGCCGTCCATGGTCCGCTGGTTCAAGGCCGATGCCCCCATCCGCCAGAAGTTTGTAGCGCTGGCGCTGTTGGCGAGCGCGCTGGCATCGATGCCGCTTGTTGCCGCGATCATGTGGGGCGGTACCCCGAACGGCTCCATGGTGATGATCGCGGCGGCAGTCGCTGCGCAGGTTTCGATCTGTGCGCTCCTGCTGATCGCGCGCAAGCTCATCTGCGATCCCTACGTCACCACCGTCGTCCGCATGGAGGCGCTGGCGGCCGGCGAGTTCGCCGAACCGATCCGCTTTTCCGAATATCGCGACTGCGTTGGCCGCATGTCCCGCGCGATGGTGACGTTCCGCGACAATGGCGTGCGGCTCGCTTCCGCCTCCGACGCGCAACAGCTCGTTGTGGCGTCGCTGGGCGAAGGGCTCGACCGGTTGGCCGGCAATGACCTCAGCCATCGTATCGACACCAATTTCCCCGGTGAGACCGATCGCCTTCGCCAGGACTATAACCGCGCGATGGCGGCGGTGGCCGACGCGCTGAACGCGGTCACCGCGGTCAGCGAGAATATCCATGGCGGCGCGTTCGACATCAGCCGCGCGTCCGACGACCTGTCGCAACGCACCGAGCAGCAGGCTGCCAGCCTGGAGGAAACCGCCGCCGCGATGGACGAGATCACCGCCATGGTCCGCCAGTCGGCGACCGGTGCGGCCCAGGCGAAGACGATCGTCGCGCTGGCCCGCGACGAAGCGGAACAGTCCGGCGCCGTCGTCAATCGCGCGATCGACGCCATGGACGCCATCGAACGCGCGTCGAACGAAATCGGTGAGATCATCAGCGTGATCGACGGCATCGCGTTTCAGACGAACCTGTTGGCGCTGAACGCCGGCGTGGAGGCGGCGCGGGCGGGCGACGCGGGCAAGGGCTTTGCCGTCGTCGCCAGCGAAGTCCGCGCCCTCGCCCAGCGATCGGCCGACGCCGCCCGCGACGTGAAGATGCGCATTACCGCATCGGGCGAACAGGTCAGCACCGGCGTTGCGCTGGTCAACGAAACCGGCGACGCCCTGACCCGGATCGTCGGCCGCATCGGCGAAGTCAGCACGCTGGTCCACGGCATCGCCGAAACGTCGGGGCAACAGGCCAGCGGCTTGCAGCAGGTCAACGCCGCCGTGTCGGAAATGGACGGCGTGACCCAGCGCAACGCGGCGATGGTCGAACAGGTGACCGCCGCCGCGCGCGCGCTGGCCGCCCATGCCGATCAGCTGGCGGCGCAGGTCGGACGCTTCAACCTGTCCCGTGATCCGGTCCACGCCGCCGGTGCCGGTAACGCCCCGATCTATGTCGATTTTCAGCGGGGTCGGGTTGCCTGATCGACCATCGCGCTCGGCCTGACTGGTTGGCGGGCGCCGCCGCGCCTATCTTGGGCGACATGTGCAATCGAGCGCGCTTTGACGGCGAACCCACCACCCTGTTCGGATCGGCGAAGAAGCTGTTTTCCGAACGCCCGCGCGACAACCGGTTCAATCCGAAGGAGCTGCGGCCAAAGGGGCGCGCCTACGTCATCCGCGAACAGGATGGCGAACGCGCGTGGGACGTGATGGCGTGGGACGTGCTGGGCGGTCAGGCGGCGTGGCCGATGACCAATGTCCGCAACATGAAGCTGCCCCAGTGGCGCAAGCTGGCGGCGGACCCGGCGAACCGCTGCCTGATCCCGCTGACCGAGTTTTGCGAATGGACGCCGGATAAGCACGACCTGGGCGACGGCAAGCCGCCGCTGAAGGGCGAGATGTGGTTCAGCGTGACCGATCAGCCGACCTTCGCCGTCGCCGGCTTCTGGCAGGCGACGGTTAAGGGCAACGGCTTCACCATGGTCACCTGCGATCCGAACGCGCTGGTCGCGCCGATCCATCCGAAGGCGATGATTACCATCCTGCGGCCGGAGGACTGCGACACTTGGTTGCGGGGAGGCTATGACGATGTCGTATCGTTACAGCGGCCGTATGATGCTTCGGATATGTGCGTCATTGGTCCTCGATTTCCGACGCGTGAATCAGGCTCGAACCAGTAATTAACCCCCGCCGAGGGAGCGCTAGTTATCGACTGTGCTGTTACAGAATGGATGCTGCATCACAGCGTTATCGATCGTCCCCGCTCCGCCGTCACGTCGATGATGACGGTGCCCCACCTGCATACCGTTCCTGTGCAAATATCCACCGCAAGTTGGACATTTAGCTGCAGCAGCAAGTGCGCTTTGAAGAAATGCCGCACCCTTTACTTCGCGACTAAACAATCCATCCCCTAAATCAAGAAGGCCAAAGGCCGGAGTGAAGAAAAACGAAAATAGCGGATCTGTTGCCAGCTTTTCCTCTAGGCTAGTTGGTGACGCTCCGCCTTGCAAATCTTTGATGATGCGACTGTAAAGCAAAACGAGCCGCGGCCTACTTCTATTGCCGCTTCCTAACTTACGTACCGCTTCCGAATGCGAACGATTAGCCATTAGGAAACTTTCAAAAGCAGACCTGATGCGCGTAAACGCAACGAATTGCTTTGTCTCCCATTCACGAAATAGCTCAATAAAAGCCAGCATCGCTCCGGGCTGGAACGCCCCGCTCCGAGAGTAGAAATATAACGCGGGGTGGAGTCCCAAAGATGATGGATGGTTCGAACATAGGCGCTTTATGCTAGATTTTACTGCCTTCAAGTAGGCAACGGTTTGCAATCCAGACTCGTCAGCTGGAAATTGCTCCTTCACGATCCGACGATTAGAGGAATCAGCGGCCCCGACTTGATTGACAAGGTTCACTAGATCGAAGACGAAGGGAAGCGCCTTCGGCCCGTAGCCCGCGCCCCCTAACGGGACATCAAGGGTTTTGATAGGCAACGAGAGTGGCGGCTCGAAAAGTAGTTCATTCAACTCACGACCGAGCGACGCTATCTCTTTCTGCACGCCGTCTTCAAACCGGTTCCAATACCTATTACCGGTACCGGCTCGCATAATTGCCCGCGCGGATATAGCTGTAGCAGCGTGTCGAGCCTTTAGAATTCGCTGCTCTACGGCATCGATCTTAGTTCCACCTTGATTGATCCTGAAAAATGACTTTTCCGCTTTGTCGTGGTCAGCATTCCTGATCCACTGAGCCTGAATTTCCTGCCACCCTATACGCTGCGCGCGCTCCGCGACGTCTGGTCTTGCATTTTCGGGATAGTCTATAGCGATCTTGTGATCCTGATACGAGCCGATGGAAGCAGCAACTAGGTCACGTGTTCGTGTTGCAGCACGTTTCTGTTCCTCGGGTATGATGTCGTGAAAAAATGCTCGGGAAACTTTCCCATCACCGTAGTCGTCGTGGACCCACGCGATAAGCGCGCTCAGTCGGTGCGCTCCATCAATGACGAAGACGTTCATTCCCGCGCGCCATAAAATTACAGCGGGGATCAAATCGCGTTTGACGAATGTGCCGATAAGTTCCGCTACCTGGTCCGGGCTCCAGCTAGCCGTTTCACGTTGAAAGTCAGGCTTTCGTAGCGCCGGGTACAAGAAGCCTTTCGGTTCCAATCCCGTAACCGAGAGGGAACTTATATCCTCTCCTTCCTCCCCCCGCGCTGCCAAATCGGCTCGTTTGATCAACGCATCCAGATTTACAGTATTTGCACCAGCGACCACAGAGAACCCCCAGCTACGATCAGGATAGGTTTGGAATGCATCTGCTCGTGGCAGAAAGCAGAAAATAATATAGAGCTACTCCCAACGCTTCACCGCCGTGGCCATACCAAACGACACTTGCGCCTTCGATAGATCGACGCCGTTGACTCGCACCTTTCCGAGGGTGCGGCCATATCTGTCGCGCCCTCGACGCTCGATTTGCGCGCTGCCTTCGATCATAGATGCTAGAGAAGCTTTCGACGCATACGGATCGCCCTCGACACACTTCCGCCCTCGACGGCAATGCCCCGGCATTTCTGGCGCATCGATGCCGAGCAGGCGGATGCGTTCTTTGCCGCAGCGTAGGGTGTCGCCGTCGATCGCGATCAGCAGACAGGTCAGGGCTACGAAGCTCATTGCGGACTTCAGATTTGCGAGACGTTGTTGGGGATCGTTCCAAAATCAGACTGGTGCAGGGTTTCAGCTATTCCAGCAATTGTCATGCCGATGTACGTGGTCGGCACGATTAGAGCTAAGTGCGGCTTCGACGGGGTCGGCACGTAACCGTTATAACCGTAGAACGTGCTGCCACGGAGGCGCAACATTGCCGGCGCGTTCCCCTGCTGGCGAGCCGAGAAGTCAACAACGATTGACTCCTTATCGCGACCAATCAGGCGGTTGAAAGTGCAGTTATCGAACGCGACCAGCTGCGGTAAGTCGTTAGCGGAGTACCAATACACGCCACGACCGAGGTTATTTTCAAAGTAGCACCGATCGAACGTTGTTGCGACAGCACCGGCGCTGCCCGGATTGACAATCTCTACCGCGATCGACGTCGCATCAACGTCTTCGCCGGTCCCTTCAAACAAACAATTGGTGAACCCGTTCGACGATCCCCCAATCAGCTGTACCGCGCGACTATGGTTCGTACCGAAGTTGGAATTTCGTACGGTGATTACGTTGGGGCTCGATGCATAATTCGCTTGCTCGCACCGTAACCCAACATCGTTGTACATCAACATCGTCCGATCCAGCGCGACAACCAAGCACCCCAGTAAATGGAGCCCACGGCCATGGCGAAAGAAGATGCAATCCGAAATTCCAACATCGGATAGCTTTTCCAGTCGAAGCGCAGCGCCAGTCGCACCGACCGGCGAACTACCGGGGTCAGGCCGTACGAACCGCAGACCCGAAATCGACAACCGATCCGAGGCAGGCATGTTGCCGGTGATGGTCAAGCCGGTGACCGATGATCCACCCAGCCAATTCAGACCGCAATTGGCTGAACCACTGCCTAACAGGTTGAGCGCCCTCCCCTTCTGAAAGGTGTTTCTCTCAGGTAGAGCGATCGCGATGGGCTGGGAGTAGTTATATATTCCTTCCGGAAAATAGAGTTTCGATCCAGTGTCAGCACACGAAAGAAGCGCATTGCGAAGTGCGTTTGTATCGTCGGTGCTACCGTCGCCAACCGCGCCAAACTCCTTAACAGAAACCACAAGCGACTCTCCTGTAAGCGGACGTTCATTGTTGCTTTTAAGTTTAACTGTTCAAAGAACTAACCAATCCGTCATGCGTTCTTTTCCACAGCGTAAAGTGTCGCCATCGATGGCGATCAGCAGGCAGGTCAGCGCGACGAAGCTCACCGGTCAGGCGGCTTTGTCGACCGCCGAGCAGAAGTTCGCCGCGCGCTGGCGGTGGACGTCCAGACCACACCACTGTTTGGCGGCATCGAAACCGGGGCCGCTACCGGGCTGCGCGCGATCGACGAGGTTCAGGATGGCGATACCGTCACCCTTGGGGGCGGTCATCAGCGGGAGCAGCGGGATGGACAGGTTGCCGAAGTCGTTTTCGGTACCGTCGGCCTTCTTGAGCTTGACGGTGATGGTGATGCGTTCGTCGCCGGTCGTCGGGACGAACTTGTTGCGGTCCGCCTCAGCTTTCACCGATTCCATTGCCGTCGCGATTGCGGGCATCACCGTCAGCGTTTCGTCTGCCGGCTGAACAGTGACGTCGACGTTCACGAAACCATTGCTATCGGACATTTTACCGATGGTTGCGTGCGCCGCGCCAGCGCTTTCGGCCTCCGTTTTCGGCGCAGTTCCCGCGACGTTCGTTTCGCTAGCGTCGGTTTCGTTGGCATGGTCGGCGCTACCGCAAGCGGACAGCATGAGCGCTGCGATCAAGTAGATTGGCTTCACGTCGTTTCCCCCCAGCGGCCTGCGCGTTCAGGCATCGACGCTACAGTTCACGAAATTATGTCGCGTCCTCAACTACCTGTCGAGGGCGATTAGGGTATTCGATCCGGATCGGATGTTGTTGCTGCCTGACCGGACCGAATCGCTTTCCTACAAGCTCGGACCCCGTCAAACGGAACATTATGAGAACGAACGAAGCAGCAGCATGAACCGGCCGATCTTCCGGTCCGCGCCTGGGTGCGAGTTAGCTTGTCCTCAGTGCGAGGTGATGTGTGCAGTCCTCGCTAGGACGCGCGACGAGGCGTGGCGGGCTTTGGAGTTGGCTTGTCGGGAACGGGGGATGACGCCGGGTCCTGCGGCGGATCACCGGGTCCGGCTGCATCGAGAGAAGCTGGCAGTTGCTGAGCGAACGTTCGGGCGGTTTGTTCGAGAGCATCGCCCAGATCGAGTGGAAGCAGCATCGCCTGGAACATGCGGGCCAATGCATCTTCACTAGGCAACTCGGTTAGCCTGCTATCCTGCTTCGCCTGACCGCCTGCGATGAGATAGCGAAACGCTATTTGCGCGGCCGCCGGTAGCAGTCGAAAACGATGGATCAATGCCGCCTCGGCAGGCTGCACGTAGTCGCCGATGACACGATTGCCTGTCAGCACGAATTGGACGTCGACGCCCAGCGCCGCAATCTGCGTTAGATACTGAGCGTCCGGCACGCTCGTGCCGAGTTCGTATCGGCTTTGGGTTGCGAGCGTGACACCTCCAAGCTTACCGAAATCCGCTTGGTTGTGACCGAGGCGCTTCCGCTCCTGACGAAGCCGTGCAGCGAATTCATCATTCACGCTGAATCTCGTTGACTATTCATCACGCCCGCGTATGTTTCTGCTACATTCTGCAATTACGAGGCATTGCACATGCCAACCGGGTCTGTCTCCCCTGTCATTGATCGTGACCGGGTCGCCGCCGCTCGTGCCCGGCTGTCCGCCGTGGGCGACGGCATCGGCGACTGGGCGCGGCGGCACGGCTTCGCGCCGAAGCTGGTCTATTCGGTGCTGTCCGGCACGCGCCGCTGCGCGCGTGGCCAGTCGCACCGCATCGCCGTCCTGCTCGACCTGAAAGACGGCGAGCTGGACGACATTTCGCAGCGTGGCGGCGGGTCGCCGGTGCGTCTGTCGAGCGCGCCCGATGCGCGCGGCTGACCGGGCTATGCCTCTCTCCCTTTCCCCTGCGTCGAGTGCCGACCTCCCCGGCGACGTAGCAACTGGCGCGGCGATGGTCGCATCGAATCGCCGCGCCGATTTCATTGGACAGGGCGGCGGCATGAAGCGGCTTGCCCTGCTGCTGACGCTTGCCGCCTGCACACCGGCTGCGCCGGACAACCCGGCCTGCGGCCGCCGCGCGCCGCCATGGGATAGCGCGCAGTGCCGGGGCGTCGCGCGATGACGCTGCCACGCACGCCGAAAACGAGCTTCCATGCGGTCCAGCGTATCGCCGAGTTCTTCGGCGGGACGAAGGCGGCCGCGCCGATCCTCGGGGTAAAATATCGCCGTCTGCACGACTGGACGTATCAGGAAACGGCGTCCTGCCCGAGCTTTGCGCAGGCAATCGCACTGGACATCGCCTATCGCGCGGCGGGCGGTGAGGGCGCGCCGCTGTTCGAAGCATATGCTTCCCATCTCGACCTGTCGTTCAATGAACTGACGGCGTGCCACGCTGCGCTCGCCGCGGATTTGGCAGAGGCGTCGCGTGAGTTCGGTGACGCCTGGGCCGCCGCGACTGCCCTTATCGTGCCCGGCCACAGTCCGAACGCGGTGCAGCACGCTCTGATCGAACTCGACCAGGCTGAGACGCTGTTCGTCCGGCTGCGCCGCAGGATTTCCAGTTTCGTACGTCCCGGCACGGTGCCGGGGTTGCCGGGGGGTGCCCAGTGAAGAAGCAACGTCCGCCGCTCGTCCCGTGTCCGCATTGCGGCACGCGAGCGATCATCCGTTCGTCCGAACAGATCAGCCCGCTGGTGCGCGAGGCGGATTATCGCTGCGACAACATCGCCTGCGGCCATACATTCGTGGTCGAGCTGGCGATCGTACGCACCATCGTGCCCAGCGCCTGTCCGCGCGCCGGCATTCACCTGCCGCGCGGTAACCCGAACCTCGGGCCGCGCCGGGCTCCCCTGCCCGCCAACGACGATACCCGATCGCCCGCGAATGATCCCGGCCCGCTGACCCCGGCGGCCACCGACATGAGCGGCTGAGCCTGAGCGGCCCGCGCGCCGCCTTCCCCTTTACCTGATCGCGTGACCCGGCGGCTTCACCCCCACCGCCGGGACCGCCCCCGCCTTGCCTGAACCGGAGACGCCCGATGTACCTCGATCACGACTTCGCCCCAGCGACCCGCCGCGCCGCGCTGCCGCGCATCCGCGATGATGTTCCGATGACGCCGGATGGTTATATCCGACTGCGCCGTATCTCGGCCGGCCTGTCTCAGCATGATCTCGCCCAGCGGATGGCCGCCCTCTGCATCCACTTGAACGAACGTAAAGCGGGCCAGCGTATGCCCGATCTCGTCGCAGACATGCTGACCGAGTTGCGGCGGATCGAGCAGCCCGAAACTGTCGCGGATCAACACGAAACGATCGCCCGCCTCGCCGCCGTCCTGCCAATCGACGCCGACGTCTATTGGCAGCTGGCGGACTACGCCCCCGAACGCCACCCGCGCGTTTGTCGCGGCTGCGGCACCTCAGCCCACGATCACGACGCGCCACGCTGGGCGACGCGCACCAGCTGCGAGCGCTGCGCTCCCGCCGGGGATGGTCTGTGAGCGCGCCGACCTCCCGAACGGCACGCGCGCTGCGCATCGTCGGCCTCGTCGTATCCGTCGCGATCGCCCTGCTGTTCGTGCCGATCCTGATCGCCAAGACGATCGTCGACGCAAAGGGGGCACGTTGATGCTCGCCGCGCCCGCAATGGTAGAGAGGCTCTCTACGACCCCGCTCGCTTGCCCGGTTGCCGTACCCGACAGCACCGATGGCGCCCGATGACCGCGACCCGCACCATCCGCCTGACCTGCGACCGCTGCGGCGCGGAAGTGACGCATGACGATGCGGAAGGACATCGGCCGCGCGACTGGGAACGCTTCGCCCTGTCGAACAACGTGCGCGGCCTGCGGCTCGATGGCGACCTGTGCCCGTCCTGCGCGGTGCTGATCGCGGACGCGCTGCGCCATCCCGACGCCGCGCCGCCCCCGCCCCCCGCACCGGCGCGGTTGGACCTGACGCTGGAGGATCAACGCCTGCTTATCGCCGACGCCGATACCGCGATCCGTACCGCGATCTCGGAGGCGGTTGCCGAGTTCCGCGCGACGCCCACCCGTATGCTCGATCCCGATGCCTTTGCCGACGTCCTGGCCAACGCTGGCGTCCATGCCGAGACACTGGTCGACCGGATACGCGCCCGACTGAAGGAGCTTCCCCGTGGCTGATGCGACCGGACCGGAGCCTAGGCTCGCCATGGGCGTGCGCGCACGACGTATCCGCCTGCTATGGACCGCCGTCGATCTTTTCGGACATCAGCGCGCGGCCGACGCACTGGGTATCGCACGGCGCTCGCTCCGTGCAAAGCTGGAGGCGACGCGCGGCGTCCACGACGACAACCTTCTCCTGGTCGCGACCGCGCTGGACCGGCACGCCACTATGCTGGTCGATCATGCCAACACGATCCGTGCGGCGCTCGCCGCCGGGGGCGGCGCTGAATGAGCGGCACGAAGCGACCTGCGGTCTTTTACCAGATCGACGTCACCCGCGCGATTCGCGGCGCACTTGCCAGCGGCCTGCCTGTCTCGCGAACTGAAATCCTGCCCGACGGCCGTATCGTCGTGTTTCATGAACAGCCCTCGGCGGTGCCCAACAACCCCTTCGACCAGTGGCGGCAAAACCATGCGCGTTAAGCTGAAGGGGCTGACGCGAGCCCGAAAGCGGCTCGCGAACGGAACGACCGTAACCTACTACTACGCCTGGCGCGGCGGTCCCCGGATCAACGAACAGTACGGCACGCCTGAATTCGTCGACGCGTTCAATCGCGCGGTCAGCGCGCCGGTGGTCGTGCCGAAGGATACAATCCGGTCGCTGTGCGATGCCTTCCTCGATTCGTCCGACTTCGCCGCCCTGGCCGATCTGACGAAGACCGATTACCGCCGTCACATCCGCATCATCGACGCCGCCTTCGGCGACTTCCCGATCGCGGCGCTCACCGACCCGCGCACGCGCGGTGAATTCCTCGCCTGGCGCGACCGTCGCGCCCTCCAATCGCGCCGACAGGCCGATTACAGTTTCGCCGTGCTGGCTCGGGTGTTGTCCTGGTCCGTTGATCGCGGCTTGGCGCTGGTGAACCCCTGCAAGGCCGGCGGTGTAACCTACCGTGCGCAGCGGACGACGGCGGTATGGACCGACCAGGACGAAGCCGCCTTCTACGCGAAGGCTCCGGAGCATCTGCACCTCGCCCTACGCCTTGCCCTCTGGACGGGTCAGCGACAGGGCGACCTGCTCAAGCTGACTTGGGCGCAGTACGACGGCGCTTTCATCCGGCTTACCCAAGGCAAGTCGATCCGCCGCGGCGACACCAGCGCAGCGACCCGGATGGTGATCCCCGTCGGACAACCCCTCAGGACCGCGCTGGATGCCGCCAGGGCGGCGATAGACGCCCTACCGGCAGACGAACGCCCATCGGCCTCCACGATCCTCATAACGAGCCGTGGGACCGCCTGGACTCGCGACGGGTTCAAGACGTCATGGCGCAAGGCGTGCGCGGCCGCCGGCGTCGCCGACGTCACGTTCCATGATCTACGCGGGACCGTCGTCACCCGACTGGCCATCGCCGGCGCCAGCCCACCCGAGATCGCGACACTGACCGGCCACTCCCTACGCGACGTAAACGCGATCCTCGACCGCCACTATCTGAACCGCGACATCCGCCTGGCGCAGGCCGCGATCGGCAAGCTCGAATCAGGCGCGCAAGCCACGGCCGAAAGCCCCGCGAAACGCGACGACAGCAGCTGATTTTGCAAACCAAACTGCAAACCAAGGCCAACCGGCCAGCTAATCAAGAAAATCGAAATCAGGGGAAACGCTGACTTCTCAACGGCTTAACAGCCATGGCGGGTGGTAGCGAAGGAGGGATTTGAACCCCCGACCCCAGGATTATGATTCCCGTGCTCTAACCAACTGAGCTACTTCGCCCCGCCATTTCCCCATCGGGGAGGCGGCCCTATACGAACGCGAATCGCGTCGGTCAAGCGAACATGTTTCGGGAAAGTTGTTCCCACGGCCCTCCGCGATACCACCAGCTGGCCAGACCGGCGATTTTCAGCGGGCGCGGGCTGAATCTGGCCGATAATTCCGCCAATAACGCCTTGGCGGTGGCGGGTTCGACCTTGTTCTGGATGGTGACGTGCGGACGCCATCCGGCGCGGTCCTGCGGCGTCAGCATCGATCCGAACGCATCTGCCAATTCTGCGCGCACCGATTCGAGATCGGGCGATTCGATGCGATAGGCAACGCCCCGGCCAAGATTCATCAACCCGCCGACCCGCGCGATCGGGGCCGACACGCCGCGCGTAAGCGCGCTCAGCCGCTGCTTTAGTTCGGCCGCCAGTTCGGGCGCCAGATGGTGGAACATGGTGCAATGCGCCGCCAGGACATTGCGCTCCGGCGGAAAATAGGCGCGACGCTGCCGTTCGAACCACGCCTGATCCTCATGCCCGAACAACGCGGTCACGATGATCGGCGCAGGTTCGGGCGGCGTCAAATCTCCACCTGGCTGCCTAGTTCGACCACGCGGTTGGTCGGCAGGCGGAAGAACTCCATCGCGCTTTCGGAATTCTGCAGCATCCACGCGAACAGTTTCTCACGCCAGATTCTCATCCCCGGCCTCGACGACGGCAACAGCGTCTGTCGCGCGAGAAAGAAGCTGGTGTCCATCATGCGGAAGTCACCGCCACAACATCCCACCGCCTTCAGCGCACCGGGCACGTCGGGGTCCTGCATGAACCCGAATTTCAGGATCATGCGGTGGAAGCCCTGCCCCAGATCCTCGTTCTTCGTGCGAAGCTCGGGATCGACATAGGGGGTGTCGGCAATCTTGACGGTCAGCAGGACGACACGCTCGTGCAACACCTTGTTGTGCTTCAGATTGTGCAGCAGGGCGTGCGGCACGCCGTCCGGCGTCGAGGTCATGAAGACCGCGGTGCCGGGCACGCGCGTCGCACTGCTGGCGGCCGACTGGATGAAGACCTTGATCGGCATCGCGGCCTCACGCATCCGCTCGATCATCAGCTTGCGCCCCTTCGCCCAGGTCGTGAGCAGGACGAAGACGACGATCCCGACCAGCAGCGGGAACCACCCGCCATCAGGCACCTTGGTCAGGTTGGACGCGAAATAGGCACCGTCGATGCACAGGAAGATCGCCACGAACGCGGCGACCGCCGCTACCGGCCAGTTCCACACCCGCTTGACCAGCACGGCGATCATGCAGGTGCTGATGAACATCGTGCCGGTTACAGCGATGCCATAGGCGGCGGCGAGGTTCGACGATTCCTGGAAGCCGAAGATCAGCAGCAGGACCATGACCAGCAGCGCCCAGTTGACCGCCGGGATATAAATCTGTCCCGCCGCATCGGCGCTGGTATGTTCGATCCGCAGGCGCGGCATCAGCCCCAGCTGCACCGCCTGCTGGACCACCGAAAAGGCACCGGTAATCACCGCCTGGCTGGCGATGATTGTCGCAAGCGTGGCGAGGATGACGAGCGGCAGGCGGAAATCCTCAGACGCCATGAAGAAGAACGGGTTGGACGCAGCATCCGGATTTTCGAGCAGCAGCGCCCCCTGCCCGAGGTAATTCAGCATCAGCGCCGGGAACACGACATAGAGCCACGCGACCGAGATCGGGCGGCGGCCGAAATGTCCCATATCGGCATAGAGCGCCTCCGCACCCGTCACCGCCAGCACCACGGACCCGAGCGCGAGGAACGCCATGATCCCGTCCTGCGCGAAGAATCGCACGGCCCAGATCGGGTTCAGCGCCTGGAAGATGTCGGGGCGTTCGAGGATGTTCAGCACCCCCAGGAACGTCAGCGTCGCGAAATAGGCGATCATGATCGGTCCGAACAACCGCCCGACGCTGGCGGTGCCGACCGCCTGCAACCAGAACAGCCCGATCATGATGACGACCGCGATCGGGATCACGAACGCGTTGAAGCCGGGATTGACCGTCGCCAGCCCCTCAACCGCCGACAACACGGAAACGGCAGGCGTAATCATGCAGTCGCCAAAGAACAGCGCGGTTGCCAGCACGCCCAGGATGACGAGACTGGAGGTCCAGCGCCCGCCGCCGCTCTTGCGCTGGATCAGCGCGAGCAGCGCGAGGCTGCCGCCTTCACCGTTATTGTCGGCGCGCATGATGATGAAGACGTATTTCAACGTCACGATCAGCATCAGCGACCAGAAGACGAGGCTGACGACGCCGAAGATGTTCAGCTGATCGACGGGCAGGCGGTGGTGGCCGACGAACGTCTCCTTCATCGCATAAAGCGGCGAGGTGCCGATATCGCCGTACACGATGCCGAGCGCGCCCAGCGAAAGCTTGGCGAGCGACTGCCGCGGCCCATGATGGCCCGCGCCCGTATCGGGCAGGTCGGTGGCTTCCGACGAAGCCTCTCGGGAGAAGATCACGGGCGCGAGAACCGCGCCAAGGAGGCAACGAGTTTGGTCATGTCGACCGCGTCCCAGTGGTTCAAGGCCGGGCCGTTAGCACGCGCAATATGGCTGTGCAATCGTCCGCAATGCATGGTGGGGGCTGCATGGAAGATGAACGGGCATATCGCCCGTTCCCCGCTTGGCAGTTTCCGAAAGCAACGAGGCGCCTGGCGTCAGTCGAGATCGCGTCAGGGTACCACCTCTCTCGACGATCGAAGAGTAGCGGGACCCGGTATCACGTCCGAAGTGGCAAGCAGATCGCGATACCGGTCAGCCCGCCAGAAGCGCACGAATCGCAGCCAGCGCTTCGTCGCCCTTGCTTCCCTCCGGTCCGCCGCCCTGCGCCATGTCCGGCCGACCGCCGCCGCCCTGCCCACCGAGTGCCGCGACCGCCGCCTTGACCAGATCGACCGCGCTGATACGGCCGGTCAGGTCACTTGAGACGCCGACGCCGACCGAGGCGCGACCGTCATTGACCGCCACCAGAGCGACAACGCCCGACGGTACCCGCCCGCGCGCTTCGTCGATGGTGCCGCGCAGGGCCTTGGCATCGAGACCGTCGATGACCTGCCCCAGGAATGCGATATCGCCGACCTGTTCGGGACCGGCCGGCGCCGCACCGGCTCCGCTGCCCATCGCCAACGCCTTTTTCGCCTCGGCCAGCTCGCGCTCCAGACGGCGGCGCTCCTCGACCAGCTGCGCGACGCGAGCCGGCACCTCGTCCGGAGTCGCCTTCAATGCCGCAGCCGCTTCGCGCAGCTTGGCATCGCGGTTGCCGAGCCACTGGCGTGCCGCCTCGCCGGTAAGCGCCTCGACCCGGCGAACGCCGGACGATACCGCACCTTCCGACACGATCTTGAACAGACCGATCTCGCCCAGCGCATTGACGTGGGTGCCGCCGCACAGCTCGATCGAATAGGTGCCTTCGGCATCCTGCCCCATCGACACGACGCGAACCTCGTCGCCGTACTTCTCTCCGAACAGCGCCATCGCACCCATCGCGATCGCATCGTCGGGGGTCATCAGCCGCGTGGTGACGCTGCCATTGCCGCGCACCTGCGCATTGACGTCGGCCTCCACCAGCGCCAGCGATTCGGCGGCGATCGGCGAGGGTTGCGAGAAGTCGAAGCGTAGCCGTTCGGGCGCCACCATCGACCCCTTTTGTGCGACATGGCCGCCGAGCCGTTCGCGCAGCGCCTCATGCAGCAAGTGGGTCGCCGAATGGTTGGCGCGAATCTGGGCACGCCGCGCAGTATCGATGGTCAGCGCGACACTGTCGCCGACCTTGAGCGTGCCCGCGTCGATCGTCGCGACATGGGCGTGCAGCTTGCCGAGCTGCTTGGCGGTGTCGGTCACGGTCGCCTTCAGCCCCGCCTCAGTCGCCATCGTGCCGGCATCGCCGACCTGGCCACCGCTTTCGGCGTAGAAGGGAGTCTGGTTGGTCAGGACTAGCACCTCGTCGCCGGCGTCCGCCGTGTCGACGCGCACGCCATCCTTGACGATCGCTACGACCTGCCCTTCGCCCGCTTCGACCGAATAGCCGATGAAGTCGGTGGGTCCGGCGGTTTCGAGAACGTCGAACCACATATCGTCCGATGCCTTTGCGCCCGACCCCTTCCATGCCGCACGTGCGGCGCGCTTCTGTTCGGCCATCGCCGCGTCGAAGCCGGCACGATCGACGCCATACCCTTGCGCGCGCAGGGCGTCCTCGGTCAGGTCATAGGGGAAGCCATAGGTGTCGTAGAGTCTGAACGCGGTTTCACCCGCCAGCGTCGCGCCATCGGCCATACCGGCCGTTGCTTCGTCAAGCAGCTTCAGTCCCTTGTCGAGCGTGCGGCGGAACTGGGTTTCCTCCTGCTGCAGCGTCGCTTCGATCAGCGGCTGGGCGCGGACCAGTTCGGGATAGGCCGCGCCCATTTCGGACACGAGCGAGCCGACCAGCCGGTGCATCAACGGGTCCTTGGCGCCCAACAGGTGCGCGTGGCGCATCGCACGGCGCATGATGCGGCGGAGGACATAGCCGCGCCCTTCGTTCGCTGGCAGCACGCCATCGGCGACGAGGAAGCCGGAGGCGCGCAGATGGTCGGCGATCACGCGATGGCTCGCCTGCGTCGCCCCTTCGGCACGGGTGCCGGTGAGTTCGCACGAGGCGGCGATCAGCGCCTTGAACGTGTCGGTATCGTAATTGTCCGACACGCCCTGCATCACCGCCGCGATGCGTTCGAGGCCCATGCCGGTATCGATCGACTTCTTGGGCAGTTCGCCGACGATCTCGTTCGCGTCCTGCTCGAACTGCATGAACACGAGGTTCCAGATTTCGACGAAGCGGTCGCCGTCCTCGTCTGGCGAACCCGGAGGACCGCCGGGGATATGGTCGCCGTGATCGTAGAAGATTTCCGAGCACGGCCCGCACGGGCCACTGTCGCCCATCGCCCAGAAATTATCCTTGGTCGGGATGCGGATGATCTTGTGATCGGGCAGCCCGGCGATCTTCTTCCAAAGATCGAACGCTTCGTCGTCGGTGTGGTAGACAGTCGCGGTCAGCTTGTCCGCCGGCAGCCCCCAGTCGCGGGTCAGCAGCGTCCAGGCATTCAGGATCGCCTGTTCCTTGAAATAATCGCCGAACGAGAAATTGCCGAGCATTTCGAAGAAGGTGTGGTGCCGCGCGGTATAGCCCACATTGTCGAGGTCGTTATGCTTGCCCCCGGCGCGCACGCATTTCTGCGACGACGTGGCCGTCACATAGGGCCGCGTCTCAAGGCCGGTGAACACGTTCTTGAACGGCACCATGCCCGCGTTGACGAACATCAGCGTCGGGTCGTTCTGCGGAACGAGCGGCGCGGAGGCGATACGGGCGTGGCCCGCCTTCTCGAAAAAGTCGAGGAACGAGCGGCGAACATCGTTGGTCGAGGTCATTCCGGCTCGATACGCAGCAGCGCGCCACTTGCCAAGATGCACGAATGCACCGGGGGTTGACCCGGACGAAACATTCCCTTCCCTTGGCGCGCAAACGAACAGGGACGACCGATGGCCAAACGGCTTACGACTTTCATTCTCATCGCGCTGGGCGCGGGCCTCGTTCTCGGCTGGGCGTTGAACGCCGGGCTGGACGATGGCGGCGGCTCGGGCACCGCGATGCTCAAGAACATCGCCTATTATCTGTCCGCCGTTACCACGGTGTTCCTGCGGCTGATCAAGATGATCATCGCGCCGCTGGTCTTCTCCACGTTGGTCGTCGGCATCGCCCATATGGGCGACAGCTCGTCACTCGGCCGCGTCGGCCTACGCTCGTTCGGCTGGTTCGTGATGGCGAGCTTCATCTCGCTGATGCTCGGGCTGCTGCTGGTCAACCTGTTGCAGCCGGGCGTGGGACTGAGCCTGCCCGTCCCGCCGGTCACCGCCGATACCGGCGTCGCCAAGCCGGCGTTCGATTTCGTCAAGTTCGTCGGCCACATCTTCCCCGCTTCGGGTATCGAAGCGATGGCGACCAACGAGATCCTGCAGATCGTCATCTTCTCGCTGTTCATCGGCGTCGCGCTGACCGCCGTCGGGGAAAAGGGCGCACCGCTCGTCCGTGCGCTTGAGGGCCTTGTCGCCGTCATGTTGCAGGTCACCGATTACGTCATGCGCTTCGCGCCGTTCGCGGTGTTCGCGGCGGTGACCGCGACGCTGGCCGAACGGGGGCCGGGGATCATCGGCGACCTCGCCTATTTCATGGGCAGCTTCTACCTCGGTCTCGCGACGCTGTGGACGGTGCTGATCGGCCTTGCCTTCCTGATCATCGGTCCGCGGGTGAAGATGCTGCTGCGCTATCTGCGCGATCCGATCCTGCTCGGCTTTTCGACCGCATCGTCGGAAGCCGCCTATCCGCGCACGCTGGAGGCGCTCGACCGGTTCGGCGTGCCGCCGCGCATCGCCAGCTTCGTGCTGCCGCTCGGCTATTCGTTCAACCTTGACGGGTCGATGATGTACATGACGTTCGCGTCGATCTTCATCGCGCAGGCGTACGGCATCGACCTCAGCTGGGGGCAGATGATCCTGATGCTGCTGGTGCTGATGGTCACGTCGAAGGGGATTGCCGGCGTGCCGCGCGCCAGCCTGGTGGTGATCGCCGCGACGCTCGGCATGTTCAACATTCCCGAAGCCGGGCTGCTGCTGATCCTGGCCATCGACCATTTCCTCGACATGGGGCGTACCGCGACCAACGTCGTTGGCAATGCGATCGCCGCCAGCGTCATCGCGAAATGGGAGGGCGGATTCGATACGCCCGAATCGCCGGTGATCGAACCGCTGCCGACGCCGTCGGGGCATCCCCGCAACGACGTACCCGACAGCTTCCGCGACATGGGCGGGCCACCGCCAGCGGGACACTGACCGCGCGCGGCGGGGCGGACCGGACTGCCCCGCCGTCGATATTCATCGGAACGAATTGAGAACAGGTCGGTTGGTGGCGGTGAAAGGAATTTCCGATGACCGACCATCCCAACCCCAAGAACGAACCCTTTTCGAACGCCGAAAAGGACCCGGCCGACTGGACGACCGGCGATGAGAAAATGACCGGAGCGCAGGCGTCCTATCTGAAGACGCTGAGCGAGGAAGCGGGCGAGCCGTTCGACGATTCGCTGACCAAGGCCGACGCGTCCAAGGCGATCGATGCGTTGCAGGCGAAGACCGGTCGCGGTGCGTGAACCGTGTGCCCCTGTGCGCTACGGCTAAGACGCCGGATCGAGATCGTAGGTCGGGCGGCCGGTCGAACCTCGACCCGTGCTTATGACTGAATTTCGAAGGGGCCGGTCTTCAGATCGGCCCCTGTGTCCCACGGGCTGCGGCAGCGTTCGGGATTATCGGGCAGGTTGCTCGGGTCGCATGGCCATCAGCCGATCGAGCAAGACCAGTCGCATCGCGAAATCCTGCCGATAGGGGGCGTTGCGCGGCGCTCGTGCCAGTGCGGCCAGCCAGGCCCGCTTCGCACCGGGCAGGTCGCCGGTCTGGATCAATGCCATCCCGTGATAGAAATACGGGCCAGGATGATCGGGTGCGGCGGCGATGCCGCGGGCAAAGGCCGTACGGGCCGCCGGCGACAATACCTGCCCGCCATCATGCGCGAGGATCGCCGTCCCGAGCCGGGTCCACAGCCGCCCGCTATCGGGTGCGCGCTGCAATCCGCCCAGTACCGCATTGGCCGCGGCCTGCGTCGCGCCGGCGCGGCCAAGCCCATCGGCGGCGACGGCATAGGCATAGTCATAGGTAAACCGGCCCCAGATCGCATCGCGCAGATCGTCGGCGGCAATGTCAGGCGCCTGCACGGTGCGTTCGGCCGCACGCGGCTCGCCAGGCAACGTCGGCCGCCCCTGCCATGCATAGCCTGCCGCTCCGAGCATCAATGCCGCACCGACGAAGCCCCATAGCGGCCGGGCGACCCGCATCGCCGCCAGCAACGCAAAGATGGCCGTCAACAGCAGCGCGAGGACCAACCAACCGTTCATCGCCGCCGTCCCTTCAGGCTGCGCCGCGCCAGCAACCCGCCGATGACCAGCAGTATGATCGGCGCCAGCCACAGCGGCCCCGTCGCGCCCGATAGCGGCGGATCGTAGCTGACATAATCGCCATACCGCTCGATCAGCCAGTCGCGTACCACCACCGGCCGTTCGCCCGCTGCAATCCGCTGTCGCACCAGCGCGCGCATATCGGCGGCCATGTCGGCGTCGCTGTCGGCGATCGACTGACCCTGGCAGACGAGGCAGCGCAGCGTTTCCATCAACGCCTTGGCCGTCCGCTCCTGCGCAGGATCGGGCAGCTGCGTATCGGCCAGTGCCGGTGGCGGCACGCGCGACTGTCCGAACGCCGGAACGGCAACCAGCAGCGCCAGCGCGAGCAGCGCCCTCATCGTGCGGCCTTCAGCTTGGCGAGCAGCACCGGTACGTCCTCATCGCGGATCGCGCCGATATGCTGATGCGCGATGCGCCCCTGCCCGTCGATGACAAAGGTTTCGGGGACGCCCGACGACCCGAGGGCCAGTTGCAGCGAACTGTCGCGGTCGTCGCCGATCGCGGCGAAGGGATCGCCGTTGGTCGACAGGAACCGCGCGACATCGCCCGGCGTATCGCGGATCGCGATGGCATCGATCGTCGCCCCCGCCTGTTTGAGCTTCGCCAGTTGCGGCGCTTCGGCGGCGCAAGGCACGCACCAGCTGCCGAATATGTTCAGCAATCGGGGCTGCCCGGTCCGGAACGCGGCTGTCGCCAGGCCCGGCTTGCCCGGCAGGGCGGCGAGCAGGCTGAAGGCCGGCAGCGGCTTTCCGACCAGGCGCGAACGCACCTGCCGGTCACTCTGCTGCGACAGCATCCACGCGAACAGCCCGGCGATCGCGACAAAGGCGAGCAGCGGTATCCAGAGCAGCCGGCGGTTCATCGCACCTTCCGCCGACGGACACGCCCGACCAGCGCGATCGCGCCGCCGAGCGCGATCAGGGCGCCGCCGCCCCAGATCAACGTGACGAACGGTTTCCACCATAGCCGCAACTGCCGCCGCCCGCCGACATCGTCGCGACCCAGCACGGCATAGAGCTGTCCATCCCAATAGGTGGCCAGCGCCGCCTCGCTTGTTTCGGTCGACGGGTTGGCGAAGAATCGCTGTTCGGGCCGCATGACGAAAGGCGCATCGGTGCCGCGCATGACGGTCAGGTGCCCCTGCACCGCCGACCAGTTATCGCCGACCACCGGCTTGATCCCGTCGAAGCGGACGTCGAACGGCCCGACCCCGTGATGTTCTCGCGGCGCGGCGGCGATCAGCCGTTCCTGCGTGAACGCACTGTCGCTGGCCATGCCAGCCAGGCTGAACGCGATGCCCAGATGCGCGACGACCATGCCCCAGATTGGCAGCGGCGTTCGCCACGGGCTGCGCCCGGTCAGCGGCAGCACGCTGGCAACCGCCAGTCCGGCGGCCAGCGCGAGGCCGAATTTTGGCAGCCAGCCGCTGTCGATCCACAGGATCGCGGCAAGGAACGTGACGAGCGTGATGGCACCGGGCAACGCGACCCGCCGCAGTACCGCCATGCCCTGATCCCGCCGCCAGCGCAGCAACGGCCCGACCGCCATCCCGGCGACCAACAGCAGCGCGATCGGCCCGGCGGCGCGGTTGAAGAAAGGCGGCCCCACCGACAACTGCACGCCGAACGCTTCCGCCATCAACGGATACAGCGTGCCGATCAGGACGATCCCGAGGATGACCGACAGCAGCAAGTTGTTGAGGACCAGTCCGCCCTCGCGGCTGACCGGTTCGAACAATGCGCCCTGCCGGACCGTGCCGACCCGGAACGCGAACAGCGCCAGAGCGCCGCCGATATAGAGGATCAGCAGTGCCAGGATGAATCCGCCACGCGTCGGGTCGACCGCAAAGGCGTGGACGCTGGTCAGGATACCCGAACGGACGAGGAAGGTGCCGACCATCGACATCGAAAAGGCAACGACCGACAACATGATCGTCCACGCACGCAGGCCATCGCGGGTCGCCAGCACCGTCACCGAATGGAGCAGCGCGGTCGCCGCCAGCCACGGCATCAGCGATGCATTCTCGACCGGGTCCCAGAACCACCAGCCGCCCCAGCCCAGTTCGTAATAGGCCCAGTAGCTGCCGGCCGTGATGCCGATCGTCAGGAATATCCACGCGCCCAGCACCCACGGCCGCATCGCGCGGGCAAAGTCCCGCCCGACATCGCGGGTGACCAGCGCGCCGACTGCAAAGGAGAATGCGACCGACAGCCCGACATAGCCGAGGTAGAGTGTCGGCGGGTGGAAGGCGAGGCCGGGGTCCTGCAGCAGCGGGTTGAGACCCAGCCCATCGCGCGGCACCGGGGACAGCCGCGCAAACGGATTGGAGGCGAACAACAGGAAGGCGTAGAAGCCACCGGCGATCGCCGCCTGCGCTGCCAGCGTCGCGGCATGGGTGCGCGTCGCCAGCATCCGTTCGAACAGCGCGACCCCCGCCCCGGCCAGCGCCAGCACGGTGACCCACAGCAGCATCGACCCTTCGTGATTGCCCCAGGTCGCGGCGATCTTGTAGAGCAGCGGCTTGGCCGAATGGCTGTTTTCGGCGACCAGCAGCACCGACAGGTCGGTCCGCGCGAAGACGGTGATCAGCGCAGCAAACGCCCCGGCGGCCAGCAACCCTTGCGCGACCGCCACCGGCCGCACCGCCGCCAGCAGGTCGCGCACGATCGCGGGCGGTTCGGCGGCGCGCGATGACAGCGCGATCGCCGCCATCGCCAGTTGCAACAACGCCATCGCCGCCGCCAGCCACAGCGCCGCAAGACCCGCCTCTGCGATCACCGGGCGATGCTTTCGCTCTTGTGCATCTTTCCGGCGACCTGCGGCGGCATATAGCGCTCGTCATGCTTGGCGAGCAGATTGTCGGCAACGAATCCGCCGCCCTGCACGAAGCGGCCCTCTGCCACGACGCCGGAACCTTCGCGGAACAGGTCGGGGACGATGCCGGCAAAGCGCACCGGCACGTTCGCCTTGCCATCGGTCACCGTGAAATCGATCGTGACGCCATCCCCCGCGCGGCGGACCGATCCGGCGGCGACCATGCCGCCCAGCCGCACTGGCTTGTCGATCGGTGCGGCGGCGGCATCGGCCGGGGCATAGAAGAACGCCGCTTCCTCGCCCAGCGCCGACATGGCCAGCAGCACCGCGCCGACGATCGCGACCACCGCCAGCAGCGCCAGCGTCATGCGTTGCCGCTTCGGACTCATCCCCGCTCCGCGCGACGCATCGCCGCCCATGACGCGACGGTAATCGCGACGATCCCGCCCAGCGTGACCCCATAGGCGGCGGCAATGAAGGCCCAATGGTTCATGCTGCGGCCCGCCGGCGCATCCGCGCCTCCGCCTTGATCCGCGCCAGATCGGTCCGCATCCGCATCAGCACGATCCCGCCGAACAACAGGCTGGCGCCGCCGGCGGTGAAAAACAACGGCCACAGGATCGCAGGATCGATGGTCGACTTGGTGAGGGTAATGCTCGGCCCCTGATGCAGCGTCCGCCACCACAGCACCGAATAGCGGATGACGGGCAGCAGCGCGGTGCCGGCAATCCCGAACAACGCCGGGATACGCCCGTCGCCGTCGCGGTCGGCATCGGCACGGGCAAGCGCCAGATAAGCGAGATAGACGAAGAACAGCAGCAGCATCGACGTCAGCCGTCCATCCCATTGCCACCACGTCCCCCAGGTCGGCCGCCCCCAGATCGATCCGGTAATCAGGCAGAGCGCGGTGAACAGCGCGCCGGGCAATGCAATCGCCCGCGCGGCGACGGCGGCCAGCGGGTGCCGCCATACCAGATAGACGATGCTGGCGATGGCGAGGCTGGACCACCCGCCCATTCCCAGCCATGCGGCAGGCACATGGACATAGAGGATGCGGACGCTGTCGCCCTGCAGATAATCCGCCGGCGTCTGCGTCAATCCGGACCAGCAGCCGAACCCGAACAGCGCAAGCCCCGCCCACACCAATATCGGCGTCAGCGGACGGGCGATCGCAAGGAATCGGCGTGGATTGGCAAGGGCGTGAAGGCTGGGCACGGTCGCGCCCTGTCTATGCAAGGTGCGGGCAAACGGCAATGCGGATCGCGCGCCCTTGGGCAACGACAGGGATCGAAGCATGTCGCTTCGCATTTGCCTTGTAAGCAATCGCATGGAAAATGTCCGACATGATGACCGTACCGAGTGACATTGCCGGCTGCCCCGCAGATACCGTTATCGCCGGTGGCGAGAACAAGTTGCTGGCGGCATTGACCGCCGCCGACCGGGCGCTGCTGGCGCCTGGACTGGAGCGGATTTCGGTCGCGGTGGGCGACACGCTGCTTAGCGTCGGCGAACCGATCGACCATGTCTATTTCCTCGAAGGGGGGATCGCCGCCGTGCTGGAGGTGATCGACGGCGAACGGCAACATGCCGTCGGCCTGCTGGGCACGGATGGCTATGTCGGCTGGCCGATCCTGCTGGGCGACGACCGGTCGCCGCACGATGTCGTGCTGCGTGCCGAACCGGGCACCGCGCTCAGGATACCGGCGGCACGGCTGCTGGAGGCGACGGAACGGAGCGATACGCTGCGTGCCGCGCTCCTGCGCTTCATTCAGGTGTTTCTGATCCAGATGGGCCGGACGGTCGTGTCCGCCCTGTCGCACCCGGTCGAACGTCGGCTGGCTCGCTGGATCTTGTTGTACCACGATCGGGTCAGCGGCGACGAGATCGCGATGACGCACGAGGAATTCCGCCTGATGCTGGCCGTGCGGCGCAGCAGCATCACCGATGCGCTCCACCGGTTGGAAGAAACGCGCGCGATCCGTTCGGTGCGGGGCCGCGTGATCGTCCGCGACCGCGACAAGCTGCTGGAAATGGCAGCGATGACCTATGGCCCACCGGAAGAGGCCTATCAGCGACTGGTCGGTACGCCGGCTGGGTGAGGTAAATGGCGGCGTCCCGAACCCGGAACGCCGCCCTGTCCATCAGTTCGACGCGCTGGAGCGGATCGTCCCGTTGACGCCGTTGGGGAAGAACCCGCCCGCCGTCTTGGCCGTCCGGTCGAGATAGACGATGTTGAGGACCTGTCCCGGCGTCCGGCTGAACGCGATACCGCTGCCGTCGGTCGGTACGATGTTCGACGCGGTGGCGTTGCCGCTGCCGGTCGCGCGGATACCCTGATCGAGGTCGCTGCTGCCGTCGAGGCTGTCCCGCGCCGTCGAGATCGCTTCGGTCGCATCGATCAGTGCAGGCGTCGCCACGCCCTTGCGATACAGCACCGTCCGCACCAGTCCGGCGTGATACGCCTCTGCCGCGTGGATGCCGGCCGCCGCTTCGAGGAAGGTCTTGTTGCTGATAAAACCGACCGCGCCCTTATAGGCGGTGACGCCGACATCCTCGAAGATGAACGCGCCGAGCAGGAAATTCTCGTCGCTGGCATAGACGTCGAACGCCGCACCGGTACCGATCAGCCCCGCGGCCCGTGCCGCGTTCGAAAAGGCACTGGTCGAGGTCACGCCGATGTCGATCGCCGGTTGAGCCACCGCCGAAGACCCGAGCGCGCTGCGCAGGAAGTTGACATGGGCGATCTCGTCCGCCGCGATCTCACGGGCGTAGCGCGCGACCAGCGGATCGCTGAATGTGACCTGCCGCCCGCCGGAGACGGACCCCTGGGTGCCCGTGCCGCTGAGGCTGCTGTTGGGCAGGCCCGAACCGGTCGCGGCGAACGAGTAGAATTGCGCTTCGAGATATTCGAGGTTCAGCGCGAAGTTCAGCACATCGGCATCGCTCAGCGCGGTGGTCGCGGTCGGCGTGGGCGTCGGCGTCGGTCCGGGGATCAACGAACCGCCGCCGCTGTCACTGCACGCCGACAAGACGGTGGCGCCCGCCGTAGCGATGGCCGCACCACCGGCATAGCGCATGAATTCGCGGCGGGCGTTGCGCCGCTGGTCGCAGGCTTCGAGGACCTGCAGGATCGGATCGTTATGCATCTTGTCTCTCCTCAGGTTCAGTTGGCGGCGCTGGCGCGGATGTTGCCGTTCACCCCGTTGGGGAAGAAACCGCCGCCGTTCACCTGGGCGTTGTTGAGATAGACGATGTTGAGCGTCTGTCCGGCCGAACGGCTATAGGCGATGCCGTTGGTGTCGAGCGGCGCGATGTTGCTGGCGTTCGGATTGCTCGACAACGGCGAAAGACCCTGGTCGAGGTCGCTTGTGCCGTCGAGGCTGTCGCGCGCATTCGAAATCGCGTCGGTCGCCTGAATCAGCTGCGCCGACGGGGTCGCGATCCCCTTTGCATACAGCGTCGTCCGCACGATCGCGGCATGATACGCCTCGACCGCGAGGATACCGGCGGCTGCTTCGAGGAAGGTCTTGCTGGTGAGCAGCGGCGCCGCGCCCTTATAGGCGGTGACACCGACATCTTCGAAGATGAACGCGCCGAGCAGGAAATTCTCGTCGCTGGCATAAGGGTCGAACGTGGCCCCTGCCCCGATCAGTCCCGCTGCGCGCGCGGCCGACGAAAAGGCGCCGGTTGCCGACGCGCTGATGTCGATCGCGGGCTGTGCGACCGCCGAACTGCCCAACGCCGTGCGCAGGAATTCGACATGGGCGCGCTCGTCCGCCGCGATCTCGCGCGCATATTGCGCGACCAGCGTATCGGAAAAGGCGACCTGACGACCGCCGGTCACCGCACCCTGCGTACCCGTCCCGGTCAGGATCGAATTGGGAAGGCCGCTGCCGAACGCCGCGAAATAATAGAATTGCGCTTCGAGATATTCGAGGTTCAGCGCGAAGTTGAGGATATCGGCATCGGTCGGCCCGCTCTGCGCCTGCGCCTCGTTCGATTGTGCCATGACGAAAGCAGCGCCGCCCACGGCAGCGGCACCGCCCAGCATCTTGAAGAAATCGCGACGTTCTTCCCGCCGCTTCGCACGCGCATCGAATGCGTGCGTCACCAACATCTGCTCGTCCATGACACCGTCTCCCTGGATCGTTGTTACGACCCAACGAGCCGGGCACGGCGAATGATGCAGTGAAACGCACGGACGTACGGTTCCGTACAGGATGCGCCCGATGGCTGGATTGCACCAAATCTTGCAGGCACAAGACGCCAAATGGCTTTTGCAGCGAATATCGATCGCGTGAGCGAAACATCTACTGTCCTGCCCACCACGGATAACAGGTTGTTGGGGGCCGTGCGCCCCGACACGCGCCGCAAGCTGGCCCAGGTCGCGACCCGCGTCACGCTGGAACCCGGCGAAATCCTTACCAGAAGCGGCGAGGCAATCGATCGCCTGGTCTTTCCCGAAGGTGCGCCGGCGATGCTGTCGCTGTCGACCGGCGGTACGTCACAGGATGTCGGGATGATCGGCCGTGACGGTGTCGTCGGCTGGTCCCGGCTGTTCAGCGATCATCCGACCCCGTTCACCGCCCGCGCCCATATCCAGCCGGGCAGCGCGATCATCATCCCCGCCACCGCCGTCGTCGAAGCGGCGGACGAGGATAATGCGCTGCTCAAGGCGATCCTGAACTTTGCCCAGCGTTTCTCGATGCAGATGGCGCGGACGCTGGCATCGGCGCTGCGCGACGTTCCCGAACGGCGGATCGCCCGACTGTTGCTGATGATCGACGACCGGATCGATGGCGACACGATGGCGGTCACCCATGCGTCGATCGCCACCACGCTGAACCTGCGCCGGGCGACCGTCACCGACTGCCTGCACATCCTCGAAGGGGAGCATATGGTGCGGTGTTCGCGTGGGCGGATCGTAATGCGCGACCGGGCCGCGCTGGAAGCACGCGCCGGCCTTGCCTATGTTTCCGACGACGGGCTGGACTGATCAGGGGTCACTGGCCGCGCAGGGTCTTCAGGTCGATGCCGAGGCGCTGCACCTTGTAATAGAAGGTCTTGCGCGGGATGCCGAGGCGTTCGATCGCCGTGCCGATCTCTCCCCCCGTGGCGGCGATTGCCGACAGGATCGCCTCGCGTTCGAACGCCGCAATCCGTTCGGGTAGCGGACGGGTGACGTCGCCGCCGCCATCGCCGGTGTCGTTACCTTCCAGACCCAGCACGAACCGGTCGGCGAAATGCGCCAGTTCGCGGACATTGCCCGGCCAGTCGTGCCGCGCCAGCAGGTTTCGCGCGGCGTGCGTCAGGGGCGGAACATCGCGGCGCAACCGCTTCGCCGACAGGTCGACCAGATGCGCGAACAGCAGCGGCACGTCGTCGCGCCGTTCGCGCAGCGGCGGGATACGGAGCCGCACGGCGGCAAGGCGATAAAGGAGCGCCGGCGCGATCGCCTCCGCGCCGCGCTGCGCCTCTTCCGCCGCCGTGGCGATCACGCGGATGTCGACCGGCACCGCATCGCGCGGGCCGCGGATCGCGCGATCCTCGATCAACTGCGTCAACCGCCCCTGCAATCCGCGCGACGCCTGATCGATGTCGTCGAGGAACAGCGTTCCGCGCTGTGCCCCGACGATCCCCCGATCGCCGACGGTCGCGAACAATTCATCCTCGATCGCCTGCCCCGGCAGCGCGGCGCAGGCGATGGTCAGGAACCGGTGCCGCGCCCGACGCCCGGCGCGGTGGATCGCGCGGGCGAGCAGTTCCTTGCCGGTTCCGGTTTCCCCCTCGATCAGCAGGTCGATGTCGGCATCGGCCAGCACCGGGATCATCTCGCGCAACCGGGTGATCGCCGGGGTCCGTCCGACCAGCGCCATGTCCTCGACATTCGCGGCTTCGGCACGCAGGCGCCGGTTGTCGAGCGCCAGCTGCCGCGCGGCCATCGCGCGGGTGGCGGCGGCGATCAGCGCGTCGGGATCGAACGGCTTCGACAGGAAATCCCACGCCCCGCGCTTGATCGCGTCGACCGCCATCTCGACATCGGCATGGCCCGTCACCAGCACGACCGGCAGCGTGGGATCGCGATCGCGCAGGGTCCGGAACAGCTCGATCCCGGACATGTGCGGCATCCGGACGTCGGTGACGACGATCCCGTCAAAATCGGCATCGATCGCCAGCAAGGCGGGAGGGGCCGCCGGAAAGGTGACGACATCGAACCCGGCCAGCGTCAGCAGTTGCGCGGTCGACACGCGCAGATCCTCGTCATCCTCGACCAGCGCGACCCGGCCGGCGCGGTCGGTCGCAGGCCCGCTCATGGCACCCGCCGCAGCGTCAGCTCGAACCGTGCCCCCTGCTCCGACGGCAACAGCCGCAGCGTACCGCCCAGATCGGTCATGATGTCCTGCGCGATGACCAGGCCAAGCCCCAGCCCGGTCGCCCGACTGGTCACGAACGGGGTGAACATCCGTTCGGCGACGTCGGGATCGATGCCGGGGCCGTTATCGGCGACGATCAGCGACAGGGTCTGTAATTCGATTCCCACTTCGATCGCGATCCGCGGATCGGGTGTCGCGACCAGTGCCTCGATCGCATTCTGCAGCAGATTGACCAGCACCTGTTCCAGCCGGACCCGCCCGGCGACGACGATCAGGTCATTGGAAATCGGCGGCACGACGAGCGCGACGTTGGAGAGTTGCTCCTTCAGGATCAGCCGCGCGCCGTCGATCACCTCGGCCAGCCGGACGGGGCCGATCGTACCGCTCCCCTTCCGCGCGAACCCGCGCAATTCGGCAGTCACCAGCCCGATCCGATCGGTCAGGCGGGCGATGGCACCCAGATTATCGTCCACCGCCTGGGTATCGCCGCGGGTCAGCAGCTGGCGCGCGGCAGCGACATAATTGCGGATCGCGGCCACCGGTTGTGCGGTTTCATGTGCCACGCTGGCGGTGATCTGGCCCAGCGTGGCCAGCCGATTGGCCTGCCGCAATCCGTCGCGCAGTTCGGCGGCACGCGCTTCCGCGGCGATGCGCTCCTCGATCTCGCTGCGCAGTTCGCGGGTCCGGGCGGCGACCGCCGCTTCCAGTTCGACGGTCCGCATGGCCCGGCGCCGCGACCGTTCCCGCAATCCCCAAAGCCCGCCGATCAACGCCAGCGTCACCGCCGCCGCCGCCAGTGCGCTGGTGCGCACCGCACTACCGATCGTTGGCGGCAATGGCATCGCCAGATGCACCTGCCACCCCTCGTCACCCGGCGCGGTGACCGCGTGTTGCAGCGTTCGCCGCTGCCCGTTGAGGCGCAGCGCATCCCCCAGGATCGCAAAGGGCGGTTGGCTCAGCGCCGCCGCCCCGCTGTCGGCGCGCACGGCGGCGGCAACCGCCGGTTCGATCCGCCGGGTAGCGGCGAAGCGCCAGCGCGGCTCGCTCGAGATAAGGACCACGCCGGCCGGATCGGTGACGAAGGTAATGCCCCCCGCCGCCCGCCATTCGCTCTCGATCCGGTCGAATTCCAGCTTCACGACCACGACGCCGCCATCGGGCGTCCGGCGGCTGAGATACAGGCCGGGACGGTGGCTGACCGTACCCAGCGCGAACTGGGTCCCCGCCCCGGTCCGCACGGCGTCGCGGTAATAGCGTCGAAAGGCATAGTCCCGGCCGACGAAGCTGCCGGGACCGGCCCAGTTGCTCGCCGCGATCGCCACGCCTTCGCGCCCGACGACATAGATGACGCTAGCTGACGTCGATGTGGCCAGCGCCGCCAGCTTGCGGTTCAGCGCCCGCCGCGCCGCATCGCCGCCCTGTACCGCGGCCACGACGTCGCGGTCGTCGGCCAGTGCCAGTGGAAGCAGGCGGAAACGCGCGATCTCGCTAGCCAACAGCACCTGCCGCAGCCGGGCGTCGCTATCGATCTCGGCGAAGGATTCGGCCTGCGCCCGGCGTTCGACCACGCGACCGACCAGGGCGCCGATGGCAATGCTGAGCAGCAGGCCGCCCAGCACCCACCCGATCCACCATGTCCGAACTCCGCGTCCCATCGGCACCTTGTAAGTGGTCGGTCCACCATGTGCAACAATCTGCACTTTTGTCGCCGGGATTGGCAGAAATTTGGGCAAAAGCCTGCACTGTTTCAGACTTTTATCGTTATCCTATCGATACTTAGGGTAGAGCGATGCAATCAAGACAACCCAAGGTGCAGCGGAGTAAACCATTGGTGTCGCGCCGACCGCCGTGAAGAGCCGGGCTGGGCGCCTACAGAGGATGAAAGGTCGCCGCATGATACTTGCCACCGACACCGCGCACCCGCCCGTGCCACCCGCCGCCAAGCCATGGTATCGGCATCTCTATGCCCAGGTGCTGGTCGCGATCATCGCCGGCGTCCTGCTCGGCCACTTCTACCCATCGACCGGCGAAGCGCTGAAGCCGATCGGCGATGCCTTCATCAAGCTGGTGAAGATGATCATCGCCCCGGTCATCTTCCTGACCATCGTCACCGGCATCGCCGGGATGCGCGACCTGGCCAGCGTCGGCCGCGTCGCGGGCAAGGCATTCGCCTATTTCCTGACCTTCTCCACGCTGGCGCTCATCATCGGCATGATCGTCGGCAACGTTGTCCAGCCGGGCGCAGGACTCAATATCGATCCCGCGACGCTCGATACGTCGAAGGTCACCGAATACGCCGCCAAGGCGCATGATTCGACGATCACCGGCTTCCTGACCGGGATCATTCCCGACACGTTCCTCTCGGCACTGACCGAGGGCAACATCCTGCAGACGCTGTTCGTCGCGATCCTGTTCGGCATCGGCCTCGCCATGATCGGCGACAAGGGCGAACGCGTCCTCGACGCGCTGAACGACATTTCGATCGCCTTCTTCAAGGTCGTCGCGATCGTCATGAAGGCCGCACCCATCGGTGCGTTCGGCGCGATGGCGTTCACCATCGGCAAATACGGCATCGGTACGCTCGCCAGCCTCGCCGCCCTGGTCGGCACCTTCTATCTCACCGCCTTCCTGTTCGTGGTGATCGTGCTGGGTGCGGTCGCCCATTTCTGCGGCTTCTCGATCTTCAAGCTGATTTCGTACCTGAAGGCCGAACTCCTGCTGGTGCTGGGCACCTCTTCGTCGGAAAGCGCCCTGCCCTCGCTGATCGAAAAGATGGAGCGCGCCGGCATCCCGAAGTCGATCGTCGGCCTGGTCGTGCCCACCGGCTATTCGTTCAATCTCGACGGCACCAACATCTACATGACGATGGCCGCGCTGTTCATCGCCCAGGCGTGCAACGTGGAGCTGACGATCAGCCAGCAGATCCTGCTGCTCGGGGTCGCGATGCTGTCGTCGAAGGGGGCGGCGGGCGTGACCGGCGCGGGCTTCATCACGCTGGCCGCCACGCTGTCGATCGTGCCCAGCGTGCCCGTCGCGGGCATGGCGCTGATCCTCGGCGTGGACCGGTTCATGTCCGAATGCCGCAGCCTCACGAACTTCATCGGTAACGCGGTAGCAACCGTCGTCGTCGCAAAATGGGAAGGCAAGCTCGACAAGCACCAGTTCGACGAGGCCCTGGCCGGTCGCAGCGTGCGCGTCGACGAAATGCCCGAAGGCGCGGTTGCCGCCGAGTAATTCCTGAAAGGGCCGGTCGGGGCGCACTGCCCGACCGGCACCCTGCCGACCATCGCCCGCGCCGGGCGGACAAAGGTATGCCGATATGAAGACCCTGTTGCGGCTCTGCACCGCCACCCCGCTGATCGCATCGGCGATCGCCCCCCTTGCCGCACAGGCTGCGGAACCCGCAGCTGCAGCGACCCAGGTCGCCGATCGCGGCAATGCCCGCCCCGTAGCGCAGGAATATCCGACGGCCGGTGTCGGCGATGGCGTCACCGCCGGCGGCTATAACCAGTCGCGCTGGGCCGAGGACTGGACCAGGTATCGCGATCCCAAGAAGCGCGACGACGTGCTGGACCGGCTGAAATACATCCCGATCGCGGGGAACGACGTGTACCTCACCCTGTCGGGCGAGTTCCGCTACCGCGTCAACCTGACCACCAATCCCAACCTGCGCGACCGCGAAGCGCAGCGGCAGGATATCAACCGGATCGTCGGCGGTGCCGACCTGCATCTGGGCGATCATGTCCGGCTGTATGGCGAACTGGCCCATGCCGGCATGTCGGGCCGCAATCTGGGCGTAAAGGCCGGGCAGCTGCACAACGACCTGGTGGTGCAGCAGAGCTTCGTCGACGTGACCGGCACACTCGGCGGCGTCGATGTCGGCGTGCGCTATGGGCGACAGACCTTTGCCGACGGCCCGAACCTGATGGTCGTGCCGCGAGACAACAACACCATCTTCTTCGTCTATAACGGCGTGCGCGCCTGGGCGAAGGGCGACAAGGTTCGCGGCGACGTATTCGATTTCAAGACCACGCGGCTGGGCGTGGGCGGCACCGGCGACGACATCGTCGATGACAATCGTCGCTTTTCGGGCGGCACCGCCGGGTTCGTCCTGCCGAAGACGCTGCTGGGCGGATCGAACTTCTATTTCGACCCGTTCTTCTGGCGGCTGCGCAACAGCAGCGCGACCTGGGGCGCGCGGACGACCGAGGAAGTGCGCAAATTCTACGGCCTGCACCTTTATGGCGACAGCGGCCCCGTCAACATCGACTGGACCGTCAACTATCAGGGCGGCGAGTTCGACAACCGGCCAATCTCCGCCTGGCTGGTCCTGCTTCAGCAGACGTACAAGGTGGGCACGTCGAAGACCGCACCGCGCGTCGGGTTCCACTTCGACTATGCCAGCGGCGGCGGGGCCTATGGCAACGGCACGCTCCGGAACTCGCTCGCGCCGTTCGGGAACAACATCTATTACAGCTACCAGCTATATTCCACGCCGACGAACCTGATCGCCTTCGCCCCCAGCGTGCAGTTCCAGCCGACGCCCAAGCTGCGCATCGCCACCGAATATCAGCTGTCATGGCGCGACAGCGTGAACGACGCGGTATATCGCGCCAATGGGCAGGCATTTGCCGGCACGCAGCTGGGCAATGCGCGCAAGATCGCCGACACGATCCGGTTGCAGGCGATCTACGCGGTCAGCCCGCGCGTCAGCCTGACCGCGCGCTACGAACATCTGATCGCCAGCCCTGCGCTGACCGATGCGAACTACAAAAGCTCCGACTTCCTCGCCGGTTGGATCAGCTTCCGTTTCTGAGTTCCCAGAGCAACCTTGCGTCCCAGCGGCTCCCGCCGGGACGTTTTCGTCTCCAGTTCCGAAGGTTCCGTCCATGTCCCCCGCCGCTCACGCCGCCGCCCGCGCGCTGCTCGCCGATCCGCTGACCAACAAGGGCACGGCCTTTACCGAAGCGGAACGTGACCAATGGGGGCTGCACGGCCTGCTCCCGCCGCATGTCGGCACGCTCGACAGCCAGATCGAGCGGCGGCAGCGCGCGCTGGCCGGGATGCCCGACGATTTCCACCGCTACAGCTTCCTGCGCGAGTTGCAGGATTCGAACGAAATCCTGTTCCACGCGATGGTCCAGCGCGACCTGCCGGCGATGCTGCCCCTGGTCTATACCCCGACCGTGGGCGAGGGGTGCGAGCGGTTCAGCGACATCTGGCGGCGGCCGCGCGGGCTGTTCCTGTCGTGGCCCAATCGCCAGCGGATCGCGGAGATCCTTGCCGATCCGGCGCTCGACCGGGTGAAGGTGATCGTCGTCAGCGACGGCGAACGTATCCTGGGCCTCGGCGACCAGGGCGCAGGCGGCATGGGCATTCCGATCGGCAAGCTGGCGCTCTATACCGCCTGCGCCGGCATCCATCCGTCGGAGGTGCTGCCGATCCTGCTCGATGTCGGCACCGACAATGCCGCCCGCCGCGAAGACCCGCTCTATGTCGGCTGGCGCCACCCGCGTATCCGGGGCGCCGAATATGACGCGTTCGTCGAGGATTTCGTGAGCGCGGTCGCCGACCGCTTCCCCGGCGTGCTGCTGCAATGGGAGGATTTCGCCGGCCACAATGCCTATAGGCTGCTGGAGCGGTATCGCGACCGGTTGCTCAGCTTCAACGACGATATTCAGGGTACCGCCGCTACGGCGGTCGGCACGCTGTTATCGGCGATCGGGCGGACCGGCGCGCCCCTGGCAGATCAGCGCATCCTGCTGTTCGGCGCCGGTGCCGCGGGCTGCGGCATCGCCGACATGCTGGTACAGGCGCTGCAGGCCGATGGCCTGACCGTCGAACAGGCGCGCGCGCGTATCTGGGCGGTGGATCGCGACGGGCTGATCCTGTCGGACATGGACGATCTGTCGACCGGGCAGCGCGCCTATGCCCGCGATCCGGCAGAGGTGGAGCATTGGACGCGCACCGCGCACGGCGCGATCGACCTGTTCGATGCGGTCGCCAACATCCATCCGACCGTGCTGATCGGCGCCTCCGGCCAGCACGGCGCATTCAGCGAAGCCGTGGTGCGCACCATGGCCCAGTCGGTCGAGAGCCCGGTGATCTTTCCGCTGTCCAACCCGGTATCTCGCGCCGAGGCGCATCCGACCGACCTTGCCCGCTGGAGCGCCGGACGCGCGGTGATCGGCACCGGCAGCCCGTTCGGTATCGCGCAGGTTACCCAGGTCAACAACGTCTATATCTTCCCCGGCGTAGGGCTTGGCGCACTGGCGGCACAGGCGCGGACGATCACCGACGCGATGTTCATGGCCGCCGCCCGCGCGCTGGGCGCGATGGGGGGCGATGCGACGCTGTTGCCGCCGATCGAACGACTGCGCGACGTCGCGCTCGACATCGCGGTCGTGGTCGCGGCGCAGGCGGTGGCCGATGGCGTTGCCGCCCCCGACGTGGCAATAGACCGCGACACCATCGCCGCGCAGATGTGGCAGCCCGCTTATTGATCGTCGGAGCGAATCGGGAACCAACGACCTGCGCAAAGTCTTTCGGACTACTGTCAATCCTGTCCAGCAGGGGTTCAGGCGAATCCCGGCAGGACAAGGGCAGAGAGGAAGCGATCATGAAGCAGTTCTTGAACATTTTCGCCGGCATCGGCCTGACCATCGCCGGCCTCACCGCCGTTCCCGCCGTCGCCGATGCACAGCCTGGCCGCCACGCGCACCGCGACCACGGCCCGCGCGCGCATCACGACGACCGCCGCTGGGACGACCGTCGCCACTGGGACAACCGTCGTGGCTGGAACGACCGGCGCGGCTGGGACAATCGCCGTGCGTGGAACGACCGCCGTCGCTGGGACGAGCGTCGTCGCTGGGACGCGCGACGCGGCGACCGCTACGGCTATCGCGGCGAGCGGGTCGTCCCTGGCTGGTCGCGTGAAGCCGCCGCGATGGGCGTCGATTATCGTGGCCCCTGCCGCTACGTTATCCGTAACGGCCGCCGCGTCTGCGGTTAATGGAAAAGCCCCCTTCCGGCACGACGCCGGGAGGGGGTTATTTCTTGGGCGTGACCCACACCGATACCGGCACCACGACCTTGCCCGGCGCGGGCGTGCCCACATCCACCCGGTCGGCGGTGACCAGTTCGCCGTTTTCGAGGTTGAACGAGGCCCAGGGCTTCGGCATCCGTCCGAAGGTCATCTTCTGGATCGGCTGGCCGGTGGTCGAATTCATGATGGTGGCAATGACAGGCATGGGCCGCGCCTAGCCGCCGCCCTGCCCCGCTGTCCAGCCCAACTCAGAACCGCATATCCCACCCCAGCGTGAACGTGCGTCCCCGTCCGGCGAAGAATGCGAAATTGTCGTTCGGCAGGCGGGTGTCGCTGTTATAGTCGATATAGAAACGGTCGAAGATGTTCTGCGCGCTGAGCGACAGCCCGCCGAACCTCGTCTGATACCGGATCGACGCATCGGTGACGTCATAGCCTCCGAAATCATTGTCCGGGCTGGGGTTCGCCTTCCCCCGGAAATTGCGCGACAGATAGAATTGCGTCTGCACCCTTGCCGTCACCGGCCCCGTCGCCAGATCGGCCGCCAGATTCAGCCGGTCGGGCGAGATATTGGTCCCGTCAAGATCGGTATCGACCACGCCGTCCGCCGGACTGCGGTCGCTGTCATAGCGGCCGAGGATATGGGCATAGCCGGTCGACACGCGCAGCCCCGGCAGCGGCGTCTGCACCGCAAGGTTCACCTCCAGCCCCTCGATCTCCACCCGCTGGCGCTGCACCTCGAAGATGCCGTTGCCCTGCGCGACCAGCAACTGCCCACGATCGCTCGACGACCAGAAATAGGTTGCGCCGGCATCCAGCGGCCCGCGCTTCACCTCGACGCCCACCTCGCGGTTGTTCGACACGACCGGCTGGATATCGAGAAAATTGTCCAGCCGCACGCCCGGCGTCGAAATGGCGCGGGTGATGCGTCCGACATCGGCCATGGTGAAGCCCTGGGCATAGCTGGCATAGGCACGCACCCCGCCCAGCGGTTCGACGATCAGCCCGCCATTGTACAGCACGTCGCTGAACTTTGGCTTGCCCCCGGTCACCGCGACACCGCCATAGGTCCGGGCATTGCGTCCGTCATAGGTTGTGGATGCCAGCGTGCGGAAATCGTCGATGCGGACCTGCACATTCTCCCACCGCGCGCCGCCCGCCACGCGGACCAGCCCATCGGCGAGCTTCAGGTTACCCTGTACGAACGGTGCAAGGCTGCGGAAGTCGGCAGGTGGCACCCAGATGCGGTTGGTCGCGATCAGCCGCTGCTCGGTCTTGTCGAACAGCGCGTCGAACCCGATCGTCGCCACCAGCGCCTCGAACCCCGGCACGGCGCGTTCGTAGCTCGCCTTCGCGCCCAGCTTGCGCGAGCGGTTCTCCGACTGGTCGAACAGCGTTCCGACCGGCGCGATCGCCGGGTCCTGAAACGTCGCCTGAACCGCGACCTCGCCGCCGAACGTGTCGTGGGTGCGGTTGAAGAACAGCTGCGTGACAAGGTTGCCGCCCGCCACGTCGGTATCGGTGTAGGACAGCGACAGCGCCTCCGCCCGGTTGGCGGCGGGCCGTCCCGGCGGAGTGCCGCGCACCGCACTGGTCGGCAGTCCCGTCCGGCGGTTGCCGGCGATCGCAAGGTAATCGCCGTCGCCCTTCAGCTCAAAGCGGTTGGCGATCAGGTCGAGCCGCCCGGTCGCGCCGACCTCCATCCCCAGCCGCGCGAACAAATCGGTCGCCCGCGAATCCTGCGTCTCGCCCTGCGTCAGGTTGATGCCGATCCGCCGGTCCTGCGCATCGTAGAATGCGCCGCGCCGTTCGTAGCTGGCACCGATCGTCGCGTCGAAACGCCCCGACTTGGACTGGACCAGCCCGGCGACCTTTCCGCCCAGGCCATCGCCTTCGAACCCGTTCGATGCCGTTCCCTGCACCAGCGCCCGGCCGCTTACCCCCTCCTGTCGCGGCGCGCCGACCGTCACCTGGTTGACGATCCCGCCGGTGCCGCCGACGCCCTGCAATGCATTCGATCCATAGATCAGTTCGACCCGATCGATGAAGAAGCCGTCGATGGTGAAGCCGTCGCGGCTGCCGTCCCGTAAGGGAGTCGTCTGCGGGATGCCGTTGATCGCATAGAGCGGCGAGCGCCCGCGTAACGTCTCTCCCGCCCCCGACAATTTGCCGCGCGTCGGGGAAAAGCTGGGGGTCAGCGTCGCGACGGCATCGGTGATGCTGCCCGATATCGCGATCTGCTGGTCGATCGCCTGCTTGTCGATCACGTCGATGGTCAGCGGCAGCGCGTTGGGCGGCAGGATGGTGCGCGCCGCGGTGATGACGATCTCCTCGTCCGCCGGCGCATCCGGTGTCGTGCGATGGGGATCGGCGGTTTGCGCCGCGGCGGGCATCGCCAGCAGCGCCATGGCCGCCACACTCGCCAGTAACGGTCGGCGCATATCCCCACCCATAGTCATTTCCCTTGCGTAATATTGACCCTAGTTGCGAGCGCCGCTAACGCGATCTATTATCAATATCAAGACTCATCGAGTGCGCGGCATGACCCGGAACATTCTGTTTCAGATCCACTGGTTCCTGGGCATCACCGCCGGATTGGTGCTGGCGGTGATGGGCGTGACCGGTGCCACGCTCAGCTTCGAGCCGGAGATACTGGCGGCGCTCAACCACGATACGCCCGCCGCAGCGGCGACCACGCCGCGCCTGTCGGGACCGCAGCTCATCGCGCAGGTGCTGCGCCAGCGACCGGATGCGAAGATCGGCCGGATCACGCTGGCGAACACGCCCGATGAATTGACGACCGTTTCGTACCAGCGGGGCATGTCCAAGGACCGCGTGGTCGAACACATCGACCCGTACACCGGCGCCCTGTTGGGCGAACCGCGTGGCGCTGCGACACTGGACGTGGTCGAACACCTGCACCGCTGGCTCGCGCTACCGGGCGAGGGCAACGGGATCGGGCGACAGATCACCGGTTTCTCCGCCATTGCGCTCCTCTACTTCGCGCTGTCCGGCCTGTATCTACGCTGGCCCCGGCGTCCGCTCGACTGGCGCAACTGGTTCGTGCTGGATTTCCGCAAGACCGGGCGCAACCTCTATCGGATGCTGCACGCCGTCATCGGCGGCTGGGTGCTGGTCTTCTACCTGACCAGCGGCTTTACCGGCCTGTGGTGGTCGTACGACTGGTATCGACAGGGCGTCCGCGCATTGCTGGTCGCCGAGGCTCCGGCCGAGCGGCACCGGGGGCCGAAGGACGTTCCGGTCGACCTGACGCGTGCCTGGGACGGCTTCGCCCACGCGACCGGCGGGCGGCGCTATGATCGCATCACGATGAGTGCGCGCGACTATGGCGAGGTGCAGTTCCGCGCGAAGCTGCCCGAAGGGCGGCACGATCGGGTCAGCGACGAACTGACCATCGACGGCACGACCGGCGCGGTCATCGACGATCAACCCTATGCCACCCGGCCGCTGGGTCAGGACATCGTGACCAGCGTGCTCGAAATTCATCGCGGCGCCTATTTCGGGATCGTCGGGCGGGTCGCGATGCTGCTGGCCAGCCTGACCATGCCGCTGTTCACCATTACCGGCTTCCTGCTGTATTTCGCGCGGCGGCGGCGCAAGGCTGCGTTGGCCGCAGCCGTCGCCGACGTGGCGGTTACCCCGATCGAAACCGCCACGACGCTGGTGGCCTATGCCAGCCAGACCGGATCGGCCGAGCGCATCGCCGGGCTGACCGCCGACGCCCTGCCCCATGCCGCCGCGCTGCCGATCGCCGCGCTCGACCGTGCCGCGCTGGCGCGCGCCAGCCGGCTGTTCGTCGTCGCCAGCACCTATGGCGAAGGCGAGCCGCCCGACAATGCACGCGGCTTTGCCCGGACGATGGAGCGCGAGGCGCCCGACCTGTCGCACCTCGACTATGCGGTGATGGCGCTGGGCGACCGCGAATATGCCGACTTCTGCGCCTTCGGCCACCGCGTCGACCGCTGGCTGCACGACCATGGCGCCACCCGCCTGTTCGACGCGTTGGAGGCGGACGGCAACGACGCCGATGCGCAGCGCCAATGGCAGCACCAGCTGGCCGGCCTGGGCGGACGGACCGATCAGCCCGATTGGGCACCCGCCGCGATGGACGCATGGCGTCTGGTCGATCGCCGCCTGCTGAACCCAGGAAGTGCGGGGGGCGAAGCGTGGCAGGTCGTGCTGGAACCTGCCGCCGGGAGCGCCGACTGGATGCCGGGCGACATCCTCGAAATCCTGCCGCAGCAGGACCCGCGCCGCGTCGAGGCGTATCTGGCCGCTTCGGGCACGCCGGACATGCCGGAGAACCGGGCCAGGCTGATGAACAGCATCCTGCCGACCAGTGCCGCCGATGTCGCGACGCTCAAACCGATCGGCCACCGCGAATATTCGATCGCGTCGATCGCCGCGTCGGGCCGGGTCGAACTGATCGTCCGGCGCTGCACGGCGGCCGATGGCTTCGACGGCCTGGGGTCGGGCTGGCTATGCCATGGTGCAGCCGTCGGCGGGATCATACAGGCGCGGGTCCGGTCGAACCCGGCGTTCCATCCGCCCGCCGGCGACACGGTGCCGCTGATCCTGATCGGCAATGGCACCGGACTGGCCGGCCTGCTCGCCCATCTGCGCCACCGCGCCAGCCGTCAGGGTGGCCCCGCACTACTCTATTGGGGTGAGCGTCATCCGGCACAGGACGATTTTCTGGCCGGGGAGCGGCAGGCGCTGCAGAACGCCAGTGTTCTGGCCGACCAGCGCATCGCATGGTCGCGTCAGCCGGGCGGAGTCCGCTATGTGCAGGATGCCGTCGCCGCCGATGCCGGTCGTATCAGGGCGATGGTCGCTGACGGCGCGGCGATCTATGTCTGTGGCAGCGTGCAGGGCATGGCACCGGGGGTCCATGCCGTGCTGGCAACGATCCTGGGCGAACCGCTGCTGGAGGACATGCTGGGCAACGGACGCTATCGCCGGGACATCTACTGACCGGCGCGTTCGTTAATGGCGATGCTCGCGGCGCAATTGATAGCGGCCATCGGCATAGTCGTCGAACAGCCCCCGGATCGCGGGATGGTCGATCGGTTCCTCGCTGTCGTCGACGATCAGGTTCTGCTGGCTGACATAGGCGACATAGCTCGCCTCGGCATTTTCGGCGAGCAGGTGATAGAAGGGCTGGTCCTTGCGCGGACGGGCATCGACGGGAATCGATTCATACCATTCCTCGCTGTTCGCAAAGACCGGGTCGATGTCGAACACGACCCCGCGAAAATCGAACAGCCGGTGGCGCACGACCTCCCCGATCGAAAAACGGGCATGGGCGATCGGCGGCAACGGCGTGCCGAGGTCGAGCAACGGGGCGGAAATGGCCTTCATGCAAAATAATCTAGGGTCGATGTGCGTTTGCAGCAAGGATGCGCTTGCACATCCCGAATCCTTGCGCTAACCGACCGCCCTCGCTGACCAACGTGCCGCGCTGACCTGCGGTATAGAGCGAGAAACCTCTGCGGAGAGGTGGCAGAGTGGTCGATTGTACCGCACTCGAAATGCGGCGTGCCTTTACGGGTACCGAGGGTTCGAATCCCTCCCTCTCCGCCACTTCCCCGATACAGCGTTGATTACCTCGAAGGCCGGAGCTTGCCCGGTCATGCTCGCGACATAATCCGTTCCGGGAAGGAGGCGGTATCCTCGCAGCAGGAAAATGCCCGATCGCGCATCGATCACGATCGGGCACGCGCCATCAGCCTCCGGTCTTGCCCTGCACCGCGCCGTCGCCGTTGATCCGCGATCCATCGGCGTTGAGGCCCAGATCCTTCAGCAACGGCGCGACCTGCGGGTCGCTACCGTTGAAGTTGCGGAACATCGGCGCGTAATCCTCGGTATGCCCCTTCGACAACACCATGTCGCGGAAGCGCTGGCCGTTGGCGCGCGTCATCCCACCATGCTGTTCGAACCAGTTGAACGCATTGGAACTCAACATCTTGGTCCAGCTATAGGCGTAATAGCCCGCCGAATAGCCATTGCCCCAGATGTGCAGGAAATAGGTCGAGCGATAGCGCGGCGGTACGTCGGCGACATCGAGGCCGGTGGCGGCGAGCGCCTGCGTTTCGAACGCGTCGGGGTTCTGCTTGCCCTGCGCCGCGGTCAGCGAATGCCAGCTCATGTCCATCTCGGCCGCGGCCAGCGCCTCGCCGAACGAATAGCCCGAATTGAACGTCCCGGCCCGCTTGATCTTGTCGACCAGCGTCTGCGGGATCACCTGACCGGTGCGATAGTTCACCGCGTAATGCGGCAACACCTTGGGATCGAGCGCCCAGTGTTCGTTGAACTGCGACGGGAATTCGACGAAATCGCGCGCAACGTTGGTGCCCGACACGCTAGGATAGGTCTGGTTCGCGAACAGGCCGTGCAGCGCGTGGCCGAATTCGTGGAACATCGTGGTCACGTCGTCGAAGCTGATGAGGCCGGGCTGCCCGGCCGCCGGCTTGGTGAAGTTGGATACGTTGTAGATCACCGGCTTCGTGCCGAGCAGCTTCGACTGGTTGACGAAGTTCGACATCCACGCGCCGCCATTCTTGTTGTCGCGTTTCCAGAAGTCGAAATACATCAGACCGATGGGCGTGCCGTCCGCTTCGTTGACCTCATAGACCATGACGTCGGGATGATAGACCGGAATATCGGTGCGACGCTTGAACGTCACGCCGTAGAGCTGGTTGGCGGCATAGAACACGCCGTCGGTCAGCACCTTGTTGACTTCGAAATAGGGTTTCAGCTCGTCTTGGTTCAGATCGTACTTCGCCTTGCGGACCTGTTCCGAATAGAAGTCCCAGTCCCACGGCTTCAGCTGGAAATTGCCACCGGTCGCCTTGATCTGCGCCTGCAATTCCGCGGCCTCGCGCCGCTGTTCGGCGGCGACCGGGGTGCCCAGCTGTTGCATGAAGCCCAGCGCCGTCTTCGGCGTCTTCGCCATCTGGTCCTGCAGGACGTAATCGGCCCAGGTCGCAAAACCGAGCAGCTTCGCCTTCTGCGCGCGCAGCAGCGCGATGTCGGCGATCGTCGCGCGCGTGTCGTTGGCGTCGCCCTTCACCGCGCGCGTCCAGCTGGCGTTGAACAGCGCTTCGCGGGTGGCGCGATCCTTCAGGGTCGCCAGTTCGGGTTGCTGGGTCGTGTTTTGCAGCGTCAGCACATATTTGCCGGCCAGCCCGCGATCCTTGGCGGCCGCTTCGGCAGCGGCGATCTCGCCGTCCGACAGCCCGGCGAGCTTCGCCTTGTCGTCAACGACCAGCGTGCCCGCCTTCGCGGCGGCGAGCAGCTTTTGCTGGAACGCGGTTTCCAGCGTCGACAGCTGGCTGTTGTAACGGCTCAGCGTCGCCTTGTCGGCGGGGGACAGCTGCGCCCCGGCCCGCACCATCCCTTTATAGGTCAGGGTCAGCACCTGCAACTGCTCGGCATCGAGGCCCAGCGACTGGCGCTGGTCGTACAGCGTCTTCACCCGCGCGAAGAGCGCGGGATCGAGGTTGATCGCATCCTGATGCGCCGCAAAGGCAGGTGCCAGATCGGCCTGCGTCTTTTGCAGCGTATCGTCAGTATTCGCCCCGACCACGCCGTAAAACGCCATGCTCGCCCGTTCGAGCAGGCGCCCGGACCGCTCCATCGCGGCGATCGTATTCTCGAACGTTGGCGCACTGCGCGCGCGGGTGATCGCGTTGATCTCCGCCCGCTGCGCCGCCATCCCGGCCAGCAGCGCAGGCTTGTAATCGGTGCTCTTGATCCGGTCGAACGGCGGCGCCTGGAACGGCAGGGTGCTGGCCTGCGCGAAGGGATTGGCCGCGGGCAGCGGTGCCCCGGTCGTGGCCGCGGGCATCGGCCCTTGCGCCAATACGGTCGACGACAGCAGCAATAGCAGGGCGGCGGGGGCAAGATGACGCATCGAGGGTCCTATCCATCAACGATTGCGCGTTGTTTGCACCCGCCCCGCCACCGGATCAATGGGCGGACGCGTCCGCCCATTGAAGCGTTCGCTCACTTCACGGCGTCGAACACGAACGCCGTTCCGACGAAATCCCCCTTGAGCGGCGCTCGCAAGCCGCGCTCCATCCAATAGGCGCCGCTCGCACGGGCCGGAACGCCCTCGGGCAGCTTGCCGCCCCCCAGGACCCGGACGGCATAGGTGAGCGCGGGGTCCAGCCCCTGCGGATGTTCGGCCGCCGGGTTGTCGCGCCACATCGACGAATGCAGCATCTGGAACATCACGCCCTGCCGCCGGTCCTGCGCGACATACATCGTCGCCGACGACGCATTGTCTCTGGTCGGCGGGTCGATACGATACAGCTGCCCGCGCTGCACGGTCTGGCGAATGGTCTTGTAGGCCGCGACCCATTTGGCGGCGGTGGCGAAATCCTCCGCCTGCCATTTGTCGAGATTGGCACCGATGCCAAGGCCACCCTGCATCGACGACAGGAAGCGATAGTCGAGCGAGGTCGCGCGGGTGTTGGCCCAGTTGGGGCTGTCGGTCACCCATGCCATCATCACCGAGACCGGATAGGCCTGGGTAAAGCCGTCCTGGATCATCAGCCGATCGGCCGGGTCGGTGTTGTCGGACGGCCAGACCTCGTCCGAAAAGCCGAGGATGCCCAGGTCGACCCGACCGCCGCCGCCCGAACAGCCTTCGATCTCCAGCTTGGGATGACGACGGCGCAGTTCGGACAGGATGTGATACAGGTTGCGGACATAGTCGACATAGACGCGCTGCTGGTCCGCTACCGGCACCGCTGGCCAGCCGGCTTCGGTCCAGTTGCGGTTGTAATCCCATTTGAGGAACGCGATGTCGTTCTCGGCAACCAGCTTGTCGAGGACGCCCAGCAGATGGTCGCGCACGTCGGTCCGCGCGAGGTTCAGCACCAGCTGGTTGCGGCCCTCGGTCCGGGGGCGATCCGGATAATGCAGTACCCAGTCGGGATGGGCGCGATACAGATCGCTGTCGACGTTCACCATTTCCGGTTCGACCCACAGGCCGAAATCCATGCCGAGCGAATGCACCTTGTCGATCAGCGGCTTCAGCCCGTTCGGGAATTTCGTCCGGTTGACGGTCCAGTCGCCCAGCCCCGCCTTGTCGCTGTTGCGCGCGCCGAACCAGCCGTCATCGACCACGAAGCGTTCAACGCCGACCTTCGCCGCCTTTTCCGCCAGCGCCTCCTGCCCCGCCTCGGTCACGTCGAAGGCGGTCGCCTCCCAGCTGTTATAGACGACCGGGCGCGGCTTGGCGCTCTCGCCGCCGGGCAGGATATGCGCGTTCTGGAAGCGGTGGAAGGTGCGGGACGCGCCACCCATGCCGCCATCCGAATAGCCCGCGTAGAAGACCGGCGTCTCCAGCGTTTCGCCCGGCTTCAGCGACCACGAAAAGTCATAGGGATTGTACCCGCCCATGATCCGCACGCGACCCAGATTGTCCTGCCCCACGCTGATGCGGAACGATCCCGACCATGCCAGCGCACCGTACCACACCGGCCCGGCATCCTCGCTCGTCATGCCTTGGCGGCCGATCGCGAAATAGGGGTTGTTGCCATGGCCTGTCGAGCCGCGCCGGCTTTCCAGCAATGTCAGCGCCGGCGTGATCGCGACGTCCTTCTTGGTCCATTCGGCCGCATGGCGACCGGTCAGGTAATGCAGCTGATAATCGTCCCCGACCGGCAGGGTGAATACCGCCGATGCGATCTGATCGATCCGCACCGCCCGGCGATCGCCGTTGCGCACCGTGGCCGAACGCGCCAGCACCCCTGTCTCCGGATCGATCGTGTAGCGCAGCGTGACCGTAAGCGGCCGGCGGATATCGGCCAGGTCGACCAGCAGCGTTTCGCCCTGTACGCGGTGCGATTTGTATTTCAGCACAAGGTCGCGATTGCCGTCGGCAAAGATGGTCTTGATACCAGGATCGCTGACCAGCCCCTCCCCCTGGCCGGTATATTCCTGCGGCGTGACCGACCCGGCAGGATCGAAACCGGACAGCTCGCCGGGCGCCTTGACCAGGACCGGATTACCCGTCTTCACCGGATCGGTCGCGACCAGCGGATCGGCGGCGGCGAGCGAAGGCCCCCAGTAAAGCGGCTGAAGATACCCCTTGTCATCGACACCCAGCGCATAGGTCACCTGACCGCCATCAAGGCGAAAGACACGCGCGTCCTGCGGCGCAGTAACCTTTGCCAGCGCTGGTGACGACGCGGACATGCCGATCAGGCCGGTAAGAAATGCACGGCGCAGCTTCATCACAATCTCTCCTGCCGATTACCTTGAACGCAATCGTTTGCAGTAAAATATCTGATAAATGTAGCGGGGCAAGCGGATTCTGGTTCGTCAAGCTGTACGGATTCAAAAGGCACCGCCGTCTGTGCGTCCCCGGCGCTCGCGTCACTGTGCCACCGATAGCGCAAATCAATCGTTTGCGGAGATACGGGCTTGTCCCTACCCTCGAGCCCACGCGGCGGTTACGGCCGGTCTTTTGAGGATGCGGTATGATGGGTGGCGCGGATGGGGCGCAGTCTGCAATTCGTTCGATCCTAATCGTCGGCGGCGGGACGGCGGGATGGATGACGGCGGCGGCGTTGTCGCACGCGCTGGGGAAACGCTGTGCCATAACTCTGGTCGAATCGGACGACATCGGTACGGTCGGCGTAGGGGAAGCGACAATCCCGCCGATCAAGCTGTTCAACGAAACGCTGGGCATCGACGAGGCACAGTTCCTGCGCGAGACGAAGGGCAGCTTCAAGCTCGGCATCGAATTCGTCGACTGGGCACGGCGCGGGCACCGCTATTTCCATCCGTTCGGCACCTTCGGCAAACCGTTCGATATGGTCGCGGTGCATCAGCACTGGCTGGCGGCGCGGGCCGCCGGGTCGCAGATCCCGCTCGACGACCTGTCGATGGCATGGGGCGCGGCGAAGCGGGGCCGGTTCGCGCAGCCGATGGCCGATCCGCGCAGCGTGGCCTCGACCTTCGACTATGCCTATCATTTCGATGCCGGCCTCTATGCCGCGTTCCTGCGCCGTTATGCCGAGGCGCGCGGCGTCGTCCGGGTCGAGGGCAAGGTCGGCGAGGTCAGCCTGGATGGTGAGAGCGGCCGCGTTGCCAGCGTCACGCTGTCCGATGGACGACAGATCGCCGCCGACCTGTTCGTCGACTGTTCGGGCTTTCGCGGGTTGTTGATCGAAGAGGCGCTGGCCACGGGTTATGATGACTGGACCCACTGGCTGCCGTGCGACCGGGCGGTGGCCGTTCCGTGCGCCACCGGTGGCGACGGGCTGACACCCTACACCCGTTCGACCGCGCGTGCCGCCGGGTGGCAATGGCGCATCCCTCTGCAGCATCGCACCGGTAACGGCTATGTCTATTGCAGCCGCCATCTAACCGATGATGAAGCCGCCGCGACCTTGCTGGCCAATCTTGACGGAGAGGCCTTGGGCGACCCGCGCTTCCTGCGCTTTACCACCGGGCGGCGGCGGCGCTTCTGGAACCGCAACGTCGTCGCGATCGGCTTGGCAAGCGGGTTCATGGAGCCGCTCGAATCGACCAGCATCCACCTGATTCAGACCGGCATCGCCAAGCTGCTCGCTTATTTCCCGACGCGCGATTTCGATCCGATGCTGATCGACGAATATAACCGCGTGGCGATTACCGAGGTCGAACGCATCCGCGACTTCCTGATCCTCCATTACAAGCTGACCCGCCGCGACGATGCGCCGTTATGGCGCGATTGCGCGGCGATGGACGTGCCGGAGACGCTGGCGCTCAAGATCGCCCATTTCCGGCGGGGTGGTCGCCTTGTCGCGCGCGACATGGACCTGTTCGGCCCACCCAGCTGGCTCGCGGTGCATATCGGCCAGCTGAACGAGCCGGTCGCGCTCGACCCGCTGCTGGACGCCCAAAATGGCGCGACGACGAGCCGCAATTTCGTCGAACGGCTTGCCGGTGCGATCGGCAGCATGGCGGATTCGATGCCCGGCCACGCGGCCTTTCTTGATCGGATTGGCGCTACCCAAAACTGACGCCAAAAATTTTATGCAAACCTTTGCATTCCGCATTGCAAACGATTGCGGAACCAGTATTGTGCAAACTACAGGCTCCCGAAGCGGAGCGATTCAGGAGGGTTTGCCATGAAGTTGCCGGTTCTGCTCGCGTGCGCGTCACCGATCGCGCTGTTGGTCGCGTCCCCCGCGCTGGCGCAGGCAGCAGCACCCGTTGCACAGCCGACCGCCGACGCCCCCGGTGCGACGCCCGACTCGGCCGAGGCCGCTGACGAGATCGTCGTCACTGCCAGCAGCGGCGAACGCTCGCGCTTCCGCAGTTCGATCTCGGTCAGCCAGATCAGCAACGAAGCGATCCAGAATTTCACCCCCCGCTCCGAAGCGGAAGTGCTGCGCAACATTCCTGGCCTGCAGCCGTCGGACACCGCCGGTCCAGGCGGTAACGCCAATATCGGCGTGCGCGGCATCCCGGTGTCGACCGGTGGTTCGGAATATGTCGCGTTGCAGGAAGACGGCCTGCCGACCGTGTTGTTCGGCGACATCAATTTCGGCAACAACGATTACTGGCTGCGTTTCGACCAGAACGTCCAGCGCGTCGAAGCGGTGCGCGGCGGTTCGGCTTCGACCTTCTCCAGCCAGGCGCCGGGCGCGGTCATCAACTATCTGAGCAAGACCGGTGACAAGGCCGGCGGCCAGGTCGCCTATTCGAACGGCATCGGCTTTCGCGAACATCGCGTCGATTTCGACTATGGCGCGCCGATCGACGATACGCTGCGCTTCCATGTCGGCGGCTATGCCCGCAACGGTGGCGGCCTGACCAACGAACGCTTCAACATCCTGCGCGGCTATCAGATCAAGGCGAACATCACCAAGGACCTGCCCGATGGTCGCGGCTTCGTCCGCCTGTATTTCAAGCGGCTGGACGAACAGGCGCCGACCAACACCACCACCCCGTCGATCGCGACGCTGGATGGGAACAAGGTCACCGGCTTCTCGCCGCTGCCGACCTTCGATGGTCGCGACGGTTCGTCCTATTCGATCTACAACCGCCGCTTCCAGTATCTCGACTATGACGGCGGCGGGCTGAAGAGCGCCGAGGTGCAGGGCATCCACCCGCGCGTCACCGGTCTGGGCGCCCAGTTCCATTACGACCTGACCGACAATCTGACGCTCGACAACGTGCTGCGCTATCAGTGGATCAGCGGCAACTTCACGACCCAGTTCATCAACGTCGCCAACCGGGTGAACACGGTCGCGGGCGTGTCGTGCGCGGCAGGTTCGCCGGGTGCGAATGGAGTCGTCGGATCGTGCGTCAACGGCCAGGTCGTCGGCGCGATCCGCTATGCGACGGGTCCGAACCAGGGGCAGCTCTATACCGGCGCCTATGTGAACAATAACCCGAACATCAACACGTTGATGAAGAACATGAACAACTTCGCCAACAACCTGGCGTTGAACGGCAAGTTCGACGTCGGCGGTGGCAAGGCGACGTTCTCGACCGGCGTGTTCGTGATGAAGCAGAACATCGAACAGGACTGGCACGTCAACCGCAACTTCGCCGAACTGAACGGTGAGAATGCCGCGCCGCTCGACCTGTTCTCGACGACGGGGACGCAGCTGACGGCGGCGGGCCAGGCGGGGTTCAACGACAATTGGGGCAGCTGCTGTGCGCGGCGCGTCGACCTGAGCTACACCGATGTCGCGCCGTTCCTGCAGGTCGGGTACGAAACCGGCGGGCTGAACCTCGATGCCTCGGTGCGCTACGACAATGTCAGCGGCAAGGGCACGGCGCGCGGCGGCGTGACCGGCCCGACCACCCGCGTCGGCGACGCGCTCGGATCGGCGCTGATCCCGTCGCTGGCACTCAGCTCGACGGCCGAGAATATCGACTATAGCGACAGCTATGTCAGCTGGTCGGTCGGTGCGCTCTATGCGTTCAGCGGCAACACCAGCGCGTTCGCCCGCGTCAGCCGCGGCGGCCGCTTCAACGCCGACCGGCGCGTCCTGTCGGGTAACTTCAACGCCGACGGGTCGCTCAATGCGCAGGGGCAGTCGACCTCGGTCAACTTCCTCAACCAGCAGGAAATCGGTCTGAAGCAGCGCGGCAGCTTCGCCGGCGAGGCGTCGTACACCGTCGAAATCACCGGCTTCCGCTCGACGCTGACCGAGAACAACTACGACTTCACCCGCATCAACAACCCCGCCCCGAATAACGACCCCAACATCTCGAACGGCTATCGTTCGTTCGGCGTCGAATTTTCTAGCCGGGTGAACTACGGCAACTTCCACCTTGCCGCCGATGCGACCTATTCGAATTCGAAGATCGTCAGCAGCGTCACCCCGGCCCTGGTCGGCAATCGTCCGGGCGGGCTGCCCGAGTTCCTGTACGTCATCTCACCGTCCTATGACGCAGGCGTGGCCGCGTTCGGCGTCAGCGTGAACGGACAGACCTCGACGCCGTCGGACGACTTCAACCTCTACACGATCAAGGGTTCGACCTTCGTCAACGGGTTCGTGACCGTGCGGCCGGTCGATCGCATCGAACTGGGCCTGAACGTCAACAACCTGTTCGACAAGCTCGGCTTCCGCGGCGGTGGCAGCCTGAACCCGATCCTGTCGTCGACCAGTGCCGTGTTCAACAACACCGCGCTCTATGGCCGGACCGTGACGGGCTCGATCCGCTACCGTTTCTAAGGCTCCCTGCAACCTTTGACGGGCGGCACGGCTTCGGCCGGGCCGCCCCATTTGTTAGGTATGCGCCCGCGGGCATCAAGCGCACCCCACCGCCGCTTGCGCATTGCGGCCGTCCGCGCCAAGCAGCGGCCATGCGTATCGCGCTTTATGAACCCGAAATCGCGGGCAATGTCGGGGCCGTCATGCGGCTGGGGGCCTGTCTGGGCGTGGCGGTCGACCTGATCGAGCCGCTGGGCTTCGCATGGGACGATCGCCGGGTGCGGCGGACGGCGATGGATTATATCGACCATGTATCGGTGACCCGCCATGCCGACTTCGCCGCGTTTCGCACGGCGCGGGCCGGTGCCCGGCTGGTCCTGTTCACGACCAAGGCGACGCAATCGGCCTACGACTTCTCCTTCGCGGCGGACGATGTGCTGCTGTTCGGCAAGGAGAGCGCCGGCGTGCCGCCACTGGTCGCAGAGGCGTGCGATGTTGGCCTGCGCCTGCCGATCCGGGCGGAAGTCCGCTCGATGAACCTCGCCACCGCCGCCGCGCTCGCGCTGGGCGAGGCGCTGCGACAGACGGACGCCCTGCCCCGATAGGAACAGGGCGCCCTCCCGTTACCCCAGAACGGCGTCGCCCAGGTGGCGCCACTCGACGACCTGCTGCGTCTGTTCGCCCAGGCCCGCGATGCCGAGCGTCATCGTGTCGCCCGCCTTCAGATAGATCGACTGGGGCTTCTTGCCCTCGCCCACGCCCGGCGGGGTGCCGGTGATCATCAGGTCGCCGGGATACAGCGTGATATATTCGCTGACATAGGAAATCAGTTCGGCGACGCCGAAGATCATCGTGCGCGTATTGCCGGTCTGCATCCGGTCGCCGTTGACGTCGAGGAACATGGCAAGGTCCTGCGGATCGCCCAGTTCGTCCGGCGTCACCAGCCACGGGCCGACCGGGCAGAAGCTGTCATGCCCCTTCCCCTTCGACCATTGCGTGCCGCGCTGCTTCTGGTTGAAGCGTTCCGACACGTCGTTGGCGATCGTGTAGCCGGCGACATGGCCCAGCGCGTCTTCCTTGCTGACATAGCGGGCGGTCTTGCCGATCACGACGGCGAGTTCGACTTCCCAGTCGGTATGCGTCGACCCCCTGGGCAGCATCACGTCGTCGTTCGGCCCGGTCAGCGACGACAGCGCCTTCATGAACATCATCGGTTCGCTCGGCACCGGCAGGTTCGATTCGGCGGCATGGTCCGCATAGTTCAGGCCGATCGCCACGATCTTGCCGATGCCCTTCACCGGCACGCCATGCCGCGGCGTACCTTCGACCACCGGCAAGGCAGCGACATCGACCGACAGGTCGCGGATCGTATCGACGGTGATGTCGTCGATCACGCCCGACAGGTCGCGGATGCGGCCATCGGCATCGACGATTCCGGGCTTCTCCGCGCCCTGCTGGCCGTAGCGACAGAATTTCATTGCACGTCTCCCTGAAGATTTGCAGCGCCCGCGCGGTGCCGGTTCGTCGTTGTCCCTCGCTTCCCGCCCGAAGCACGTCAAGCCGTGGTGACAGGCCTCGACGTACGGTCATCGGCCCGCCATGCTGCGCGTGTAAAGATCATGGGGATGGACAGGGAACGCAAATGACGACCGGCACGCGCAGTTTGCTGGGGCGGCGCGCCCTGATCGGCGGGAGTGTCGCCACCGGCCTTGCCGCGACGTTGCCGGCACGCGCGGCGCAGGAACTGCGCTTTCGGCCGATCTGGCCCAGCGGTCCACCGGGCAGCGCGGCGGTGCATGTCATCGAACAGGAAGTGCCGCGATCGGCGACCGGGCCGGTGGACGACACCGCCTTCATCCATGTCCGCACGCCGGCCCTGACCCATGCCGTTCCGGCCCGGCCCAATGGCGCGGCGATCCTGCTGATCCCCGGCGGCGGCTATCGCCGGGTGGCGGTGGGCCGGGATGGCCGCGACATGCTGCAATTCTTTGCCGATCGCGGGTATCACGCCTACCTCCTCAAATATCGGCTGCCGGGGGATCCGTGGGCGGCGGGACCCGACACCCCGTTGCAGGACGCGCAGCGCGCGTTGCGGATCATCCGGGCGGGGGCGGCGACGAACGGCGTCGACCGGGACCGGATCGGGGTCATGGGATTTTCAGCGGGCGGGCATCTGGCCGCGATGCTGGCCTATCGCAACGACGCGACCTACCGCGCCGCCGATCCCGTCGACGTGCAGCCGCTGGGCGCGCGGATCGCATGCCTGCTCTACCCCGTCGCGCTGATGGGGGTCGCTGGAACGCACCGGGCGTCGCAGGACCAATTGCTCGGCCAGAACGCCCCGCCCGAACAGGCCACATATCATCGCACCGATGCGCGGATTACGGCGGCCAGCCCGCCGACCTTCCTGACCCATGCGATCGATGATCGGATCGTGTCGGTCGATAATACGCTGGCCCTGCTCGCCGCGCTGCGCAGGTCGCAGGTGGCGGCGGAAGCGTATCTTCCCGAACTGGGCGGGCATGGGTTCGGCGTATTGCGCGACGGCCGGGCGGCACCATGGACCGGGCTGTTCCTCGAATGGGCGCGGCGGCACGGCTTATAGGATTCGACTGTCACCGGAACGACCCGATGCACGCATACGTATTGCGCGTGACAAGCGTCGGACATTCGATACTGTCGTCAATATCCCGTTTCGAGGAATCTGCGTGACCCAGCCTGCCCTAGCCGCCGTTGCCCCGACCACGCCGCCCCTCGCCGATGCCATCCTCGAAACGCTGGTCCATCGGATCGGCAAGGATGCACAGGCCGCCCTGCCGCATGACTGGCTGGCCGCGACCATCCTGACGGTGCGCAACGACATCATCGAACGCTGGATGACGTCGAGTAAGCAGGCCCATGCCGCGTGCGCCAAGCGGGTCTATTATCTCAGCCTCGAATTCCTGATCGGCCGATTGCTGCGCGACGCGATGGCTAATCTGTCGCGGACCGATGAAGTGCGCGAGGCGCTGACGTCGTTGGGCGTCAATCTTGCCGATCTGGAGGGCGAGGAACCCGATGCCGCGCTTGGCAATGGCGGCCTCGGGCGCCTCGCGGCGTGCTTCATGGAAAGCCTCGCCAGCCTCGACCTGCCTGCCTATGGCTATGGCATCCGCTATGTGAACGGGATGTTCCGCCAGCGGATCGACAATGGCTGGCAGGTGGAACTGCCCGAAACATGGCTACGCCACGGCAATCCGTGGGAATTCGAACGCCGCGAAAGCGCCTATCGCATCGGTTTCGGTGGAGAGGTCGTCGGCGACGAGAATGGCGACATCCACTGGATGCCGGGCGAAACCGTCGAAGCGGTCGCGGTCGACACGCCGGTAATCGGGTGGCGCGGGGCGCGCGTGAACACGCTGCGCCTGTGGACTGCGCGGGCGCGAGATCCGATCCGGCTCGACCGGTTCAATGCCGGCGACCATGAAGGGGCGCTTGCCGCGTCGGTTCGTGCCGACACGCTGGTACGCGTGCTGTATCCCGCCGATTCGACCCCGGCGGGACAGGAATTGCGGCTGCGGCAGGAATATTTCTTCTCCTCCGCCTCGATCCAGGACATCGTGCGCCGCCATGTCCAGTATTTCGGCGACATCCGCACCCTGCCGGACAAGGCGGCGATCCAGCTGAACGACACCCATCCGGCGGTGTCGGTCGCCGAACTGATGCGTATCCTGATCGACGACCACGCGCTCGATTTCGACGGCGCGTGGGAGATTACGAAGGCGACGTTCGGCTACACCAACCACACTTTGCTGCCCGAAGCGCTGGAAAGCTGGCCGCTGCCGTTGTTCGAACGCCTCCTGCCGCGCCACATGCAGATCGTCTATGCCATCAACGCCAAGGTGCTGCGCGAGGCGCGGGCGCAGGGGCAGGACGACCGCGCGATCGCCGCGATCAGCCTGATCGACGAAGGCGGCGAACGGCGGGTGCGCATGGCGAACCTGGCGTTCACGGGCAGCCACAGCGTCAACGGCGTCGCAGCGCTCCACACCGACCTGATGAAACAGACGGTGTTCGCCGACCTGCACCGGCTCTACCCCGACCGGATCAACAACAAGACCAACGGCATCACGCCGCGCCGCTGGCTGTTCGAGAGCAATCCGGGACTGACCGCGCTGATCCGCGAGGCGATCGGCGACGGCTTCCTCGACGATGCGACCAGGCTCGCCGATCTCAAGCCCTTCGCCGCCGACGCGGCATTTCGCGAGAAGTTCGAGGGCGTCAAGCGCGCGAACAAGGTCCGCCTTTCGCAGCATCTGCGCGAGGTGATGGGCGTCCGGCTCGACCCCGATGCGATGTTCGACGTCCAGGTAAAGCGCATCCACGAATATAAGCGCCAGCTGCTCAACATCCTCGAAACGGTCGCGCTGTACGACCAGATCCGCAGCCACCCCGACCGCGACTGGACGCCGCGCGTAAAGCTGTTCGCGGGCAAGGCGGCGTCGAGCTATCACAACGCCAAGCTCATCATCAAACTGGCCAACGACGTCGCGCGGCGGGTGAATGCCGATCCGGCGGTGCGCGGGCTGCTGCGCGTCGCGTTCGTGCCGAACTATAACGTCTCGCTTGCCGAACTCATCATGCCGGCCGCCGACCTGTCCGAACAGATCAGCACGGCGGGGATGGAGGCGTCGGGCACCGGCAACATGAAGCTGGCGCTGAACGGTGCGCTGACCATCGGCACGCTCGACGGCGCGAATGTCGAAATCCGCGATCATGTCGGGGCCGACGACATTGTGATCTTTGGCCTGACCGCCGACGAGGTCGCCGAAAAGCGCGCCAGCGGCTATAATCCGCGCGACGCCATCGCGGCCTCGCCCGAACTGCAACAGGCGCTCTCCGCAATCAAGGGCGGCGTGTTCAGCCATGACGAGCCGGGCCGCTATGCCGGGCTGATCGATGGCCTCGAAAACAGCGACTGGTTCCTGTGCTGCGCCGATTTCGACAGCTATGCGCAGGCGCAGCGTCAGGTCGATGCCCGCTGGAGCGACCGCGCCGGGTGGAATGCCAGCGCGATCCGCAACGTCGGCGGGGTCGGCTGGTTCTCATCCGACCGCACCATCGGCGAATATGCCCGTGACATCTGGAAGGTGATGTGACGCCGGGCGACGACGCCATCGCCGCCTTGCTCGGCGGGCGTCACGCCGATCCCTTTGCGCTGCTTGGCCCCCATGCCGGGCCTTACGGCACGTTTGTACGGGCGTGGCTGCCCGGCGCGCAGAAGGTGCTGGCCCATGACCTGTCGGGTAAGGTGCTGGGCGAGTTGCGCCCGGTAGGGGATGGCATCGTCGAGGGGGTAATCGACGCCCCACCCCAGCCGCTATGGTATTACGCGCGCGGTGGCGGCGGCGAATGGTGGGTGAAGGACCCCTATTCGTTCGGTCCGGTCCTGGGGCCGACCGACGACTTCCTGCTGGCCGAAGGCACGCACCTGCGTCTGCACGACAAGCTCGGCGCGCATCCGATCCGGCACGAGGGCGCCGACGGTATGCACTTCGCCATCTGGGCGCCCAATGCGCAGGTCGTCAGCGTCGTCGGCGACTGGAACCTGTGGGATGCGAAACGCCACCCGATGCGGCGGCGCAGCGACGTCGGGGTCTGGGAAATCTTCCTGCCCGATGTCGGCCCCGGACAGGCGTACAAGTTCGCGATCATCGGCGCCGATGGGCAGCGTCTGCCGCACAAGGCCGATCCGTTCGCGTTCGAAAGCGAGCTGCGCCCCGCCACCGCGTCGCGCACGGCAGCACCGCTCGACCATGACTGGCGCGACGCGGCACATCGCGAACACTGGGCCTCGGTCGATCCGCGCCGGGTGCCGATTGCGATCTACGAAGTCCATGCCGGCAGCTGGCAACGGGGCGAGGATGGCTGGTTCCTGCCATGGGATCGGCTGGCCGACCGGCTGATCCCCTATGTCGTCGACATGGGGTTCACCCATATCGAATTTCTGCCGATCAGCGAACATCCCTACGACCCATCGTGGGGCTATCAGACGACCGGCATCTACGCGCCGTCCGCCCGCTTCGGTGATCCGGCCGGCTTCGCGCGCTTCGTCGATGGCGCGCACAAGGCGGGGGTCGGGGTGCTGCTCGACTGGGTGCCCGCCCATTTCCCGACCGACGCGCACGGCCTCGCCCGCTTCGACGGCACCGCGCTCTACGAACATGACGATCCGCGTCTGGGCTTCCACCCCGACTGGAACACCGCGATCTATAATTTCGGGCGGCGGGAGGTGTCGCAGTTCCTCGTCAACAACGCGCTGTTCTGGGCCGAACGCTATCATGTCGACGGGCTGCGGGTCGATGCGGTCGCGTCGATGTTGTACCGTGACTATTCGCGCAAGGACGGCGAATGGATTCCCAACGCCGATGGCGGGCGGGAGAATTGGGAAGCAGTCGAATTCCTGCGCGCCGCCAACCGCGCGGTCTATCGCGAACATCCCGGTTTCTTCACGATCGCCGAGGAATCGACGTCGTGGCCCGGCGTGTCGAAACCCGCGCATGAAGGGGGCCTCGGCTTCGGGTTCAAATGGAACATGGGCTTCATGCACGACACCCTGTCGTACATGGCGCGCGAGCCGGTGCATCGGTCGCACCATCACGACGAAATCACCTTCGGCCTGACCTATGCCTTCAGCGAGAATTTCGTCCTGCCTTTGAGCCATGACGAAGTGGTCCATGGCAAGGGGTCGCTGCTGACCAAGATGGCCGGCGACGACTGGCAGAAATTCGCCAATCTGCGGGCCTATTACGCCCTGATGTGGGGCTATCCCGGCAAGAAGCTGCTGTTCATGGGACAGGAATTCGCGCAGCGGCGCGAATGGTCGGAGGAACGCGCGCTCGACTGGGAGTTGATGGACGCGCCTGCGCATCGCGGCGTGGCGTCGCTGATCCGCGACCTCAACCGGCTCTATCGCGAGACACCGGCGCTCCACGCGCGCGATTGCGAAGGGGACGGCTTCCACTGGGCGGTGGTCGACGACTCCGCCAACTCGGTCTTCGCATGGGAACGCCGCGCTCCGGGCGAGCCGCCGGTGCTGGTCGTCAGCAACCTGACGCCGGTGGTGCGCGAGGGATACCGCGTGCCGGTGTCGGCGAACGGCGTGTGGCGCGAGGTGATGAACAGCGATGCAGCCGTCTATGGTGGCAGCGGCGTCGGCAATCTGGGTGCGGTGACCGCCGACGACGGCACGGTCACGCTGACCCTGCCGCCGCTGGCGACGCTGTGGTTCGAATACAGGAATTAATACGGGGGAGAGTGCTGCGTGGAAAGGCGAGGACAACCATTAGCGCGTGACGCCATGGCCTATGTATTGGCAGGCGGCCGGGGCAGCCGCCTGTTCGAAATGACCGACACTCGTGCCAAGCCGGCGGTCTATTTCGGGGGCAAGAGCCGGATCATCGACTTCGCGCTGTCGAACGCGATCAATTCCGGCATCCGCCGCATCGGCGTGGCGACGCAGTACAAGGCGCACAGCCTGATCCGCCATCTCCAGCGCGGCTGGAATTTTCTGCGCCCGGAACGCAACGAGAGCTTCGATATTCTTCCAGCCAGCCAGCGGATCAGCGAGTTCCAATGGTATGAAGGCACCGCCGACGCGGTGTTCCAGAATATCGACATCATCCAGAGCTATAGTCCCGAATATATGGTCATCCTTGCCGGGGACCATATCTACAAGATGGACTATGAACTCATGCTCCAGCAGCATGTCGACACCGGCGCCGACGTGACCGTCGCGTGCATGGAAGTGCCGCGGGCCGAAGCGTCGGGCTTCGGCGTGATGCACGTCGATGCGACCGACCGGATCATCGATTTCGTCGAAAAGCCGAAGGACCCGCCGGCGATCCCCGGCAATCCCGATATGGCGCTCGCCAGCCTCGGCATCTATGTGTTCCGCACCGCGTTGCTGTTCGATCAGTTGCGCCGCGACGCGGATACCGCGGGGTCGAGCCGCGATTTCGGCAAGGACCTGATCCCGTGGCTGGTCGAGCATGGCCATGCACAGGCGCACCGCTTCTCCTCGTCCTGCGTCCGCAGCCCCGAGGAACCCCGCGCCTATTGGCGTGATGTGGGAACGGTCGACGCCTATTGGGAAGCCAATATCGACCTGACCGACGTCGTGCCGCAGCTCGACCTGTACGACCGCAGCTGGCCGCTGTGGACCTATTCGGAAATCACCCCGCCCGCCAAGTTCGTCCACGACATCGATGGCCGCCGGGGCAGCGCGGTATCGAGCCTGGTCGCGGGCGACTGCATCGTATCGGGATCGACCGTCCATCGCAGCCTGCTCAGCACCGGGGTCCGCGCGCACAGCTTCAGCAGCATCGACGAATCGGTCATCCTGCCGATGACCCGGATCGGGCGGAACGCACGGCTGACCCGCTGCGTGGTCGATGCCGGGGTAACGATTCCCGATGGGCTGGTCGTCGGTGAAGACCCCTTGCTCGACGGACATCGCTTCCGAAGGACGGATCGCGGGATCTGCCTGATTACCCAACCGATGATCGATCGGCTGGACGGATGATGCAGACGACACAGCCCCTCCCCGCGTCGGGGAGGATCTAATGCGCATCCTCTCGGTCGCGTCCGAAGCCTATCCGCTGGTCAAGACCGGCGGCCTCGCCGATGTCGTCGGTGCCCTCCCCGCCGCACTCGCTCCGCACGGGATCGAGATGACCACGCTGCTGCCCGGCTACCCCTCGGTCGTGAAGTCGCTTGCCCGCGCCAAGCCTCTGCACCGCTGGGACGACCTGCTTGGTACGACCGCACGTTTGCTCGACGGCAAGATCGACGGGCACTCGCTGCTCGTCCTCGACGCACCCGACATCTTCATGCGTGACGGTGGCCCCTATGCCGATCCGACCGGCCGCGATTGGGACGACAACTGGCGACGCTTCGCGGCACTCGGCCGGGCGGCTGCCGATCTGGCCGCGCAATATGATCTGGTCCATGCCCATGACTGGCAGGGGGCGATGGCCCCGGCCTATCTCCGCTACGACGGTGCGCGGGTGCCCAGCGTACTGACCATCCACAATATCGCCTTCCAAGGCCGGTATGATGCTGCGGTGTTCGCGGGGCTGGGCCTGCCGGACGGGGCATTCTCGCTCGACGGCATCGAATATTATGGCGGGGTCGGGCTGCTGAAGGCTGGTCTTGCTTCGGCCAGTGCCATTACCACCGTGTCGCCCAGCTATGCCGAGGAAATCCGGCGCGGGGAATTCGGCATGGGGCTGGAGGGACTGATCGAGGCACGACGCGACCGGGTGTCGGGCATCGTCAACGGCATCGACCCGGTAATCTGGTCGCCGGAAACCGACCCCGCCCTGCCCGCCCGCTATACCGCGCGCACCCTGTCGCGCCGCCGCACGAACAAGCGCGCGGTCGAAACGGCGTTCGGCCTCGACCGCGACGATGGCCCGATCTTCATCGTCGTCAGCCGGCTGACCTGGCAAAAGGGCATGGACGTGCTGGCCGGCGAACTGGACGGGCTGGTCGCGATGGGGGGGCGCCTCGCGCTGCTGGGTTCGGGCGATGCCGCGCTCGAACAGGCGTTCGTCGCCGCCGCCCATCGCCATCCCGGACGGATCGGGGTGCGGATCGGCTATGACGAAGCGCTCTCGCATCTCTTGCAAGGGGGGGGCGACGCGATCCTGATCCCGTCGCGGTTCGAACCGTGCGGCCTGACGCAGCTATATGGCCTCGCTTATGGTTGCGTGCCGGTCGTGGCGCGGACCGGCGGGCTGGCCGACACGGTAATCGACGCGAACGAAGCGGCGGTGGCGGCAGGCGTCGCGACCGGGGTACAGTTCGCGGCGGTCACCCCGGACGGCCTGTCGCAGGCGTTGCGGCGGACGATAGCGCTCCATGCCCGGCCCGATTGCTGGACGACCCTGCAAAAACAGGGAATGCGCGCCGATTTTTCATGGACGCGTAGCGGCGCGCGGTACGCCGACCTTTATCGGAGCCTTCTTGCCGCATGACGCCGGGCGCCTGTGCGATTCCCGGCGGCACACGCTTCGCGGTCCGTGCGCGGGACGCGGCTGCCGTCTGGCTGTGCCTGTTCGACGGCGATGCCGAACGCCGCGTGGCGATGACGCGCGCCGGCGACTGGTTCGTCGCAGAGGTCGCGGGCGTCGGGCCGGGGCAATGCTATGGCTATCGCACCGAGGGGGAATGGGCACCCGATTTCGGCCGCTGGTTCGATCCTGCGAAGCTGCTGGTCGATCCCTATGCCGTCGAACTCGACCGCCGTTTCGCCTATGATCCGATCATGTCGACATTCGGCGCGGACACCGCCACGATCGTTCCTCGTGCCATCGTGCCGGCGCTGGCCGCTCCGGCCCCGGTGGAGCGACCGCTGGTCGATCCGGCCCGGCCGATCTACGAACTCAACGTCCGCGCCTATACGATGCTGCATCCCGACGTACCGGCGGCGCAGCGCGGAACGATTGCGGCCCTCGCCCATCCTTCGGTTATCGCACATCTCCAGAAGATTGGCGTCGGTACGATCGAACTGATGCCGATCGTCGCATGGATCGACGAACGCCATTTGCCGCCGCTCGGCCTGCGCAATGCCTGGGGCTATAATCCGGTCGTGCCGATGGCGATCGATCCGGGCCTTGCGCCCGGCGGCGTTGCGGAGCTGCGCGATACCGTCGCCGCGCTGCACGCCGCCGGGATAGGCGTCGTTTTAGACCTGGTGTTCAACCATAGCGGCGAAAGCGACCGCGATGGCCCGATCCTGTCGCTGCGCGGGCTGGACGATCGATCATATGCCCATGGTCCCGACGGCGCCCTGATCAACGACACCGGCACCGGCAATACGCTGGACGCGGGCGATGCCGGGGTGCGCGACCTGATTCTGGCGTCGCTGCGCCATTTCGCAGGACTGGGTGTCGACGGATTCCGCTTCGACCTGGCGCCGGTGATCGCCCGCTCGCCCGGTTTCGACCGCCACGCCCCGATCTTTGCCGCCATCGCCGCCGACCCGCTGCTACGGCACAAGGTGATGATCGCCGAGCCGTGGGACATCGGTCCCGGCGGCTATCAACTGGGCAGTTTCCCGCCCGACTGGCTGGAATGGAACGACCGCTACCGCGACGATGTTCGCCGGTTCTGGCGCGGGGACGGCGGCGTCGGAACGCTTGCGACGCGGCTGATGGGATCGGCGGATGTGTTCGGTCCGGTCACCCGCAGCGTGAACTTTCTGGCAGCGCACGACGGCTTCACCCTCGCCGACCTCGTGTCGCACGTTGATCGCCACAATCATGCCAATGGCGAGGAGAATCGCGATGGGCATGGCGACAATCTGTCATGGAACCACGGGATCGAGGGGCCGAGCGACGACCCCGCCATCATCGCCGCGCGCGCCGCTGACCTGCGCGCGCTGCTCGCCACGTTGTTCGCGACGCGCGGCTATATCCAGCTGACGGCAGGCGACGAATTCGGCCGGTCGCAGCGCGGCAACAACAACGCCTATGCGCAGGACAACGCCATCGGCTGGGTCGATTGGGCCGCGCGCGACCTCGCTTTGGAGGCGCATGTCGCCGCCCTTGCCGCGTGGCGCCGCGAGCGCCCTGCAGTGTTCGATACCGACGTACCGGACCAAGCGACCTGGCGGGCACTCGACGGCAGCCCGATGACGGCACAGCGATGGGAAGCGCCCGAATGCCCCGGTTTCGAACTGCTGCTGCCGGGCGCGACGATCCGGGTGGACCGCCCCGCCCGGTCGGTCACGCTGCGATAGGTTCCCGGACCCGCAGCATCGCCACCGCCGCCAGCACCATCACGCTCGCCGCGACCAGCATGGTATAGGCCGGCTGGGTCGGGAACCACGTCTTGATGACCCCGCCCATCACCGTCGCGACGATCAGTTGCGGCAGGACGATGAAGAAATTGAATATACCCATATACACGCCCAGCTTGCGCTGCGGCAGTGCGTTGGCGAGCAGCACATAGGGCATGGTCAGTACCGACGCCCACACGATGCCGATGCCGATCATCGGCACGATCATGCCCAGCCGGTCATGGGTCAGGTAAATGCCGATATACGCCGCCGCACCGATCAGCAGGCACAGCAGATGCGTCCGCGCTGCACCGATCGCGCGTGCGAGCAGCGGCAGGGCGAACGCCGCGACCGCCGCCACCCCCGAATAGATCGCGAACAGGACGCCGACCCAGCTACCCGCCTGGTTATAGCCGTCCGACACCGGATCGACCGTCCCCCATACCTGCTGCGCGATGACCGGCGTGGTATAGACCCACATGATGATCAGCGCGCCCCAGGTGAAGAACTGTACCAACGCCAGCCGCCGCATCGTGTCGGGCATGGTGGCAAGGTCACCGATGATATGGCTCAGAACGTTGTCGCCGCGCCCTGCCCGGACCAGCGCCGCAGACGCCATCTGCGCCATGCCGTAGAGCGCGATGCCGGCCGCAACGAAATAAGCCTCTCGCCCGCTTTCCAGCGCGCCGCTTGCCTCCGCCCACGCGATCAGCCCGGCAACAATCACGCCACCAACGATCCAGAATGGGCCGCGTGCCGGAATGACTGGCGGAGCGGTGTCGACCGGCTCCTCAGCCTCCTCCCCGAACGCTGCCAGCTGCGCCGGGCTGTATTCGCGCACGGTCAGCACGGTCCACAACACCGCCGCCAGCAGCATGACCCCGCCGAAGTAGAAGCCATAGCGCACCGCATCGGGCACCTGGCCGGCCGGCGCGGTATTGCTGACGCCGAAGACATTCTCCAGCACATATGGTGCGATACTCGCGACGACCGCGCCGGCCCCGATGAACCAGGTCTGGAACGCATAGCCCGCCGGTCGCTGTCGGGGGCTGAGCATGTCGCCGACGAACGCGCGGAACGGCTCCATCGACACGTTCAGCGACGCATCGAGTATCCACAGCGTCATCGCCGCCGCCAGAATGCCCGGCGAATTGGGCATGAAGAACAGCGCGCAGGTACACAGGATAGCACCCACCAGGAAATAGGGCCGCCTGCGCCCCAGCCGCCCCCAGGTGCGGTCGGAATAATGGCCGATCAGCGGCTGGACCAGCAGCCCGGTCAGTGGCGCCGCGATCCACATCAGCCCCAGTTGATCGATCGGCGTACCCAGCGACTGAAAGATACGGCTGGCGTTGGCGTTCTGCAGCGCGAAGCCGATCTGGATGCCGAAAAAGCCGAACGAGATGTTCCAGAGCTGGGCAAAGCCGAGCGTCGGGCGGGTGTTGGTCGTCATAAATCCTCCCCGTTCACGGGGAGGGGGACCGTCCGCAGGACGGTGGAGGGGGGTCGCCCACCCGCCACCGTAGCGTTGCGGGGCCACCCCCCTCCACCACCGCTTTCAGCGGCGGTCCCCCTCCCCGTGCCGGGGAGGATCGTTTATCGCTTCTTCGGTGCCACGAAACGGATCGCCTCGCCACCACCGGGGGCCAGCGCGATCGTCAGCGTGTCGCCCTTCGTCACCTGCCGCTGTTCGATGGTGATCGAATGGCGGGCATCGGTACGATAGTCTGCGCCGGGGCCATCGCGATAGATTTCGGCGGTATAGGTCTTGCCGGCGTCGAGGAAGTCGAGCTTCACCGTGCTGCTGCGCGCCTCCTCGTCGCCGATCGCGCCCAGGAACCAGTCGTTGCTGCCCGCCGCCTTGCGCGCGATCGTCGCATAGTCGCCGACCTCGCCGTTCAGCACGCGCGTGTCGGACCAGTCGGTCGGCACGTCGCGGATGAACTTGAAGGCGGCGGGATAGCGCGCATAATTCTCCGGTGTATCGGCGGCCATGACGACCGGCGAATACAGCGCGACGTACAGCGCCAGCTGCTTGGCAATGGTCGATTTGATCGCACTGCCGTTGCTCCCGGTCAGGCTCAGCACACCCGGCGTGAAGTCCATCGGCCCGCCCAGAAACTGGGTGAAGACCATATTGGCCTCATGCTCGGGCGGGTTCTTGCCCCCCTCCCACGCGTTGTATTCCATACCGCGACCGCCTTCGCGGCTCAGCCAGTTGGGATAGGTGCGACGTAGCCCGGTATCCTTGACCGGTTCGTGGCTGTCGATCGACACCTTGTAGCGGGCCGCGGCGTTCAGGACGCGCTGGTGATGGTTCACCATCCACTGACCCTCATGCCATTCGCGATGCTTCGACCCGTCGGCATCGACCCGCTCGATCTGGCCGGCATCGGTGACATAGCCGGTCTTCACGACCCGCTCACCATGGTCCGCCGCCCATTTGAACGCGCTGTCGAGCTGGGCATCATAATGGCTGACCGAACCGCCGGTCTCGTGATGGCCGATCAGGCGCACGCCCTTCGACTTTGCGTACGCAGCCAGCGCCGTCGCGTCGAAATCCTCGGTCGGCTGACTGAAGTTCATGTCGTTGCCGTTGCCCAGCCAGTCGCCGTCCCAGCCGACATTCCACCCTTCGACAAGCACGCCGGCGATCCCATTGGCGGCGGCGAAATCGATGTAGCGGCGGACATTAGCGGTGGTGGCACCGTGCTTCGGCCCGCGCGCCCAGGTCCAGTCGCCCTTGATCATGTTCCACCACACGCCGACGAACTTGCCCGGCTGTATCCAGCTCGACGTGTCGCCCAGCTTGTTCGGCTCGTTCAGGTTCAGCCCGATGCGGCTGGCATTGTACAGGCCCGGCGCATCGTCGGCGATGGAGATGGTCCGCCACGGCGTGGAGAAGCCGGCGGCGCGCGATACCTTGGGGCCATCGGCACCCGGCGTCAGCACGGCGCGGAATGTCGTCCCCTCGGCGCGGGCGAGGTTCATCGCCGAATAATCGCTGAGTGCCGCTTCATGGATCGCGACATGGCGGCCGCTGGCCAGCTTCACCGTCATCACCGTCTGCGCGGTGCCGACCGCATCCAGCGGGGTCTTGTTATAGAGATATTCCTCGCGGTTCCATTCGAACGCCGGCTTCCACCATGCGGTACCGGGTTCGGCAAAGGCGAACTGGGTCAGTTCGTCGGCGATGTTCACCGTCGTCAGATTGGCCTGCTTCGGCAGGGTGTAGCGGAACCCTACGCCGTCGTCGAACAGGCGGAACGTGACCGCCATTTCGCGCTTCAGGTTCTTTGCCTCGCGGAACGTCACCGTCAGTTCGGTGTGGTTGTCGCGGATCGTCTTCCATTCGCCGAACGGCTGGGTCCAGGTCGTGTCGGCGCGGTCGCGCTTCGTGCCTGCCAGCGTCAGCCCGCGCTCGATCTTGGGCGCGTCGGTGAACATGAAGCCCAGCCTGCTGTCGTTCAGCACGGCCCTGCCGTCCTTGGCGATCGAATAGCTCGGCCGCCCTTCGTTATCGAGGCTGACCGCCACCGTCAGCTTGCCATCGGGCGACGCCGCGCGCGCCACGACTTCCGCAAAGGCGGGCGAGGCCATAGCCGTCACGCCGGCCAGGGCCAGCGTCCATTTCATCATCCTCATCGCCTTCTCCCTAAATCTTTTCAATCGCGAAGCGCGACCCGCGCCGCGAACGGGCCGAACCGGTCCCCGTCCACATCACCGATGGTTTCGATTGCGCGCGCACCCTCGCCGCCGGCAAAGGTCGCGGCGGCGTTGGACAGATTGAACACGCACAGCAGCCGTTGCCCGTCCAGTTCGCGCTCGAACGCGAAGATCGCGTCCGATGCCTCGACGATGGTCATGCCGCCCGACCGCAGCGCCGGATGGGCGTTGCGCAATGCAATGACGTGGCGGGTAAAATTGAGCAGCGAAGCGCGGTCATCCGCCTGCCGGTCCACCGCCAGCGTACGGTGCGCCTCGCCCGCCGGCAGCCACGGCTTGCCCGCGCCGAAGCCCAGATTGTCGGCATCGGCCGCCCACGGCATCGGCGTTCGCGCACCGTCGCGCGACAGGGTGAGCGGCCAGTTGGCGATCGCTTCGGGGTCCTGCAAATCCTCGAACGCGATATCGACCTGCGGCAGGCCCAGTTCCTCGCCATTATAGAGGAAGATATTGCCGCGCAGGCAGGCGAGCAGCAGCATCTTGATCCGCCCGAACGCATCGGCATGGGCGGGATCGGTCAGCCAGCGCGAGACGGCGCGCGGCGCGTCATGGTTCTCGAACGCCCAGCTCGGCCACGGCGCATCCTCGCCCCAGGTGTCGAACGCATCGCGCAAGGTTCGCGGCGACAGTTCGGGAGCATAGAGGAAGTCGAAGCCGTACGCGGTGTTGAGCCGGCGGTCGCCCTCGCAGAACAGCTTCATCTCCCGCGTCGCATCGTCGCCGCCGATCTCGGCGACGGTGAAGCGGTCGCCGTAGCTGTCGAGCAGCGCACGGACCCGTTCGAGGAACGCCGGGATGTCCGGATGTCCCTGGTTATAGAGTTTGCGCTGGAAATCGAACGGGCGGGTCCGCGTCTTGCCGTTGCTCGGCATCGGCGGATTGTCCCGCAGCTCGGGGTCGTGCATCGCGAAGTTGATCGCGTCGAGGCGGAACCCGTCGACACCGCGGTCGAGCCAGAAGCGCGCGGTATTGAGCAGCGCTTCCTGCAAATCCGGGTTATGCCCGTGCAGCTGCGGCTGTTCCTTCAGGAAATTGTGCAGATAATATTGCCCGCGGCGCGCATCCCATGTCCATGCCGGGCCGCCAAATACCGACTGCCAGTTGCTGGGCGGCGAACCATCCGCCTTTGCATCGGCCCAGACATACCAGTCCGCCTTGGGATTGGTGCGGCTCGACCGGCTCTCCACGAACCACGGATGTTCGTCGCTGGTGTGCGACCAGACCTGATCGATGATGATGCGCAGGCCTAGCGCGTGCGCCTTGGCGATCAGCGCGTCGAAATCGGAGAGCGTGCCGAAGATCGGGTCGACATCGCAGTAATCTGCAACGTCATAGCCGAAGTCCTTCATCGGTGATGTGAAGAACGGCGACAGCCAGATCGCGTCCACCCCCAGCGCCGCGACGTAATCGAGGTGTGCGGTGATGCCGGGCAGGTCGCCGATCCCGTCGCCGTTGCTGTCGGCGAAGCTGCGTGGATAGATCTGGTAGATGGTCGCACCATGCCACCATGGGCGGGCGGCGGCGGGTTCGGGGGCGATCGCCCGGACGGCTGCTTCGGTCATTATCGGGTCTCCGCGGCACAAACCGCATAGCCAAAAGCGGGAAGGTCGACGCGGATCGCGCCCGGCGCGGTCACGGTGCCGCAGCGGCCGGTCATCGCCTTGAACCGGGTCGACGCGGTATCGACCTGCACGTTGCGGGTGATCGGCGCATCGGCGGTGTTGAACAGCAACAGGACTTCGGCATTGCTGGTCGGATCGAACCGCGAAATCGCCAGCAACCCGGGCTTCTCCTCCCGCGCGCGCAGCACCTGCCGGCCACGGGTCAGTGCGGGGGTGGCGGTGCGCAGCTTCGCCAGTTCGGCGATCTGCCGGTACAGCGGATGCGTCGGCGTGAAGTTCGCGGTCGCGGTGGTGGCGGTGGTGCCGACCAGCTTGTTGTCGTTGTACGATGCGACCTGCGACGCGAACATGTCTTCGCGCGCGTCCTGATCGTTGCCGTCGCCGGCAAAGCCCTGTTCGTCGCCCGAATAGATGGTCGGGACGCCGCGCAGGGTCAGCAGCATCGCATTCGACAGCATCACGCGCGACAGGATTTCGGCGTCGCTCGCCTGCGGCCGCGCCTGGCGCAGATAGAAGGCGAAGCGGCCATTATCGTGATTGCCGGTAAAGGTCGGCAACTGCCGCGCCGTCACCTCGCCATTCGCATACAGGACATCGCCGTCGAAAACCGTTTCGAACACGTCGGTGCCCTTGGCACCCGCCACGCTCTGCAACACCGCCTCGCGGAACGAGAAGTCGAGGACGGCTGGGAACTTGCCCGTCTTGGTCCATGCGGCAAGGCCTCCGGCATCGAGCGACGACAGCGCGACTTCGCCGAAGACGTGGAAATTGGGAATGCCCCTTGCCTTCGCCCGCGCCTGCATGGCGGGCACAAACGCTGCCCAGAATTCCGGGTTCACATGGCGCGCGGTATCGATGCGATAGCCATCGATCCCGAACCGGTCGATCCAGCCACCGAAGATGTCGATCATCCCCGCCACCACGCGCGGGTTCTCGGTCATCAGATCGTCCAGCCCGACGAAATCGCCCATCTGCGAACTTTCGTTGCTGAACGTCGTGTTACCCCGATTATGGTAATAGATCGGGTCGTTCAGCCATGCCGGCACCTTCACCGACCGCTCCGCCGCCGGCACGAACGGGGTATAGGCAAAAGACGGATCGGTCAGCTTCGCAAAATTCTCCGCTGTCTGAACCCCGTCCCCGGCAAAGCCCCGATTCTTGCCCTTTGCGGCATAGGGGTAATCGGCGCGGCTGCGATAGACGCACGCGCCCTTCCCCACGCATTCGCGATACTGGATGACGTCGGCGGTGTGGTTGGCGATGATGTCCATATAGACCTTCAGCCCACGCGCATGGGCGGCATCGACCAGCGCCTTGAACTCGGCATTGGTGCCCAGATGCGGATCGACCTGGGTGAAGTCGGTCACCCAATAGCCATGATAGCCGGCCGACTCGCTGCCCGGCGCGCCCTGCACCGCCTTGTTCTTGAAGATCGGCCCGACCCAGATCGCGGTCGCGCCCAGCGACTGGATATAGGGCAACCGCGCGGTCAGCCCTTTCAGGTCGCCGCCATGATAAAAGCCCTTCGACGTCGGGTCGAAGCCCGTGACCAGCCGGTCGCCGGTCATGCCGCCCCGGTCGTTCGCCTTGTCGCCATTTTCGAACCGGTCGGGCAGGACGAAGTAAATCACCTCGTCCTCGGGCGCCCGCGCGCGGAAATCCTGCGCAGCTGCGGCAACGGGCAGCGCGCTGGCGCCCAGGGTCAGGGCGAGGAGCAGGGATCGGATCACGCGGCAACCTTTGCATCGGGCGCCGGGCAATGGGCGCGGAGAAACTGGTCATGGGTCGGCATCCGCGCGACCGTGGCGGCGACATGTTGCGCCGAGATGTCGAGAAACTGGTCACGCCGCGCGGCCGGCAACGCAGCGGCGAGCGGGTGATAGCCCTTGGCGACCACCCCCTGCCCGACCAGCAACTGCAACCACGCGACCTCGGCGAACAATTCATGTTCGTCGCGCACGATCCGGCCCGATTGCTCGAACAACGCAATGCGTTCGCGCAGCGTCTCGGGCAACGGCATCGCGCGGCGTTCCCGCCAGAAAGGCTCGTTCCGCCCGTTGAGCGCGTAATGCGCAATCAGGAAGTCGCGGATGCTCAGCCATTCGCGCGCGGACTGCCGGTTGAACTCGGCGATGTCGGCAGCGCGCGGGGCGACGGTCGGCCACAGCGACAACAACCGCGCAATTCCCGACTGGACCAGATGGATCGAGGTCGATTCCAACGGCTCCATGAACCCCGCCGCCAGCCCCAGCGCGACGCAATTGCCGATCCACGGCGCGTGCCGCCGCCCCGTGGTAAAACGCAGCGGCCGGGGATCGCCCAGTGCCGCCCCGTCCAGATTGCCAAGCAACGTGGCGGCAGCCTCGTCGTCGGACAGATGCGCGCTGCTATAGACCAGCCCGTTGCCGGTCCGCTCCTGCAACGGAATGCGCCATTGCCAGCCCGCCGCACGGGCGGTGGCACAGGTATAGGGGGTGATCGGCTGAACCGACTCGCAAGGTACCGCCAGCGCCCGGTCGCACGGCAGCAGCGCCGACCAGTCGTCCCAGCGATCGCCCACCATCCGCCCGATCAGCAGCGCGGCGAACCCGGAACAATCGACGAAGAAATCGGCATCGACCCGGCGACCGTCGTCCAGCACAACGCCGGCGATCAGCCCGGTCGCACCATCCTGCGCCACGTCGACTACCCGCCCTTCGACCCGGACAACGCCGCCCGTCTCGGCCAGCTCGCGCAGATAGGCGGCATAGCGCGCGGCATCGAAATGATAGGCCCAGGACACACCCGACGGCGCCTGCGGGCTGCCGGGATCGCGGTCGAACCGGTCCTGCGCCGCCGCTTGCGCACATGCGCTGTGCGACCAGAGCGACGACGGGCGATCGCTGCCGCCGGCCGCCAGCCAATAATGGTGAAACGGCACCAGCCCGACCGAACGGCCGATCGTGCCGAATGCATGGAGGTAGCGGCTGTCTGCGCCGTTCCAGCCGGCAAACTCGATGCCCAGCTTGAAACTGCCGCCGGTACGCGCGACGAAATCGTCCTCGTCGATACCGAGATTGTGGTTGAACAGACGCAACTGGGGGATGGTCGCCTCGCCTACGCCGACCGTCCCGATCGCGTCGGATTCGATCAGCGTGACAATGGTGTCGGCGGGGAGGAAGCGGGCCAATGCCGCCGCCGCCATCCACCCGGCCGATCCGCCCCCGACAATGGCGACGCGCCGTACCGGTTCCTGATCGATCGCCATCCACGCCTCCATCCGATCAACCCGCCCGCCCCGTGCGAGGGCGGGCGGAGACGTTCATCAGAACCGGAACGATGCCCCGGCCAGGAAGCGCCGGCCATAGCTCTGATAGTCGATCACGGCGAGGTCATATCCCGGATCGACGGTCGAGAAGCGCTCGTCGGTCAGGTTCTGCCCCTGGACGAAGATCGACAGCCCTTCGAGCGCGGTGCCCTTCTGGAACTCATAGCCGACCTGCGCATCGATGATCGTCTCGTCCAGCGCGCGGCGGCGCTGGCGATTGCCACCGAAGCCCGACAGTTCGCCGACGAAGGTCGAACGGTAGCGCGCCGATCCGCGGGCGCTGAAGCCCCATTTTTCGAAATACGCCGTGCCGTTGACGACCCACTTCGAATAGCCGGGGATGTTTTCCGGCGGCGACGTCGGGTTGGGCTTGATCTGGGTCTTGGTCCACGAACCGCCGCCCGTCACGCCGAAGCCGTCGAGGAACGAGGCGAAGGTGCTGAGTGGAAGCGTGGCAGCCAGCTCGACGCCATAGATGCTGCCACCCGCGCCGTTGATCGGCACGTCGGCACGGCCGAGCGTCGGGGTGCCGGCCGGCGTACCGGTCGGCGTCGGGAACCCGGCATAGTCGAACGGGATCGTCTGGTTATATACGAACGACTTCAGGTCCTTGTAGAAACCCTGTGCCGCAATGTAGCCCGATCGGCCGAAATACTTCTCCAGCGTCAGGTCGAACGAGTTCGACCGGATCGGACGGAGATACGGGTTGCCGCCACCGCCGGTGATGATGCGCTCCTGCGGGTTGTAACCATAGCCCTGCGACACGCGCATATCGTCCAGACGCGGCCGCTGCACCTGCCGCGCGGCACCTGCACGGATTACCCAGTCGCCCGGCATCCGCAGCGACAGGTTCAGGCTGGGCAGCAGATCCCAGTAATCCGCCCCGCGAATGGTCGGGACCAGCGTCCCCGCCGCCGCGACCAGGCCCGACGACTTCTGTTCGGTATTCACCGCCTGCAGGCCGATGTTACCGGTCAGCACCGACCCGCCAATGTCCTGATTGATGTCCGCCTGGACATACATCGTCATCAGGTCTTCCTCGATGCGGAACGCCTTGGCAGGCACATCGAGGCTGGTGTTCGGGTTGAGCTGATATACGCCGCCCGCCAGCAGGTCGCGCGGATCGTAGCTGAGCATCGGCCCGAGACCCAGATAGTTGAGGCTCGTCGGCTCCTTCACATACTGATCGGGAATGCGCAGCTGGCGCAGGCCGCCACTCAGCGCCAGCAGCGCTTCGTCAGGGGTGAGTGACTTGTCGCGATCGGTATAGTTCAGCCCGACCTTCACCGCGCTGAAGAAGTCGTCCAGCTCCTTCTCGACCTCGAAGCGATACTGCGCGATGCGGTCCTTGACGATGCGGTCGTTGAAATAACCGGCCTGCAGGTTGGTGCCGCCCCAGCCGAGCGGATCGGTCAGCAGGATCAGGTTCGGATCGGAATAGTTCAGCGTCGGCTTGAACACGGTGCCGGTCTTGCCGCTGGTGAAGGAAATCGTGTCCTTCGCCCCGACATTCTGGCCATATCCGGTGCCGGCATAGCTTTCGAGGATGATTTCCTCGCGATCGGTCTTCGAATAGCTGGCGTCGAGCGTCGCGTTCCAGCCGTCGTCGCCGCGCCATGCCATGTTGTAGCCGAACGAATACAGCTTCGCCTTGCGTTCGAACGCGTCGTTGCGGACCACGCCCTCGACATTGCCGAACGTGCCCGACGTGACGAAGCCGTCGCTGTTGGCGGTGGTGCCGGTCAGCTTGACGCCATTGGGGTTGTTCGGATTGTTGAAGTCCTGACCATAACCCAGCGGCAATTCGATACCGCGCTTGATCTGGTCGTCGTTGAAGTCCGAATAGAAGCCGTCGACCGTGACGGTCAGGTTCGGCACCGGCCGGTACTGCAACGTACCCGACAGGCCGAGGCGCTTCAGCCGGGTCGAGGTGACGTACGACTTCGATCCGCCGATCACGCCCTGCCCGTTGAAACCGGCATAGCCCCAGGCGTTGAACTCCTGGATCTGGTACGGCTCGTCGAGGTAATTGCCCGACAGCGCGATGCCGATCTTGTCGTCGGCAAACTGGTCGATGTACGTGCCGTTGACGCGGTAACCCTTGTCGCGCGACCCGGCGTTCAGCTTGCCGAGATCGGCATAGGTGCCACGCGCACCGATCGAGATCGCCCGGCGACCATATTCCAGCGGGCGGACGGTACGCAGGTCGACGGTGCCCGACAGACCCTGTCCGACCAGGTTCGCCTGACCGGTCTTGTACACCAGCACCTGGCTCATGATTTCGGCGGGATACTGGTCATATTCGACGGCGCGATTGTCGCCGGTCGACGTCTGTTCGCGGCCGTTCAGCAGCGTGGTCGAGAAATCGGGCGCGAAACCGCGGATCGAGATCGAGTTCGACCGGCCCGAGACGCGCTGCGAGGTCAGGCCCGGCAGACGGGCGATCGATTCCGCGATCGACGCGTCGGGCAGCTTGCCGATATCCTCGGCCGAAATCGATTCGACGACCTGATCGCGATTCTTCTTTTCGGCGACCGCGTTTTCCAGGCTGGCGCGAAAACCGGTGACGACGATGTCGGTGTCTTCTTCCGTCGCCGGGGTGGCGGTCGGATCGGTGGCGTCCGTCTGCGCCGGCGCAGTCTGCGCAACGGCAGTGCCGGCGCCTGCCAGCAGCCCTGCAACCATCAATGCCGTGATGCTCGACCCCCGCGCCAATTTGGCGCACGTCGACGCTTGCGATGAATACCGCATGATCCAATCCTCCCCAACGATGGTTGATTCCCCGGCTCTTTCGCCCGGTTCGTCCGTACCGTCCTATTGAAACCATTGCGGGGCGTTGAGAAGCGGACAGCATACGTATTCAGTCGACACTTGCCGGTACCGATGCGTCGCCGCTACACCGGCGGCAAATCGGTCTCGGGGAGGAAGAACACGGCATGGCGGCGGGCGACAAGCCGACCTCGTTCGACATCGCGGCGCTGGCCGGCGTGTCGCAACCGACCGTCAGCCGGGCACTGCGCGGCGACCGCACGGTCAGCGCCGCCACCCGCCTGCGGATCGAGGCGATCGCGGCCCAGCTGAACTACAAGGTCGACAAGAACGCCTCTGCCCTGCGCCGGGGCAGCACATCGACGCTTGCCTTGCTGTTCTTCGAGGACCCCGCACCCGACGGGTCGCGGATCAATCCGTTCTTCCTGTCGATGCTGGGATCGATCCTGCATACCTGTGGTGCGCGTGGTTATGACCTGCTGACCTCGTTCCAGCAGCTCTCCGCCGACTGGCATGTCGATTATGAGGACAGTCGCAAGGCCGATGGGCTGATCCTGCTCGGCTATGGCGATTTCGACGATTATTCGCGTCGACTGGACCAGTTGGTGGCGCAGGGCACGCATTTCGTCCGGTGGGGATCGGCCGATCCCGCCCATCCCGGCACCGTCATCGGTTGCGACAATTTCGGCGGTGGGCGCGATGCCGGGCTGCACCTGATCGACCGGGGCCGGCGCAGCATCGCCTTTCTGGGCGACGCCTCCAGCCATTATCCCGAATCACGCGATCGCTATCGCGGCCTTGCCGCCGCGCTACAGGCGGCCGGCCTGCCGATCGATCCGGGGTTGCAGGTCGATGCGCTGTCGAGTGAGGCGTCGGGCTATGACGCCGCCAGTCGCCTGCTGGCGCGCGGCATCGCGTTCGATGCCATCTTTGCCGCATCCGACATGATCGCCTTGGGGGCGATGCGGGCATTGACCGAAGCGGGCCGCAGCGTGCCACGCGACGTCGCGGTCGTCGGGTTCGACGATATTCCCGCCGCCTCGCTCGCCCAACCGCCGCTGACCACGATCCGACAGGATTATGCGCGCGCGGGGGAACTGCTGGTCGACATGCTGATCCGCCGCATCGATCGCCGTGAAACCGCCCCCGCCCTGCTCCCGCCCGAACTGGTGGTGCGCAAATCGACGTGAGCGGATTTCCGCGCCGTCAGATTCCGACCGAAATCTCCGTGCCCGCGACGCCCGGCACATCGACCTCGAACTGGAACAGATTGCCCGCCAGCGGTTGCGCCGCCGCCTGTTCGGCGTCGTGATGCTTGTTGGCGGTGGTGGCGAACACCGTCCGCCGATCGGGACCGCTGAACGCGATCTTGGTGATCGCATCGACCGGCATCCGGACCGTTTCCAGCAGTTCGCCCTTGGGCGAATAGCGGCGAATACCCCAGCCGGCATACAGTCCGACCCACACACAACCCTCGGCGTCGACGGTCGGGCCATCGGGATAGCCTTCGTCATTCGGGATCGACACGAACAACCGCCGATTGGTCAGCGATCCGTCCGCAGCGACGGTGCAGGCATGGATATGTCCGCCCAGCGTATCGACATGATACAGCGTGCGCCCGTCGGGACTGACCGCAGGCCCGTTGGTGATCGCCACCGGTGGCGCAGAAGCGACCGCACGACCGTCCGCGCCCAGGCGATAAATGTTGCCGGTCGCGGTACTCTCACCATCATCCATCGTCCCGAACCACAACCGCCCCGACGGATCGACCGTCGCGTCGTTCAACCGGTTGCCCGGCAGGTTCGGTTCGGGGTCGACCAGCAGCTCGAACCCGCCGGTTACGGGATCGAACCGATGCAGCCCGGTCTGCAATCCGGCAATGAACTTGCCATCGGCCGATGGCAGTACGAAGCCGCACTGCCCCGGCGCCGCCCAGCTGCGCCGCTCTCCGGTCGCCGGGTCATAGCGGTGGATGCGTGGAGTCTTGATACAGCCGAACCAGAGCGCGTCGTCCCGATCGACCCACACCGGCCCCTCGAGCAGCGGCGCCGACAAATCCCACACGCTGACCGGTTCGGAACGCTGTACCATCGTCATCTTACCGCCACCCTGCATCCACGAAGAAGCTGTGCCCGGTTACCAGCCGCGCATCGTCCGACGCAAGGAACAGGATCATCGCCGCGATGTCGCCCGCAACCAGGCGACCGTTCAGGCATTGTGCCTTCACGATCTCGGCCTCACCCTCTGGCGTGTACCATTTCAACTGCCGCGGCGTGCGGACATTGCCCGGAATGACGCAGACCGACCGGATGCCGTCCCCGCCCAGCTCACGCGCGAACGACCGGGTCAGCCCCTCGATCGCGGCCTTGGCGGTCTGGTAGAGCGTCAGTTCCTCCAGCGCGAGGTGCCAGCTGATCGACCCCATGTTGACGATCACGCCCTTGCCGGCGGCCTTCATGCCCGGAATGACCGCCTGCGCCGCAAAGAACAGATGGCGCAGGTTCACGCCCATCCGATTGTCCCAATAGGCTTCGTCGACCTGCTCGATCGAATGGCGATCGTCGCTGGCGGCATTGTTGACCAGCACGTCGAACGCGCCCCCATCCGCAATTGCCTCGGCGATCGCGGCCTTGAGCGCAGCGATGTCGGTCAGGTCGACGCGCTTGAACATCGGCACCGGGCCGGCGCCGGCCAGTTCGTCGATCAGCGCCAGCGAATCCGCTTCGGCAATATCGAAGAAGGTGACGTGCGCACCCTGCCGTACAAAGCCCTCCACGACGCCGGCACCGATCCCCGAACCGCCGCCGGTGATCAGCACGCGCTTGCCGGCAAGCGATGGGTAGGAGGCGCGGACTTCCGGCGCGATCGGGTAGGCGAAATCGTCAGGCGACATCGGGTTCAGTTCCAGCAAGAGAGGATCAGGCGGCGATCAGGCCGCGGCGCGCGAGGTTGCGCATCAGGTCGCGAATGCCGAAGCCCCATGGATCGGCCGCCTTCGACGTGGTGACGGTGTTGGCCAGTTCGCCCAGCGACGGCGTGGAAATGCGCACGACGTCACCCGGCTTATGGGTGAACCCCCGACCCGGTTCGTCGCGATCCTGTACCGGTGCGAACAGCGTGCCGAGGAACAGGACGAACCCGTCGGGATATTGATGCTCCGACAGCGCCTGCCGTACCAGATCCTCCGGATCGCGGCTGATCTCGCGCATGGTGCTAGTACCGGTCAGGACATAGCCCTCCGGACCGTCGATGCGCAGGTCGACCACCGCGTCACGCACCGTATCCATGGTGAAGTGTTCGTCGAACAGCCGGATGAACGGGCCGATGCCGGTCGAGGCGTTGTTGTCCTTCGCCTTACCCAGCAGCAGCGCCGAGCGCCCTTCGAAATCGCGCAGGTTGACGTCGTTGCCAAGCGTCGCGCCGACCGCCTTGCCGTCGCTGGTCGCAACGATGACGATTTCCGGTTCGGGGTTGTTCCACGACGAATCTGACCGAATGCCGACTTCCGCGCCCCAGCCCACGGTCGACAGCACCGGCGCCTTGGTGAACACCTCCGCATCGGGGCCGATCGCGACTTCCAGATATTGCGACCACATGCCCGCCTCGATCAGCGCAGCCTTCAGTTCGGCGGCCTCGGCCGAACCCGGCTTTACCGACCGGATACCGCCGCCGATGCGCGCTTCCAGATCGCCGCGAATGCCCTGCGCCGCATCGGCGTCACCGCGTGCGCGTTCCTCGATCACCCGCTCCAGCGCCGACACGGCAAAGGTCACGCCTGCCGCCTTCACGCATTGCAGGTC